>JALHSP010000120.1 GCA_022865305.1 Bacteroidales bacterium | reverse complement strand
TGAAGGCAAAAACAAAATGAGCGTATTGAATGCTATAAGAAATAAGCTCATCTTAAGAGTCTTTGCCTGTGTAAACCAAAATAGAGAATATGAAAAAAATTATTGTAATAAATTTGTATAAACCATAGTAATCGGTACAAGGTTAGTAAGTGGCCGAGAATTTACCCCGGTACTGTTATTTTGTTAACAGATGTGGCGCGGACCGGGTTTATTCCCATACAGATTCCTGTCAAGGAAGCAGGATCAGTTTGCAAAAACCGTGACAACTGTGCCAGCCGAAGCCTTGGCGGAGGCTGGACTAATTTACTTTATTGTCCGTGTTAATGGTTGATTTATTTTTATATTTAATAATCACTTCAACTCGTCTATTTTTTTTGCGTCCCTCTTCAGTAGAATTGCTTTCAATCGGGAAAGTATCACCAAATCCTTTTGTCTCAGTTATATAATCGGTCAAATCATGAGCACTTAACATTTCTTTGATTGCATTAGCTCGGTTAAGGGATAAGTCTAAATTATAATCCTTATTCCCAATCGAATCAGTATATCCATGGATTTTTATAAAATCAATATTTTCCTTAATTAAATTACTGAATAATGAGTCCAGAGAAATTTTACCGAGGGAATCAATTTTATATGAATCAAATTCAAAAAAGACACTCCCTATTCGAATTGTATCACAGTCAAGATTTTTTTCTATTTCAATGATTTGACGCTCGTCATCTCCAAAGAGATTGTATCTTTTAAGTGGATGCCTATCATTAAGGCTGTACAGTTTTTCTCTTGTCGTTTCATAATCGGGACATAATTCAATCTTGTCAATAGGGATTAATTCAACATCATCAACGGCATAAGAATAATTGGTAAAATCTTTTGGGGGTGAGAAAAATGTTCTCTTTTGTTCAGAGTCAGCTTGGAAATTTCCAATGATCAGATATTTCTCATTTCCTTTTGCTCTATAATCTACATCAATATTATTCCAGTTATCTCTATTGCGTTTAGTGCTTTTTAATAATGAAATATTAAGGTCAATGGATGGTTTTATTTTAATTAGTACAGCTTTATTATAAAAAAGGATTGAATCAGAAAACAAAACTCCAATTGATTCAATTTGTGCTCCTCCGGGTTTTACCTTAATTGAAAATCTATATAATTTGTCCTTTATCAATGGGCATAACAGTTTAATCTGTAGGTACATTCTTGTTTCTGGAATTGAAGTATTAAATATTGTAAATCCTACATATTTGTTTGATTTATCCCCACCATAATATAAAAGAAATGGAGAAGTTGTCTTCCATGCTTCAGGAGAACACTCTGCATCTGATTCTGTGCATGTATTTGCATCCTCGAACAAACCATTTGCAATAAGATTCTGTGAATAGCAGTTTAATCCGAAGATTGGGATTAGGAAAAGTAATAAAAGTCGCCTAGTGTTCATCTTATGGTCGTGTGTGTCAATTGACCGGTAACGGCCCGGCAATAAAAGGGCCGGGCGTTTAAAAACAACCCTGTGGGCTGTTTTAGCGAGGAGCCAGGTTGCAGGGGTGGCATTTTGCTGAGCATTGTCCGTGTTATGCGTTCGTGTTATATTTTAAATCTTGTTTTAATCCCTATTTAATCCTGGGGGTAAATCATCTTGATTAATCTTTGGTACCTTTTTAAGCAATAATAATTGTCGAATTGATGATATGAATCCTGCAATGGTTACGCCATAAATTATTTCAGAACCTGAAAGAATAGAAAGAAAAAATAGAAAAAGTGCAATCGAAAAATACCTTCCAGATTGTATTAAATATCCAGTTCTTTGATGCAGAAACAATTTTCCATGAAGTCCTTTACGACTGGCTATATATCCAGTCAAATTGGTTAAGTGCTGAGTACAAACAATTAAGTACACACCCCATACAAAACCAATTAATAAAGCACTGAACCTATCAGGAATCAGGATTAAGGCAAATGTTACAATAATTCCAATAATTACTGAAGCTATCAGGTGTTTTGGGTTTATATATTGCCGTTTTGCAACACTATTTTGAAAAGCCGGGCTTCCTTCGATTGTATTAATTGGATAACTTTGATAATGCTTGAAATAATGCTCTTTTCTTTCTTTTTCTTGAGAGAGAGTTAGTAACCAATCTATTTGCATCAAAACCAAAGTTATCAATCCAAAAACAGTAGGATTATTAATTAACCATTCAATCATTTTTGCTTCATTTTTAGTTTATATTCTGGTGTCGTTTCATATGACGCATAACGGCCCGGCAATAAAGGGAGGTTGTGTTACCCGACGACAGCACCGGGCAGGGTCCCGGTACTTTAGCCGGAAAATTGTCACGGTGCAAGGAGGGTATGGCGCACTTTTTGCCGTCCAGGTACAAATTTTATAAGTTATAGAGTGTCGCGGTACAAGTTTGATCGGAGTCGCGAATTTATCCCCGGTAACAAAGCTGGTGGCGGGCACTGGCGCGATCGCGGTATAAGCCATTACAAATCTGTCTTGGGTGCAGGAACAAAAGCAAAAAGTGTGACAAACAACTTACCTTTATTGTCCGTGTTAGCGTTTCGGCGTTATTTATCTTTAATTCAGGGTCTTAGTCATGCAGGAGTAGTCTCGTTCTCTGGTCGTTTTGATTTTACTAATTCCAAAACTTTATATAAGATCACAATCTCTAATAACTCAGCCGGAATTAAGATGATTTCACCAACAAACGCAAAGAAGATTGTTAAGAAGAAGCATGCTGCGAAAATTTCAAAGATGCCTGCAATAACCGGTAGTTGTCCAAGAGGTTTTTGAAGCTTGATAAGAGAGATCCCAAATAGTATACCTATCCCCCCAAACGTTAAAGCCTCAGAACCAAGGATGAACTCACGTTCAATTGACTCGTAAAATATTGAAGCTATATCATAGCTGATGATTAGTAACATTCCAAAAACTAAAACAAACGACATTATCTTAAGCAGGTAGTTCTTAAATAAATGACCGATAATGATGAAGCCACGTTGAAAGAAAAAGAATGCAATCAAGACAGAGATTTTCATGCATACATAAAAGGGAATGCTGAAAATCATCTGATCCTCTTTCATTCTGTAATATTCTGCTGCTCCCTCCAGAAAGCCTAAAATAAAATAGATTAGTCCGAATAACCAAGCTATGTTAAGTTGTTTAATAAGATAATCAGCTGGCTTATCTGGATTTATATCAATCAGAAGGGCTTCTCTTAGCCATTCGAAGAAGCTTCGAGCAGTTTTATCATCAAGATCTGATATTTTATTTATGTCATATTCAAGGGCAGCGAGAATAGTTTTTACAGTATAGCTTCTTGGAGTGACTTCTCCTGACTCGATTCGTTGAAGAGTCTGGACGCTTATGTTGCACTTGTCCACAAGCTCCTCTTGGGTGAGCCCTTTGTCTTTTCTTAATTCGGAAATCTTTTTCCCTAATTCTGGTTGTTTCATGGTTAAGCATTTTAAGTTTTGTCAATATTACAATTGAAAAACTTATGCAAAAAATATTTGGGAGGTACTTTGCACGTCATTTACACGTCGTTTGGTTGAAAATGGAATCTGTCCTCTGATCGGGCGTTGTCAATATTGCTGTTAAACAGATTATTATAGAAATTGAGAAATTATCATTGTAAACTCCATATTGTGTGCAGATGTTTGCCGGATAGGTCGGGCGGGTTACCCCGCCTTTCCCTCCTAAGAACCGTACGTGCGACTTTCACCGCATACGGCTCAAGCACTCTAAAGGTAACCAAAGTTACCCGGCAATACAACATCAGGCGGTCAAACTCATGGCAAATCTACGACGGTAGTACTTATCCCACAGAGCACAGTATGGGTTAGCTTTACCATTGATAAGGACGTGTCGTTTGATTTGGGTATCAGAGGCATATTTAAGTAGGATCTCTGTACGGTTGTAAAAAGTACCAAAGAAGGTCCATTTACGATTACCAACCTTTTTAAAGTATTTGTTGGCGATCCAATAGTAACCTTTATTGGAATGTCTTCTTTTAGCCCATTTCCAGAGGTAAAACCATATGAATCTGTCGAGGTCAACAAAGTATTCAGCTGCCACGATACGTTTATGATAGTTCGACCATCCGGTGATCACAGAGTTAAGTCTGTGGATGAGATCGACAGTAGGAGCCCCCCTATGTTTGATAATGATAAATTTGATCTTTGACAAAACAGCTTTGAAGTTTTCCTTTGAAGGTCTGATCAGCAATTTTCCATTTGAGAACTTTCTGATGTTCTGACCAAGGAAGTCGAACCCGGTATACACGTCTGTGATTTTGGTCTTAGTCTCCGATAGCGTCAGTCCTCTTTCATTAAGGAAATCAGCAATGACAGGCTTAACAACGTTTCTTAAGATGTCCTCGCTTGCTCCTGTAACAATAAAGTCATCGGCATATCGTACAAAATGGATTTTATGGTAGTTCCTTCTGCAGCCATCGTATTGTCGAATACGAGTGTTAACACATTTATAAATGGCTTCTTCGAGACCATCCAATACCATGTTTGCAATGGTAGGAGAGATAATGCCACCTTGTGGGGTTCCTGCCTTTGTAGGAAACAGTTTGTTATTGTCAATGAATCCGGCTTTGAGCCACTTGGTGACTATTCGTTTATCAGTAAGGATATTATTGATGATCCAGTCATGACTGATATTATCAAAACATCCTTTGATATCAGCCTCGAGTATCCATGTTGCGCTGTCGTTTCTTGAAAGGTGTATGTAACACCTTGCGATAGCGTCGTGACAACTTCTCTTTCGGCGGAAGCCGTATGAGGAGAAGTCAGCGGTTGTTTCGGATACCGGATCAAGACCAGAAAGGAAGAGAGCCTGCATGGCCCTGTCTTTCATTGTAGGTATTCCGAGGGGTCTTTCCTTCCCATTTTTCTTTTTGATGTAGACCCTTCTCAGAGGTTTAACAGTATATCCTTGTCTGATTAGTGAGTTTGTGGCTTTAAGCTTGTCTTTAGAGGTTTTCCATAACACCCCGTCAACGCCGGGAGTGTTCTTTCCTTTGTTTTCTGTTACTCTCTTCACTGCCAGTAATTTGGCTGCGAAAGAGTGCGTCAGTAGCCATTGCAAGGCGCAAGCCTTGTTCCGGTAACCTTCGCTGATTGCCTTTGCAATACGTCTCTGCAATGACCGTACTCTCTTATACACTTTATTCCATGGAATGAGATTCCACGTTGTGATGAGAGTCTTAAGAGCACATCGTTTATGGCGATTCATTTGCTTTCTTAAGTTAAAGTCTTACTACAGATTTCTTGCAACAGAGCACCAGATAAAATTCAGCCCTGCTTTCACCGGGGGGCAAATCTTGAACCCCTATCTACCAAATTACATGATAGCCTTCGCTTTCTTTATCCTCCTTTACCTGCATGGTATTGTGCCCCCGTCACCAGAGGCCTACCATGTGTCTGGAACCATACAGGCTTATCACGTTCCGAACATATAACAGGATGGGTTAGGTGCTGTCTGTACGCCGAAGGGTCAACGTCCAATGTATGAAGTCAACAAAGTTCATATCCTGCCCTTATACCTTTTGGTCAAAGCGTAACAACAACTTTCGCTTTTTCGTTCTGACGACGCTTACAACAGTTCACATATGTTCACCATACCACCCAAGCCGGCACCTTCCGAGTTGTTGTTACCGGAGAGGTAACCTTGTCCCGGCAGCTTCGAACCCGGGATCACTCCACACGCACGTGCCGGTAGGCTAACCTGATGGAACAGGATGTCAACTCGTGTTGTCGAAAGTAGTCATGTAATACATTGGTTAACAGTTATATAGAGCGACTTCGTGTCGCAGTGAAAATGACAGCTAACGGCCCGGCAATAAAGGGAGGTTGTGTTACCTGGCGCAGCCATCCGGCTACGTGTCCTGGTGCTTTAGCCGAAAAATAGTCCCGGTGGCAAGACAGGTATGGCGTGCTTTTTGCCATCTTGGTACAAATTTTATTGAGTACTGGCGTGATCGCGGTACAAGTTTGATAGACGGTCGGGTATTTCTCCCTGTAGAACAAGTTGGAAAAGGGCATTGGCGCAGTGTCGCGGTACAAGTTTGATCGAAGGCAGAAAATTGTCATGATGCAGAAATTTTATTGCGTGCAGCTGCGCGAATCCGGGTGCCGGGTTAAGTACTGGTCCCGATAAGTGGCTCAGAGTCATGCAAAAAGCATGACAAACAACTTACCTTTATTGTCCGTGTTAGGCAAAGTTATTTTATTTCATCTTCTTCATAGTCAAAATTAAAATAGTCCTTTGGATCATAGTTTTCCAAATAATCTAGTGGAACATTTTTAATGAATTCATATTTCATAATATATCCATTGCCTTTCCATTTTTTACCAAATCTTGACATTATGTTAAAGAAAAATACGTAAAGTTCTGGGTTAGATAATTGAGCTCTTAATATTCTGATAAGTTGTTTCTTTTCTGAAAAATCAAGATATTGATCTTGGTCAACAAGTTTTACAGCATTGTATAAGTTTCTAAAATATTCACTAAGACTAGTTTGATTTGTCCGTCCAATTTTTTTAGGATTTGATTCCTTAGCCATTACAAGATGTTGAGCTATCTCTTCACCTCTTGTATATTTTGAGAGCTTTCTTTTAGTGAAATCAGTCCAGTCAACATCAATACCATAGTAGAATGCAGTATAAGCAATATCAAATTGGCTTGGTAAAAATGAAATTTTGAAGATTTTGAGGGAATGTTTTACCAACAGGATGAAATACCCAAAATGATTTAAGTATGCCATTTATCTCAAAGCAAGAATAGGGAATTATTGACCAGATTAGGATTTTCTTATTTTCAGCATCAAATGTGAGCAGGTTTTCAGAGAAATGTTTTGATTCTATTCTTAGATTTTCAAGATAGAGTTCATTAGCCTGTACTATCTTAAGATCAAGAAAGATTGTATTGATGATGTTTACCATTTGCAAGAATGCTCTGTGGATAGAAATCCCCATTACATTTCCTGATTTTGGATGTGCAAAATAATTTCTGATGCCTTTAGTCTTTCCCCATTCCTTAATTATCTCAGATGATGTATGTGGAGATAGTTTTTTAATCTTTTGATCAAGATTAAGGAATTTATCCTTACTGTTAAGACCTAAATCATTAATCCGCTGAGAGATACCAGATTCAAATATTCGAGTTGCTTTTGAGAAGGCTTCATCAAGCAATGGGTAATAATAGTAAGAATAAAATAGGAGTCTTTCAACAACGATATAATCCTCAACAATCTTCGGTGGGACTTTATTGTGAAATTTCCCTTCAACTATAATCTTGTTATTGAATTCATCCTGAGATATTATTCCTAAGGCTTTCCATCTTGGATCTGGATCGAGATATTTATTCATCATTCATTCTAATAAGCAGATGTATATCATGAGTGCTAACAGCATAGCAATAAAGTAAGTAATTATTACTAACGTCAGCTGATATGGAGCGGTCCGGTTTTATCACCAGTTACAAATCTGTTTTGGGAGCAGGAGCAAGTTGCAAAAAATGTGACAAACCTATTAATTTTATTGTCCGTGTTAGGCGTTCGTAGTAATTTTTTTTTCATCAAGTAGGAGAATGGTCCTTTGGGGACTAATTCGGTTTACTAATCAATTTTATTTATATCATAAATCTTATCCAATTTTTTGGATAAATCGATTGCTTCAGTTATTATTTGCATTGGATAACCATTTATCTCAAGAATCCGGATTGCGTTTCTGTTTTTTAGTTTTCCTTCTTTTAGCTTAAAGTCAAAATCAACAGTTTTATTATCCACTTGTTCGCTAAAATGATACAGTTTGTAATTATCCCTAAGCAAATCTGCTAATTCAATATCATGTGTGGATACAAAAACGATATTACTTTCATTGTTCAGATAGGACAAAACGGATCTTCCTGCTGATATACGCTCAATAGTATTGGTTCCTTTGAAAATCTCGTCTAATAAAAACAAATTGGATCCTGGTATTTCACTTTTTTCTATCATTTCTTTTATTGTCAGGACCTCTTCGAAATAATAACTTTTATCATTCATTAAATCATCACTTAACCTGATTGCTGAATATATCTTTAATCTGGATATCGAAAAATGACGGGCAAAACATGTATTAATTGTTAATCCTGTGATTGTGTTTAGTCCAATCGTTCGGATGAAAGATGTTTTCCCAGACATATTTGATCCAGTCAGAAGAATTGATTTGCCGGAACAATGGATAGAGTTTGGAACGCAGTCAACTATCAATGGATGATACATTTCGATTGCTTCAAAAACTTTGCTTTTGTCATTTAATTCAGGTAAGCAAAATAAGTTAAGTCCTTGTCTTAAAGAAGCAATGGATATAAGCGAGTCAACATATCCTACGAAAGAAAATACATTTTCAATTTCCTTCCTTTTTAGGTCTAATTGCTTTAAGACTCCAAATAATATTAATGGTTCCAATAAAAACAGAGCTTTAATTAACTCCATAAAACTCCAAAAGAATACTCCTAAATCACTTTGGAACTTTGCCTCCAATCTGAAAAATGACATACGATGCCTGATTTTATTAATTATCGTTATTGATTCCGGCAAATCAAGGCTGATCTTTTTAAGTATATTATGCTTTAATAGCTCTTCAGCTACTCTGTTTAATGTTAAAAGTTGTGGAATTGTACCTATATATTCATGAAGGTACTGTTTATTCCAGTAATGAATTCCCAGATTAATAATCATTACTACTAACAAGACAAAGAAAACTTGTGGAATAAAAAGCAAAAACGATAATGATAACAAACTTGTTAAGGACAAAACTGGAATTACAAAAAACCACTTTGGTTTCTTAATGTATTCATCTTGAAATAATGTAGTAATAAAATAAGTGCTTTCTCTTGTCAATTTGTCAAGATGAATCTGAAGTTCAAGTCTCAGATTTGAATCTTTTGTTATTTGCTCAATGAGTTTCTCTTGTTTAACGAGTTTATCACCATTGGGAGGAATAGTTCTTAACGTATCGTATAGAAATTGTTGTCCAACTTTTGATGTTGTCCTATCTACAAACATGAATAATTCATTAAAGTCTAAATCATTACAAGTTTTATCTGATAAAATCTGAAATGCACCTGTATGATTCTTATTTCTGAAGTACTTTTCAATAGATTCAAAATAGAAAGAGTCCTTTTTTACTTTACCGAATGATTCTATAAGTCTTTCCTTGATTTTCTTTTTGGTTTCAAACATTGTATTAGCTCTGTTATTATTGTCAAGGGTTTAAGAAATTCAAAGTCAAGGTACAAATATTTTTTTTAGCTGTTAGGCGCCGTAGTTTTTAAAGTCCCGATAGATGGGCAGTAGTTGTCAAAGCATGATAAAGTTGTCCAGATGATAGAGTCCCGCTAAGTGGATGAAAGCTGTCACGTCAAAATAAAATTTGGTAAGGAGTGAATCAAGGCATTCAAGAAAAGACGAACTATTATTATCACGATAAATTCTCTAACAAAGACGGGCTGGGGTTTTCGAAACTATGACGCCTAACGGCCCGGCAATAAAGGGAGGTTGTGTTACCCGACGCAAGCACCGGGCAGAGTCCCGGTACTTTAGCAGAGAAATTGTCACGGTGCAAGGAGGGCATGGCACGTGTTTTTGCCGTCCGGGTACAAGTTTTATTTAGCATTATGAGTGTCGCGGTACAAAGCTGATTGCGAGCCATAAATTTATCTCCGTTTACAAATTTGATGCGGTGTAGTGGTGCGGTCCGGGTTTATCCCCGGTAACAGTCCTGTCTTGGTAGCAGGAGCAAAAGCAAAAAATGTGACAAGTTTATTTACTTTATTGTCCATGTTGGGTGCTGTGCTTAGTTTATCTCAATTGTAATTAGGATTTTTTGTTCATAACAAATTCCCAACCATTAGCATCGAAAAACTGGAATAAGTTCATGTGTCTTACTTTAAAGTGCTTACAAACTGCAGGAATCTTAGTGTCACTTTTTTCGCTTTCAGCACTTACAACTACATAATCAGAAGCGTTCCCAAAAATATCTACAGCTTCCATTTTCTCAATTACAAGAGCAATAATCCAGGGATCTGCTTCATCTTTTTTAGCGCGAGGATCAATAAGTCGTGGAAAATTCGCAAGAATTTGTAATGCAAGTTGTCCCTGCTTATTTGTAATAGGATAGAAAGAGGACTTAAATTTATGAATTAGTTTACCAATATCATCTTTTGGACCAGATGAAGGAATGATTTCATTGTAAACCATATCATGTGAACATAATTTCTTCTGTTGGAATAATTCTTCGATATATATCCAGAGATCAGGGATGACTTTTTTAGGGTAAAACCTGTTATCAGTTATTAAAGCACTACTGTCAATGAAATATATATTATCCTCAGACTTCATGAAGCAGGGAAGCAACATTTAAATCCAAAGCATTTGAAGCTTTAGTATAAGAAATCTGATTATGATACGCAGCTTCTAAAACCATATTAAAAAAAGTTTCACCTCTTGTAGCCCTGCTTTTAACCACAGGTTTTACAAAACCACTTTTCTTCTTCTCTTTTTTATAGGTGGCTTTTATTTGATCTAAGAGATTGTAAAAATTCATATCAGATATTTTTTTCTCTTCCTTCAATCGTCTTAGATAAACCTCTCTACTTACTTTAAGTTTGGAGGCATATTGAGCAATCATTTTTATGTCATTTGTTTGCTCAATCACATTATCAGGTGCTAGGAAGTTTCCAGCAAATAAATTACATTCCCATTCTTCTTTTTGTATTTCAGTCGCTTTTTCATATAAGCATATGCCAGACTGATGTCGAATTATATGAGCAAGCTCATGGAAAATTGTAAAAATTCTTCCTGTATAACTATGATTTGAATTAGTGACAATTGCATAAGGTAATCTATCAGTGATACAGAAACCATGTGCCTCTTCCATTGGCATTGGAAATTGGAAAACCAAAATTCCAAGGCGATCCTCAATAGCGTGTCTCCAGATTCTATAGGCTTCTGAATCTGTATGCCAATTTAATTGGTCATCAATTTTAATGTCAATGAGTTCTCGAAGGGTATCATTAAAACTGGAACTATCTTTGATTTCACTTTTTATTGATTCCAGCCACTCATATCTTCCTTTCCAATATGATTCACCTTGGAGTTCTAAAGCTGTCTCAGTAAAGTATGTAACATCTCGAATTACTTCTAATATTTTTTTAGAAAACTTGCTGTCAGTTGGGCTAAGATTTCTGTAATCTTTAGGTTTAACAGTTTTATCCGGGACTGCAGGCAATAGAAAAACAGCTAACTGTCTTTTATAGGAATTAGCTGTTATTTTAAGTTTACCAAGAGGTATGTTTTTCCCTTCTTTTTCCCAGAGCTTATATCGGTCGGTAGCAATATCGACCTTTTCAGAAATCTCAATCAGGTCAAAACCAGCTTCTTCTCTTGCCCAACGAAGTATTTGTGGATTTATATTTAATTCTACCCTGCTCAGGATGTACAAATTAACAAATTTTTGTTACATAAATTATCTATATTTAGGTATAAAAATTTATTAAGATGACTGTCAATGCATTGCACCCAACTTGTTTATATGAGTAAAAATTACTGAATATATACTGATTTGGGCGGATAGTGTTATGTTTTGATGCTTTTCTGCACTGTCAGAATAATAACAAGTTATACAGTCAATTTGTGACTGACCAAAACTCAGAAATCAAATCCTGAGCTAAATAATTCATTTAAGGTACAGATCCTCAATCGGACTCCTTACTGCAATCAGATTACGCCGGCTGACATGCGTATAAATATTGAAGGTGCAAGGTTCGTGATGCAAGGTACAAGGTCTGCCTTTAAGTGGTTGCCTGCCTTGATCTTGTTTTAATAAAATTGCTTAACATTGAGGATATGACTATGCAATCATTTGTACCGTACACCTTGTACCTTGTACCTTGCACCCTTCTTTGACTTAATAACCCACCCCTGCCCCCCGATGAATCGGGGCAGACTCTCCCAGGAGGGGAACTCTTGATTTCCTTGTACCTTGACCTTGCACCTCGCACTAAGTCTTATTTTTTAATCTTTTGTCTTGTAACTTTTATCTTTTGTCTTTAATACGCCAATGCCCCGTCAGTCCCATAAGTAAATTCCAGTCAATGAATTAATTAATAGATTATCTGATATATTACTTATACCTAACACCGAATTGCACACAGTTACTAAAGTTACATAAAATCGATGAAAAAAGGAGATGTCTGATACGAAATTAACAATGTCTTCTGAAAAGTAGAGTTTTTGCCCCCTTAGGGGAGCTCCTGCGCTTTGTCTGCCGAAACAAATAAGGGTGAAAAGGGAGAGACGGGATTGTAACTAATTAACCTGCCTGTTGTTGATGCGCTGGAAATGGTTTTCCAGATGCGCCCGCATAGCGCTCCTGAATTTGTCGGCATCACCGCTTTTCAGGACTTCAATAAGGCCCTTATGCGATACATACCTTTTTCTTTTGATAGGTTTGTTGATAAGCCCGCTTTTATATGCATAATTAAATAACGGCAGCAGAAGTTTCTGGAACTGTATCAGACTTTTATTACCCGTTATTTCATAAAGCAATCCATGGAATTTTATCTCATGGTCAATATCGAAAAGCACAGTATCGGATTTTTCAGGTTCAGTACGTACTATTTCATTCAGGTTTTTTATATCTGAAGGTGTTACATGCTGTACTATAAAATCGGCCATGCCAACTTCAATAACAAGCCTGAGTTCAAAGATATCCCTTAGTGTTGCATCATCCAGGATATTGGGGATCAGTGATTTCTCAAGAGTTTTAATAAGGCTCGGACTTTTAATAACAGTCCCTTTATGCTTCTTCGCTTCAATGATATCAATAGTCTTGAGCCTCGTCAGGGATTCCCTTATAACAGTCCTGCTTACACCCATTGCTTCCGCAAGCTCTGTTTCCTTTGGAATGGGATCACCGGGTTTTAATTCCTTTTTAATGAATATTTCAATCAGCTTCATTTCAGCTTTGTCAACGAGGTTGCTGTTATCGATGACAGTAATCAATTCTTTAATATCTCTTGCACTCATACCTGAATTCTTTTTGCGGAGAAGGGCTGAAAATAATTGTTTTTTCTGACATCTGACTGAGACCGGCTCTGAAACATTGAGATTTCCTTCATCCCTCGCTTTTTCTATGTTTCATAACTAATTATACTCCAACAAAATAATACTTTATAAAACATTTAAATATTTTATTATTAAATTATTTTTATCAAAAAACAATTTAGTATTGCATGCTGTAACCGGCCAGCTTATTGCAGTTTGAAGTGATGACGATTACATCTATTCCTGTCTTACAATGGTTGATGAAAATAGTGTCGGGATTATTTATGAAGGAGTAAAAGAACTATATTTCCAGAAAATACCAGTTAAGGATATCATTAAAGGAATTAAGTAACTGAAATTCCTGAGTTTTTGTTTGTTAACAACTTCACAGTCAAAATAAGTCTCAAATGCAACTATATTTTTATATTTAAAATAATTTTACCCCGTACCCAACTTTCCCCCAAAGGGGGAGGAGTATAATCAAACCTTTCCCCCCTGGGGGAAATTAGAAAGGGGGTGAGTTTTAATAATGGACATGTACAGTCTAAAATGAATGGTTACAAAATAATAAAAGCTGTATGAAAAAGATTAAGAAATATGAAGGATTGGTTGCGGCTCCGTTCACACCTATGGATAAAAATGGCAACCTGAATGCCGGAATGATACCCGAATATTACAACTTCCTGGAAAAGAACGGGATCATCGGAGCATTTATTAATGGTACAACAGGTGAAGGTGTTTCTCTGAGCCAGAAAGAGAAGCAGGTTGTTGCAACAAAATGGACAGCCTGTCTGAAGGAAGGAGGGAAGGTACGTGTCATTAATCTTGTTGGCGGGACATCCTATAAGGAATGTATTGAAAATGCTGTTTTTTCCCGGGAAATAGGAATGTCAGCGATAGCGGTGATGGCTCCATATTTTTTTAAGCCTGTCGACGCTACACAACTGGCCGAATTTGTTGCCAGGGTGGGGGAAGCAGTTCCGGATATGCCTGTTTATTTTTATCATATACCGGTACTTACAGGAGTTTACATGCCGTTGATCGGCTTTATGAAAAAGATTTGTGAGATGATCCCCAACTTCGCCGGTATCAAATATACCAATGAAGATTTTATGGATTTCCTGTCATGTCTTAATTACAAAGAAGGTGCCTATGATCTGTTATGGGGAAGGGATGAATGCATTCTTTCAGCTCTTATATTAGGCTGCAAAGGTGCGGTAGGCAGCACTTACAATTATGCAGCTCCTCTTTATCAAACTCTTATAAGCTCGTTTAATAAAGGATATTTTCATGAAGCCAAAAAACTGCAGCAGAGGTCTGTCGATATGATTGAACTGTTTGGTAAGTATGGAGGTATTGCGACAGGTAAGGCATTCATGAAATACATCGGTCTTGATTGCGGTAAATTCAGATTGCCAGTTAAAAATATGACCGATAAAATGTATGAGGATTTTGTAAAGGATGTAGAGCTTCTTAATATGAATAAGTTCTTTTCAATAAGATAAAACACGAAATTAAACAGTGAAAAATGAAAATAAATTTCAGCGATCTTGCAAAAAAATATAAAGACGAACTGCTGGATAATGTAATCCCTTTCTGGGAAAAACATTCTGTTGATAAAGAATATGGCGGGTACTTTACCTGCCTGGACCGTGCAGGTAATGTTTATGACACGGATAAGTTTATCTGGTTGCAGGGGCGACAGGTGTGGATGTTCTCATCACTTTATAATAATCTCGAAAAAAATAAGCGATGGCTCGGGATGGCTGAGCACGGTGCTCATTTTCTTGAAAAATTCGGGTGTGACAAAGACGGTAACTGGTATTTTTCACTGAACAGGGAAGGGAAACCGCTTATAGCACCCTACAATATTTTTTCTGATTGTTTTGCTACGATGGCATTCGGGCAGTTATCGAAAGCGACCGGGAATGAAAGATATGCTGAGATTGCGGTTAATACTTTTAAAAATATCATAAAGAGGTCAGAAAACCCCAAGGGAAAATATACCAAGTCAGTTGCAGGTACGCGGCCTCTTAAAAGTTTTTCGGTACCAATGACTCTCTGTAACCTTTCACTCGAAATAGAGCATCTCCTGGAGAAGAATTTTGTTGATGAAACAATCGACCGTTGCATACATGAAGTGACGGAGGTCTTTTATGATAAGGAGTCGGGACTTATCAGGGAGAATGTCAATCCTGATGGAAGCTTCTCTGATTCTTTCGATGGACGTCTGATCAATCCGGGTCATGGACTTGAGGCAATGTGGTTCGTTATGGATCTGGCTTTAAGGAATAATGATAATAACCTTATGCAGAAGGTTACAGGTATGACACTGGATATTCTCAATTACAGCTGGGATAAGGAATATGGAGGTATTTATTATTTTCTTGACATAAAAGGCAAACCTGTACAGCAGCTGGAATGGGATCAGAAGCTCTGGTGGGTTCACATTGAAACACTTATCAGCCTTATAAAAGGATATTATCATACTAAAAATCCTGATTGTCTGAAATGGTTTGAAAGAGTGCAGGAATATACATGGTCTCATTATCCTGATCCTCAGTATGGCGAGTGGTTCGGTTATCTCAACAGGAGGGGTGAAGTGCTTCTGCCGCTCAAGGGTGGAAAATGGAAAGGATGCTTCCATGTACCCCGTGGGATGTACCAGATATCGAAAATATTAGAAAAAATATAAAAATAAATAGTAGGGACGTTGCATGCAACGTCCCTACATAACATTTTATGCAAATCCAACAAAAATCCTGGTATCCCTGGCTGGTTGTTGCATTGCTCTGGGGTGTTGCACTGCTGAATTATATGGATCGCCAGATGCTTCGACTATGAAGTCAGCCATTATGGGTGATATCCATGAACTGGAAAAAGCAGAGAACTTCGGACGTCTTATGGCTATTTTCCTGTGGATATATGGACTGATGTCCCCGGTGGCAGGATTGATTGCTGACCGGATAAACCGGAAATGGCTGATCGTTGGCAGCCTTGGTGTGTGGTCTGGTGTAACACTTACAATGGGATACGCTACCAGCTTCGGACAGTTGTATGTTTTACGTGCAATTATGGGGATCAGCGAAGCATTATACATACCTGCAGGCCTGGCATTGATTGCAGATTACCATCGTGGCAGCACCCGCTCGCTAGCTGTCGGAATTCACATTGACGGGATTGTATATCGGTCAGGCACTTGGAGGATTTGGTGCAACTGTTGCCCATACATGGTCATGGCAGACAGCATTTCACAGCTTTGGTCTGATAGGCATTCTGTATAGTGTTGTGCTGATTCTTTTTCTGAGCGAAAAAAGAGCTGTCTCCGGATCTCTGGGGCAGACAAAAACTTTAGGTGGTGGATTTGACTCAATAAAGCATAGTCTGGGTATGCTGTTGGGAACAGTTAGCTTCTGGGTGTTTCTGTTTTATTTTGCTACCCCCAGCTTCCCGGGCTGGGCAATCAAAAACTGGCTTCCAACACTTTTTTCGGATAGTCTCGGCATTGAAATGTCGAAAGCAGGGCCTTTGAGTACTATTACAATAGCATTCTCATCATTTATAGGAGTAATTACCGGAGGGATCATTTCTGACAGGTGGATCTCCCGGAACCTTCGCGGCAGAATATATACAGGGACTATAGGTTTGTCATTGACTATTCCGGCTTTATTTCTGATAGGTTTTGGCAGCGGATTAGTCAGTATTATAAGCGGCGGTATATTATTCGGAATAGGCTTCGGAATGTTTGATGCCAACAATATGCCTATTCTCTGTCAGTTTGTATCACCACACCACAGGGCAGCTGGTTACGGCCTGATGAACATGACAGGTGTTTTTGCCGGGGCATTTATCACCAGCTGGCTTGGCAGATCCACCGATGCCGGCAAACTGGGGCGGGACCTGGCATTGCTGGCCATCCCGGTTGCCCTGGCAGTAATATTGCTGCTAGCTACGCTTAAACCCAAAGTAGCTGATAAGGTAGAGGATTGAATAAAATTATCCCACATATTCCCTGTGGCTCTGAGGATTTTCTCTATTGACCGCTGGCGCGGATTTGCAATCCGTGCCTTTCAGTTTCCCGCTGATTACGTAGATCTTCACAGATTATTATATTTACATTTATCACTCAATAATAAAATATACCCGTATGAAATCAACTAAAAGCCTTCTTTGCCTTTTGCTTGTTGCCCCCGGATTCTTGACCATTGCACAGGAATATTCAGTGAAATCGCCTGATAATAAAATTGTTGTGAATATCTCAAATGGTGAAAAGCTAAGCTATTCTGTTACCTGTAAGGGGCAAAATATCGTTAATCCGTCCAGTATGGGTTTCGAATTTAAGGATGAGCAGCCAATGACCGGGAACTTCATGGTGATTGATCAACTGGTTAAAAATGTTAATGAAAAATGGATACCTGTTGTGAAATCGAAACATGCAGAGATCCTTGACAATTATAATGAGATTCATTTAACCTTAAAAGAGAAATCCGCCCCGATGCGCCAGATGGAGCTTTTTGTAAGAGCATATAATGATGGAGCAGCTTTTCAGTACAAGCTATCGAGAAGTGCAAAAATAGGCGACAGGCAGATTGTTAAAGAGTTAACTGCATTCGATATTCCGGGTGATCCAAAAGCATGGATTGCCGAATACAAAGGATATTCGTCCTCAAATGAAGCTGAGTTTTTTGAGCATCCGTTAAGTTACCTGAATGAAAAATCAATAGCAGGGATGCCTTTACTGATGGAATACAGTACTGGCTTCTGGGTTGCAATTACCGAAGCCAGGATAGATAATTACCCTGCCTTTTACATTGGTACCAGTGGTGCAGCAAACCAGCTTACCACCAAGCTGGTCCCTCTGCCAGGTGAGCCTGAAAATGGCGTCAAAGTACGTTTCAGTGACGAAGTCTGTTCCCCGTGGCGTGTTCTGATGATTGGTGAAACACCGGGAACTCTGATAGAATCTGAAATTATTCAGAACCTTAATGATCCGTGTGCAATAAAGGATGTTTCATGGATCAGGCCCGGAATGAGTGCATGGGATCATTGGTGGAGTGGTGAAGTGAAGATGGAGATGCCGGTAATAAAACAATACATTGATCTTGCATCAGTAATGGGCTGGCCATACATGCTTGTTGACTGGCAATGGTACGGAAAGTTCAATTCTCCCGAAGCCGATATCACAAAATGGGCTCCTCAGATCAGTATTCCTGAAATAATTGAATATGCTGGCTCAAAAAATGTTAAGATCATCCTCTGGCTTTATTCCAGCGATGTAAACCGTAACGCTGCATTCAGGAAAGCGTTTCCCGTTTATCATGCATGGGGAGTTGCTGGTATCAAGATAGATTTTATGGACCGTGACGATCAGCAAATGGTTAACTGGTATCACGATATTATCAGGTGTGCGGCGGAAAATTATCTGCTTGTCGATTTCCACGGAGCATACAAACCTGACGGGATCATACGCACCTACCCGAATATGATAACCAGGGAAGGTGTTATGGGGAATGAATACTATAAGTTTTCAAACAAAATGAGCCCGGAACATAATGTTAAACTGGCGTTTACCAGGATGCTTTCAGGTCAGATGGATTATACTCCCGGAGGTTTTCTGAATGTCACAAAGGAACAGTTTAAAAACCAGACTCCTGCCGTTGTATGGAATACCAGGGCTGCCGAGCTTTCGAAATTTGTGATATACGAAAGTCCTTTGACAGTGGTCTGCGATCATCCCGATAACATACTAAATCAGGCGGGCGCTGATTTTTTGAAAATAGTTCCGACAGTCTGGGATGATATAAAATTCATAAGCGGTTATCCCGGTGACTATATTGCAATGGCAAAACGAAGCGGTGACACGTGGTTCCTGGGTGTAATGAACAACAGCAATTCAAAAGATATCGAAATAAAACTGGACTTCCTGCCTGCAGGCATTTATGAGGTCGAGATATGGGCTGACTCTAAAAATTCGGATAAGGATCCAAAGGAGCTTAAGAAAGCAAAAAAATCAGCCAGTGCAAATGATATTATTAAAGTAACTCTGGCAAAAAACGGTGGATTTGTCGCATTAATTAAAAGGAAATAATCTACCAGAGCAGGTGAAATGAACTAATTTCTCCTGTTTTAATCATCATATATCAACTATTGGTCAAAATCCTCTTTTATTAAATAATTGTCTGCAAATAAATCATCAGCCATACTAATACTCTGATCGTCTTTAGTTTTGTCACCCTGATCAGACTGGCAGGATTCATTTCATTCAATTTGCCTGTAAATTATACACTGTTTTTGACGAACACACCTTGTTCGGTTATTAACTGTTTTTTCTGATAAATATTCGTCCGTATTTCGTGGACAAAAATATTTAATCACATCTCAGTTCCCCTTTAATTGGGCTCCGGGCGCTTGACGTGAATAACCATAAAGCGTATTTTTATCTGACTTATTTTTATTAAATAAAAATGATGGATCAAACTTCTGTTCTTAGTAAAACTGACCTTCCGGACGACAAGATTGCTGATATAATTTCCTACAAAAAACAATTATTCATTGAACAGGCTGGGATTAATCCTGTTATAGATAACCTGATAGCAGAAGGTGGTGAACACTTCGTTCATTATCTCCAATGGCTGGGTCTGGAGCAGGAGGCAAATATAGTTGTGCTTTCTTCAAGGCATCACTATTATTATGATCATAATGATCTTAAGGGTACAAAGGTCCTTGTAAACCTGAAAAAGCTGAACCAGATAAAACATCTGGATAGTTTTCTGCATGTTGTGTTCAGGGTTTTACCACCTGATGCTACTTTTATCGGATGCTTTTCAGACAGCAAAAATCAAAAGATTAACGGGACTGCTTTTTATCAGCCTTCAAGGATATACAGCAGATTCATAAATTTTCTGGATTCAAAGACAGACAGGGATATGAGCAAGAATGAAGTCATGGAGCTCCTTGACTCACATGGTTTCAAAGTTGATGACATAGCCGAGATTAACGGCCTGACATATTTTACTACGCGGAATCAGCGTAATTCAGGTGAATAATTATTTCACCAGATCCCCGGTAATTAAAGGGAAAGATCAAGGTTTTCTGGAAGCCGGTGCTCAGGGTGCCGGCTTCTGTTTTTTGAGTTATTTATTTTGAATAATTAAAATTTCGGTTAATTTTGCATCGCTTTAATTAATGGTGCGGTAGTTCAGTTGGTTAGAATATCGGCCTGTCACGCCGAGGGTCGCGGGTTCGAGCCCCGTCCGCACCGCTAAACACAAACGTAAAGCCTCTGTAAATCAGGGGCTTCGTTGTTTTCAGTAGGTCTGTTTGTGCGACGGTTGTAACGGCAGGCCCGGAAACTGGTCATTTTTAGGTCAATTCTTTACTTAATAAAAAGCCCCGGCGCTGATTCCAGGGACTTACCTCGCTGCACCTATGGAATTATTTCCATCGTGCTGAATATTATGATCGAAATTATTTAAAGTATCTCTTTTAAAATAAAAACCGTGACAAACTTATTTATTTTATTGTCCGTATTGGTGGTAGTTTTTTTAATTGTTGTCTTATTCATTTCTCTTGACTCGATTCCATTCTGCTTTTAATATTTTTTGAGTTGCTTCAATTATCCTTTCAATCTTATCGCTTGTGTCTGGAGCTTTAAAATTATAATTGCTAGTATATTCTTTCAGCATTTCCATAAGATTTTTTGAATCAACCTCGTTAGGATTTAAAGAGAGATCCACTAAGGTGATTAATCCGATAATTTTCTGAAATTCTTCATGTTGATACATATATCGAGAATCTTGACCTACTGAAACTATTGCTGCTAAGACCATATGATTCTTAATGATTTCTGCAATATTTTTCCTTAAATTATCTATCCACTCTTGTCGCTTATTTGAAATATTTGATGCATTCACTTGGAGAATTATATTCTCTCTTGTAGTTTTCATCTGTGCTTGAGAAATTCGCCAAGTAACAAATGAAGAAACAATAACAATTAAAATTGCAGTAATCCACGGAGCATAATCTTTGATTGGATTTGGAACATTCTGTCTTGAAGATTGATATAAATTTTGAGATTCGATTCGTAAATCGACTTTAGATGATTTAGCTTCAGCAAATAGCTCTTGACTATTTATAAACAAACTAATGGTAAGAAAAATCCCTATTAAGAAATAATTGATCTTCATTGAGTCTAGGTTTTTTGTTTTGACTGTTGGAATGAATTTTGTTTTGTATTAATGGAATAACTTATATGAGTAACAAAAGTACCCATATACATACCAAAATAGGTGGATAAAAGCATTTTGTCTTTTCATTTCTTGTAATCAAAGTTACTAATTTCCCAAGATTAGGATTATTAAAACAAAAAAATCCCGGCGCTGATGCCGGGATTCTTTCATTAATTCTAAGGAATTAAGCCCTAATTCCCCTGATACTAATTTAAACAGTTAGTAAGCGTAAAACAAATTTTTTTGCATAGAATGTTTTATTATCTGAAATTGCAATAAAATAACATGGAAGCATTATTTAATGAATTTAAAAAGCATCAGAAGTCCCTTACTGCTTATTCATCTTTATTGCAAAAAATGAATTTTGTATTTTCTGAGGGAGTTGTCCAAAATAATAATTTCGGAAAATGGATTAGGAAGAAAATAGATCCTTCAGATGACACAAAATTCATGGATTATTGTTCTAATCTCGAATCATTTGTTTCCTACGTAAAAATTTATAAAACTTTTGACTCATTAGTTAAGTCCGAGGCATTAAGAAAACTTCCCAGACGTTTAAAAGAAGATTTTATAGAAACAATTAAAATCCTAAGTAAGATTTATTTTGTAAGCGATGCTTTTAATAAACAAAACATAGAAAAAAAAAGACGTGAAATAAAGCGGATACGTAAACTTGAAAATATTATCAAAGATTCTATTACAGAATAAAAAAGCTCCGGATTATCGGAACTTCTTTTCGTTCTGTTGAATTTACCATATCGAACTGTAAAGTCATTACCATGGATTCAGGAAATAAATCCGCTTGTTGCTTAAATGATATTTCCGTTCTTTTAACATAACGAACAATTTTAATGGAAATAACGTATGGAGCTTTCTACATACGTTCTATTTTTAGGGGATACTGTGATATGACTCAGAGGGCGATCGTGTCTTAAATCGCTTCTATTGAGGTCATGTTTAAGTAACCATGCCAACTGACTATAAAAAACCCCGGCTTTCTATTTCCGGGGCTTATCTTACTTCATTTCTTTTCATTTATTCGGGTATTTCAAATAATCTTTGCCAATCCATCATACCTATATTGCTCTTTTGTTATTAAATAGCTTACTTCTGTCCCATAGGTTCTACTATTAATTAATCCATTATAACTTATATTAATTTTAGCTTTAATGCCAATTTTATTTTCTTCTATCTTTTTACCTAATTCTACTAACATTTCCTTACTTGGAGAATCGTATATATGTATTTTCTTTATATAATATGTTTTATCCTGACTTAAAACAAAAATCTCTTCTGGCTTCGCATCAACCTCAAACTTCGTATCTTCAATAAATACATCTGCTATTACTTTTATATTACTAGCAGGTGAATTTCCAATATTCTCAATACCTATACTTACTGCAAATCCTACCTTTAAATCTTCATTAATATGATAACTATAATATTCACCATTAGGATTACATTTCGTATTAATAAATGCATTTAACCAAGGTCTGGTTTGTAATTCCTGTATATTATCTGACTTCTTATTAGCCTGATTAGAATATATTAATCCTATAAATGAAATTATTGTAGCAATGACAGAAAATACTATTGTAAAATTTTCAGTTACCATAATTATATTGTTTTTTATTCATTATGCAAGTTTAAAAATCCCACTTTCAGGAAATGTGGGTTCTTTTTACATCTCCAATTTAGCCTGTGTATCTGTATCCGTTGACTTCTTTTCTGCTTTCTTAATTGTATCAAATTTTAAATACTTTAGTCAAAGTTATTAATTTCTGAAGAATAGGATTATTTAAACAGTAAGCTCCCGGAGCTGATTACTCTGATTGATCAGTATTTTTTCTGTAACTGACAAGGTTATAACACAGGAAGAAATACTATTGTTGAGGCAAAATAAATTTTGTTTGAATATTTAATTGAACGAAATTCGTATTTGAAAGTTGACTTCATTATTCCTTACGGATACAATATATATACCTGACTTTAATAGTCTGCCATTTTAAATGAAATTATTGTTAAATAAAAACTTCAAAAAATGGAAAATCTATTTTCTTCATGGTGGTTTATTATTATTTTCTGGTTGTTAACTACTCCCCATTCTTAGACCACAGGTTTCCAAATATAAGTTTTTCTTCTTGATGATCTTTCTCTTGTAAATACTTCTTCAATCAGATTACAGGTTCTGTCAAGATTCCTGAAAGGACTTGTCTTGATCTTGACAGG
>JALHSP010000014.1 GCA_022865305.1 Bacteroidales bacterium | reverse complement strand
AGATTAAAATGATTAATAACGAATGTAAAACTAACCAAATAGCGATTCAGAAGGGATTGGCATCGAAGAGATAGATACAAAAGAAAGCAAAGATATATCAATCAATGGAGTAGTTGGATAATGAAAATTTGTCTTATAAGCAAATATCCCCCTATCGAAGGAGGTGTTTCCGCGAAGGTTTACTGGCTTGCAAAAGCTCTTGGTGAAAGAGGGCACGAAGTCCATATCGTTACCAATGCTCTTGAAGTCGAGATTGATTATAGAGAAAAACTTGATTTACACGATCCTGAGTTTATTCCCAGTAATGTCTATTTACACAGTACTAATGCAGATACCAACCCTTGGCACATACCTTTCTCCAAAGCCTACACTGAAAGAATTGCGAATCTTGCAATTGAAGTTATTGAAAAACATGATCTTCAAATTATAGACACTTACTATATTCTACCCTATGCCATATCTGGCTTTATAGCGAAAAATATTACCGGAAGACCTCAAATCCTACGCCATGCGGGAAGCGATATAGCTAAACTTTTCGCATCTTCCGCCTATCATACCCTCTTTAAGACAATTTTTCAGCGAGTAAATAAGATTATTACTATACCAGCCTTTGAAGAAATGTTTTTATCATTAGGGATATCTGATTCAAGAATCGCATATGATGAAAAAGTGAGCGTTGATACAAAAGCATTTAACCCTGAGGTTTCTCCATTTCCTCTTTCTGATTATATCGAAAGAAAAATCCCTAACTGCCCGATAATCACTTACATTGGAAAGATTAACTACTACTGGAAAACTAAAGGGCTATACGAATTCATAGAAGCAGTGAAAGGAATAAAAAGAGATTTTTTATTATTATTTGTGGCAAATGGAAAGGGATTACTGGAATTTAAAAACGTAATATGGAAAAATAATTTAGAAAAACACTCAATTTTCATAGATTTCGTTCCTCCATGGAGAATACCTTCTATAATTAAACTTTCCACCTGTGTAGTGGTGCCAGAGAGAGAATTCCCTATTCAATATCATACGCCCATTATTCCGAGAGAGGTAATGGCAGTGGGGAAATGTCTCATCCTCAGCAAAGAACTTTATAACAAGGGATGCTATGGAAATCTGACCGATGGTGAGAATGTTTTGCTAATAGACCCCAAAAATACAAAGCAATTCAGGACGATAATCGAGGATATAATTAGACATCCAGACATTGCATCAAGAATTGGACAGAACACTTATAAATTTTCAAGACAAATAGAGAACTTCAACGAATATGTTGACTCTACAATAGAACTGTATACTTCTCTACTTAAGGAATCTTAAATGCATTCTAAAACAAACTGGTATAAAATATAAAGAAAAAATTGATGGTATATTGAAATATTAGAGAAAACACATTTAAGTTTATATAATACAAGAATATTGTAAACAGTTATTTATAAAAGAGGACCAAAACAATCATAAAAAATACCAAATTAGGCTAAAGCGTAATTGAAATATATTAAATATACATTGATAGAAAATAAATTGTTAAAGATCCTCCGACAAGGAAAAGGGAGATCTTCCCCCTGTCGCGTGGTAGGCTACTGATTTAATTGACAATATTTATATTTACATTATATTATTATATTTATGTTAATTAAATTTATCTTTTCCTACTACAAAAAAGTTCCTCTTAAAATGTTTTTTGGATTTTTTATGTTGGTAGCAGTGGATATTGCCCAACTAATTTCACCCCGTATAATTCAAAGAGCCATAGATTATATTATTTCTCTCCCTTCTCCTAATAATGACTATTCTTATCTCCTGCAATTTACTCTCTTAATCTTTGCCCTGGCTATAGCTATCGGAATTTTTAGATTTTTCTGGAGAATAATAATTATTGGCAGGGCTCATTTTATAGAGATGGATT
>JALHSP010000119.1 GCA_022865305.1 Bacteroidales bacterium | reverse complement strand
TTTGAGTTGAGAACCGAACATGAAAATCTTCACCGGAATAAAGCAAAAAACAAGGTCCAGAATCCTATAACAGATCAACAACTCAGAAGGGTGGTATCAAAATGTTCTGTTTGGTGGTAATGTTTGTATACGGTAGTAAAATTTGTACTGATTCATATATTTCATTGATTTCTCGGGTTCCTCTCCCTATGAAATTGAAACATGATTCAACTAGTTCTCTATATAATTGAGATTCAATTGGTCGAGCCATAAGATTTAATATTTCTATATAGAATACACCAGAAAGTTATCAAATTACCTTTGCATTAGCAAATCTGAAATTTCTTTACTTTCTGTAATTTGAAAAACAATGAATAACCCGTCTATATTTTTCTATATTTCGGGATCTAATGTACAAGCGTTCAAGGTTAAATCTAGCTATGGGGTTTGTTCTTGCTAGCAGCTCATACTCATACAGTAATTTTTGGTACAAGATCTCAATCGGCTGGCTTAAATATTTTGATACTATCCAAGAGAATCTCTCATTTGACTGATCTATCAAATTCTCATCTATGTTATCAAAACAGTAGGAATTCGCTTCTCTGACTTCGCTGATGAACATCCCAGTGCACAGCCCTGAGAGTTCATGTTGATGGACGAATTTACTGGCGAAGCACCAAATATATATGCTGTTTGATTTGTTCATTAACGGTAAAACCATCGAATTATCAATTATATATGAACCCGCATCAGGAAACTGATCAGGATTTAATAATCCATATGGAGAACCATGGCCAAGCATAAGAACCCTATCATAGGATACAATAAGTTCCCGTAATTCCAATTTTGTAATACCACCTTTGACAACAGTTTTGTTTTTGAGGTTAGCATACATTGGGATAAGGAAATCCGTAGTTTGGTCTCCTGGATGTATGATGAGATTTTTCATAATCGGACCAAAATACGCCTTTCTCTTGACGAAGCATAATATAAGAAGAGTCATATTTTATGGGCCAATCCGATAATTTGACAATATTGTAAATTTAGAAGATTAAAACTGTCTACAGGGTATTAAAATTGAACCAGACATGTCAAATTTGTCACTGGAGACACTATCAACATATAGGTTTGCTCATGTCCACCAAAATTGATAGTCGTTCTGGGCTTATCCAAAGATGATTTGCACTAAATTCTTTTAATAAATCTGTCCAACTTATAGGGGGTTAAGACATGAGGATAAGCTATTCCTTAAATAAATCCATCTGACCTTTTTCAGGAGAGAAGTCGATTTTTTCTAATGATATCTTGATGCACTTTTCTTTATATTCAATAGTGATGCCATTATAATTCTCATCTTTTAACAGGTACTTAAATTTATTTGATAATGAATTGTAGTTATTGATATATGATAATTCGAATTTATCAACTTTTGAAAGCGATTTTAAATTTCGAATTTGACCTTTTTGAAAAAATTTAATGACAGGTTTTATTGGGACATTTATTTTCTGTTTTTCACTGCTTTCAGAAAAGAGTTTTTGTTCAGGTTTTGTAAGCTGAAATAGAGAGTTTTCTTTTGTAGCAATAAGATATACTCCCTCATTAAATCCACCTCTTTTCTGCCTTTTCTTTTCAGCAATCTTTTCAATTTCCTTTAATTCGATTCCAAAGGCTTTACACACGCCAATAATGACTTCAAATAAATCCGAAAGTTCCTCAATAGTATTATCGTTATCTCTACTCCAGTACAATTCAAAAGCCTCTTCTATTGCCTTTTCTTTCAAATAGTTGAGAAGCTCACCAGGTAACACCTTGGTGCTAATAACAGTCTCATTTTGGCTTTCGATTTTGATTGGAATTTGATCTCTCACAAGTTTATAAAACTCTTTGGTGGAGGGACTTATATCAAGAGGATTGAAACATCGGACAACTACACCTTTTGATCTTAGAACATAATAAGGATGCGACAGAATGCTCCCTTCCATATCAACTACAAAGTCATTTTCTTTTGCAAAATCTGCGATTTCTTCAATAAAATCCTTATCTCTTAAAAGGTCAACGTCCAAGCATAGTTTTAATTTATTCTTTTTGTGTTGACTGAAATCAAGATCTTTATATCTATAAAAGTCATCTTTTGAGTTAATAATTATTTTTTTCTCTGAAAAGATTATGTCAGTATAATCAGTTTTAGAATCATATATTTCATCAATAGAATAAAACCAAGGTAATACTTCTGGCAACCCTTTTCTCTTATTGATGAAAAACATTACAGTCGTAGGTTTCTCAAGCTTATCAACTATCGATTGAGTCATGGTTGCTATTTGTGAAATTTGATAGTCCGTTATAGATTGTCTCCAATCAAAATTAATACCTGCCTCTTTTGCATACCATGTCCCGTTCTCATCAAAGTCAACATACTTATGCTTACATCTGAGTTTCTTTGCGATTTTTTCTGCTCTTATATCAACTTCATAAGAATCATGAGGATAAAAATACAGGCCGTCTACAATTCCCCATGTTGAATCTATTCTAACCCTTTCCAGGTTAGGTTTTGCATAGGCTAGGGCTCCAGCCACAGAAACAATAAACTTATGTATCAGAAAGCAGAATTGGTCTGACCTTAATCCTCCGTTAATAAATCTTTGTGATTCGCTTATTAAAAACTCTAATGCACTGTCTAAGTTAAATATTGTATCAGTTCTCGCTAGCAACAATTCTTGATTATCTCTTACATCGCTTCTAATTACAATTGGTGAGGTCAATAGATTTTTTAAATCTGATATTAAGGAAAGGTCAGGGTGGCCAGCAAATAAGCTTTCAATAATACTCTCATTTTCCAGAATAAAAATTTGCCAAAAAGGTAGTTCTAATTCACGAAATGACTTGATGCATGATATTTTAGGCCAGTTTTTCCGTGAAGTTTCAATTGTTTCAAATACTTCAAGTCCTTTTAGATCAGTAAAAGGATTTTTACTTTGGTTCCATCTTCCTTTGATCCATTCACTACCTGGTTTTATACCTTGATTCTTATTAATTTCCTCATCAATCTGCAAAATCCAGAACACCTTTCCGTCCCATAACCATTCAATATGAAATCTATAATCTTCTCTACAAAAAAAGGAGGCAATTGATTCAAGGCTATAATTCAACGATTTAATATTTAAGCAGGAATATATAGAATAATCCAATCCCTTTTTTTCATTACCTGAAGTCCTAAATTTTGTTAGTGATATTTCTTTTTCTGAACGTATCTCCTTTTCTACAAACCAATTCTCCTTTTTTGGTGTTACCCTTCTTTCATTTGATAAATGTCCTATTACAATGGGCTCTTTGTATTCCTGAATTAATAGGGCAATTTTATTAGTATTGCACTTCTTTTTAAAATCCTCATAGATTTTTATTATTACTTGAAGTAACAAGTTATTTCGGGGCTTACAAATCTCACTCACAAATAAGCCTCGTTCTCCAAATTGTTCATTAACAGCACTAGATCTGACAATGATTGAATTAATGCCTCGGTTTACAAAATATGAGATTATTGTTCGTAGGAATGATTCTGATTCACTTATAGATTCTTCTTTTTCTAACCACAGTGAATAAAGTTCATTCGTGATAATTAAAAAATCAGGGGTGTTTAAGCCATATTTAATAAGGTTATATGCTTTAACTCCAGAATTTTCGAGGGAGGCATGTATAAAATCCTGACTAAATAAAATATATTTATTAAGTTCAGGCATTTGAATCTTTTTGATTCCCTGTTAGAGAATCTTGTTTCTGATTTGTACCAAACAATGATTTAGCTACATCAGTAAATTTACCAATTGCATAATCAGAAAAATACCCAGTCAAAAAACCAATACCAAAAATCGTCCCTAATCTATTTAAGGCTTCAGGATTAAAAACATTAATCAAATTTGATGAAATAAGGACAACCATGGCAAAAGAAAAACCGCCAGAGAGATGAGGAGTAAATAACCTCCATAATCGTCTATCCTCATTCCAAATATTCTTAGCTATAGAATGATATAACCATTTTAATGAGAATAAAACTCCCCCAAATGTCCCACCAAGCCAAGCGAAGGAGTATTTTCTTATAATTTGGTTATTAAAGAACTGTTGATCTTTTAAAAGAATAAATAATAAAAGAAAACAAGGAACAAGAAGAAGTATTAATCCTAAGTATATAGCTTCAAGGATAATTGTTTTTTGTGCTTCCTTTGGATAACGAGTTTTCCAATTTCCAATATCCCTACCGTCTGTTGGGTAAGATGGTGCAAAACCTGGACTGTTTCCTGATTCATTGCTCATGGCAAACTTTGATTGATGCGAAATCTTGAATTGTTTTATTAATAACAGCTAATTCTGGATATTCTTTCCAGTTATACCTCTCAGGAAATCCTAGAGAATAGGCAATAACTTGACGAAAAATTTGACTTGGAAATTCTTGATTGAACGTACAAAAATGGCGATTATCAAGTGTTCGATAATAGAGGTAATCTTGCAAATCCCTATTAATACTATTGATTTCAGAAATACCTACTATTTCTTGCCATTTGAAATCAACATGTAAGAATTTTTGAATTCCAGAGATAAGATCTAATCTTGTTGGCACCAAATGTAAATGAGCATAATCTACTCCACATCCTGTTTTGCTGGCATTCTTCATTGGACCATGCTCAAATAATATGGAATTCCCATAAAGTGAATGTTGGATATTCCTTATTTCAGAAATTACCAACTCCAACTCAGAGTATATATCTTCATAAAGCATGCTGAAATTTAATGCTTCCTTTTTGGGTGTAATCAATACCCATCCCTCAATTAATGATCCTAGAGATGGAACTACTTTGAAATGTTCTGATTCATAAAGGATAGTATCAAACATTTCGTTAGTGCAAAACTTTTTTTCCATCGTTATAATTTATGAATAGTTCAAATAATTAATAATGACCAATCTTATACAAAGATAAATAATCTCTAAAATAATACTTTATGCAATTCATTGTCTTTTAAACAAGGGCTTAAAGTTATTAAGAGTATGATCACAAATTCTACATTATTTTAATTCCGTTTCATTGTTATTTATAACAAGTACTCTATGATTCTCATTTGGAATTGCAATGTCACCAAATAAAGAGACAAACGAAACCACTTATGCAGCTGATTTTGTATGAGTGGGATAGTCTAATTGCCCTAATTAGGTTGTGACCTGAACTCTTCTAATTATTATTCAGAACTGTTAAACATGTGTGATGCTGTCTTCCTGTAACTTGAAAGGAAGAGAATCTATAATAGAAACAGTTAATTTTCATCCAAAACCTGGCACCAAACTGGCACCAAATAAAAAACACCTACAATTTGGAGTTGTAAGTGTTTGATTTTCATGTGGGCCCAGCTGGACTACTCTTTTTTATTCTTAGTTTTACTCGATTATACTTAATTATTCTCTATAACAGTCAATTAATGGCAGTTTACAAAGATAATCAAAAATCAAGAAAAATAATCAAATTAAATAATTCTGTCCCCTGTACAGTCCCCTGATAATATTTTATTATCTTTGAAAGACTAAAATAAATAAAATATGGCAGAGGTAAATTTCTTTCTGAAAGAACCAAAAAAAGTTAAGGGTGAATCGCTTATTTATCTGTTTTTAAGCTATAATAATAAAAGACTTAAGTATTCAACGGGTGAAAAGATTAATCCTGATTACTGGAATTTCGAAAATCAGAGGGCAAAGGAGACAAAAAAGTTTCCAGAATACCCAGAGTTCAATGTAAGGTTAAAGTCCCTAGAATCAAAAGGAAACACTGCCTACCGAAGATTATTAAATGATGGGTTGGAACCGACGAATGAATTATTAAAAAAGGAACTTGATAAGACAATAAGATTCGCAGATAGTAAAAAGGATGATTTGTTCTCTTTCATTGATAAGTACGTTGAAGATAGCAAGTCACTAAAGGCAAAAGGGACAATTAAAGCATATAATACGACCTTGGGAAAATTGAAAGATTTTCGCACTTCAATAAAGAGGAATTTTTCATTCGAGGATATTGACCTGGAGTTTTATAATTCATTTGTATCTTATTTGACTAAGGCGAACTATTCGCAAAATACAATCGGGAAACATATTAAGATATTAAAGACGTTCTTAAATGAAGCTACTGATAGAGGTATTAACAAGACTATTGAGTATAAAAAAAGAAAGTTCAAAAGGCCGGTTGAAGAGCCGGATAAAATATACCTGAGTGTTGAAGAATTAGGGAGAATATACAATCTGGATCTGAAGAAGGACAAACAACTAGAAGGTGTAAGGGATCTGTTTATTATAGGATGTTTTACAGGATTAAGATTCTCGGATTTCTCAGAACTGAAGAAGGAAAATATTATTGACGGGAATAAGATAAAGATGAGGACAAGCAAGACTAATGAAATAGTTATTATTCCTCTTCATAGATATGTCAGAGAGATAATAAGCAAGTATAATGGTGAAATACCGCAAGCATTATCAAATCCAAAAATGAACCTTAATCTTAAACATTTAGGGACCTTAGCAAAAATCAATGATTTAGTTGAAGTTTCGATAACAAAGGGGGGTAAATTGGTCAAGAACACAGTTAAGAAATCAAGCTTAATCTGTACACATACTGCCAGAAGAAGTTTTGCAACTAATTTATATTTGGCCGGAATACCATCAATAACAATTATGAAAATAACAGGACACCGGACAGAGAAAAGTTTTTTAAGATATATTAGTATTTCCCAGGAAGAGAACGCTGATAATTTATTAAACCATCCTTTTTTTAAATAAAGAAAGATTATGCAATCAATTACACATGGAAGCAAATTGAGGATTTTAACTCTTGAAAAAAGAATTGAAGAACTAGAAGGGCATAAAAGGGAAAAGAAAGAGCAATTATCGCATGTAGTTCAAATGCTTATATTAGATTATTTAGGTATAGGGAAACATGCGAGGAGCAATATAAAAAGAGCAGAGATTTATGCACCTATCATTGGAAGAGATTTGGAAACAACGAGACAATATATTTCTGAATTATACTACTGGAAAAACATAAAAAACTTAAGTATTATTCTTAAATATTTTGAAAAAGCAGGGTTTAGTGATCAAGTTGAACTAGTTAAAAGTGATATAGATAGAATAAAGAAGAAAAAATAGTCGTACTACAGCAGAATACTACTGCATAATGGATGACATATTTTTGCTGATGTTATAATCAGTAAAAGTATGGATTCAATTATTTTACAAGGAATAAATACTGAGGATCTCAGAAAGATTTTCAGAGAAGTTCTCGACGAGAAAATCAAAAAAGAATCTGAACCTAAAGAATCAGTAAGAAAACTTCCTTATTTAAGTCGGTTTGAGGTTGCAGAAATACTTAAAATTTCCCTTCCGACTCTAAACAATTGGTCTAAGTCAGGAATTGTACAATCCTATAGAATAGGAAATCGAGTTTTGTACAAAGCTGAAGAGATTAACCAGGCAATACAAGCGGTTAAAAATATTAAGTATAAAAGGGGGTAATTATGGGACATAATAATGATTATTCTGTTACCGTGTTTTTAACTTCAGGGGAGGCTAAAAAATGGTCAAAAGTTCATAAGCTGAATGGTTTTGCAGAGTTCCTAGATAAGAAACATTCCGAATGGAAATATTTCAATGTATATGATCGTCGGACAAGGCAATATCTGAAGAGATTTTACAAAGGAAATATTATTCCTGATTTTCTTTATGTAATCAAATAGCATGAGCTAACCTATAATAATTTACCTATAATAACCTATAATGGATTTATTTAAGTACGAACATTTCAAACTCAGAATTATGTCATATCAAATTTCTTATTCAAGCATTTCATTTAACAGACGGAAACTAATTTCTTTGTTTAGTGGTTCATCAAATAAAAGGCTTGTAGATGGGGAAATAATCACAATAAAGAGAGATCATAAGAGACGGGCCAACCAAAAGATCAGAGATGAGTTAAAGAAGACAATAAAAGAATCATTCCCGATTGATGAAAAAATATTAAAGGAGAATAAAAAAAGTTATAAACTGAATAAATCAAAAGTCAGGAAGAAATGTAATGCTTTCAGCCGGCTTGAAAAAACTGTGGTTTAAAATCCTATTTGTGGATTGCAGAACGACAGAAGAACGGTACAATTCATTTTCATCTTCTAACTAATGATTTCATGCCAATAAGGAAGGTAAATGGTTTTATGGCCTCCTGTTTAGCTTCTGAAAGGGAAAAAGGAGTTGATGTACTTAGGGAGATTAAAACAGAAAACTATAACGGCGTGGATGTAAAAAAAGTAGATAAAAACAGAAAGTCATTAATAGGTTATTTAACGAAGTATATAACAAAGAATGATATTGAATTTAGGCATTTCCCCTGGCATTGTTCAAGGGATGTTTCAAGGATCTTTACTACAATAAACTTCGAAGAATATGAAAGTGATAAATACTTTGACCAGATTCCAGAAAGTCCGGATAAATATAATGTTCATTTAAATGACAATTACAAAGTAGCTGGATTTAAATTCAGACCAAAAGAGAACATTTTTTCTGATTTGGATATCATCAATGAAATGATATATAAGTCAAAGTAATATGATTAACTAATAATGTAGTAAATTTGATATATTAATTAAAATTAAGGTACTTATAAATACCCGATTTAGTATAATATGATTAAGTTTATTACTCATATAAAACACTATTTAGTTAGTTAGCTGCTACCTGGACTCAATTCTAGAGACCATAAATTCTGACAAAAAAAACTACTATATAAGTAGAGTATAAATATAGAAGGGTCTTGTTTAATGAAAACTATAATACATTCGTCAATGAACCTTATTTCTTTTGCTCTGGGAATGATATTAACACTTTTCAGTACCTCAAATAGCAGGTCGAACAATACTACGCAGGATTTTAATAAAGATGTCACAAAACAATTAGCTGAGAAGGTTTACCTGCATATTGACCGCAGTAGCTATTCCTCAGGCGATGACATCTGGTTCAAAGCTTATGCCGTTGATCCTTCAACAAACAGACTTTCTGTTAATACCAATAATCTTCATGTTGAGCTATTAACACCTGACTCAAAAATCGTTCAGAGCAGAACAATCCGAATATCAAATGGCCTGGGAAATGGTGATTTCAACCTGGCTGATTCAATTCCCTCGGGAATTTACAGGATAAGGGCATATACTAACCATATGCGGAATTATGATGACCATTTCTTTTCTCTTAAAAAGATAACAGTAATAAATCCATATGATGATGGTGGAGGATTGAACAGAGTCAAACAAAAAATCCAGAATAAAATCGAAATCAGTTTCTTCCCCGAGGGAGGCTCACTGATTGATAATGTCACTTCAACAGTCGCTTTCAAAGCTGTAAATGCCCTTGGTAAAGGATCTGATGTCACAATTGAATTATACTCCTCAGCAGGTGAACTTATAACGATTTTTAACAGCACTCACCTGGGAATGGGCTTTTTCAATATTAAACCCGTTCCCGGATATACATATTATACAAAAGTCAGGAGCAAAGACGGGACTGAAATAAAAGCTCAGCTGCCATCGAGTTTCCCTGCAGGAGTAGTCATCCGGACCTTTGTAACTCCCGATAAAAATCTGATACTTACAGTTAGTACTAATGAAATTACATTACCATCAGTTATAAATCACGAATTTACCGTCAATCTCTCTTCACGGAACCTGGTCAGCCAAAAGGTAAAAATTAAACTGGATTCACTGGTCAACAATTATCTTGTACCCCTTGATAGTCTGCCAGACGGAATTATCAGGGTTACATTATCCGAATTTGAAGGATTGCCCCTTGCCGAAAGACTCTTTTTCCTTCAAAGAAATGATGATACCAGGATAAATGTAATCACAGATAAAGCAGAGTACAAACCGAGGGAAAAAATTTCTGTGTTTTTATCATTATCAGGTGATTCATCATTTTCCGGCACTGGCGACTTTTCGTTTTCAGCTGCAGAGTCACAGTTTACGGATAATTCTTCACCATTCCAGGTTTCCATTGCTTCATGGTTCCTTCTTGAATCGGATGTGCACGGACCCATTGAACAACCATCGTACTATTTTGATCCCGAGAATAAAAAAAGACTTCAGAAACTTGATCTTCTTCTTATGACGCAGGGATGGAGAGATTTTAAATGGAAATATGATTCGATAACATCATTTAAGCATGAGATTGGTTTTCGCATTTCAGGTAATGTGAAAAGGATGTTAAATAATAAGCCTGTAGAGGGGGCAAAGATAAACCTTGGGCTTTTTTCGTATAATTCTTCCATGTTTCTGGATACAAAAACAGATAAGAAAGGATCGTACATATTCGATGAGCTTGATATTTATGGGAATACAAAGGCATTTATTTCATCTACAAATAATTTAGAAAAAATGTCAGGAAGGATTTTTGTCGATTCAATACAGTATAACCCGCCGGATATAGAATATATCAAACCAGATACAATTGAATTTACTCTTATTTCAAAAAATCTTAAGGTTTTTCAACAGGAGGCTATCATAAGGATTAATAATTTGAAGAAATATAAATTAAGTGATACCATAAATCTGGGTGAAGTATCAATTATAGCAAAGAGAGCAGAGACTCCCCAGGAATTGAGGGTAAAAGAAAGCCGCAGATTTTACGCGACTCCTGATAAAGAACTACTAGTAACCCCAGCTATGGAAAATTATGGTGGAGATGTTTTTAGTTTTATATCCGGAAGGATCCCAGGAGTAATGGTAAAAAGGGGAATAAATCCCAGGAGCATCTATTATCCGGATGACGTGGAGATTTACATTCGCAATCAGTTCTCTTATCAGTTCTCTGAGGAAAAGAAACCAAAAGCCCATGGTGCATTAATTTTATTAGATGGTTATGAGGTAGATACAATGGGATTAATCAGTATACTTACTCTGCCTATGAAAATGGTCGACAGGATTGATGTTCTGAATGCTTCTCCATTATATGGAATGAGAGGAGCAAACGGAGTCATAAACATTATAACCTACCAGGGATTTAAAAGAAATCCCATTGAATTGTCTCCAAATTCTGTTTTTAAAATTTTATCGGGTTTTGATGTACCAAGGATCTTTTATTCTCCTGAATATAATAGCCAGGAATCTCAGACTCTTCTGCCAGATGTTCGATCCACAATATTCTGGCAACCTGATTTTAAAATCGAAAAAAACAAATCATTTGAACTTGATTATTATAATGCAGACAGCCCTGCAACAATAAATATAACAGCCGAGGGTGTTACTGAGGAGGGAATTCCTTTAACCAGAAGGATAAAATATGAAGTAAAATAACCTAACCTCGACAATCTAGTTGAATAGAAATAAGCTTAGAATTTTAATAAAAGGCAACATCTAACACGGACAATGCTACGTTCATAATTGTGGGCATATCTTATTCTAAGTAAAGCGATCCCCAATATGACCTCTAAAAATATAAAATCTCTTTAAAGTATTTAATTAAAGAGTTTTATATTTGATTATTGTGGCCCCACCTGGTTTAATGAGATATAAACTGTACCCTGCATTGTCCCCTATTAAATTAAAACTCCTCTAACATGTTGAATTAGAAGAGTATGTGAACTAATGATGTGGGCCCAGCTGGGATCGAACCAGCGACCCCCTGATTATGAGTCAGGTGCTCTAACCATCTGAGCTATGGGCCCTCCGTTAAAACGGACTGCAATATTAAATATTTGTCAGTAATTATCCAAGAACTTGATTAAAAGAAAGAACACGGTTATCTGATCCTGCTGATAACTTCGAGCAGTAAACGAATGACATTATTGACATTTTTATTAAATACGGCAATAACATCTTCCCATAAAACAGGCACTTCATCTTCTTTCCAGCTGTCATAATCAGTGCTCATGGCTATGGCAGCATATGGTATACCAAGCTCATTGGCAAGGATTACCTCAGGCGCAACCGACATATTGATTATATCAGCACCCCACATGCGGAACATTCTCGATTCTGCCCTGGTAGAGAACCTCGGACCTTCAATTGTAATGACAGTTCCTTTCTGATGTATTTTCAGTCCGATATCCCGGGCTGATGAAATGATAAGGTTACGCAAATTGTTATCAAACGGATCTGCCATCGAAGTATGTTTCATTTTACCGGGCTCAAATTCCTCAAAATAAGTATTTGTTCTGTGATGTGTAAAATCAATAAACTGGTCAGGCATCACAAGATCTCCGCGTTCTATTTCTTTCCTGAGGCTGCCGCATGCTGTAGTAGAAATAATATGTGTACAGCCAGCATCCTTCAGCGCAAATATGTTTGCACGGTTATTAACCTGGGAAGGAGGAATGGTATGATTCCATCCATGGCGGGAAAGGATTACTGTTTTTGTATTATTGACAGTGCCACACAACAAGGGAGAGGATGGGGCACCATAAGGAGTATCTGAAAATTTTTCTTCCGGAGATTTTAAAATTTCCGGATTCTCCAGTCCGGATCCTCCTATAATGCCAATTATAATCATTTTTCTTTCCTGAGATAATTCATCAGCACATTGACTGCTTCATCCATGTCGTGTCCGAAGGTAAGGATCCCTGCTCTGTCGCCCGCCATAATAATGATTCTTTTTTCGAACACATCAGAATCATTGAAAAGTCTGAATATATCTTTTGCCAGACCTGCTGTTCCGTAATCCATTGATGGATTGGTTGTCGGCACCTTATAAATAAGCTCATTCCACAGATCAATACTATGAACATGTACCACGGCATTTGCTCCCGGATCAGCAAGGTATATTGCAGCATGGGTGAGAGATTCTGAAGATGCTTTTAAAGGTCCGATACATTGCACTGCATTGTCATCAATATTGAATGAATTTACTTTTACATAATGACCCGGCTCAAGTTCAGGTATTTCACCTGTAGCAGATCCTGTAATAACAAACTGATTGCCCCCCCTGATTCTCATGCTGATGTTGCCAAATCCCACGCCATTTTCATAGGCTCCTATCAGGTCCATATTATAAAGGATTTCCCTCCAGTAATTAATTATCTCATATTGTTCGTCTGAAATAACGGGACCGGACTGGCTCCAGTGACAATTAAATTTTACTACCCCTTCCATTTTATTTGAATTTATCTGAAAACATTTCTTTTATATCTTTTTCTGTTGCCCGGCAAATTCCTTTTTCGGTTATAAGGCCTGTAATATATTTTGCAGGGGTCACATCAAATGCATAATTGACCGCCGTCGCATTCTCCGGGCAGATTCTGACGGAAAGGATTTTTTTGTCAATAAATCCTGTAACTGTTTTTACCTCCCCGGGATCGCGTTCTTCAACAGGTATTTCTGATAATCCGTTTCTTATGTTAAAATCAATAGATGTTGATGGCAGGGCTGAATAAAAAGGAATTTTATTATCATATGCGGCAAGGGCTTTGAGATATGTACCTATTTTATTGGCCACATCTCCTGTCCGTGTTGTGCGGTCACTGCCCACAATGACGATATCCACCATTCCGTGCTGCATCAGGTGTCCTCCGGTATTGTCAGGAATTAAAGTATAAGGGACACCGTATTGTCCCAGTTCCCATGCAGTGAGTCTTGCTCCCTGATTCAGGGGCCTTGTTTCATCAACCCATACATGGACAGGAATTCCTTTATCATGGGCAAAATATACTGGTGATGTTGCAGTTCCATAGTCAACACATGCAAGCCAGCCTGCATTACAATGCGTTAATATATTTACAGGTTTCCCTTTCTTCCTTTTACTGATTTTCTCGATGAGTTTCAGACCATGTTTGCCTATCTGTCTGCAATTTTCCTTCTCCATTTCACAGATCTCCATCGCTGCTTTCAGAGCTGCAGATGAGAGCGAAGGAGCAAAAGTATCTTTTTTCAACCTGTCCAGAACATAATTAACCGCCCAGGAAAGGTTTACTGCAGTAGGACGGCAGGATATAAGATATCTTGCTGCATTTGCCAGATGCTGATCGACATTTGTAAGTGAAGTGATTTCAAGAGTTGCAAGATATATCCCGAATGCACCGGCAGCACCTATAAGAGGAGCTCCGCGGATAGTCATATCCTTAATTGCACCGTATACATCTTCAACAGAGCGCAACTCCCTCGTCTCGAAAAAAAAAGGCAATTTTTGCTGGTCAATTACCCTGATAACAGAGGGATCTGATTCATCAGGCCAGATACTCTGGTAATTCTTATTGAATACAAGCATTCTTAAAATCTTTCGCTGTCCTGAATTAATTATGATCAAAATTACAAAATATTGAGGGATATTATATCTGGCTATACCATGTTGAATAATAGTATTATTAATTCAGAATTATATAAGTTCAAATTCTCGACCAGATTATTCGAAGATTTTGAATAGACTTAATTAAATCTTAAATTTGCAGTAAAGAAGGGCAGGATCTCCAAAAACTGAATATATGATTAATAAAGAGGAGTTTAGGAAGAAAGTTATTATTTCTGCGGGGCAGATATTCAGCCGTTACGGGTTTAAAAAAACCACCATGGACGAAATTGCGAAAGCTCTTAAAATGGGTAAAAGCTCCATTTATTATTATTATAAAAGCAAGGAAGAGATATTTGAAGCAGTTGTTTTATATGAGGCAAATATCCTTAGAAATGAGCTTACTACAAGTATCAAATCGGTCGAATCTCCTGTTGATAAGATGAGAAATTATGTTTTTGTAAGGATGAAATCGTTCGAAAAACTATCGAATTATTACAACGCCATCTTTGATAAAAACCTTGACCATTTTGATTTTATTGAGAAGATAAGGTCAAAGTATGACCGTGAGGAACTGGCAATTCTCAGGCTGATTCTGTATCACGGAGCACGGAAAAAAGTATTTAATGTTGTGAACAGCGAATATACTGCGCTGGCAGTTCAGACAACGTTGAAAGGACTTGAAGTTCCTCTCTTCTGGAAAAAAAGGGAAGTAAACATTGAGGACCGGTTGAATGGCATTCTTGAAGTGCTTTTCAACGGTATCCTGAGAAAATAGGGTTTACCTTTTTATTATTGCCCGTTTTTTGTTCTTCAGGCTGAAGTACAGCCAGACGAATCCTAAAATTATAAAAGGAATACTTAACCACTGACCAATATTAAGATTCATTCCTGCCTCAATTTCGGGAACCTGATCTTCCTTTATAAATTCAATAAAGAAACGTGCTGTAAAAATAAGTATGCAGGCCAGGCTTATCAGCAATCCCTGAATATGTTCTCCTTTTTTTCTCCAGTATATTGTGTAGAGTAATATAAAAATCAACAAATATGACAGGCCTTCATATATCTGTGTGGGGTGTTTCGGGACAGTCTCCCCTTCCCTTAAAAAAACAAATCCCCATGGTAAGGTTGTTTCAACACCATAAATTTCAGAATTCATCAGGTTGCCTGTCCTGATAAACAAGCCGGCAAGGGCAACTACAATAGCAATCCGGTCAATAGCCCATGTATAATCCATTTTTTCTTTTCTGACAAAATACCAGATTGCCAGCAAAATGCCAATTGCTGCACCATGGCTTGCCAGACCTCCTTTCCATATCTTGATGATCTCAAGGGGATGGGATAGATAATACCCCGGTTCATAAAAAAAACAGTGTCCCAGCCTTGCTCCGACAATGACCCCCACTGCCATATAGATAGTGAGCCTGTCGAGCGCAGTATCGCTAAGATTTTCATTTTTGAAAATCTTATTCATTATCAAATATCCGAAGAGAAATGCGGAGGCAAATAATAAACCATACCATCTTACAGCAAAAGATCCTATGCGGAATATCTCGGGATTAACATCCCATGGAATGACAAGCAGGTGCATAATTAGTCTGTTATTATGAATGCCAAAGTTAGAAAATATGTTGTTAACAAGTACTTAAAGTGAGCTAAAGTTTGGAGTGCCTAAAGTTAAAAGTATAGATTGAATCGCAAAAAAATGATGTAAGTTTGTATTTCAGTAAAACCGTAAGAATTTATTATGAAAGGCAATATACGCGGATTTATATTTATAACGCTGCCGGTATTTATATTGATTTCATCTTGTGCAAAAATAAGCTCTCCTTCGGGAGGACCAAAGGATAAGGAACCACCGGTAGTTGTTAAAAGCATTCCGGTTAATGGTGCCAGGAATTTTAATGAAAAACGGTTTTCAGTCACTTTCAATGAATATGTTGTTCTTGACAAGATAAATGAGAAATTCATGGTTTCCCCTCCTATGAGCAAGCGACCAACAGTTTCTATGAGAGGTAAAAGTGTATACGTGGAGTACGAAGATGAACTGAAAGACAGCACTACTTACACATTTTATTTTCAGGATGCAATAAAGGACCTTAATGAAGGAAATATTATTGATAATTATCAGTTTGTCTTTTCCACCGGACCAATAATCGATTCGCTTTCTGTTACCGGAAATGTTTATAGTGCTTATAGTCTTGATCCACCTGAGAATACATTAATTTTACTATACAGGAGTCTTGCCGATTCATCTGTCAGCAGGCAACTGCCGGATTACATATCGAGAGCAGATAAGAATGGTTATTTCAGGGTTGATAACATTCGGGACGGCAAATACCGGCTCTATGCGCTGATCGACCTCGATAACAGTAAGAATTACAATCTTGCCGATGAAGAGTTTGCTTTCCTGGATGATACCTTAAATATCTCTGCTGAAACAAACTATTTACCCGTTATAAAAGACACAGTAATGGTAAAACCGGGAGAGAAGAAAATCGCTGATACGACGGTTATGACGGGAGAATACAAGTTGATTCTTTATCCCGCACAGAAGAAAAGCCATTATCTTACATCCTCTGATCGGAAACTCCAGTATCAGCTGATCTTTACTTTATCTTTACCTCCTGACAGCCTGGATTTTGAGTTTTCAATTCCGGGTACCGGAGAAAATTCCTATTTCATCGAAGAGAGTGTAGCAAAAGATACTGTTAAAGTATGGCTTACCGACAGCGTTCTTTACAAACAACCGGAAATTTCAGCACTGGTCAGATATCCTTTCACAGATTCTACCGGTATTCAGATACTAAAAAAAGACACCATCCTATTGAGGTTTCTGATACCCCGTTCAACCAGGGCCAGAACCAGGCGAGCACCTTTCAACGTGTATACAAACATAAGTACCGGATCATTAAAACCGGGGCAACTGATAACTTTAAAATCAGCTACACCATTCAGACAACCGGATACATCACTGATAAAGCTATATGAATTAATTAAAACAGAAAGATTAAAGATCCCCTATAAAATATTGAAAGATACTCTTAATTCCTGCAGGCTTATAATATCAGCAGGATTGAAGCCGGGAAAGAATTATCTTTATATTGCTGACGCAGCTTCTATCGGTAATATTTACGGAGAAAATTCTGATTCAACAGGTATTAAATTTACTGTCAGGGATGCGGAATCATATGGCAAACTAAGAGTAAATATTAAAAATTATGAAGGGGGCAGGATCATCCAGCTTCTGGATGGAAATGATAAGGTGGTCAGGGGAAAATACATGAAGCAAGACGGAATGGTAGAATTAGATCTTCTTGAAAAAGGAATCTACAGGATGCGTACAATATTTGATCTGAATGGTGACGGAAAGTGGACAACAGGTGATTTTGCAGCAGGGAGGCAACCGGAACCGGTCTCTTTTTATGGTAAGGAACTCCAAATGAAAGAAGACTGGATAGTTGAAGAAAATTGGGATATAAGCGAAAAAAATGTCAAAAATCTGAGAATCAAAACATTAAAAACCAGAACAAATTTATAGTAACTAAAACCATTTTACAATGAAAGAAGTAGTGGCCGGTATAGATATAGGAGGCACCAATACAGTTTTCGGATTGGTAGATAAAACAGGTAAAATATCGGCTGATAGCAGCCTGAAGACAATTGATTATCCCGAAATTAAAGATTTTGTTTTATCGCTGAGTTCGGCAATAAAAAAGCTGCTGGCGAAGAAACCTGCACTTAAGCTTGTTGGCATAGGAATCGGTGCACCTAACGCAAATTATCATAAAGGTACAATCGAGCTTGCACCTAACCTCGCCTGGAAAGGTATTGTTCCCCTTGCTGATCTTATAAGAAAGAAAATTGACGTTCCCGTTAAAGTTACTAATGATGCAAATGCAGCTGCAATGGGTGAAATGATTTTCGGTGGAGCAAAGAAAATGAAAGATTTTATCGTTCTGACTCTTGGTACTGGTCTTGGCAGCGGGATCGTGATCAACGGCCAGATGGTCTATGGGCACACGGGATTTGCCGGAGAACTTGGGCATACCATTATAGTTCCCGGAGGTAGGGATTGTGGTTGCGGCCGGCATGGTTGCTATGAAACTTATGCTTCTGCTTCAGGACTTGTCCGGACAGTACTGTACATTTTAAGCGAAATGAGAGAGGATAGTATTCTGAGAAATATACCGCCATCAGAACTGACTGCCAAAAAAATTGCAGCAGCAGCAGCAAAAAAAGACAGGATAGCTCTTGAGGCAATGGATTATACTGCTGAAAGACTTGCATTCGGAATCATCAATGCAATCGGATTTTCAAGTCCCGAGGCTGTTTTTTTGTTTGGAGGACTGGCGCAGGCCGGGGATATGCTTTTCAATCCGGTCAGGAAATATGTTGAAATGAATGTTCAGCCCATTTTTAAGGGAACTGTTAAAATACTTCCTTCAGGTATTTCTGAGAGCAATGCAGCCGTTCTCGGTGCAGCTGCCCTTATCTGGAATGAACTGATTAAATAGAGCCATACAATGATAAGACTGCAGGGCATATACAAAATTATTGTAATATTAGTTCGTTAAGTTCCGAAGTAAAACGTAATTATAAATGAAAGTACTGGAGATTAATAAATTGGAACTTAGTACTGCCTGTCCTGAAATGGAAGAAGTTTCTGCAAGGCTGGATGAGCTGCCCGACAGAAATCATATAGATGCCATCAACTGGAAGGATTATAGTTACAAACCTGACGTCAGTTTTTCAATGGCATACAGCGATAAGGAACTATTACTTAAATATTATGTTGCTGAAGAATATTTCAAAGCCGAAAAAACAGAAACAAATCAGATGGTTTGCGAAGATTCCTGTGTGGAGTTTTTTGTATCACCTGAAGATGACGGGATATATTATAATATGGAATTTAACGGAATTGGGACCTGTTTAATGGGAACAGGAACAGCACGGAAAAACAGCACCAGATCTGATCCGGAAATCATTGCAGGGATCAGAAGACTTACATCAGCCGGTAAAAAATCCTTCAAAGAAAAAAAGGGTAGATTTAACTGGACAATTACAATTGCCATTCCTTTTAAAGCATTTTTTCATCATGAAGTAAGACAATTGAAAGGAAAAACCTTCAGAGCGAATTTTTACAAATGCGGCGATATGCTCTCTGTTCCGCATTTTGTTACATGGAATCCGGTAGGCACGCCAAAACCGGATTATCACCGGCCTGAGTATTTTGGTTTATTAAAATTTGTATAATTCGACCCCCCCATCCCCCCTGAGAGGGGGGCTAAAATGTAAAATTAAATGACATGGTAAAAGGAAATGCATTAATCGGGCAATCGGGAGGACCGACTTCTGTGATCAATTCAAGTCTGGCAGGGGTAATTGAGACTGCAAAATCCTCCGCGGCTGTTAAAGAGGTTTACGGGATGCAGTATGGTATTGAAGGATTCATGCAGGAGTGGATATACAACCTGAGCAAACAGCCGGCTGATGTCATCAGGGGTTTACGCAGCACACCTTCATCAGCTCTTGGCTCTTCACGGCATAAGGTAAAGCAGGAAGACCTCCCGCGGATACTGGAAGTTCTAAAGAAATATGACATCAGGTATTTTTTCCTTATTGGTGGGAATGACACTATGGATACAATTAACCGTGTTGAAGAATATTGCCGGAGTCAACACTATGAATTGAAAGGAATCGGTATCCCCAAAACTGTTGATAATGATCTTTTCGGAACGGATCACACTCCTGGCTTTGCCTCTGCTGCAAGGTCAAATATAGTTAATGTGATGCAGGCCGGGATTCTTGCCAGGGACATGCAAAAAGTTGACCAATTTGTTATTTATCAGACGATAGGAAGAGATGCCGGATGGCTGGCTGCAGCAACTGCCCTGGCCAGAAAAGATGAAGATGATGCGCCACACCTTATATATACTCCCGAATTTCATTTTAACAGTGAGAAGTTCCTATGGGATGTTGAGAGTTGCATTAAAATAAATGGCTGGGTATCAATCGTCTGCGGAGAAGGATTAAAATATTCTGATGGTACTCCTGTCAGTTCATCAGTCACCAGGGATAAATTTAATAATACAGAGTTTGGTGCAATGGGAGGTGCCAGTGTCGGCCTTAGCCTTCACAGGATGATAACTGATAAATTTGGATACAGGGGTGAATTTCAAATCACAGAATCGTTGATAATGAGTGATTTTATGAGAGCATCGCAAATCGATCTGGAAGAGGCTTATCAGTGCGGTGTTGAAGCCGTAAAACTGGCAGAAAACGGAGAATCCGGCGTTATGGTAAGTATAGAAAGAATTTCCGACGATCCATATAAGATCAAATTCGGAAAGACACCGCTTAAAGAAGTTGCAGTTTCGGCAAAACCAATGCCTGAGGAGTTCTTTAATAAGGAGGGCAATTATGTCTCCGGATCATTCATCAGATATATGAAACCGCTTACAGGGGAATTGCCTGAGTTTGTACGATTGGCAAAAATTATGACTAAAAGAAAATAGATTTAATTATGGCAAAACAATTTAACAAAGTTGCATTATCCTTCAACGCACATCCGGATGATGCTGAAGCATGGAATGCCGGCGTTCTGAAGCTTCTGAAAGACAAAGGGTATAAAATTGTAATAGCAACCATGACCGGCGGAGATCTTGGTGGTTGCGATATGGACATGGCTGAAACTGCAAGGGTGCGTTTTGAAGAAGCAAAAAAGGCAGCCACTGTGCTTGATGCCGAATATTATACTCTTGGCGGAACTGACGGATTCCTGTTCGATACAAAAGAGCTTAGGTTAAAAGCAATATCCCTCATGCGGAAAGTCAGAGCAGGTGTTATTTTTACACACCTTCCAACCGATTATCATTCCGACCACAGGACCACTGCCAATATTATTGAAGCAGCAGCAATGGTATCATCGCTTGACCCCGTTCCTGTCAGGGAAAAGCCTCTTGAAGTGACTCCTCTGCTCTATCATACTTCTCCTCTTACTTTATCAGATCCTTTGGGTTCACAGATTGTCCCGCCACATTTTTATGTAGATGTTACCTCGGTTATTGAAACAAAGAAAACGATGCTCGGTTATCATATTTCACAGATTGACCTTATGCGGCATATGCATAAAATGGATGATTTCTTCGGATTTGTACTGGAGGGGAACCGTAATTATGGAAAAATGGCCGGAGTGGAATATGCTGAAGTTTACTGGCAGCATCTCGGAGGAGGCTTCCAGAAAGACCCACAGGTTCAGAATGATTTATCAGAATTTCTTGTGAAAAAATTTTAACTTTAAATTAAAAATTTAACCGCAATGAATTTAAAAGAAGAAAAATACAGCAAGTATGCTCTCGTAAGGGAGATGATGGAGACACCCGGTATAATTAAATCTTTTGATCCTGGTGTATCAGGACGTTTTGTAAAAACCATAAGATCGCGTAAAGGATTATTCCTGACAGGAGAAGGCAGCAGCCGGATATTTCCGGCAAAAAGAGCCATCTTTTCATCCCTTAAAAGGAAATTCTTTATGCCTGTAATAACGGAAGGTTGCACACAGGCGCGGGAATATAATCTTGATGATTATGTTGTTTTTGCTGCTTCAAATTCAGGGCAGACAAAGGAGGTTATCCGAATGGTTATTGATCTGAAAAAAAAGAACCATAGTGCTATATTCGCATTGACAGCAAATAAAAATACAAAGCTTGAAGAATTTGCCACCGACACACATGTCCTGTCGTGCGGGAAGGAAAATGCAGTCGCTGCAACCAAATCTGTCATTGAACAGGGGCTTTTTTATGACTCCCTTCTCAGAAACCTGTGGAATGAGAAAATGGAAGGATTGAAAGAGCTTGCCGACAAAACGGAACAGGTACTGACAGCAAAAATTGATGCAGGAATAATTGACATAATAAAAAAAGCAGATGTCATTTATTTTACCGGCAGGGATAATGGCGTTGCAGGGGAGCTGGCGCTTAAGACAAATGAAATCACGAGGAAAAAATCAGCCTTTCTTGAAGGGACTTTTGCACTTCACGGTATAGAGGAAGTAATGGACAAAAATGAAGTACTTATCTGGATCAATCCATTTAACGTTGATCAGGATAAATTCCAGGAATGTCTTGTAAAAGGTGTCGGAATGAATGTAATAGCTGTTTCATCAGAAAAAACATTATTTCCGACAATTACAATTCCTGATGGTGGTCAGTATGCTGAATATGTTCAGCTTGCAGCAGGCTGGAATATCCTTGTTGAAACAGGGGTTGCTCTTGGAATAAATCTTGATAAACCTCAAAGAGCAAGAAAAGTTGGCAACGAGTATGTCGCAGAATAATCCCTTAAAAATCAGGAAAGCAGGTATTGATTAAATTTACAAATGGTATATTTACATACACAGAAATTTTTATTTCAAAAATATGGCAGTAAAGGATGTTGCAGTAGGCATTGACATTGGAGGGACCAATACAATTTTTGGTTTTGTTGACAGGGAAGGAAATATTCTTGCCGAGGACCGGTTAAAGACCACTCATTATGAAGAAATAGAAGTCTTTGTAGCTGCACTGTATGAAAAAATTATGGTTACCGGTCAGAAGATCGGCAACGGGATTGAAGTTAAAGGATTCGGTATTGGAGCCCCGATGGGTAATATTAACAAAGGTACAATTGAATATGCTGCAGGATTACCGTGGAAGGGTATAGTTCCTCTTGCAGAAGTATTCCACAGACACACAAATCTTCCTATTGTCGTTACAAATGATGCAAATGCAGCAGCCGTGGGAGAGATGATATACGGTGGTGCAAAAGGAATGAAAAATTTTGTTGTTATTACCCTCGGAACAGGACTTGGCAGCGGCTTTGTTATTGACGGGAAACTTGTTTACGGACATGACGGCTTTGCCGGGGAGATCGGGCATACAGCAATTCGTCCGGGTCCGTCCAACCGCGACTGCGGATGTGGCAGAAAAGGATGCCTGGAAACATATGTTTCAGCAACCGGACTTAAAAGGTCTCTGCTGAAAATAATGGCCGACAGTATACAGCCAAGTGAACTGAGGAAATACAGTTTTGACGAACTGGATGCTGAATTGATCCACGATGCTGCCAAGAGGGGCGACAGTCTTGCAAAGAGGGCTTTTCTGCATACTGGGAGAATGCTTGGTTTTAAACTTGCTGATGTTGTTGCACACACCAACCCGGAAGCAATATTCCTTTTCGGAGGCCTTGCTCTTGCCAAAGACCTGATATTTGAACCGGCGAAGGAATATATGGAAGAAAACCTTCTGTGTATTTACAAAGGGAAAGTTAAGCTCCTTGCATCGGAACTGAGTACACAGAATGCTGCTGTGTTGGGAGCCAGTTCACTTATATGGTCAAATATAGAGTCGTGATCTGAAAATTAAAACCTGAGTAAATGGCTAATTTCAAAGAGGTTCTAAATTATATTCTTGGTGTTGTATTTATCCTGATTATTTTTTCTATTGCATATGCTTATCTGAAGCCTCACCAGCTGCATAAGCGAAGACTTGTTTCAACACTACTGCTTAAGATAAGCTACCTGTTCTATTTATTAGTATTGCTGATCGTTGTATATCTGTCTGCCCTTGTGAAAGGAGGTCTTGAAGAAGTATTTTTCGGGGTTGAATTTTTTGCTTTTCTGATCGTCCTTTTTGTCCCCAATATTGGCATTCTTGCAAGAAAGCTGGGATATTTCTCAAAACAGAGAGAAAACTATAACCGGTTTTTTACACTGGTTAACATTCTGTCAGTAATTGTAATTCTTGTGATGTATTTTGTATAGACCTGAAAAGGTTACCAGTTAATAAATATCAAAAAACCTTGTTCTTTGCATTTCTGTTTTTAATCATATAGTAACTTTGACTTTATAAACTAAAACTTAATTCTATGATCAGGGAACGTTTAATTGGGTATATCGAACAGAGCATAAAGCAAAACTGGAACATAGAAGCTCTGTCGAATTATAAGGAAAAGGGATATTCCTACAGAGAAATAGCAGAGAAAATCCTGAAGATTCATTTGTTTTTTAAAGAATCAGGGATAAGAGAAGGTGATAAAATTGCTCTTGTCGGAAGAAACTCAGCAAACTGGTGTGTTGTATATCTTGCCACAGTAACTTACGGGGCGGTAACTGTTCCGATTCTTCCTGATTTTAAACCCGAAGATCTTAATAACCTTATCAACCATTCAGATGCACGTCTTTTGTATGTAGATGAAAAGATTTATGAAACACTGGAGAGCGGTAAATTCCCCCAAATTTCCGGTGTTATTTCTCTGGATAATTTTATGATGATCACCTCCGGGAATGCACTTATAAAAGAAGTTTATTCAACACTTGAAGAAAAGTTCCGGAAAGCTTATCCTGAGCTTAAACCGGAAGATATAAAATTCTCAGCCGTCACAAATGATAAACTGGCTGTTATCAGTTATACGGGAGGTACAACAGGTTTTTCAAAAGGGGTAATGCTGACACACAACAGTCTTGCTTCCAATATCCGGTTTGCACAGAATAATATGCCACTTAATCCAGGAGATCCTCTTGTTTCTTTTCTTCCTCTTGCTCATACATACGGTTGCGCTTTTGAATTTCTGTTTCCTTTTACCTATGGTTGTCATATTACCATATTGTCAAAAACACCCTCACCGCAGGTTATTGTTCAGGCTTTCAAAGAGATAAAGCCAAGGCTTATTCTGTCAGTGCCCCTTGTAATTGAAAAGATATTCAAAAAACAGCTTCTGCCTGTTATAAGCAAACCGCATATGAAGATACTGCTTGCAATTCCGGGATTGAATAAGATCCTCCACAGGAAGATAAGAGAGAAACTGACAGAGACATTCGGAGGAAGATTTAATGTAATTTGTATTGGCGGAGCTGCTTTTAATGCAGAAGCAGAAAATTTCTTTAGAAAAATAGGTTTTAAATTCACTGTAGGTTACGGGATGACAGAATGTGGTCCGCTCATAAGTTATGCCTCATGGGATACTACTAAGCTGGGTGCATCAGGACGAGCAGTTGATACGCTTGAGATTACAATCGATTCACCTGATCCGGAAAAACAGGTTGGAGAAATAATACTTAGAGGAGAGAATGTAATGCTGGGATATTATAAGAATGAGAAAGCAACTAAAGAGATTATTGATGAAAAAGGATGGATGCACACAGGAGATCTTGGAGTTATAGATAAAGATGGGAATATATTTATTAAAGGAAGAAGCAAAACAATGATTCTCGGTCCTTCCGGGAAAAATATATTTCCGGAAGAGATTGAAGCAGTAATAAACAACATGGACTATATTGCTGAATCGCTTGTCATTTCAGAAGATAACAAACTGATTGGTCTTATATATCCTGATTATGAAATGATGAAAAGGGATAATATTTCCGAAGATCAGCTTATAAATATTCTGGAAAATACCAGGAAAGAGGTAAATGAGCGTGTTCCTGAATTCATGGTTGTGAATAAGTTCAGGATACATCCTGAGGAATTTGCCAAGACGCCGAAGAGAAGTATAAAGAGGTTTTTGTATACAAAAGAATGAAGTTATACGCTATTATTGTTGCAGGAGGAAGTGGCAAGCGCATGGGTGCAGAAATTCCCAAGCAGTATCTGGAGCTTGCCGGAAAACCTGTTCTGATGCATACAATTGAAAGATTCAAGGCATTTAATGATTCAATTGAAATTATAGCTGTTCTTCCGGAAAACCAGCTGAGGTACTGGAATGAGCTTCAGTCAAAATATTCCTTTAACATTATTCACACACTTGTAAAAGGGGGGAAAGCCCGTTTTTTTTCTGTCCGTAACGGTTTAAAGTTTGTGGATGTTCCCGGGCTTGTTGCCATTCATGACGGGGTAAGGCCATTCGTAAGCACCGATACAATAAAAAGATGTTTTGAGACTGCTGAAAAGCTCGGGAATGCAATTCCTGTAATTTCTCCGGGGGACTCCTTAAGGATGATTACCGATCATGGCAGCATGCCTGTCAACCGGCTGCATGTCAAACAGGTACAGACCCCGCAGGTATTCATGGCTGATCTTATAAAAAAAGCGTATCTGCAGGACTATCTTCCTGAATTTACCGACGATGCTACTGTTCTTGAAAAAATAGGTGAAAAGATCAACCTGGTTGAAGGGAACAGGGAGAATATTAAAATCACAAATCCTGAAGACCTGTTTATCGCTCAGACTCTCTATTCAATTATGCCCTGATAATCAATACATTTTCGAATCTAATTCTGCCTGGATTATTTAATGGATTCCAGAATACTCCCTTCCGGCAGGCGGTTAAATTCATCAGGAGCACCCCGTGGACTAAATGCAGGATTTGATTTCAACATACCCTATATTTTGTATCTTGCATTAAATTTTAATATTACACTTTATGAAACCCCGGGTTATATTCTTATTTCTTGCTTTATTTGTTTTTACAGGATGTGCAGAACTTCTTAAGATACTTCAATCTTCCGGCACGGTTCCACTTACCGAGGCGGAGGTAATAAACGGGCTTAAAGAAGCCCTGATTACAGGAGCAAAGAATTCTGCTCAGCGGCTGGCAGCCGAAAACGGTTATTATGGTGATGCAGCTATTAAAATCCCTCTTCCGGATGAGGCAAGAGTGATAGTCGACAATATTTCCAGGATTCCCGGCGGCACCCAGCTTGTCGGGGATGTAATACTCAGGATCAACAGGGCAGCAGAGGATGCCGCGAAGGAGGTTGCACCAATATTTATCAACAGTGTTACACAAATGACAATAAAAGATGCTTTTAATATTCTTAATGGCGCCGATAATGCAGCAACGGGTTACCTGAGAAGCACAACCTATAATGAGCTATATGCATTGTACAAGCCAAAAATTCAGGTTTCCACCGAAAAGAAAATCATCGGGAATATTTCCACAAAAGACTCATGGGTAACCCTTACAGGGAAATGGAATACTCTTGCCAATTCGGTTGCAGGGAAGCTGGCAAACCTGAAACCGGTAAATACTGACCTCGATGACTTTCTTACTAATAAAGCACTTAGCGGCATGTTTTTAAAAGTTGAAGCAGAAGAGCTTAAAATTCGGAAAGAGGTCTCAGCAAGAGTGACACCTTTACTACAGAGAGTATTCGGAAGCCTTGATAATAAAACAAACCAGACAGGAAATTAGGCTGATGTTTGAAAAAAGTATTTTGGATTTTCACGGGCTCGAGGTAAGAGTATCTGACCACGCAAATGAGGGGATCATGGATATCCTGAACCATGCTGTTCAGGGATCGGAAGGCGGTATGAGATTTTCTTTGCGGAATATTGCTTCCCGTATTGAAGCGTACAGGGATCAGATAAGATTTGTTTCTCTTTATAAAAAGAACAAGATAACCGGAACAGTAGGCGCCTGTTTCCGCATATCCGGGCAGGGGGCACTCAGATATCCCTCAACATACATACGGTATCTTGCATTTCAATCGACATATCAATCGGATATCAACTGGAGAAAGCGGGAAAAAGCAGTGATTAAGCCAGAATCAGATTACTCTTTTAAACAAAAAACACTGGAAATATTCAGTAAACCATACCTGCTTGAACTCCCTGATGTTTACGAAAAAGATAAACACATTATGTATGCGTTTGTTGAAAGCATGAATGAAAGGTTGAAAAACCTCGTGAACCAGATAGGCTATGAATATATAATATCATTTCTGACTGTTGCTTTCAGCCGGTTCTCTCCAAAACCCGATAATCGTGTTTCAAAACTTTCTGAAAAAGAGAAACCGGAAATGCAAAATCTTCTCCTGGATTTTTACAGTAAATATTCTTTTTTCACGACGGAGTATTCTTTTTACGGCAACAATTATTACATATTAAAAGAAGAAGGCGAGATTATTGCAGGCACATGTGCTATTCCTGCTTCCAATAAAGTTTATGATGTTCCGGGAATCTGGGGCTGGGTAATGATGAAGGTTCTTCCGGACACTCCATATTTCCGCAGGTTATTCCGGCCAGGGGAATTCAGGTACCTCGTATTTGATTCAATATACTGCAAAAAAGGACGGGAAGCTGTTCTTGCAAATCTATTTGAATCAGTTTGTGCCACAGAGGGATTTAACACAGGTCTGACATGGATTGACGACCGCAGCGATCTTTTTGACAGGATCCGGACAGGCGTTAAGATGGGTGCTTTAAACAGGATGCTGAATGCAAAACCCGGTTTGGTTTATACAAAATTCATTAATCTGACAGAAGAGGAAAAAAACTGCTTTTATGATGCCCCGGCATATATTTCGGGCTTTGATTTTTCGTAAACAGAGATTCTGATAAGGTTTAGTAAATTTTATTATTTTTATCGCCTGATCAAGAGACGTTAGCTCAGTTGGTTCAGTCCGCCAGCCGGCGGATGACAGGCAGTTAAATGTTCTTCAAGATTTTGGGTTGTTAGCTCAGTTGGTTTAGAGCATTACCTTGACAGGGTAGGGGTCACTGGTTCGAATCCAGTACAACCCACAACGAAAAAAGGAGTTATTTTTCTAACTCCTTTTTTTATACCTGTTTTTATTAAATTTTCGTACAGTTAAATCTGCCCAAGGTAATCTTTCTGTTGTTTAATGATTTTGATTTACTTAGGCTGAAGAGTTGTCATAAAATCGGGGGTATCAAGAGTCAGGTTATCTTTAGTGACAACTGCATCCATATTCATCCCCTTTTCGGTTTTAACCACCAATTTCCCGTTTTTAAAAGTATACGTTCCGGATTCAATAACATTTCCGTCAGAGGTCATTGTATATTTGTTGTCTTTGAAAGCCATTTCAGCTTTCATTAAATCGGCTTTAAGAACCTGGAAGATACTATCATTGACAGTACCTTTAGACATAACACTGGTCACTTTCCATGTTTTAACAATCAGTTTTTCGGGTCCTTTTTTGCAGCTCGCAAAAGATACTGCAAGGGCCAGTATAAGAAGGGGTAACAAGGTTTTTAATTTCATGTTTTCTGGTTTTAGTTAGTAAATTATATGATTTATTAATGATTATCAAATTTAATCCTTATTTGCTTAAATCACAAGGAGATTAATGATTTTAATAAACGTATCCCTCAATGGATTCAGATATGCGTTGATGTAAAAACACTTAACGTTAAACACTAAACACTTAACATCAAACGCTTACAATTCCCTGATTTTAATGTTCCTGAACCAGATCGCATAACCATGGTCCTGAAGACCGATATAACCTTCTTTGGCTATACCTTCTATGAAACCGGGAAAAGTCTTGAATTTACTGTTTGCGACCATTTCATCCCATTTGGGTGTCCACAGCTCATACTCAACAACCAGAACACCATTTTGAGTATGGGTAACCTTGCCATCTTTCATCTTAATTACGATATTATTCCACTCCCCGGCAGGGTTAACTGTTTTCGGATCTGCTGCTAACATGTCGTAAAGTGACCCTGCAAGATGACTGGCAATTTTATTATCGGTAGCTTTAACATTGTCCAGAACCTGTACCTCAGGGGCGGCATAATAAATAGCCTGTTTTGGAACTTCACGCACATTAAAGAAAATACCGGAGTTGCCCATTTCTGACACTTTCCAGTCGATGGACAATTCAAAATTCCTGAATTTCTTAGTGGCATAAATTATATCCCCGTTTGCACCCTGACCAGGTTTTCGTCCTTCACCGGTAAAAACCTTCATTGCATTATCCTCAATGATCCAGTTTTTGGGCATTTCGGTTCCGTTACATTGCCGCCAGCCGGTAAAATCATTACCGTTGAACAATAAAACCCAGCCAGCTTTTTTCTCTTTCCCGGTTAGCTTATTGACCTTCTGAGCGGATAAGGAAGACGATACAAGCATTATGACTGCACAGGTTAACAATAAAATAATATGTTTTTTCATGGTATGATGTTTTAAAAATCCTAATGCAAATTAGTAAAAAATCCCTTATGATCTAATTTGTTTTTATACAAACATACTGGAAGTGGCATTTAAAGAATGAGATAGAGATAGAAGAAAAACTTACACTGAGGGTCGCATAGGAGGCACTGAGTTGCACAGTGAATTAACCCCCCTATAATGTCCATAAAACCTGCTTATCATGAGAAATAACTATAAATATAGTCAATTACATATAAAATAATTTGCATGACTAATAAAATAGTTGTACATTTGTATTGAAGGATTGATAAAAAAGGTACAAGGTACAAGGTACAAGGTACAAGGTTTAAGGTCTTTGGTATGTGGAGTTAAAAAGCCTGAAACCTGAAACCTGGTACCAAGCCTCTTTAAACTTAAAGTTAAATATTATGCAGCTTACAAAAGCAGAAGAACAGGTGATGCAGATCATGTGGAAGCTGGGAGAGGGAATAGTTAAAGATATCCGCGACCAGTTCAAAGATCCGAAACCTGCACGGAACACTGTATCTACAGTAGTAAGAATTCTGGAAAAAAAAGGATTTGTGGGACACAAAGCATACGGTAATGTGTATCTTTATCGTCCGCTGGTATCGAAAAAAGAATATTCCAGGAGCCAGCTTTTCGGAATTATTGAAACTTATTTCAACAACTCATTTCCGGCAATGGCATCATTTTTTGCACTGGAAAAAGATCTCTCAATCAGGGAGCTTGACAAGCTTCTCGATGATACAAGAAAAGAGCTTAAGAAAAGTAAAAAAAGAAAATGATGGAAGCATTTGCTTTATACCTGTTAAAGTCGGTGGTCTGGCTTACGGGATTTTCACTTGTCTATCTTTTGTTCCTGAGGAATGAACGGTTTTTTATGCTGAAGAGAATATACATGATTTCGGGTCTGCTTGCGTCAATTTTTTTCCCCCTTATTTCAATACACTACCAGGTTGAGGTACCGACGGCTGATATCACCGCTGGTCTAACCCCGGAGGTAAATACGGTAAGCTCTTCTGTTGAACAAGCAGATTCTATAAGAACATTCGACTATAAAAATATTTTGTTTTTCCTGTACTTATCAGGAGTGCTTGTACTTGCATTCGCGGTTATTAAACATTTAGGTTCATTATATAAAACAATAAGGAGATCAATAATCAATAAAAGGGGACCTGCGAAGCTTGTAAGAGCTTCAGGATTCCCTGCTGCATTCTCTTTTTTTAATTATATTTTCATCGATCCTTCAGTAAATGAGAATGAGGTGGAAGAGATTATGAACCACGAAATGGTGCACGTTCGGCAAAAACACTGGTTCGATCTTCTTGTTGTTGAGCTGCTTCGTCTGTTCCAATGGGTAAATCCGTTTGCATGGATTTATACGGGTTTTATAAGACTGAACCACGAATATCTTGCCGATGAGGCGGCGCTGCAGCATTCATCGAATCCGGCAAATTACAAAGCTGCTCTTGTAAACCAGCTTTTCAGCTCTCAGGTCATTAGTCTCTCCAATTCATTCAATTATTCACTTAACAAAAAAAGATTTGAAATGATGAAAAATATAATCACTTCGCCCTACAGGAAGCTGAAGGTTCTCTTTGCTCTTCCTGTTTTTGCAATTGTATTTTATGCATTTGCAACACCTGAATATCATTATACTGCACTTTCTGATAATGCTATGAACATTAACCAGGCTGAGACCACTGTTTTGGCTGAAAATACGGATTCTCAGGAACAAAGTGCTGTAAGAATCAGAAACAGCGACGGGTCACAAGCGAAACCCCTTGTTGTTGTTGACGGTGTGATCAGGACGGAAGGAGTTGAAGGAATTGATCCTTCAATAATCGCCTCAATAAGTGTTTTAAAAGATAGCAGAGCGACTGAAAAGTATGGCGAAAAAGGGAAAGATGGTGTTATTGAAATTACAACAAAGAAAAAGGACTTTTTTGTTGTGGAAGTCCGCGAGAAAGCAGCAACGCCACCAACAGAGGATACCAAAACTATTGATCAGGTTCCTGGTCCAATTCAAAAAGGAGTCCGGGGCATCGTTTTAAAGGAAGACGGAACACCATTGGAGGGAGCCAATATAACAAGTACAGGGACTATGGGTAATGTTTTTGGAGCCACCACTGGTTCAGATGGACGATTTGCGATTAACAATATTCAACCAGACGCTTCTCTTCTTTTCTTTTGCAGAGGTTATAAACTGTTGACGCTCAAAGCTGATTTCAATAAAGAAATGACTGTAAAATTGGAAAGGGATCCGGAATATAAGGCACCTGCGGGACCTAATGCTGCTGCAGTTCAAAGACCCAATCCGATTGTTGTGATAGATGGAGTTATAACGGATAAGAGTCCTAATGAAGTCAGAAAAGAGCTTGGTTATAATATGGGAATAGGTAAAGCGATTTACGGAAAGGAAGCTACAGACAAGTATGGAGAGAAGGGTGCTAATGGTGTATATGAAATAATTACCAGAAAAAAAGCTCTTGAAATGGGTCTCAAGCCTCCATTTCCAAGGTTAGCGCCTGAAGATTATCCGACTTTTCAGAACCAGCGGTTTAGTAGTTTTAACGACTGGATTGCCAGCCAGGTCAAATACCCGGAAGAAGCTAAAACAAAACAACTTGAAGGATGGGTTTCGGTAAATTTTACAGTTGAATTAAATGGTACTCTAAGCAATATTGTATCTGCCATTCCTGTTAATCCGATACTGAGTGATGAAGTTATCAGAGTTGTTAAATCTGCACCGAATTGGGAACCACCAAAGAATCCGAATGTGGATGAATCATTTACAACAGGTGTCACTTTGAAGTTCAAGTTACCGGACCAGATAATAAATGAAGCACCTTTTGTTGTAGTTGAGGAAATGCCTTTGTATCCCGGAGGAGATGCTGAACTACTAAATTTCATTAAAAACAACACTAAATACCCCGAAGAAGCTAAAGCAGAAAAGATTGAAGGAAGAGTTATTGTCAGATTTGTCATCAGTACCGAAGGTCGTGCAGAAGCAATTTCGGTGCTTAAAGGAGTTCACCCTCTGCTTGATGCTGAGGCAATAAGAGTAGTCAGCTTGTTATCCGGATTCAAACCCGGGAAGCAAGGTGGCAAAGCTGTTAATGTCTGGTACATGGTACCAATAAATTTTAATCTTACTCCAGCAGAACTACCCAAATAATCATATATATATGTAAGGTAAAAAGTTCATACACTTACACTTTTTGTTGGTAATATTTAAGGTACGGATCAAATCTCCGTACCTTTTTTATTCTTAAATAAAATGTCAATCCACCGTCTCCATAACCTCTACGAGGTATTGAAAACGAATTATAAATCTATTTACTACATTACCATATGCCCTACGGGCAAAGGAAATTCAAAACCATGCGTTACCCCGTAGCGGTTCAGGTATTGTAGAATAATGACAACCATAATTATTAAATTCCCCGTAGGGGATAAGGAGAAATAAATATAAAATATATTGATTACAACCGAGCGGGGGCACGGATTGCAAATCCGCGCCAGCGGTCAAGAGAGATAATACTCCGCGAGCTCGGCGAAGCCAAATCCACACCAGCCATAGGGAAGATGCCCCCCTGCCTTCGGCTTCCCCCCTGATGGGGGGGTCAATCTTCTTCTTACTCTGTCATCAGGAAAGCAGCCCGTACTGCCGGCGGACAGGGAGAATCGAGACCTTTAACAGCTTTCCATATCACCTCATTGAACGCTGCATCGTTTACCCTGTCTTCAAGGCTGAAATCAAAAGTTTCACTCATCTGCTGCCACTTATTCTGAGCCAGGTTTCTTTCATCAAGACGGACCATGTTAGGCCTGCACCTGAAAGAAGGATGATCAGGGGTATTATTAAAGCATCTCCATAAAGATGTGGCAGAAGCATCGTACTGGCTCATTGGTGGCAGACCAAGTGTCAGCTCTATAGTGCGTAAAAGGGATGTTGTTGTATAAGCAGTATGATCAACGAAACCCTGTTTTACATATCCGCCGGCAAGATATGCAGTGCTGCGATGAGCATCAACATGATCAGGGCCATTCTGGGCATCATCCTCAACTATTATTACCAGACTGTTTTTCCAGACCGGAGTGTGGCTCAGGTAATCCACAAACATGCCGACCGCAAGGTCATTATCGGCAACATGGGCAAAAGGTGTCGGCTTTCCAAGACTTAATCCTTCGGTGTGGTCATTGATGAACCGGATTGTATTCAGCTGAGGAACTGCATTAATTGCCAGGAGGGAATCAAAATCGCGCTTCCACTGGTGAAACCGGACCGTATCCATTACAGACTGGTCCCAAGGAGTGAAATATGTACAGTAATGACCTTTTAAAACCGGGATACTTGGCCCATCATCGCCGACAAATTCACCATATGTCCGATAACTGACACCTTTGCGCTGGCAAAAATCCCACAGGAAACCGTTTTTATTATTAGCTATTTCCCTTTGTCCTTCACCGGGATATGATCCGCCTCTTCCTCCATAGCTGGTAGGCCAGTTTTTTTCAAGGTAATCAGTGGCATAGGCACCCATGGTCCAGTTATGACCATCTGCACTAACCTCTCCGTTAACATAGAAATTATCAAGCAGAACAAATTCACGGGCAAGTGCATGCTGATTAGGAGTTATTTTTTCTCCGAAAAGGACAAGGTTTGGATCACCGTTGCCCTCGGGTATATCTCCAAGTACCTGGTCGTATGTACGGTTTTCTTTTATGATGTAGAAAATATGCTTAATGGGAGAGGGATCGCCTATTTTCTGCGGAATCGGATTTCCTGCAGCTCCTTCAGATGTCATCTCTTTGTTTTTGATATATGGGGTGTTATTATAAACAGCCTCTGAAAAAATCCCCATTTGATTCTCATCGGGAATATTTATAATTCCCAGAGTTCCCCTGAAGAGGCCGCCAATGTACTGTACTTGTATTTTTTGTTCCCTGCCTCCTTGCTGGTAGACCACCTCTGAGCCTCTTCTGTTGGGATTCGGGCCGTACGGATTTGCCAGAGATGACATCCCTTTGCCATTGCTAACCAGTATTTTGTTTTTTGCAATTCTTACACAGGAGGGATACCAGGCTGTCGGTATGAATCCTTTGCTTTTACTTGACCCCGGGACACTTACATCAAATACCGCAAGACAGTTATTATCGGCATTTGCTATAAACAGCAATTTTTCATCTTTGCTTAAAGCCACACTATTTGTGGTGGAGCCGCTTGGGGCATCCGGATAGAGTGCAGTGTTGAGTGTTTCGATAACCTTCATCTGACGAGTATCTATTACAGATACATTGTTATCGTTGGCATTGGCCACAAAAAGATACTGCCCATTAGAGGTAATGCATAAATCATTGGGATTATCACCAACAGGTACAGAACCGGTTATTTTTTGCTGATCGGTATCAAAAACAACAATCTTATCACAACCCCAGCATGAAGAATAAAGTATTTTATGGTCAGGTGACAGGATACAGGTATATCCCTCGCCACCCAGGGGATGTTTCGAAACAACTGTTTTAGACAGAATATCAATAACATAAAGAGAGTTGTTTTCCTTTGTAACGGCATACAACCGGTTTTTTGGTTCATCAAGTGCAAGTCCTGCTACAGATATCTTTTCAGGCCAGGGTTTTCCTATCCTGATTGTATCAACATTTGATAAATGTTTTTTCCTTATAGCATACCTTATAATAATGTTATCATTTCCGCCGGATGCGTACAGGTGTTTACCATTGTCAGAAAAGGTTAATCCAAGCCATGATTTGCCTATAATTACCGAATCGGTAATTATACCGCGCTTAATATCAACAAGCTGAATGGTCTGAATGCTTTGACCGTTGTTTGTTATTGCTGCCAGCTTTTCAGAAGGTGAAACTGCAATATTCAGTGGCAGATCACCAAGAGGTAATATTTTCCCCACTGGTGTCAGGTGCCAACCGTTAGGCAGAGAGACACGGCGGGACTCTATCTCATTCAGTGTCTGGGCCTGAAGAAGAGCAGTCAGGGATAGAAGGATTATTGTGGTCAGTGCAGGAATGCCTTTGATTATCGGGGTTGGTTTCATAGAAAGATGCATTTATATTCTAATGCAAAGTAGCAAAAATATTAGTCAGGTATTTAGGGGAAGGAGGAATTCGACTACAATTTATTATGCTTCGTTTTCAGCACTGTCAGGGCATCACGCCTAATACGGACAGTCACATCTCCCGATATTTCAACAGGTTCGCCGTCAATATGGAATCTTGTTTCATCAGTCCGGATGATAAAAGGCTTATCTGTTTTAATGTACTTTACATATTTGGATTTATTCAGTGTTCCCCTGAAAAGTCTGTAGATAAAAACAGGGACAAGGATCTTCGGGAAAGGTTTAATCAGTACGAGATCAATGATCCCGTCATTCGGCTTGGCATCAGGTGCAATGAATGCATTGTTGCCGAACTGCCTTGTGTTTGCAATCGAAAAGACAAAGAGATCCTCAGAAATAGTCTCCTCTCCGTAAATTTTAATCGTAATATGAACTGGTCGAAGATTTATTACGTTTTTTAATGTAACCAGTGCATATGACCAGAATCCACGTGTCTTAAGCCTGTCAAATGAATGGGCGACGAAGCTATCAAGGCCAATTCCCGCCACATTAAGGCATAACAGGTCATTAATTTCGATTACATCCACATTAAGGGTTTTCGCCCTTTTTATATCTTTCAGGAGTGACCGAATATTGGGTCTGAATCCGAGTTCTTTTGCAAAACCATTTCCTGAACCCATAGGCAGGACTCCCAGGATTTTCCTGCTGTCAACAAGTTCTGATGCCACACTCCGGACCGTGCCATCTCCTCCTGCGGCTACAAAAACATCATATTTGTCAAAGGATTGCTTAATATGAGAACCCGAATCGTCGATGCTTAAAGACTTGAAATATGATAATTCGTTTCTGCGACGCTGCACTTCTTTGGATAGGATGAGCTTAACAGGGATAAACCCTGCGTTAGGATTAAGTATGAAAAGAGATTTTTTTACCTCCGAAGGTTCCATAACAGCTATAATTACCACTGCCTGTTTATAAAATCAGATCACGAAGGTCAATAATTTATCTGATGAAATCAAATTAAATTATGACTATCCGGACGGGAGGAACAAAATTAGTGCCTGGAGTGCTTAGAGTTGTTTAAATTTTAGGCACTTCCAACTTTTTATAGTAATTTGGTTTCCGGTTTAAACATTATTCAATTTACCTTTCAAAGACCAGGAATATGTCTGAATCGAAATTTTACCATTTTACTTCGACAGGATTGTTTTATGGTATTAAAACAGCTGAAGAAGCTATTGCTGCTTTGCATGAAGGAGGCTACATCTGGCTGAATTATTTTAAACCGGGGAAAGATGAACTTTATTCCCTTGTAGATACAATGGGAATACATCCATTATCAGTCGAGGACTGTTTTGACACCAGCCAGGTACCTAAAATAGAACATTTTCCGAATAACACATTTATTCTTTTCAACGCTTACAATTACACAGGCAAGCTATTATATATTGATGAGGTTGATTTTTTTGTTGGTAAAAATTTTCTTATAACGGTCAGCGGGATTAATTCAGAGAACAGAAGTCCGCTGAAAAATGTTGAAAAAATAATAGAAAACGATCCGGCTCTTGGTAAAGGAGGGCCAGCCTTCCTGACGCATGTTGTTCTTGACTATGTTGTGGATCAGAAATTTCAGGCATTTGAAGCACTCGAGGATGAAATCGAAGAATCTGAAGATGAAGTAGTTGACAATCCGGCTGGGTTTAAGCCAGCTGAGCTTATCAGGTTAAGGAAATACCTCGTTAATCTCAGGAAGAGCCTTTTCCATGAACGGGAGATACTTGTCAAGATCAGCAGGATGGATTGTCCTTTTATTCCTGAAAAAGCAATTTTTCATTACCGGGATATATATGACCATCTTGCAAAATTCTTTGAACTTACGGAAACATACCGTGAAATTGTTACCAGCCTAATGGAATTATATACATCCCTTCTTAATAACCTGATGACAAAAGTATCGAATGAGACAAATGCTTCTGTAAGGCAGCTTACACTCATTGCAACAATCTTTATGCCTCTTACATTACTTGCAAGTATTGGTGGCATGTCGGAATGGACAATGATGACAGGACCTTCAAACTGGAAGATTGCATATCCGATATTCCTTCTGGGGATGGCGATAATCGGTGTAATTAATTATTATCTGATACGGAGACTTGAAAAGGGGAAAAGAAGGAATAAAGAATAATTCCCATTTACGCTTTATTGCAGGTGGCTTTTTATTCCGAGTTCAAATATCTTAAGATATTTTTCACCAAAAGCTCTTATAGCATAAGCGAAGAAAAGACCTGACAGAATATCTATGCTGTAATGACTATGAGCAAGGAACAGGGATACTGTTATCACTACCAGGCAGAATGCAAGTATCCATTTATAAACCTTGTCATTCACCAGCAGTAAAAGCAGGAATGCATTCCCGACATGTCCTGAAGGATAAACGCCAAGCTCATATTTGGAGAAACCATTAAATAATGGGTCTGATCCGTTAAATTCCGGAGGATTTCCGAAAGGTGTAAGAACAATAAATATTCCTCTCACCATATAGAATATACCCCATAGCAGCAGGAAATATGGCACTCTGTTGTATTCTTTATTCTGAATGATATAAATTATGAAAACAATAAGAATAACAAGGCTGAAAAGATCGTAAATTAATGAAAGGTCAATGACGGGCAGATTATCGAGGATAAGGTCGGATAACATCGGAAGGGTTTTCCCTTCACTCATATAATGATGCAGGTATGTTTGTGAAGCAAAGTTGAGACCTATTCCGGCAATTACTGAAATAAGGCTTATATAAAAATATTTGCTTTTTAAAACCAGAACAAGTGACCTGCCAATATCGGAAATCATTGACCCTTGTTTATGGATTTCAGCCCGGATATTATTCATATTTTTGAGGATGAGGAGCAAATATACTTCTTTTTACCTATATTGACTCAGTCATGTTTTCGGGCAATGACATTTCCCTGTAAATCTTAAGGATTTCCTCCCTGTTTTCCTCATCAGCATTCAAAAAGCCCCAGCAGGTTTGTGTTTGCCACATCCCGTCATAAGCTGAATCGTGGTAGGAACGAAGCATATGTGGAATGTTCTTCTGGTCAAGAAGCCCGGAAAGGAGCCTGGCCTCTATTTCACTTTTAAGAACAAGTATTCTGACAGTTCTTTTCATATTACAATGTTATTGTTTTTAAATCAGTTATGGAAGGTTCCTGCCCTTATTTTATATACATAAACGACTTTGTTTAACAGATTGCTTTCTGACTGAAGGGTAAGTGTTATAACTGCAGAACGTGAAGATTTAATATCATGGTTTAAATAAACATCAATTTTTTCATGCTTTCCGGGGTCAGGAGAGAAAAGGGTGTTCAGCAAGCGGATATCCCAGGCGGCTCCTTCAATTTTTGCTGAAACGCGGTAGATATCATTTATTGCTGCTTCAGAAGAGTCTGATTCACCAATGTTTTTAACGGTGAATGATAAACAACCGGAAGAAGATTTCATTTTCTTAACAGAAGGGGCTTTAATTGTGAGCTTTTTGTTTCCGGTAATAGTCCCGTCAAGAGATCTGACACCTACTATATATATCAGGATTCCTTCCGGGTTTTTTACCAGGTCGATTATATAGAAATGAAGACGGTTTGGAATGTCAGTCCATTCAAACTGGCTTCCTGAGTTAAGGCCTGCATGAAAAAGCGCATCATTCAGCTGGCGGTAATCTGCAATTGTCCGCATAACAGGAGTGCCATCAGGCTTAAAATAATCGACTTTATTTATATCTTCAGGATGTGCATCGATCACCCAGTTAAAGCAGTTATATCCGTTAGGTCCGCCATTTCGACTTTCCCTGTCTTTGTTCTTTGCAATGAGCACACCGTTGTCAGGGCAGAACGAATCATACCCGATTCTCTGGACCACTTCCACGGAATAGAAATCGAAGTTCGGAATGCCGGGAGAAAGCGGATTAACTGAAGGATCATCCGCAGGAGTCCTGTCGCGGGGTTCCGGGCCGTCAAGCCTTACAATTATTCCGGCAAATGTTCCGGGAAATGGTTCTGCAGCTCTTGCAGTTATTTTTGCAACGACCGGTCCTCTCCCGGCCAGCTCTTCACGGCTTAAGGTCAGAACCTGGTTTTCAGCAATAAAACCATTTATTATTCTGTTCCTAAGCATCAGACCTGCGGGCATTGAAGCCCCCATTGCTGCCGGTATAACCCACCGCATATGAGGACCACCGGGTCCATTGAATGATCCCCTGTCCATCATATCCCAAGGACCGGAACCGACCCTGCGGTATGGCTGAATATATGGATTGTTATTGTTATCTCCGATGTCAAAAGCGTAATGGCCAAGCTCATGGGTTATAGTTCCGGAATTTTCCCCCTGTCTTACTGATGAGAGGCCCCATTGCATCTGCCCTGCTTTCCACGATGTCCATGGTACATAACGTGTTGGTATCCATCGTGGTTTTAGGGTATCAGGATTGCCCCAATCTGCAGGAATTTCCTCTTTTGTTAAAAATTTCATTTCTCCGAACTCCTGCCAGACCCCGGTTTCGTCATAACCTGCATATATCCTCAGAATAGCATCGTATTGAGATTTTATCTCTCCCTCTGCAGCATTCCATAAAGCGTCAACATCGGGTTCCATACGGCTGTTAGCCCGTGTACCACTAGGAGTTGAATTATTCTGACCATATTCATTGAGTCCGTATTCCCAAAGATTTTTTGGCATACGATAGGGTCCGTATGTATCAAGAACTGTTATGCCAAAATTGCCCCGCGACTGCTCCATCCAGTAACCGTTGATTGTCTGGCCATGATTAAATGCTGAAGGTCTTAACCAGAAATCGGAATAGAATTTTGCAACATCATCTCTTTTAACAGGGTCAATCTGAGGGTTTCCGAAGAGGTCAGAATGTTTTGGAAGGGTTATTACGAAAGGCTGATCGGGAAAATCAACGGCAACAAGAGCCATCCTGAATTTACGTTCCGGAACAAGCAACGGATCAGCCCAGTTTTTACCCGGGATTGGATGATAATCACACCATGTCATATCATCCTGATCCTGAACGATCTGAAGATCTATTGGCTTCGGAAAAGAAATGCCGTTTTGCTGAGGTTTTTGAGAGAGTGCAACAAGAGCGGATAACAGAAACAGAGAGTATAAGAAAAGCCTTTTCATCTTAATGTTCTTTAATCCAGTTACGAATTAAAGAATTTTTTTTTAGATAAATAAGTAAAATCTATAATGGAAATAAATTTTTTGCGAGATAGTTTTTATTTGATAAACGAACAGTTGTTCATCATGACATCCATCAGGAATCCGGAAAATACACCTCGTATGGTTGAAGGTATGTCAACATCAAATTTTTCAGGATCAATTCCAGCATGAAAATTACAAATAACCAATGAAGTAGCATTTCCTGTCTGCAGAGTTATACTTGTAACCTTTTTGTCCTCAATTTTGAGAAAATGAACGGGTCCTGTCACTTCCACTATTTTGTTCATATATTTTGCAGTTGCCGATGCTTCATCTTTTTCTAATTCATTTACGAGGTCGGTGGATGTAATTACAAAATCAGGTTTTACTCTGCTGAGATCCCTATGGTTTGTATTGAACAAGTAAAGTGCGGCAAAGATACATCCGAGAGCAATAAAAAAAACAGCAAAAAGAGCAACTTTAACCGAAGTTTTCATAACATATTTACTTAGTGTCTTAAAGGCAAAATAGTTGATTACTATTTTTCGGGCGGAAGGTAATTTATTTTTACCGTGATTTCAAGATTTCCTGTAATATTTTCCTTGACGACTAAGAGGCAGAAAGGCCTGAAGAAAGAGTTGCAATCAGGCTAATAACAGAAAATGACTTATTGATTCTGGTTTTGTTTTAGTAAAATTTCAACAGATCTTTTAAACTCATGTTCAAAATTTGGAGTAAAAATATCTTTTCCGAAATTATCTCTTATCTCCTGTAATGTCCAGAATCTTCCTTTCTCAATTTCCTCTTTATTTATAACAGGAGTCTCTTCAGTGCTGTCTGTAAATGAATATACCAGCTCTTTTTCTCGAAGTGATTCCCATATATATTTCCTTATGAAATGATATTTAAAATCCTCTAAACGGAGCTCTTCATAAGCTTCTCTTTTCAGTGCCTCAGCAACACTCTCTCCCGGATTGATATGTCCGCCGATTGAAGTATCCCATTTACCCGGCAGCAGATCTTTTGTTGAAGCACGTTTCTGTAAATACAGTTCGTCAGGAGCTTTATTTTTCATTATTAAATGAATAAATTCTCGGGATTAATCAGATCTTCCAATTATACTAAAGGTACACTTGATACTGTTACCATCCTCATCCACAGCAGTGAGAACATGCCCGCCACTGTCTGCCAGAATCTCGATCTGATGAACAGACTTTGTTGTTCCGATAAATTTTTCATCAAGATGCCAGAAGATTTTTTTTGATGGATTACGGTGTGCAACCTCAGGAATAATCCTTGTAAGGAGACCTGTCTGGTCACGCGGTATGAATATCTGAATACCGGGTGAGGGGTAGATAAATTCCATAACATCAATGCTTTTATCCACATGACATCCGGGAGCAGGAGAGGGAAGGATATTGTATTCAGGATGTTTCTGTTTATAAAAGTACTCCATTGCAGGAGGTAATACAAACCACGGCTCATTCCTGATATCGGAAGGAGTGGCACAATCGGCATTTACCTGTCTTGTCCTGCTTTTATCAAGATGAATGATCCTGTGATATGGGCAGGATTCGCTTCTCAGTCCGTTAACACAGGCAAAGGTTTCTTCCGTTTCGGGGCAATCAGATCCAGCACGGAAGCCGCTTTTAGAACAAATACGGATTAAAGTCATATCTTCGGCCGGTGCTTCAAACCATCTGCCAGCCTCCATCATATTAAAAAGGTCGAATAATACAGGAGCAGCGGTACTTAAACCTGTAAGTCCGGGTCTTCCTTCACCATCGGCATTCCCTGCCCATACTCCGATAACATATTCAGGTGTTGTTCCGAGTGCCCAGGCATCCCTGAAACCAAAGCTTGTCCCTGTTTTCCAGGCAAGGTTGTGTGAAGAATTAAAGTATTGCCATCCTGCTTCGCTCTCTGGTCTGTTAACTTTTTGAAGTGCTTCATAGGTAAGCCAGATTGATGAGGCTGTAAGCGGAGGACTGATCTCTTCTGTTTTATCAGATGCCGGTTCATTACGAACGAGCAGGAGTGGAGGATGATAATCTTCCTTATAATATTTTTTTTCCGCAATATACCTGTTGAGGACTCTCGACAGGGAGGCATATACTCCGGCAAGTTCCCAAAGTGAAGTTTCCCCGCCACCAAGAATAAGAGAGAGACCATAATGATCAGCTGATTTACGGAAAGTTGTAAATCCTGTTTCACGAAGCAGTTCCAGAAACTTCCCCGGATTATATATCTGGAGCATTTTAACTGCCGGGATATTCAGCGACTGTGAAAGAGCTGAAGAAGCCGGAACTGCTCCGCTGTATGTCTGATCGAAATTCTTCGGTGAGAAACCTGTAAACCTTGTAGGGATATCAGCTATAAGTGTGTTGGGAAGGATATCTCCCGACTGCTGCATTGCTGCATACAGAATGGGTTTAAGGATGCTGCCGGTACTGCGCTGTGACCTGATAATATCAACATCTCCTCCATGCTCTGCATAATTTTCAGGAGTGCTGTTACCGACATAGGCCAGCACCTCGCCTGTACTTACACGGATAATAATACCTGCTGAATTATTAATAAAATTGCCGGAAAGATCTTTCTGGTGGGCATTTATAATTTCTGTTGCTCTTTCCTGCATTTCAGGATCAATAGTAGTTCTGATTGTTTCTCCTTTGTTATTTAGAAAAAAGTAATCAGTAAGGTGCGGTGCTTTAACAGGTAATGGTTTTGGCTCTCCGGGAAGAGGTTCATCAAGGGCAAGGATTAAAGTAAGAGAATCAAAACATTCCCTCTGATAGAGTTTTCTTAAAAGGTTATCGCGTCGTGTTTTAAGGATCTCCTTATTCCTGCCAGGGAAGACCAGCGCAGGAGAATTCGGGAGAACGGCAAGACCAGCAGCTTCCGCCCAGGTTATATCCTCCGAATGTTTACCTGTATACCGCCAGGCTGCAGCCTCAAGTCCAACGATATTACCACCAAAAGGAGCATTGGCAGCATATATATTAAGAATTGCCTTTTTTGACCGGAATAGTTCCAGCTTCAATGCAGAAAGCATCTCAATGATTTTTTCAGAATAGCTGCGCCGTATGTTTCCACGCGCGAGACGCGCTACCTGCATCGTGATAGTGCTGCCCCCGCTGACAATTTCTCCGGCATTTATATTTAAAACCAAAGCCCTGATTATAGAAACAGGATTTATTCCAGGATGCCAGTAGAAATACCTGTCCTCAAATGTGAGCAATGCTTTTTCAAATTTCTCCGGAACTTCAGTATAACCGGGGAATCTCCACTGGCCATCATCAGCAATTCGTGCCCCCAGAAGGCTGCCGTCGCGAGCCTCCACAACTGTTGACATTGGCAATCGGAATCGTGGAAATGGTGAAAGCAAAACCGGGGTAAGAACTACTCCGGTTGCTATCAATATTATTTTAAGTTTACGATTCAAGTTACTGACCGGTTACCTTTACCGGTGTTCCGGGATACCTTGCATAGCAATTGTCAGTGTACATCGCTTCGCACCATACTGACGGCTGGAAGAATTCTCCTTTGTATGCTGCATTTAAAATAAGCACAAATGTCTTCGTTTCTCCCTGCCCAAGGCTAAAATAGGTATTTACACGATCGTCCCTGAAATCGCGGTAATCATATGAACTTTCTTTTATGCCCCGGTTTGCTTCAAACAGGCGGGTATTTAGTATTTCCCATCCTGATGGCACCATTTCAGTAAGTGCAATATTCTCAACCCGCGAAAAGGTATTATTAGCAACTTTAACAACCATCATAAAATCAGAGCCCTGAACAAGATTCTTCTGATCCATCGGCTTCAGATCCATATTTAAATATTCCACCTTCATACTCAGACCTTTCTCTTCTCTTACAAAGTCAGAAACAAGAGGAATCCCTTTCCTGATGAGTGTGGCATAAACAGGACTTTCAGATGTACTTTCAACAGAAAGTGAATTTGTTCCTCCGGTTATCTTAAGGTTCTCCGACAATAATTGTTTTGAAGGAATTGTCTGATCTGTTCTGTCCCCGTTGACGGTGATTTTAACCTTTGCAGGACTATTTGTTTCCGGGATCATTTCAACCCATTTCATATAGGCAAAAAGACCCCATGCAAGCGACTGAGTGCTGTACCATGAATCTTTATTGAGATTATCGCATATCTCTTTAAGGAGAGGAAGTGCCTGTTCCTCATTTTTCAAAACTGTAAGGGTATACAGGACAATTGATTTATCACGTATCTGGCTACCGAAGTAATAGTTAAAATATTCCGGTTCTGTATCAACTGATCGCAAATCGAGCAGGTTTCCTGCCACCTCCGGTCTGCCGCTTGTTGCAAATGCAGCCGCCAGCAACCACTGCGATAATTTGGGAATGCTTGCTGATTCTCTCAGCCTGTTCATCGCCGCCTTCTCGGGCTGCCCGGCAAGCGCCAGGGTAAAAAGCCTGTATGCCTGGTCGTTGGCACTATATTTATACCTGGCATCGAACCGCCACTCCTGAGCTGTTTTCCTCTGGAACCTGATCCATTTCTGCCTGAAGCCGGAGGGGATGTTATAACCAAGACGTTCAGCTTCCATCATAAAATGGCCGGTATATGAAGTGACCCAGTTATCAGGCTGGTAAGAACCAGGCCAGAGTGCAATTCCCCCATTTACCATTTGCCTGGAAATGAGCTTGTTGATAGCTTCTTTAATGTTGACAGAAGATTTTTGTGCTATGTCTGAGTTATTTTTGGCAAAGTCTTTTAGCCACAATTGAGGGAAAGCGGCAGAGGTTATCTGTTCAGAACAACCGTGGGGGTAATTAAGCAGATAATCAAGCCTTTTTTCAAGGTTAACGGAAGGAAGCGCAGATACTTCAAGAATAGCAGAATTGGATCCGTCAATTCCGAATGGTTTAAATGTTGTTTCCCATTTTTCTCCAGGTCGCAGTACCTTCATTTCAGCACGGGTTTCGGAAGGATTCGGGCTCCTTATTTCAAGCTCCAGCTCATATACAGCTGTCTCTCCGCCCCCGGAAGCAGTAACCTTTATTTTAGCAATTCCTGTTTTTTCACCGGCAATGAAAGCAAATTCAGTATCCTTTTCTCCCTGTTCAGAAACAGAAAGGCTTTTCATTGTCTCTTCAAAGCGTATCAGATCATTTCCTTCAGCCTTAACCGAAATATCCCGGATATTTTCTTTCTGAATAAAAAGAGTAACCGGGAGGGCTGCTTTTTCTCCAGGACTGATCACTCTTGGTGCTGTCACCAGGACCATCAAAGGATCTTTTACAAACACTGACTTTTCTGAAGCACCGAAAGCTCTGTCGCTTCCTGCAATTACCATTGTTTTAACAGAACCGGTGTACTGAGGCAGGGTAAGAGAATGAGTGTTGGTTTTACCCTGTCCGAGGGTGAACGGTCCAAGAAATTTTACAACAGGAACAAACCGACGGGCTTTATTGGCTGACTTATCGGCAACTGTTTCATCGCCGCCAATTGCAAAAATCCTCTCAAGAGTCCCTCCGTAAGCTCCGAGGACAAAATCGTACAGATCCCATGTCTGTACACCGAGAGCTTCACGGGCATAAAAATAATTCCATGGATCGGGTGTTCTGAATCCTGTAATATCGAGCAGTCCCTCATCAACCACTGCTAAGGTATAAGTCATCGCTTTCCTGTTTTCCTCACTTACTATTATTTCGAAGGATTTTTGAGATCGTACCTCATCAGGCATGCTTATTTGGGGGGAAAGACGTGTTTCGGCGTCCTCAACCATTACAGGGACAATTCCGTATAACCTTACCGGCATGTCATTTATACTTTGGCTATGGGGCTGAACAACTGTTACAAAGGCATAAACATTTGGTGCCATTTCAGGTCGTGCCTTAAACCGGACCTCTGTATTTGATTTTCCTGTAACTGAACGGATCTCATCCAGAACACCTGTTGCGTTTTCAAGTGTAACTATAGCCATAGCATTTTCGGGAGAAGGGAATGACAATTTAATCTCATCACCGGGATTATATTTTTCCTTATCGGTGCTGACAGCCAGAAGAGTAGCTCCTTCAGTATTGCCTTTCATTCCATATTCCCATGGCCAGTCTACAAGCAGCATTTTTCCGGTGGAATGACCGGCGGGTGTTGTTGCTCTTATAAGATAACGCCCCCATTCATTCTTATTTATATTGAAAGTGAAGCTGCCTTCGCCACCGGATGTTGTAATTGTTTTTCTGATCACAGGTTTATAGATCTTATTGGAGATATAATATGCCAGGTTCTCCGCATCGGATTCCCACCACCATCTGTATGACAATTTATAGACTGTCATTTCAACCTCAGACCTTACCGGCTTTCCCTTTTCGTCCACAGTGACTACTTTAACCTCATTGTCGGCGTCAGTAAAAAGCATCCTGCTTTTACCTTTGAGACCTGGTAAATTGATACCCACAAATACAGGGAAAGGAGCATATTTGCTTGTTGTTTGTATAATGCTTTCGTCTCCTCCCTGTTCCTGAACTTTTGCAGTGAAGATTGCATTGAGCATCCCCGGGGCATCAAGCTCACGGCCAGGATCAAACTTTATTGTTGCATTACCGTTTTCATCAATGGCGTCATCAAAAATATTTACTGTTTCAGAATAAAACCCGGTTACAGGATCATCAAAGATATACTGCCTGTAATTTTCAAATTCTGTTTTTGTGTGTTTCAGAATATATTCAACAGATGATTTAAGATTTTTAGCAACAGATCCGTTGAGCCATTTTACATTCAATGTTCCTGTGGCGCCCTGGGCGGAACCTCCCAGGATATCACCCGGGAAAGTCAGGTTTATTTTCAGACGATTTGGCTTGATTGTTTCAATCCTGATGCGTTTGGAGAATGTTGCACCACCTATTTTGAACACCGCGCGGTAGTTACCGGTTACTGCGTCAGGTGATGTTTTTGTTGTGAAAACCAGCAGGTTGTTTCCTTCCAGTTTTTGTATCTGGTTATCTATTTTCTGCTCAAGAGGATTGATAAGCTCAAACTGAACAGGATGATCCTGAGGCAGGTCACTCTTCATATCCTTTATGAAAACAGAAAGGAAGATAGAATCACCCGGACGCCAGACATCGCGTTCACCATAAATAAACACTTTTATTCCTTTTTCAGGTTTATTGCCAGAGACATCGAAAGAGCTAAGCGAAAGGGAAGCACCATCATTAACTTTGAGATAATTGCGGTCCTTATCTTTTTTTGCAATTATCAGAAAAGGTTTTCTTTCGCAGTTAAGTGAAACAAATCCGTCCTGGTTGGTGTTTCCATTAACAATCTGCTGCATCTGGTAATCATAAACTTCAATGCCAACCTCACTTACAGGCAGTGCCGTAAGAAGATCGTTGACAATAACATGAAGGATATTATCTTCTCCTTTTTTTGCTATCAGTCCGAGATTTGAAGCGAGGATATTCCTGGTAACATTTTTATCAGGACTGTAAAATGCTTCCTTGCAAGGATCTTTCCGTTCATTCCAGTTGAATCCGAATGAATAATATATTCCATCCTCACTGTCCTCATAATAATTCTCGGAATCGTCCCAGTACCTCTGGCTTAATTCCTGAGACTGCTGAAGAAGCTCTTCATACCTGCTTTCTTCTCCTGTTTCGGCGCAGGGGAAAAGTGCATATGACTTTCTCATTCCAAGCTGCACCTTGTAGAGGACACCCGGTTCGACATCAATATAGTCTGCGAGATCAATTGTATAAAGATTCCAGGAACCCGTGCTTGTCTCTGTTCCTGAAAGAAGATCAATCCTTCCGGAATAAACCGGGCGACCAAAACGTTTGACATAATTCCCCGTATTGATATCATTCTCCTGAAGGAAGTAAGGCAGGTTGTTCTCAAATATCTTGATTATCTTAAGATCAACGGCTTTAAGGTTAGCAGCTTTAAAAGGAAAAATGAGATTCTGAGAAGATGGAAGAATTACTCCGTTACCGGCAAGCTTAATCCCCGGATTAACACCCGAAAAGTCGACTTTTGTGGAAAAGACATACGAAAGGCTTGCTCCTGTCTTGTTTTTCACTGACGATTCAACATAAAGGGTATACACACTCTGTAAAGGTCCTGAAGGAATAAGTGTGACAATATTGGAATTGATACTGGTCGTGGTTACCGGAGCATTTTCCAGGTAGACCAGTCCATCCAGATCCTGCGATTCATCAACAGGATCTGAAAATAAAATATCGATCTTCTGATCTTCTCCTGTTTGTGTTTTTATGCCAAGTACGCTGAATTCCCCCAAAGCAGGGATGCTTACAGTTGAGGAACCTTTCTGGTCAACACCTGCGGCAGTACCATCCCATTTAAGGACAAGTTCCTGGGCTTTATCTGAACGGGGAATTTCGCCGATAGTAAATTTGTGAATGAGATTATCAGAATGATCCCAGGTTATAGCCATTTTCTTTTTTTCAAGCTTTGCATCCAGGTAAGTTTCCACCTCAGCCTTTTCAATGAAATCGGATGCAACTATTTCACCATTAAGGATATATGTGTTTCCTTCAGCAGAATGGCATTCAAGAGTGCCGGTTGCTATACTGAAATCTTTTTTGAGTGTTTGTATCCTGATGGGGAATACTTTCAGCCGTTGCTTAACTTCTGCAAGTTTATTGATATTCACTTCAATGGAATATGTTTTACCCGGATCGAGCAACTTTGCAGGACGGAAAACGAGAGTTGTTTCATCGGCCCATTCGGTATTGCCCTTAATGAAGGGTTCAGTGACAAAGAGTCCTGGAGGAGTCTGCTTTTTGGCTTTTTCAGCAAATTCCCTGGTAAAACGTATTTCTATTACTGAATTGGCAGGAACAATACCGGAAGTATAACCGGAAATATATTCGCTGAAACCCTTATCAATAGGAAGAATATTCTGAGTTAATTCCTGGGTCCGGATTAATGGTTGTTTGATTATTTTATTATCCTTTGGTCCGCAGGATGTTACGAGAAATATAGAAACAAATAACAGAATAGATTTTACAGCTTTCATGGGAATGGTAGGTTGAATTTTAAACATATTGATTTTAAAATTACGAAAATTCTTTATCTCCAGGTAATAATGCTGGCGCCGATTTGAAATCGGTACCATAAAGTAGAAGGCACGGATTGCAAATCCGCGCCAGCGGCTTAAGAGAGAATTCTTATCCCGACCAGTTCGCAGAGAACATAAAGGGGTGAATACCAAGACCATAAGACAGGCCGAAGGCCTTCAAGACCTAAGGACAAGCGACCAGCGGGAGCAAGACTGAATTTTATGGGGTAACCATTTCCGTCCTCAGTTGACTGACATAATCACGGATTTTATTAAGAGTTTCGACAGTAACGGTCATTTTAACTCCGGAGGAACGGAACACCTGCCTGGTTTTATCTATCTCCAGATCGCCTTTTTCGAAATATATTTCAAAAGTATCAAAATAGTTCTTCAGAAACTTAAGCTTCTTGGTATAATAAACAACTACAGGGTCGTCATAATAATTCTTCAGGAAACTTAACAGTGCGGTCAGAGTATATTTCTGTTCTGCTATTTTTTGCACCACTTCAGGATCGGGTCTGGCAGGATTGTAAACGAGCTGGGTGGCGATATACAAAGCTTCAACCCAGCCACCCAGAACGATCAGTCCTGCGGTGCTTTCCCTTCCGCTCTGCCTGAGGTGATTTTCAATATCGTTATATGCTTTCTGCATAAGGGAAGTAATAGTATCCGGTTCAGCAATATCATTCTGTACCCTGCGGATCGGTTCGGTCAGCATATTGTCGGGGATGCCAAGCTTAAAACTCATCTCACGGATGGTGACCATATAATTAATTACCTCCTGGCCGATGCCAAACAACTTAAGATAACCGAAATCCACCCCGTATATTCCTGTGTTTAGAGAGGTTTTGGAGTTACTGAGATACAGATCCATATTGGATGTAGGATTAAGAGTTGCATCACTGTAGGGAACGCCGAGCCTGTTGAAAATTACACATATCTCAACAGGAGTCAGAACTCCGTAATAGGTTTCATTCTTAGATGCCGGTTCGGTCTTTCCTGTGGAATCAGTTTTAAATGTTGAAAAAACCGGAATTAATTTGTCTTTTTCAGGCGACTTGGATTTACAGGATATAATAACAATTAATATAAAGATTATCACGGAAGAAATGGGGCTTTTCATATCTTCTTTATTAATAAATCAAATTTAATAATAAAAATGAATTCTACTGGAATGATGTTGAATTTCATTTACAATAATATCCTGTTTCCCAGCTTCTTTGAAATTAACCTCAAGGCTACCTTAAGGTTCTGATCTCTTTTCTGAAGAGCAAGGATCTTTTCAGTATCCCCGGCTTTAACAGCTGCTTCGAGCTGGATCATAATCTCCTTCAATCTGACTTGTATTTTATCACTTTTAAATTTCAGAACAGCATCAGGAACAATGTCTTTCAGCTTCATATCTTCTGTTTCAACAAATGTTTGCTTATCTCTCCATATTCTGCTCAGTTCATGCGAATCGGCAAGGAGATCTGCTGACAGGCTTGAGATCTCAGGATCCTCATGCTTTACAAATTGTTTATCACCAGGGAAAATTCCCTGTTCAGTAAAGAATCTGAAGTCTTCAAAGATCCTGGCGCAAACATTATCATCAAATGAAAGATCATCTGAAATAATTTCCCTGACAATGTAATCAGAAACAGTTGTGACTTCTTCCTGGCCATCCTCGCTTCTGATCTTCCGGTCAAACTCAGCACTTCCGAATTTCAGCAATAATCTGATTACCTCTCTTTCGGAATAATGAGTAACCGGCTCATATTTTACAGGTTTCGGGATAACCGGAGGCGGAAGAGGGAGATCCTCAGGGCCTGGGTATTTGTTCCTGTCCTGGAAAGATCTCTGCTGCCGCAGCTTGTTAACTTCATGATAAAGTACAGCCTCTGTTATTTCCCAGACTGTGCTGCACTCCTTAATGTAAATTGTTCTTGTAATTGTCTCAGGGATGACTGCAATCGACTTTATAATATCACGGATAAGATTTGCTTTTCTTACAGGATCATTATTTGCTTCTTCGAGAAGAAGTTGTGTTTTAAAACGGATGAAATCAGTTTCTTTTTCTTTCAGGTATTTCGTAAACTCCTCATTGCTTACTTTCTTTGAATATGAATCAGGATCTTCGCCATCCGGCAGAAGAACTATCCGGACATTCATACCTTCTTCCAGAACGAGGTCGATTCCACGGATTGATGCTTTAATACCGGCTGGATCACCATCGTACAATATTGTAATATTGGGGGTAAAGCGTTTTATCAGCCTTACCTGTTCCTGGGTGAGGGATGTACCTGATGATGCAACCACATTTTCAATGTTTGCCTCATGGAGTGACATAACATCAGTGTAACCTTCCACCAGGTAACACCTGTCCTCCTGTGTTATTGCCTTTCTTGCCTGGTAGATCCCGTAAAGAATACGGCTTTTATGGTATATTTCCGACTCGGGGGAATTAACATATTTGGCAGTTTTTGCATCAGACTTTAATACTCTTCCTCCGAATCCCAGAACCTGTCCTGATAATGAATGTACAGGAAACATGACCCTGCCGCTGAACCTGTCAAAAATATGATCCTCATGCTGTATTGAAAGGCCTGTCTTCAACAAAAAATCCTGTTTATAACCATCATCAAGGGCGGTTTTCGAAAAGGCATCCCGTTTTTCAAAGCAATATCCGACCTCAAACTTTTTCAGGGTAGTTTGCCGGAAGCCTCTTTCTTTTAAATAAGTAAGCCCGACAGAAATCCCTTCATCGGTCTGGAAAAGATTTTCGGTGAACTGTCTGGCAGCATAAGATGTAACTATCAGCAGGCTCTCTCTTTCGTTCTGCTTCTCCAGTTCTTCGGGAGTAAGCTCTTTTTCGATAACTTCGATATGATATTTTCCGGCAAGAAATTTCAGCGCTTCGGGATAAGAGAGATGTTCATGCTCCATTATGAAATTAACAGAATTTCCAACCTTTCCGCATCCGAAGCATTTAAATATTTCTTTTGATGGAGAAACAGTAAAAGAGGGTGTTTTCTCATTATGAAAAGGACACAATCCCAGGTAATTAACGCCTCTTTTTTTAAGCGGAACAAACTCCTGAATCACATCAACTATCTGTGCAGCATCAAGGATCCTCTCTATTGTCTGACGATCAATCATAATTCAAAGATATCAGTAAAATGAGTAACTGAAACAGAAGTCAGCAATTATGTGTTAACAACTGGCGGATATAAAAACAGAATCCTTTCGAGGGAAGAATCTGAGGAGGTCAATAAAATCAGAAGGGGAGAGGGGGTGAGTGGGTGAGTATGATAAAAAAAATTATTTACTTTATGGTGAAAATGATCTGGTATGAAATCGATTTTTGTCATCTCATTATTTTTGTTTTTATTAACTGGCTCATTAAATTCACAAATCACGGATTCTCTTAAATATAAATCACTTGAGCCATATGATTTTCATCTTCAATACCTTAGGATCGACTGTTCTCTTTTAATAGATGTACGCGAGTTTTTTGAATTTAAAAGATCAAGGATAAGAGATGCAATAAACATCCCCTCTTCAGGTAATATTGAGGTTGCAGCAGATACTTTAGATAAGGATTACGCTCTCTTTCTTTACTGTACTACTGGTTACAGGAGTAAGCGTGCATCAGAACTTCTGAGTGAAAAAGGATTTAGAAGACTTTATAACCTTGAGGGTGGTATTGTAGCATGGAAGAAAGACGGGATGCCGGTAGAAAAAGGGCGACCGGCTCACAACACAATGCCTAAGGTAAAGAGAAAGAAATAATACACCGGAAAATACCCCTCTCCCGCTTCGCGGGATCTCCCCTTAAGGGGAGAATAATTCAGACTGCTAAGTTTGGCACTATTTGCCGAGCTGCTGCTTAACTATTTTCGCTATATACTTCCCCAGGATATCAAATTCAATATTTACGACAGTTCCCTTTTTTATATGGTGAAAATTAGTCACCTCGTATGTGAAAGGGATAATTGCCACCTGAAAAGAATCCTGTTTTGAGTTGACAACAGTAAGGCTTACTCCGTTTACTGCAACAGATCCTTTTTCGACTGTTATATAGTCATCCTGAGCAGGTTCATATTTAAATGTATAATACCAGCTGCCGCCGGCCTCTTTTACCTCAGTACAAACTGCAGTCTGATCAACATGTCCCTGTACCATATGTCCATCAAGCCGTCCATCCAGTTTTGTGCTTCGTTCAAGATTAACTTTATCACCAGGTCTCAGGAGTCCCAGGTTCGTCTTGTTGAGAGTTTCTTTGATTGCCGTGACAGTATAAGTTTCTTTGTCCTTTCTTACTACAGTGAGACAGACTCCATTATGGGAGATACTCTGATCGATCTTCAGCTCCCCTGTAAATGAGCATTTCATTGTAATATGAAGATTGTCCTTTTCTTTTTCAAGCTTTACCACCGTGGCTGCTTCTTCAACAATACCGGAAAACATAATTTACTATGAATTGATTTACGAGATAAAGGTAGAGAAATTCAGCAAAAGGACGCATGGCACACGACAAACGACGCAAGGAAGAAATTTCAGTTAGTCTGGCGCCGTGAATCGTGAGTCGTGAGTCGTTAGTCGTTAGTAGAGAGCTGTGTGTCGTTTTTCCAGATGATCTTCTTCCCGAATCCCAGCCTGTTATCCGTAAATTTGATATGGGTCAGTCTGACAATCCAGAGATGTGTATCCATAAGGGCTGCCGGCGGAAATCTTTTAAGATAAGCGTTTTCGGCCATGGATAACATTTCTCCTACCGGTTCTGATATCAGCCCCTGGAACTGAATTCCCCGGATCTTTCCAATAATCAATGTCTCCAGAACAACTGATCCTGATACCAGCGGATTCTTTTTAAATTCCTGTCCATGTCTTGTTGCCGGATCTGTAGTAAAAACAAGTGCATTTTCTTCTTCCATATAAACATAGAAGCAGTTTGCACACCACGGTTCATCAGCAACGGTGGTAGCTATTGTAAGCACATGATGTTTTTTGAAAAACCTCTTAATACGGTTGTCAATCATTTTCCATCCACCTGTAAGTATCTGCTTCAAAACCTGCAAGGGAGACTATTCTTTCTACAACAGTTAACGCCAGATCATCAATCGTTTCTGGTTTGCTGTAAAATGAAGGAGTGGCAGGACATATAATTGCTCCTGCAAGTGTGAGAGTTTCCATGTTTCTTAAATGGATGAGATTATATGGTGTCTCGCGAGGAACAATTATCAGCATTCTTTTTTCCTTAAGAATAACATCTGCTGCCCGGCAGATAAGATCATCGGAAGTACCGTTTGCTATCCGGCCAATGGTGCCCATCGATGCCGGACATATGATCATTGTGTCATAACGGGATGATCCTGAGGCAAATGGTGCATAATAGCTGTTATTATCATATACTTTCACTGGCTTTGCTGCTCTGAATTTGCTGCCCGTTTCATTCTCCCAGATCTCTCTGGCAGTATCGGAAAGCACCAATGCAATCTCTGCAGGAGGGGTCTTCAGTCTGACAAGCTTTTCAAGCAGCAGTTTGGCATATAATGATCCGCTGGCACCAGTTATGGCAAGAATTATTTTTCTAATTTTTGATTCCATAAATATTTAACAACCGGGAGGTAAGAATAGCTACTCCGGCAGAAGCTTTTTCTTTAATTATTTCAATTTTTCTGTAAAGCGGAACATATACATCATTAGGATCTATTAGCCAGAGTGAGGCTTTTTCCGGTGCATAGCCGATAAGTCCGGCAGCAGGGTATACATTCAGGGAAGAGCCCACAACCACGAAAATATCAGCATCAGAGGTGATCCTTACTGCTTCGTCCATCATAGGCACCGCCTCACCGAACCAGACAATGTGAGGGCGCAGCTGGCTTCCTTTTTCACACAGATCTCCGTTTTTAATCTCTTTATAGCCTATATCATAAATAAGCGATGGATCAGCAGTGCTTCTGGCTTTTGTCAGTTCTCCATGCAGATGGAGAATCTTTGTGCTTCCGGCGCGTTCGTGCAGATTATCAATGTTCTGGGTGATTACATGAACATCAAAATATTTTTCCAGCGAGGCAATACCTTTGTGTCCTTCATTTGGTTCACTACCTGCCAGCTGGGTTCTTCTCTCATTGTAAAAGCGCAAAACAAGCTCCCTGTTTTTCCACCATGCCATTGGTGTTGCCACTTCATTAACATCATATTCTTCCCACAGTCCGCCTGATTCTCTGAAAGTTTTAATACCGCTTTCAGAGCTCATGCCAGCGCCGGTTAGTATGACAAGTTTTTGCATAATATTATTGGTACTGTCCGTAAAAATAATAAATAAAAGCAACATAAAGGAAAGGATGGGGAGAAGGGGTGAGGGGGAGACTGGGAGATTGGGAGAGGAGGGAAAATTGAGAGATCAAGGAGTGATACCCTGACCCTCTCCCTCTCACCCAGTCACCCTATCTATTAATTATACATCCTATTCCTCTTTTTAGTATATTTGCCCCGTTTTTAATATTTCCACTTTCAATTCCTTGCTGATCCTATGGGGAAACGGTTTCCTGAATATAAAACTCTTGATCTTTCGCAGATAAACAAAGACATTCTGAAGATTTGGGATGAGAATGATACTTTCCATAAAAGTGTCCGGGAGCTGAATGATAAAGGTGAATTTGTATTTTTTGAAGGTCCTCCTTCTGCAAACGGAATACCCGGCATTCATCACGTGATGGCCCGCACAATCAAGGATGCAATCTGCCGTTTCAAGACACAATGCGGATTTGAAGTAAAACGCAAAGCAGGATGGGATACACATGGGCTGCCGATCGAGCTTGGAGTGGAACAGGCACTGGGTATAACGAAAGAGGATATCGGAACAGAAAAAATATCGATTGAGGATTTCAACAAAGCCTGTCGTACAGATGTGATGAGGTATACCGATCTCTGGGAAGACCTTACACGTAAAATGGGCTACTGGATTAACATGGATCACCCTTATGTAACTTATGACAGTCGGTATATAGAGACTCTCTGGTGGTTGCTGAAGCAGCTTTATTCAAAAGGATATTTGTACAAGGGTTACACTATACAGCCATACTCACCAGCGGCAGGTACAGGATTAAGCTCCCACGAATTAAACCTTCCCGGATGTTACCGGGATGTAAAAGATACAACCTGTATCGCTCTCTTTAAGCTTATCCGTGACAAAAAATCTGAGTTTCTGTTTAAAAATATTGATACCGACACTGTTCACATGATGGCATGGACAACCACTCCCTGGACCCTGCCATCGAACACAGCTCTGGCTGTGGGTGAAGATATCATATATATAAAGGTAAGGAGCTTCAATCCATATTCCGGCAATCCGGTCACTGTTATCATTGCTAAAGATCTTCTCAAAGCAATGTTTCCCGACTCGGACTCTGCAGGAGAGCTTTCGGATTATAAAACAGGTAACAAAAAGCTACCTTATAAAATCCTGGAAGAATTTCCGGGCAGAAAGCTTCATGGTATTAACTATGAGCAACTTATTGACTGGGTTAAGCCTGATCCGGGAGCATTTAAAGTTGTTACCGGCGAATTTGTTACCACTGAAGATGGTACAGGCATCGTTCATATTGCTCCTACTTTTGGCGCTGACGACTATCGCATCAGTAAAGAATTCGGGATACCTCCCATGATCGTTAAAAGAAAAGACGGTTCTTTCGGCCCAATGGTTGATAAAAAAGGGTACATGGTTCCGATAGCTGACCTTGATGACAGATTTGTAAAAGACAGAGTTAACATCAGTACATATAAAGACTTTGAAGCCCGGCCGGTCAAAAATGAATATGATGCATCAATTCCTGAAGGAAGCGAAACAATCGATGTCGACATTGTAGTAATGCTGAAGCAGCAGGGAAAGGTTTTCAGGATTGAGAAGCAGATTCACAGCTATCCCCATTGCTGGAGAACCGACAAACCTGTTTTGTATTACCCGCTTGATGCATGGTTCATCCGTACAACCGCTTTCCGCGAACGTATGATTGAACTGAATAATACTATTAACTGGAAGCCTCAGTCAACAGGTACCGGAAGGTTCGGTAAATGGCTTGAAAATCTGGTAGACTGGAATCTCTCCCGCACACGTTTCTGGGGAACCCCCTTGCCAATATGGGTTACAGAAGACCGTAAGGAAGAAATGTGCATAGGCTCAGCTCATGAACTGAAAACTGAAATTGAAAAATCAGTAAAAGCAGGATTCATGAAAAAGAATCCTCTCGAAAATTTTGTTCCCGGTGATAATTCACAGGAAAACTATGAGAAGTTTGACCTGCACAGACCATATGTCGATGAAATAGTTCTTGTAAGCCCGAAAGGCAAAAAAATGTTCCGCGAGCCCGACCTGATAGATGTCTGGTTTGATTCCGGTGCCATGCCTTACGCCCAGGCTCATTATCCTTTTGAAAATAAGGAGAATTTTCATGATATGTTCCCGGCAGACTATATTGCCGAGGGTGTTGACCAGACGAGAGGATGGTTTTTTACTTTGCATGCAATTGCTACAATGATCTCCGATTCAGTTGCCTTTAAAAATATCATCTCGAACGGACTGGTTCTTGATAAGAACGGCAATAAGATGTCGAAACGTCTCGGGAATGCAGTTGATCCTTTCACCACAATTGAGGAATACGGCTCAGATCCGCTGCGCTGGTACATGCTCACAAACGCTCAGCCCTGGGATAATCTTAAGTTCGATATGGCAGGTATCGATGAGGTAAGACGGAAATTCTTCGGGACACTTTACAATACATATTCCTTTTTCGCCCTCTATGCCAACGTTGATAACTTCAGGTTTACTGAAAGAGATATTCTGGTAAATATGAGACCGGAAATTGATCGCTGGATAATATCGCTCCTTAACTCCCTGGTCAGGGAGGTTAGGAAATGTTATGAGGATTACGATCTTACACGCGCAGGTCGTGCTATCCAGGATTTTGTCACGGAGAACCTGAGCAACTGGTACGTCCGGCTGAACAGGAAACGCTACTGGGGAGGGGATTATGATAATGACAAAATTGCTGCTTACCAGACACTCTTCGCCTGTCTCGAAACAGTCAGCAGGCTTGCAGCACCTCTTGCTCCTTTTTATATGGATCAGCTCTTCCGTGACCTTAATAACACCACCGGGAGACATAACGAGGAATCAGTTCATTTGGCCATCTTCCCTGAGCATGATGAGAGCCTGATAGATAAAAATCTCGAGGATAGGATGGATATTGCACAGAAAATTTCTTCAATGATCCTTGGTCTGAGAAGAAAAGTGAGCATAAGGGTGCGTCAGCCCCTGGCAAAAATAATGATACCGGTCCCTGATAAGTCATTTAAAGCAAAGTTTGAGGCGGTTAAAGACCTTGTGCTTGCTGAAGTTAATGTAAAAGAGGTTGAATATATTGATGACACATCAGCAGTTCTCGTCAAAAAAATAAAGCCCAACTTCAAAACTCTCGGGCCCCGTTATGGTAAACTTATGAAAGAGATAAGCAATGCTGTTATGTCACTTGGACAGGATGAAATTACTGCTTTTGAAAATAGCGGGACGCATCAGATTGATATAAATGGTCAGCGGGTAGCTCTTACGCTTGAAGATGTTGAAATCATCTCCGAAGACATACCGGGATGGCAGGTAGCGAATGATGGAAAGCTTACCGTGGCACTGGATATTACAGTAACTGAAGAGCTTCGTTATGAAGGTATTGCCAGGGAGTTTGTAAACAGGATACAGAATATAAGGAAGGAAAACGGGTATGATGTCACAGATAAGATAACGGTTAATATCGAAGATCATGATTTTGTCCGTGAAGCTGTGAAACGGCATGCTTCTTATATTGGATCTCAGACACTGGCAACGACAGTTAACCTGGTCAATTCTTTTTCTGGTAATAATATCCGGGAAGTTGAAATTGATGATGTTATTGTTAAGATTGTCGTTTCCCGAAATAATTAATTGAGGGGGCTGGAAGGCGAGGGGGAGACAGGGTGACTGGGTGAGGGGGAGAACACATTATGACTTACAAATCAAAAATGAAGGGATCTGTCTATATATTGACAAATCATAATAATTCAGTACTTTATACTGGTGTAACAAGTAATCTTAAGGAAAGGGTAATCCAACATAAGCTTAAAATGCATTCTGGAAGTTTCTCTGCACGATACAATATAAGTAAACTGGTTTATTATGAGGGTTTTGAAGCTATCAGTGAAGCAATAAAGAGAGAGAAACAGATTAAAGGGGGGAGCAGGAAGAAAAAAATAGACCTCATATGCAAGATGAATCCAGATTGGATGGATTTAAGTTCAACCCTAAATACATGATCGGATTGCTTCGTCCTTCTTTGTCGACGAAGCAATCTGTTTCGTTATATAGTAACAACTCTTTTCTTTACATTTGTAATAAACTATACAACAATTATGAAACGCATTCTCGTTACCGGCGGAGCCGGATTTATCGGATCACATCTTTGCGAGCGGCTCCTTGATCTGGGAAATGAGGTGATCTGTCTTGATAACTATTTTACAGGTTCAAAGATGAATATTATTCATCTGCTTGATAACCACTATTTTGAAATTATCAGGCATGATATCACAATGCCTATATTTATAGAAACGGATGAGATCTATAACCTCGCATGTCCTGCATCCCCGGTACACTACCAGTACAATGGGATCAAAACAATTAAGACCTCGGTGATGGGATCCATTAATACTCTCGGCCTGGCTAAGAGAACCAGATCGAAAGTACTTCTGGCATCGACAAGCGAGATCTATGGAGATCCGTCGGTACATCCTCAGCCTGAAAGTTACTGGGGCAATGTTAACACTCTCGGACCGAGAGCATGCTATGATGAAGGAAAGAGATGTGCAGAAACACTTTTCATGAATTACCATATCCAGAATAAAGTAAGGATCAAGATTGCAAGGATCTTTAATACATATGGTCCGAGAATGCACCCCAATGACGGCAGGGTGGTTTCGAATTTTATTGTCCAGGCGCTTAAGGGAGATGATCTGACAATTTTCGGTAATGGATCTCATACACGCAGTTTTCAGTATATTGACGATCTGACAGACGGTTTGATTAAGCTGATGGGTACTCCTGACAGCTTCACAGGACCTGTTAACCTTGGTAATCCTGCTGAAATTTCAGTCGGTGAGCTGGCACAGACAATCATCGGGATGACAGGATCAAAATCAAAAATTGTATATCTGCCTCTTCCGGAGGATGATCCGAAACAACGGAAACCGGATATTTCACTTGCGGTGAAAGAGTTAAAATGGAAACCAGTTGTAAGGCTTGAGGACGGACTAGGAAAGACAATTGAATATTTTAAAGAACAACTTAAAGCTTAAAAGATCTAAGTTCATTTTTTGCTCGCCCAAAAAATGAACCAAAAAAGATTTGAGGCTGCCCTTTTCTTTGGTTCATTTCTTTTGGGCAAGCAAAAGAAATGAACAATAAAATTATGGCAAAAAAAACGCCCCATTTCTGAGGCGATTTATATTAGAATATTTTCTTAGCCTTTGTGCCGTTAAGCCCTTATGCCTTTGCGCCGTTATTTCTGCTTCATCTTGGCATCAATACATAGTGTAGCATGAGGGACAGCTCTGAGTCTCTCCTTTGAAATAAGCTTTCCTGTTTCCCGGCAAATGCCGTAGGTTTTGTTTTCAATACGTACCAGTGCAGCCTGCAGGTGTTGTATGAATTTCAACTGACGCTGTGCCAGTCTGCCAGCTTCCTCTTTTGACAGGGTTGTTGCACCTTCTTCCAGAACTTTAAAAGTAGGGGAAGTATCCATAGTATCATTACTCTCTTCGTGAGTTATACTGGATTTAAGTATTTCATAATCTTTCTTGGCTTTATCCAGCTTCGCAAGGATGATCTGCCTGAATTCATCAAGCTCATCATCCGAATATCTTGTCTTTTCAGCCATGGTATAAGATTTATAATTTCCGGCAAAGGTAGAGTTTTTTACTTAATAAAAAAACCTGCAGGTTTTTAATGAAATAAACGTTTTTAGGTAATACTGCAGTCTTGCCCCCATCGGGGCGCTGTCTGTCGCTTTACTCCATCTTTGGACTTAAAGCAATTAACCCGGGAGAGCAGGACAGTTCCGCATCGCGGAACAAGACAGTCTGAAAGGCATAAAGAATACAGAAGTAGTTACTCAGAGCAAAAAGTAAGGACCTCAAGACAGGCGACCGGAGGGAGCCAGAAAATCCAATAGCTTTTTATTATCTTTGGATCCATTTTTAGAATCAATGTCAATGACAATCATAATCAATTCGGAAGAGGAGAAAGCCAGAATAATACTAAGAAAGCATACTCCCCCCAAATGGTACGCCATTTATACACATCCGAGAGCTGAAAAACAGGTTAATGAACGTCTGCTAGACTCAGGCATTGAAACCTTTCTTCCTCTTCATAAAACTTACCGAAGATGGAGTGACAGGAAAAAACTTGTCGAAAAACCATTACTGTCATCCTATGTCTTTGTAAAAGTTGTTCCTGTTGATTTCCCTAAAGTATATACCACCCAGGGTGTTGTAAGGTTTGTCGCTTTTGAGGGAAAACCTGCTTCGATACCGCAGAATCAGATAGATAATCTGCGATTAATAGTCAATAGTGATGCGGATATTGAGATCTCCTCTGAAAAATTTGCCCCGGGGGATAATGTCGAAGTTATCAACGGATCTCTCATCGGACTTACGGGGGAGCTCATTAAAATAGGAGGGAAAAACAGAGTGATTGTGCGTATTGAAAAGCTTGAACAAAATATAGTATTAACAATACCTGTCACTTTTTTACGGAAGAAATAATAAAAAGTAACAGATTAATTAACAGTATGATTCAGGGGATCTATTCGCCACTTACGCCTGATAACTTCCATACCAGCGTTTTAACTTTTTACTGATTTATGATTTTCTCAATTTCGGGAGTTGCCATTATAAGAAACATCATGACATTGATTGAGTTTTTATCTACTTCTTGCATGGTGAAATAAAATATTCCACCACGATTTAAAGAAATACCTTACATCAGTCAGCAAAGGATGATTATCGTACGAATCGAGATATTTCATTTCTGACGCCTGAATACTATCGAGATCCGCCGGCATATCAGCATAATATGGAGGGACAAGCCCGGGTTTATAGTTAATTCTTCTATCCTGAACCTCTTTATTATAAAGTTCAAAATAATGTTTACTTAACGGCCTTACCCCGACAAGCTTCATATTACCTTCAAATAAATTGATGAATGTGGGCAGCTCATCAAGCCAAATTTTTCTACAAACAGATCCCCAGGATGTTATGCGAAAGTCATCCTTGAATTTGCCCCCGTCCTGGAGATCATGTACCGTGTAAATATAATCCTGTATATATTCTGAGTATGGATGCATAGTTCGGAGCTTATATACCTTTATGGTATTTCCGTTTTTCCCTATTCTCGGCAAGGCAATAATAGGCCCATAATAATATCCGTTACCTGGAAGAGGATCACTGATCTTTTTTGCTTCAATGCACAGATGATTACCAATAAATGACTCCTGCCTTATCCTGAATCCCCCTCTGCAAAGACGTCCCAGCGCTTCTGCACGCGAGATGACCGCATTATTCCCGTGTGTAAGGATCAGGTAGAGGGGACGGGTAAATTTAAGCTTGGGAAAGATCCGCTTTACGATAAAATCGAAAGAATAAAAAATGTAATTCAATACAGGAGGAAATTTTTTAAGGATTCTCTTTTTACGCTGATCTTTCGTTTCCACGCAACAGAAAAAATATCCCTTTAGTTCAAGTTTATGATTTACTGCATCAATAAAATTATCCAGCTGTTTTATGTCGTTGATTTTGCGAAGGTTAATTATATAAGTGTACGTGTCTTCGGGAAGGCTTACGATATTAAAGACTGTAGTTGTGGAAAGTACGGCAGTTCGTTCAGAAAGCTTGGGCCCAGTCATTTTAATAATAGCTCCGGCCATCTCCGGTCCCGCCTCTTTTTCTATGGCACTTATTATACCCGGATTCACTTCGTTAACTGTCTCCTGGTTTTCCCCGTTCCCGTTAAGATTGTTTACAAGCTCATATTCGCTTGGTTTTCTGGGCTTCTTATATTTGTCGTACTCCTCGTAATCCCGGAAGTTTGCTTTTTTATAAGCAATATAAACAGATCCTATAACCAGTTCCAGTAATGTGGCGACAAGGGTAGTACCAAGTACTACTGTACGGGAAAAGCCGTAATCCCTGAAAATATACATCAGGAGGGCAGTAATTGAGATTGAGATTATATTACTGCTGATGACTTTGTTGAAGAGAGAAGTGAAGTTGATGATTTTCCCCCTGTGCATTTTTCCGTTTACCAGGGAAACCAAAAGCCACAATACTGCAAGAACTCCGAAAAAGATACTGTGAGAGGGGACGTACGCTCTCAGTCCTGCAGGCTTGATCCAGGCCATAATAAGGAATGATATTGCAAGAATTACAATATCCGCTATCAACGAGATTATCCTGAATTTACGTATATCCATACAGTACTGTCCGGATAAATGTTCCGGGTGTGAAATAAGTAAAATTAGGTCAAATTGTTCAAATACGACTTGATTATTTTGATGAATGATGAATCTTTTTTTAATGTGTTGAAAGATTATGGCGTAACGGTTCAACGGAGCAAAGGCCAACGACTTTAGGGTGTAAGGGCTCTAAGGCATTAGGGCATTATGGCTTAAGTGGATATTATATTTGAGATTGTAATTGAGAAATATTACTTTTACTTAAGTGCTATATCATTTATTTATTAATAATCTTAATCGCTGCATTATGGGAGATTTCCGGAAACTTCGTGTTTGGCAGAAAGCCAAGGAATTAGCTGTAAAAATTTATCAGCTTGTTAAAAAACAAACCATCTCAAAAGACTATGGGTATAAAGATCAGATTCAAAGAGCCGCAATTAGCATTCCGGCTAATATTGCAGAGGGAGACGAATTAGGCACAGATAAACAGTCAGTTCGTCATTTCTTTATTGCAAAAGGGTCTTGTGCTGAATTGCACACACTTATAATAATCGGTTCTGAAATAGGATATATTGATAACGATATTGCTAACATCCTTATAAATGAATGTAAAATTATCTCATTCATGCTTGCAAAAATAATAAAAGCCAGAAGTTAAACTAATTTCTTATTTTTTTAGATGCTATTCCTAAAATAGCAATAAAGCCTTAAAGCCCTAACACCTTAAAGCCTTAACGCCTTTATCTCGTTTCTTAAAATCCTAATGTTACCCCCAGATTTAAAGTATTCTTTTTCCCATAGAAATACTCCGGACTCCACCTTGTGTCTCCGCTGATGTGGCTATGGCTGAGGGAAAACCACGCATAAAGATCATTTATAACCTGGTATGAAGCCTTAAGGCCAAAACTCGTATTCCGCCATTCAATTGAATCCAGGGGAGGATTACCCAGCCTGGGAGCTCCAAGCTCCGTATAATCCGGACCGCGGATTGCATCAATAAACCAGAGCTTTATATCTAAGGTTCTGACAGGGTGGTAATCTAAAGATAGGTACCACTCCCTGGAGTTATCTTTCAGGTAGTGACCAAGGTTATAATCATTTGATTCAAAGGTAAGTGTCGGGACATAATGCTGATATGCAAGAGGATATGTATATGTGAATTCAGTTGTGAGAGAAAAATCCCGGAAAGGATAATTGCTTAATCTGAAACCGGCTTTCCAGCTTACAAAGTTCCATTCATCTTTTTTGGAGATCCTGCTTACAGCAAGCTCATCCACGAAGAGAGTTGCATACAGGTGCAGATTCCTGATCTGACGTGAGCTTATGTCGAAGAACATCTGGGAATTCATGTTGTCAATTCCTGAAGAAACAGAATGATCCACCGACTTATAGAAAAAAAGTGGTACAAGGTAAGCAGGATTAACTGTTGTATTATTATAAACAATACTATTACCTGCCGAAATATTAAGATATTTTACAGGAGAAATAGTAAACATATTGGCTGCAACGAATTTCTTGTGATAAACCTCGCGGTAATCGGTTCCATAGCTGTTGGTTACCCAGTAAGAACGGGTACTGTCTACTACCATTGAGTTGAGCCAGCCATGAAAATAATTGAAATCGAACCACTTAACAGGTGTAAGATGCAGCTTGAACTGAACAAATGTGGGATTGTTTCCTCCAAATATATTTGCCCCGTTATAGTTATTACCCCATTGCAGTTTATCCTTCACCAATCCGGCACTCCCCCATTTCCACGAGTAAGTGACACCTCCCTGCATTTCACTCCAGTCGGTATCTTCTTTAATGTGACCACCTTCTCTTTTTGTAAGGTAATCAGGTAAGCCAAGCAATGGTTTTTCATGATTATCACGCAGTGAAGCGAAAAAGCCCCAGTGCTGAACATAACCCCGGACCTCGGCGCCGTTTCTCCAGTAAGCTGCCTGACCGGATGAGTTGGTAAAAAGTTCACCGCCAAGAACAGGATTAAAGGTAAATGAAAACAGGCTGTCCTTATAGTAGAAAAGATCCTTTCTTCTTTTCCAGTCTTTACCGGCATTCAGCTCTTTCCCGAAATCTTTAAGATAAAAGTCCAGCTCTTTCTGTTGTCTGACAGAGAGCTGATCCCGTTTAACATCAGCCTCTTTAAGACGGTTTACAATAAACAATCTTGAATAGGGTTTTACTGCAGAATTAACAACGATTATCTTGCTGTTTGCAAGTTCATCAAGGAACTCATAAATGCCGAAATTATTGACAGGATGGGGGACTTCCTGGGGTAAGGCAGGAGCAATCGACAGAAACAGGAAAAGTACCAGGAAAGACCTACTTATATAAGTATTTCTCTTCATTAGAATTGTATCGAGTAACAAATATAAGATTTATTGTGTGATGTTATGGTGACTAAGGGACTAAGGGACTAAGAGACTAAGAGACTAAGAGACAGAGAGACAATGAGACAAAGTGTTAAAACTCTAAACTTATCAAATCATAATTGTTAATTAATAGTAAATAATTATTTACCTTTAACTCAAGAAGTGTTCGGAATTATTAAGGCTCCTTTTAAAAGATGGCTGGCGTATTGTATCAAAAAAAGGATCACACCTTAAGATGAAACACTTTCATAAACCGGGAATCATTATTTTCCCTGATCATGGATCGCGTGAAATGGGTAAAGGAATGGAAAGTAAAATACGTAAAGATGCAGGTTTGAAGTAAAGAGAGTCTGATATGGCAGCAAAAAGAAAATTAGTTGTAAAAATTGAAAAAACCGATACGGGATTTTCAGCATTTGCAGAGGATTATCCGGTATTTTCAACAGGATCTTCAATGAACCAAGTGATAGATAACTGCATTGAAGCCTTTTCTCTTTATTTTGAAGATGGGAAATTCGATCCTGAAGGAATATCATTCGAAATTGATTTTAAACAGTTTTTTCAGTATTACAAAGTGATAAATTCCAAAGCCCTGGCTGAAAAGATCGGCATGAACCCTACCCTTCTGTCTCAATATATAAGAGGCCATAAAAGACCATCTCCTCAGCAAAGCCGGAGAATACTGTATGGGATAAACAAGATAGGACAGGAACTGGCGGAGATGAGTGTCATTTATGAAAGAAAGACTTAGTCTCTAAGTCTCTTAGTCATTTATGCCACTGCACTTTATCTAACCACTACCTTCCCTACAAACCTCAAAGCCTCCGACTTGATCTCAACCACATAGAGTCCTTTTGTGTACCGGGTCGGAACCTGGATTAAGGAATTTTTACTGAATTCAGCATTCTGCAGGATGTGGACAGCTTTCCCTGTAATATCAATAACTTTGACAGAACCGGTTTTCCCATCCCAATCATCATCAAGTGTCTGAATATTGATATGGTCGTTTGTGGTATAAATATTAAAACTTTTTTGTGATAAAACAGGATTTTCCAAACCTGTTGGATTATTTACGGTAAGAGTTTGAGGGACATCAGTAGCCGGATTCCATAACGTTGAACCGCCTTGCGAGGCAGTTATCACAGCTGTTCCCACACCAACAATATGAACCGAGTTACCTGTTACAGTCGCGACTGCCGTATTTCCACTTGAAAAACTGACACTCAATCCGGAACTTGCAGTTGCAGTCAGGTTAAAATCCGCATCTCCGTAAACCTTTTCCGGAAGAGTACCGAATGTGATTGTCTGGTCGCCTTTGGCAACAGTTAATGTCCGGATATAGCGTGCAGGAGCATAAGTCCAATCTCCTGCCTGCAATGCGGAGATTTCTGATGTGCCGACAGTTATTATTGTCACGGTGCTTCCCGTCGGCGGGATTGTGGCTACAGAAAGGTTGGAGCTGGACCATGTAACAGGAAGTCCGCTTGTTGTAGTTGCGGAGAGTCCAAAAGGCGGGTCGCCATATTTTTTATTAAGATTGGTTGTAAAGGTTATTGTCTGGGCCAGGAGGGTTACCGGCTGATCACCAAATGATTCAAGCAAGCCTCCGGTTGTTGCTGAGACATCTCCCTGGGTGTATGATACTGAGACTGTTTCCGATCCGGTAAGAGGGGAGGCTGTTGTGAGGACTATTGTATAAGGATCGCCCGGCTTGAGGCTGGCCGAGATTATTGTAACAGGAGATCCATTGACGGTAAGGGTGAACTGATCCTCTTTGCCGGCAGGATCGTTCATCATTCGGTCGAACTGTATCTCAACGGTGGTATTTTGTGATGCAAAAACATAATTAGGTACCCCCGGGGGATTAACATTGATTGTTATTGTAGCTTCAGGGGAATCACCTGTGTTGTCATGAAACTTAAAGTTGAAGTTACCGACGCCATTTCCTGTTGTACCGCTTGCCACATATATCAGACTGTATTGCGGATCGGTTACAACAGCAGGGACAGATGTTGATGTTATAAGGTCGCTTTTTAGTCCTCCGCTCACCTGGTAGAGTTCACCCTGTACAGGAAGAGAAGTGACTATCGCTGTTTTTGTGCTGGCGTCGCCCCCGGTGTATTGAAGCTTCCCTTCACGTTCTCCACCTTGGGTAATCCACACCTCGCGGGAAACAGCTGTAAGCGGAGGGAATGTGTTTGTTGAGAATCTTCTCACCTCGCACCATGTAAGGGCTGTGGCATTTGATGCGAAAACAGCAAAATACCATGTTTTATCAATCTTTAATCCGGTCACATTATATGATAAATTTGTCCCGGCGTCATAGTATGAAGCGGTAGCCAGGGAGGATAATGTATCAACCGCCAGGTAATAAGAAGCAGCATTTGTGGTTGCTGACCATTCAAATGTCTGGTTTGCCCCTACGACAGCGTCCTCGGCGGGCAAAATAAGTTCAACGATTCCTGGATCGGGAAGCGTTATATTGGTGGTAAGAAAGACCCCATCGTATATTGCATCTGCGTTTACTGTATATGTTGAACCGTCCGGCGTAAAAGATATCGCATCGCCGGTGTACACAGCATCTCCTTCGTGATACGAATATTTAACTCCATCGCTGCCTGTGGAGTTCTCAAGGCCTATCGTTGCACTCTCTCCGTGAGACTGGGGGGAATAGGGGTCAACGATCAGCCTGTACTGTATCTGTATTACGTTAGTAGTTTCGTAAAGGATCACAGAAAATGTACCCAGGGGGGTGGGCACAGGATCAAAGCCCATGTTTTTAAACTGGATTATACATTTTCTGTTCGGGGAAGCTCCGATTGTTCTGTACAGTATATTTCCCCCGTCCATAATAGAGAGGTTGTCCCAGAAAGGTGCAATGTAGTTATTGGGTGTTGGCGCAGCCGGTATATCGGCTTCTGTATTATATTGATCGTCAGGGTCTGTAAACATAACAAGACCATTGGCACGCACATAAAACTGTGAATAAGTGTTTCCGAAAAATGTGAAATTAAAGCCTGTGGGGAAAGGCCCGTCGGATCCAAGGGGAATGCTTTGGGTGAAACCGGAATATATCAGTGTCCCTTCATAAATTGTCTCCGGAGGTTGTGCAAAAGCCCCCAGGTTTATTAACAATATTGCGAAAAATGTAGCAAACCTGTACTTCATATTGTACGATTTAAGGTTATGTTTATTATTATTACTATATATATAAGACACCAATTACATTAAAACAGTTGCGTGATTATTTAGCAGTACATTAAAATTAGTAATCTAAACTAAGGAGCAAAAGCTTTGTGTAAGGGTCAGATATCAAATATGGTTAAAATTAGTAAAATTTTCTGAAAACAGATAATTATTTAAGGATAAAATGCTTATCGTTAGTGAAATCTGAACTGATCAGGTTGGCACAAGATTCCTTAAAAAAAAGAGTGCCCTCAAGCACTCTAATATTTTTATGTCAGTTCCTATCCGAACGGTTTATCCCCGAACGGACTCTGGAAAGGGGAATCCGCTCCTTTGCTGCCTCCGCCCCTGGGTGGCGGGTTAGGTGGCATGGTAGTCATCATGACAAGGGAAATAGAATTATCCAGGGTAATTCTGGTAATTTCTGGTTTACAGTATGATTTCTTTGCTGATATTTTCCGGTATATAGTCTTCAAATGCAAATATATGATTCACAATTTACAAAAATACATATTAATTTAAAATGTACAAATCTATATTAAAGGTTTTAAGGCTTTACGGCATTGCGGCTTAAGGGTTCTGTCTTTTATACCTTAACACCTTAACGCCTTAACGCCTTAACGCCTTAACGCCTTAACGCCTTAACGCCTTAACGCCTTAACGCCTTAACGCCTTAACGCCTTAACTCCCTAATGCCTTAACTCCCTAACGCCTTTATTTAATTACCACCTTCCCCACATACCTCTTCACTCCTGATCTTATCTCTATAAAATACAAACCGTTTGCTTCCGGAGCCTGAACCTGTGTGACAGAGTTCTTGCTGAATTCAGTATTTTGGAGATCAGAAACAGTCCTTCCTGCCATATCCAGTACTTTTACAGAACCCGATTTACCATCCCAGTCATCTGCAATGGGCCTGATATTAATAAAACCATATCCCTGCCATATATTGAATTTAATATCAGGAGCAGCAGGATTCTCGATTCCGGTTGGTCCGCTGATTAAGAGAACAAATCTGTTACTTAATAATCCCGCAGGTGATGTGAAGGTCAAATCCTGAGTTGTTTTCAGATCCGCAAGAAAACCGGAGGTGTTGTCTTTTAATGAAACACTATAATTATCGAGGCCCTGGAGCTGAATTGCTGAGATCTTATGATTACCTGTTGTAGTTACATTTACAACAACAGGGATTTCCATCGTAGTTCCTTCAGCCGGGAAAGGCTGTCCGTTGATGGCATAATCAACACCGCCCATTGAAGTATGGATTGTGGTTATTGAAGATGAAAGGAACATTTTAAGAGCATCAAAATCATTATCGAGATCCGATTTTGCTTCTTCATCAAACCTGACCACCGTTTCGTCGTTAGATACTGTATCTTCAAAGACGGCAAGTCTTACAAGAGGAATTATTGTCTCGCCTTTGTACCGGGCATGAATATTATTATGTGTTCTTGCGGCGGCAGGGAGAGTTATGGAATTTCCAGTACTGTATGTTTTCGTAAAGAAGCCCTGCATGGGTGGGATTATCCCGGTAACATCGCCCGGTACGCCGACTCCTGCAGCATAGGTACATTGAACATTATTACGTGTAAAGTAGAGTCCCTTGCTGGTATTTGACGGGTATGTGAAATAAACGCTGTTAATAATATCATCCCAGTTCAGTCCTGACGAAAAGGGATTCCCAAGAAGGTTAAATCCGTGCTTAGAAGAAGGTACGCCACTGAAGTCAAGGAGCATTGGCGTATTTGATATATTAAACAGACCGCCGAAAGTAAATGTATTATTTGTGTTATCCCAAAAGTCATAACCTTTTCCGGGGGAAAGAGATGAAAACTTTGGTCCGGTCTTAGTACCTGTTGAATATACATAGCCGTCACAAGCAACCCATCCCTGAAGAAGAGATATAGAAGGATAGCTTTCGACAAACTGTGCGAGGTTGGGGGTGACAACCGTGAATACACTTGTGTCAATGGATGATACCGGAGTTGAGATATAATGCCATTTATAGGTATCTTCATCGCCCCCTCCGGTGAGATATAACTGGATCTCTTCGGTTGCGCCGGATCCTCTTGTGTAGCTGTTAATTATAAGTGAGGCAAACCCGGTGGCGTTATGGTTAAGCTTAATAATACCGTTGTTGGTCAGATTATCGAGAGTGACTCTAACACCCTGTTCGATTATCATTTGTTTTTCGGAACCAATAGTAAAATCTGGATTTGAGGAACTGACAGGGTAGGTTGATAAACCGGTCGGCACCACAACATCTCCGGTACCTGTTGAAGGATCGACGTTGGCATCCCAGTTTGAGGCAGTTGACCAGTCGGTGCTGGTTGATCCGGTCCAACGGCTGTACTGAACCTCGTAGGAACCGATATCATATGCTCCAATCCTTGAATTTCCCAAATAATCGTTTGGGACTGTCGGACTTGGGATTGTTCCTGCATCACGGCAGGGGGAAATGAATTTGAGTGACCAGTCGCCCGAACCGGCATCAACAAAATGATCTAAAGCAACATCACTTATAATTATTGAATTTGCAGCATTAGCTGGTTTTGCACTTTCAAATGCACATGTCACAATTGTAGAGGTTGTTGAAGATCCGGCAAACTGGTCATTTGAACCCCATAAAACAGAGTTAATGATCCTTGCGTTTGATGAAGCGTAAGAATAAATTCCATCACCCGGTCGGTCCGAGGTATTTTCAACAAATGTACAATTTACGATTTTTGAAGTACTACTTAAAAGCCAAATTGCACCGCCGGAGTAACTTACGGTAGAATTCCCTTTAGAATAATTATCTTCAAATATGCAGTTTTCCACAAGTGCGGTTGAGCTCGTCCATAGAAGCAATCCGCCACCAGCCTCGTTTACATCATTTGACTTGAATATAGTTTTTCTGATTATTGTGTTTCTTCCTGCATTTACCGTAATACCACCACCGAAATTCGAGTAATTGTTTTCAATCAAACAATTAATAATGGTTACATCATTGGCATTGACCTGTATCCCGCCTCCTGCATTATCCGGATTTGTTCCTGATGTGGCTGCGTATCCGTATTGAACAGTACAATACTCGAATGTTCCTGTACCTGTAATAGGTGTACCCGAACCAGGTGTTTCAAAAGAAATATGACCCCAATGACTCTTATCGGAAGCTTTTGTAAAAAGAATCTGACCCGAATTTGTACCTTCTGCCGTTAATATCCCTGATCCGGTAATTATCAGATCGGAAGTTAACTGCGTGAAAATAACTGTAATACCCGGATCAATAGTCAGATGTCCTCCGCTACCGACGGTAAGGTCAGGAGTAGTCGAGGTTCCGACATATACCGTAAAACCATAGTTGGGATCCCCAACAGACCATTGAACGGTCGACGTGATGGTTCCATAAAAAGGACTACCAGAAGAACCATTTCCGTTTTCTCCTAAAATTGAAAGCGGAAAGATAAATGAAATGAATATTATAAATATTTTCTTCATGAGAATGTAATTATTAACGTAAGACTGACTAGGACAATAAAAAGTTGCTTCTCAATTTTCAAGTCAATATCAGAACAAATATAGTATTTATTAACAATATGGATTGGGGCAGGAATCAAAAAATGTTGCTGGGTGCTTGTTGCTGGTTAAGTCTTCCAGTTAGCTTCTACATATTGTATGAAGCAATTGATTTTCTTACCAAGGTTAACATACTCAGGTAATAATTCATAAAAATCCGGTAAATCAGGATATAGTTCAATAATCATTCCTAACTGGCTTGTTGTCTCATCGCAAGATGATTGAGCATAGATAAGGAATTTTATAAATTCAGGTTTGTATCTTCTTCTTCCATATCCCTCTGCAATTTGATCTTTAATACTTTTCGATGAACGACGAACCTGACTGCCCTGTTCATAAAGTTCAAATGAAGGTAATTTTAATGAAGCAATATGAACTTTTTTAGCTAATGCAAAGGCAATCTGGTATATTTCTAAATCTTTATAATTGCTCATTTTCTTAAGAATAGCACATCAAAAGTCGCAACAAGAATAGTTATTAAAGATACAAAATATAATTAAACCAGCAACCAGCACCAAGCAACCAGCAACTGTTTTATTCCGTAACAAAACTCTCCCCCGAAAAAAATTTCTCTAAAATCCTTGTTTTTTCGCAACATTGAGTAAATTTGTTACTCATTAACCTGACCTGATGCTTAGCAGTCTTATTACTTCAGAGACACGGATAAAGCTGCTGAAGAAATTCTTTCTCAACAGTAGTACGAGGGCCCATCTTCGTGGTCTTGAATCAGAATTTGGTGAATCATCAAATGCTATAAGAATAGAACTGAACCGGTTTGAGAAGGCCGGGCTTCTATATTCATTACGTGACGGAAATAAGAAAATCTTTCAGGCTAATGATAAGCACCCGCTTTATAAGGATATCCATAACCTCATACTAAAGGAAACCGGTATTGACCGCGTGATTGATAAGGTAATTCATCGTCTGGGAAGCCTGCTATGTGTTTACCTTATCGGTGATTTTGCCCATGGTAAAGACAGTCCGGTTATTGAACTGATCCTTGTCGGGAATGATATTGACCGGGAATACCTTGCCAGAAAAGTAGTGCAGGCTGAGGAAATGGTCGGAAGGAAAGTAAGTTATATAGTACTTGATCCGGTCGAGGCTGAGGGTCACCTGGAACGTTTAAAACCATGCGATCTTCTTCCTTTGTGGAATTGTGATGGAAGCGAATTGACTCCAAGATAAAAAGGCTCCTGTTGCCTTGTTGCAATTAGTAATGCAATGAAATACAGGCATATAGCACCTTGTTATTTCTATTCATCAGATGGGAGTGACGGGGCGGAAGCTTGCTTGCAGGCAAGGCGAAAGGTGAAAGTTAAAAGGTGAAAGTAAAGGAATCAGAATTATGGATGAAAATGATTTATCAAAGCGATTATTCAAATTTGCAGTTGATGTAATCAAGTTGCTTCGTTCTCTTAAGGGTGGATCTGAATTAAAAATTATAAGTCCTCAACTGGCAAAGTCATCTACATCATCCGGTGCCAATTATGAAGAAGCACAAGCAGCTGTTTCGAGAGCTGACTTTGGCTACAAAGTTGGAATATCTTTAAAAGAAATGCGAGAGTCAAATTATTGGTTAAGAATCTTAAGAGAACTTTACACAGAAAATCTGGAAATTATAAGGCTTGTCAATGAGAGCGTTGAACTTAAAAATATCCTTGGATCGATAAGTTATAAAGTTAGCCCAAGAACATAACTAATTATGAAAAACTTTCTCCTTTTTCCTTTCTCCTTTCTCCTTTTACAATGTGAGTGACGGGGCGGAAGCTTGTCCGGAGGACAGATTACTGGATTCTTTCTTCTGATACAAATTTTCAAAGTACTTTCTTAGAAATTTTGAATGAAATTAGTAAACACTGACTGGGAAGAAAAAAACACAGGGTTAAAGACATGCGAGATTATTTTCGAAAAGGAAGATAAATATCAATTATATCTTGATGCAAATATTGAAGAAAGGTATGATTTCTCTGTTATCAAGATTCCAGTTGGGAACCTTGGGTTGGTACATCAGATGGAGGATGCAGGTTACAGGTATCTTGAAAACCAAATGATTATTTCATTTGAGGTTGATCAGCTTGGTAAGGTTGACTTGAAATGGCAACGATTTTTATCAGGATTTTCATATTTTTTAATAACAGAAGGAGACCAGATAAATTCAATTTTAAAAGAGGTCAGTAACGAAATGTTTGAAAATGACCGATTTTCTCTGGATCCATTTTGGGCGGGAAGGATTTCTTCCCTGAGATATGTAAACTGGATAAAAGAAATGTATGATAAAAGATGCACCCAATTTTATATTATGAAAAAAAATGAATGCGATGTCGGGTTCTTTTCATTAAAAACTGTAACGAAACAAATTAGCAGCTGTCCTATTGCAGGTATCTATAAGAAATATAAGTCACACGGTTACTTCTTTCCTCTGGCCTGGTTTTGGCTTAAAGAAAGCAATAGAAGAGGAGACAAAAAATTAATTGCGACAATTTCCGCAAACAATAAACCGATACATAGTTTCTTATCAAAAGTCTTTTCTTTCCGGGTAGATGAAACTCTTATAGTAATGAGAAAAGTTATACGCGGGTATTGAAAAACAGAATATGGAATTATCTGTTATTATCCCTGTTTACCGGGGTGGTATATTATTAAAGGAACTAAACAGGAGGATCATAGAAGCATTAAATGAACATAAATATGAAATTCTATTTATTTGTGATAAATGTGATGACGATTCTTTTCAGATAGTAAATGGATTAAAAAAGGATGGTCCGGCACGTGTTAAAGTGTACAGCTTTAAAGAAAATTATGGGCAGCATAAAGCTTTGCAGTTTGGTTTCGAAAAAGCTTCCGGTGATTTAATAATTACAATGGATGAGGACCTGCAACACGATCCGTCAGATATTGTAAAATTAATCAGGAAACAGAAAGAAGGAAATTATGACATTGTTTACGGGAGGTTTACCAATTTACAACACAATGGGGCAAGAATCATCTTATCATCTGTTTTAAGAAAAGTGCTAAAACACTTTATTCCGACCCTTTTTGAGGATTATTCTCCGTACCGGGTGATAAAAAGAGAAATCGCAAAAAGCGCTTCAAATATGGTTAGTCCTTATACTTTCATTGACGATTTTTTAAGCAGGATAACACAAAATATTGCATTTGTTGATATAACTCACTTTAAGAGACCTGAAGGACGAAGTTCTTATACCTTACGAAAGCTGATTAAACATGGGATATATATTTTACTTGCATATTCAAGTGTAATTTCATGGTTATTGTTCGCAGCAGGAATTATTATATTTCTCGGAGCTTTGTTATTTATTATGAATGTAATCTTACCCGAAACAATTAGTACAATAAATAACGTATCTATAATTGGAATTTTCGGAATTGGCTTGTTGCTAATCATAATTAGTTTATTAGGAACCTTTATTAACCATAGGAATATTATTTTAAATACAAGATCAGTAAAGCTTATAGATGAAGATCCCATTTAACCTACCATATGTTTCTGGTAAGGAAAATAAGTATATCAGTGATGCAGTAAATCATTCATCTAATCCTGAATATGAAAGTTATAATAATAAATGCAAAAAATTCATAAAAGAAAGATGGAATTACAAGGACCTGTTTATGACTTCATCATGTACCGCAGCGCTCGAAGTATGTGCATTAATTCTCGATATTAAAAAGGGTGATGAGGTAATTATTCCTTCATATACATTCCCTTCAACAGCAAATGCATTTATCCGTCAGGGGGCAAAGATTGTTTTCGCGGATAGTAGAAGTGATTATCCCGGGATAGATGAAAAGAAACTTGGATCACTCATAACTAAACGAACCAAAGCAATTGTACCGGTCCATTATGCAGGTATTGCCTGTGACATGAATGAAATAATGAAAGTTGCTGAAAAACACAATCTGTATGTTGTTGAAGATGCTGCTTCGGCCATTGATTCAAAGTATGTAACAAAACAATTAGGAAGTATAGGGCATTTGGGTTGCCTGTCGTTTCATCAGACAAAAAATTTACATTGTTTAGAGGGTGGGGCAATCATATTAAATGACGACAGTTTTTTAAAACGGATTAAATATATTCTTGAGAAAGGAACCAACAGAAATGAATTAGTTTCAGGGTTGGTTGAGCGATACGAATGGGTTGATATAGGTTCATCATACATGATGACAGAATTACATGCAGCCTTTCTTTATGCACAGCTTGAGAAAGCAGAATGGATAAAAAAAAAGAGGATGTCATTATGGGAAGAATATTACAATTCATTATTAATCCTCCAGGGGAAAGGAATATTAAAACTTCCAAACATCCCGGAATATGCTTACCACAATGCTCATACATTCTATTTAATATTAAATAGCACTGATTCAAAGGAAAGTCTGAGAAAATTTCTTTCTGACAATAGCATACAAGCCGCAGTTCATTATACTTCTCTTGACCTCAGCAAATTCTGGAAAGAAAACTATTCAAAAATTTCAAAAAACCCGAATAGTTTGAGATATAATGATTGCCTTCTCAGATTACCATTATATAATACCATGACCAAAGAGGAAGTCAGTTACATAACTTCGTCTGTTTTAAACTATTTTAATTTCTGATTAAGATTAAGGGTTAAAATGAAGTTTCTTGAAACATGCTGGAAGAGTTCATTGATGATTATTCTTTTGATCAATTTCATTCTTAGACTTGTAATTTATTGGAATACAGTTATTTTTAATTTTTCTGATTACCAGTCATATCTTACTGCCGTTGACACCATTCATAATAAGGGAGTTATGCCCTTGCTTAGTGGAAATTCTCTTTTTGCAATATCCTATATAGGTTATTTTGCAAAGTATATTCTGGGAAGCTTGGATATCTTTTTTGTTTTCAATTGTTTACTAGGAACGCTGACAACATGGCTGATTGCATTATTAACAATCAGGTTAACCGGCAAACCATTATCCGGAATGGTCACAGCCATAATTCTTACTTTTTATACTGAATTCATGGTTTTCTCTTCTGTCTTCTATACGCCTGTATTAATGCTTTTTATACTTACTTTATTTACGGTTGTCATATTTTCCTATTACGCAACTAACTCAAAAACAAACTTATATTTGTTTTCAGCAATTATACTAATACTTTTCATAATCACATTTTTCTTTAAGCCGGAGCTTGTGTTTTTCCCTATCTTTCTGTTTGTATTCGCATTTGTTTTTATTAGGAAACAAAGAATTCTGTTTCAACGGAGCATGATTCTTGTACTGATACTTTTTTCCGGTATCCTTTTGATAAAAGCCTTCGGAATATATAAAAAACCTGAAGGAGGTGTAATTGCCAACGATTTTATCTTTTTTGGACATACCGATTACGGTGGAGACGGCGGGGAGGGCACTTTTATATATCCTGAAAATAAAGCCAGGTATGAAGAATCCTGGAAGGAATATTGTTATAAATACAGGCTTATCGAACCAACTATAAAAGACCGGAATCGATTTCAATTTCTTGAGATAAAAAAGTTTATTATTCAGCATCCGTTGAAATGGATCGATATTCAATTCACAAAGTTCTTCAGGACCTTCGGAGTCGTTCCTGAATCAACCAGTTTTAAAATACTTTATACCGGACTGTTAAAAGATAAACTCTGGCTTACCTCACTAATTGTTGTTGCTCCTGTGGCTATTATAATCCTTATGTTTGTTGCCTGTTTTGATTTTTCTGTTCTAAGAAAACTTTTTATATCCACTTATACTAGATCAAAAGACTTGCAAGACCCGCAAGATCGTAAGACTAATTACTTCCTTTATGTCTATTTGCTACTTTTCTTTTACTATATCATGGCTACTGTATTCTTCGGTCAATACCAGGAACGTTACAGGCTGCCTGTGATGGTTGTATTTATAATTCCAGTGCTTGGATATTTTATTGCTAATTTTAACAAAAAAGAATTTCTGAACCAGACCTCTTTAATAATTAGAGGAGCTTTAATCGCAATCTTTTTAACAATATGGGTTTTTCAGGCAAAAAATGCAATTTCAAACAAGGAAAGGTTTAATAATGCGATGGAATCTGTGAGGTAACAAAAAGGTAGTTGCCTATTAAACTTGAAAAAATTGTATATTTCGACGGCTTTATTAATCTAAATACATAAAAAAAAGCACGGAAGCACAGAAAGACAGCCCGAAGGGCGTAAAGACCTAAAGACTTAAAAGACAAAAACCCCATGAAACACCTTCCCCCAATACTAATCCTTGTCATTATCCTTACAGCCTCCTGCACTTCCCAGCAAAAACTCGCCTACCTTAACAACCTGCCTGAAACAGGAGGGGAAGAATCGTTTACCATGGAAATCCCGGATTATAAATTACAGCCCCGTGATGTGCTGTATATTACTGTTAAGGCAATGACACCTGATGGGAGAATAATTGATTTTCTGATGTCAACGGGTACTGGCATGCCGAGTAGCAGTATGCAGGGTGATGCAAGCGGATATCTATATGGCTATGATGTAAACTCCGAAGGAAACATTGTATTGCCGGTAGTGGGAGAAATAAAGGTTAGTGGACTGACTCTTGAAGAAACCAGGAAATTGTTGCAATTGAAAGCAGAACAGGTATTTAAAGATGCCACTGTAGAATGTAAACTTTTGAGTTTTAAATTCACAGTTATTGGTGAAGTACGTTCCCCCGGATCATATATTAACTACAATAATTATCTTACTGTTCTTGAGGCTGTAGGCCGTGCCGGAGGAGTTAGCGACTTCGGCCGCCGCGACAAACTCCTGGTTGTGCGCCCGGTTGCAGGAGGCACGAAAACCTTTACCCTTAACCTTCAGGACAAAGCCATCCTTTCCAGCGAGGCATACTTCCTTCTCCCTAACGATGTCGTAATCGTGGAACCCGAATCAAAAAAGATATTCAACCTTAACTTGCCGACTTTTTCTTTTATACTGACCTCTGTCACTTCGGCTATTACTACGACGTTGCTGCTGATTAATTATTTTAAATAGCAAAAAGCACAGGGCAAAGGGCACAGAGCACAGAGTAAAAGGTAAAGAATTAGGATTTAAAAGAGACTTAGAAATGGAAGATTTTAGGTTTGAGCAGTTGAATATCTGGAAAGAATCGATCGAAATTTCAGATACTCTGTTTGATTACGCTGATAAAGCAGATGAAAAGCGACTATACAAATTTGCAGAACAGTTATGAGCTGCGACGATAAGTATATCAAATAATATAGCCCGCCCTGTGAAATAGTTATTAAAATGGAATATTTTGTCTGTGTTTTATTAAGTAAGAAGGAAAAAAAGTTTTATACAGGTTTTACATCCAGTTTAACGGAGAGAATTAATGAACATAATTCAGGTAAAGTTAATTCAACGAGAGGCAGAACTCCATTTGATTTAGTTTATTATGAAGTATGCTTTAATAAGCAAGACGCGTTACCTAGAGAAAAATATCTTAAATCGACATATGGTAAAAGATATATCAGGAACAGGCTCAAAAACTTTTTCCACTTTTAATAAGTATTATTTCACAGGGCAAATCAATTAAAACGCTAAACCTGAAACTTTAGTTATAGTATTTATGGTTACCGTAACCCATATTACGATAAAATTGCTTATATTTGATTTTTGATTGATATAAATTGTATCAGAACATTAAAGATGGAATTTTATAATCGGGAAAGGGAAATCAAATTATTGGAAGATGCCAGGAATCTATCCGAAAAATCAGCCAGGATGACGGTAATTACCGGCCGCCGAAGGATAGGAAAAACAACCCTTGCCATTAAAGCATTCGAAAAATATCGCGCTCTTTATTTTTTTGTTGCCCGCAAAAGTGAAATATTGCTTTGCCGGGAGTTTATTGAAGAAATTGAATTGAAGTTAAACCGACGGGTTATGGGAGAATTCAGCAGTTTTGCCAGGCTTTTTGAATACCTGCTGATTCAAGCTCAAACAGAACCATTTACACTTATAATTGATGAATTTCCGGAGTTTTCTCAGGTAAACAAATCGGTTTACAGCGAAATGCAGAACCTGTGGGACAGGTATAAGGAAACATCGAGGATAAATCTTGTTTTAAGCGGCTCGGTCTATTCTATGATGAGGAAAATTTTTGAGAATGAAAAGGAACCTCTTTTTGGCCGGGCTAACGAACGTTTAAACCTGCAGCCTTTTAATGTTAATGTGATCAGGAGTATAGTTACAACAGAAGTGCCTGATATAAGCAAGGCGGACCTGCTTGCTTTCTATACTATAACAGGTGGTGTTGCAAAATATGTTGAGCTGTTTGTTGACAAGGACAAATTTACCTTTGACCAGGTGCTTAGCGAAATATTCAGGGAAAGCTCGTTATTGATCGATGAAGGGAAAAATATTTTAATAGAAGAATTCGGGAAAGATTACACAGTATATTTTTCAATTTTGTCACTTATCGCTTCCTCAAAGACCTCCAGGTCAGAGATAGAATCGATTCTTGTGAGAGACATAGGCGGGTACCTCGACAGGCTCGAAAATGAATACAATATAATCAGAAGTATTAAACCAGTATTATCAAAACCCGGAGGAAGGATAAAAAAATATTTCATTGATGATAATTTCCTGTCGTTTTGGTTCAGGTTCGTTTATAAGTATCGCAGCGCTGTTGAGATTGGGAATTTTAATTATGTACGGCAGATTGTTGAACGTGATTTTGATACATATAGTGGGATTTTTCTCGAGAAATATTTCAGGGAAAAGCTTGCTATCAGCGGCAGGTACACCCGTCTGGGCAAATATTGGGAAAGAGGTAATCGAAATGAATTGGATATTGTTGCCATTGATGACCTTCATAATAAGGCACTTATAGCCGAAGTAAAAACGAATAAAAGCCGCTTCAGACCTAAATTACTGAGAGACAATGCTCAAAACCTCATAAATAAACTCGGAGGTTACGAAATAGAATTTAAATCTCTCTCGCTTGAAGATATTTGAAAACAGAAACTGAAAAGACAGAGGCAAAGGTCAATAGTGAAGAGCGAAAAGCAAAGGGCACCAATGTTGCATGTTCATAATAAAGATAAAAGTCACAAGATAAAAGTAAGTTCTTTCACATAAATTCTACTTTTGTCTTTTCCCTTTTGTCTTTTATCTTGAATTAAACTTGGAACGTTGAACCCGGAACCCGGAACCCGAACCGAGGCGAAGCCGAGCTCGCCGAAGGCAAACCCGGAACAACAATAACCCGGAACAATTTTAAACGCAAAACACAAAACAACAATGAATCCATCCCAACCCCCCGACAATTACCCCCAGCCCCCCTACTACAACCCCATCGACGACCAAAGCATCGACTTCAAACGTTACTTGTCTCTCTTTATAAGCAACTGGTACTGGTTTGCCATTGCTCTGTTTATTTCAATAAGTATTGCTTATGGCATTAACCGGTGGTCGGAGGAAGTTTATACTGTATCATCAACCCTTCTGATAAAAGATGATCAATTGGGAGGAGTAACCTCCGAGATGACAAATATATTTCCTGGTGTAGAAGCATATAAAAGTCAGCAGAATCTAAAAAATGAAATAGGAATACTTAAATCTTATAATCTGAACTACAGGGCGATGCAGGAACTCCCGGAATTTCATGTGGAATATATCGCAGTGGGTAAAAGAGGAATAGTGGAATCGAGGATGTATAACAGATCTCCCTTTATTGTTGTTTATGATTCGCTTATAAAACAGACTCCGGGCCGGAAAGTGGAAATCAGAATATTGTCTGATTATAGATACAGGCTCTTGATAAACGGAGATAAAAATTTTGAAAAGGAGATAGCTTTCGGAGAAAGATTCAATGAAATGGGATTTGATTTTATAATAAATCCAAGGAATGGTAATAGTATATACTTCGATCCCGATGCGTCAAACAAATACTATTTCTATTTTGTTGCCCTTGCATCACTTGCAAACAGTTACCGGAGCAAGCTTTCTGTAACACCGATTGAAGAGGAGGCTTCATTGGTAACACTCTCAACTTCAGGATTTGTTCCCCAGCAGGAAGCCGATTACCTTAACAAACTGATGCGTGTTTATTTACAGTATGGTCTGGATTTAAAGAATCAAACAGCAACCCAGACTTTAAATTTTATTGAGGAGCAATTGGGAACAATATCTGATTCCCTCCATCTTGCTGAAGGTGATCTTGAAAGTTTCAGGCTTGTAAACAGGCTCATTGATATAAGCAGGGAGGGGATTGCAATACAGAATAAGTTGGAACAGATTGACGGGGAAAGAACAGCTCTTTTATTACGTAAAAATTATTATGAATATCTTAAAGAATATATAGAATCTAAGAGAGAGAGTGGTGATATTGTTGCACCCTCGGTTATGGGGGTCTCTGACCAGCTGCTTATCAGGCTGGTGGATGAGCTGTCGGGATTACAGCAACAGAAAAAGCAGCTGGCAATGAATCTTTATGAATCTGCTGAGCCCCTAAAAATTCTTGAGGCAAATATAATAACTACACGTAAAGCAATCAGTGAAAACATCAATAACGGACTTTTGACTATTGAAAATTCGCTTGCAGATGCTGATAAACGGTTAATAAAAATAGAGAAGGAGATCAGAAAACTGCCTTCGACAGAAAGGCAGATGATCACTATTCAGAGGAAATTTGATTTAAATAATACAGTATATACCTTTCTGCTTGAGAAGAGAGCTGAAGCAGGTATTGCAAAAGCATCAAATGTACCTGACAACCGGATCATTGATAATGCCGGTTCTTATAACAGTTCGAGGATCAAACCAAAAGAACGGCAGAATCTTATGATGGCAATAATTCTTGGACTGTTTTTTCCTGTATTGGGGATACTGCTTATATATTACCTTAATAATAAGATCATAGATAAGAGAGATATTGAAAAAGGCACCAGGGCCCCGGTAATTGGATATATAAGTCATAACACACTTAAAACCGAAATACCGGTAGCTGAACGACCCGGATCAACTCTTTCGGAATCATTCAGATCAATACGTACAAATCTGAAATATTTTTTAAAAGATATTCAAAATCCTGTTATAGCTGTAAGCTCCACGATCACTGCTGAAGGGAAGACCTTTGTTTCTGCAAATCTTGCAGCTATAATCGCCACACTCGGTAAAAAGGTATTACTGGTAGGACTTGATCTTCGAAAACCAAGGACGCACAAGATACTTGGAATTGATAACAGCGATGGTATCAGCAATTTCCTTATAGGAGAGAGTAAAATTGAGGATATTTTAGTAAAAACTGAAATAGAAAACCTCTGGTACACATCATCGGGGCCGGTGCCCCCTAATCCGGCGGAGCTAATTGAATCGGCAGCAATGAAAGAGTTTATTGACAAAGCAAGGAAGAAATTTGATTTCATAATAATAGATACACCTCCGGTTGCAATTGTGACTGATGCATTGCTGGTTTCCCCGTTTACAGATTTGTATATTTTTATTATCAGGCAGCGATATTCTTCTAAAAATACTCTTGAACTAATTGAAGAACTTCAGCGAAATGGAAATATAAAAAATCTTGGAATCGTTATAAATGATATCAGTTTGACAGGGTATTACGGATATGGAGTAAGATACGGATATTCAGGAAGATATGGTTATTCTTATGGATATAATTACTACGGGGATTATGTTTCTTCAAAGTATGGATACTCAGGATCAGGAAAAGGTTACTATAATGAGGATAAATAAACTATTAATAAATTTTGTTATAAACTTTTTTAGATGAAAAGTAGTTTAACTGTAATTATTCCCGCATTTAACGAAGAGGAGAGTATTGAAAACACAATTCTAAATTTATTGCCAGTCTGTAGATCCCAGGGGTGGCAAATACTGGCAATAAATGATGGCTCTGTTGATCAGACTCCATACATTCTTAAAAAGTTTGAAGAGAAGAAAGATATTAAAGTAATAAATCAGCCATTTAACAAAGGTTATGGCAGCTCATTAAAGGCAGGAATTATATCAGCCGATACTGATTTAGTAGCTTTCTATGATGCAGACGGGCAGAATCAGCCTAATGATTTGGTAAAAATGTATGAATCATTTGGCAATAATGATATGTTGGTGGGAGAGAGGGGAAAAGACAGCCATCAGGAATGGGTGAGGAAGCCGGGGAAATGGATTTTATCAAAGACAGCAAATTTTCTGACCGGGCGGACAATACCTGATTTAAACTCAGGTCTTAGGATTGCAAAGAAGGACATAATAAAGAAAATGCTTAGCCTGTTTCCTGATGGATTTTCATTTTCAACCACTTCTACAATTGCCTTTTTTAATCTCGGGTATAATGTTGGTTATTATCCTATCAAGATTAATAAGAGAATTGGTAAGAGCACAGTAAAACACATAAAAGACGGATCAAATATTTTGTTGTTAATATTAAGATTAATAGTCCTGTTTAATCCGCTGAAAGTTTTTATACCAATGAGTTTTAGCTTTATTTTTATTGGATTAATCTATGAATTACTGGCCGGAATCATATTACACCCAACTCCCCCAAAATTTATTTCAGGAGCTTTTTTTATTATGATCAGTGGAATTCTGATTTTCTTTTTTGGACTTATGGTTGATCAGTTAAGTGAACTGAGGAAAAATTTGCTTTTTAAAAATGAGGGATAGGACATAGTAATTTATATCCAATAGATGAAAGACACGGACATTGTTGAAGCGAACGATCAAATACTGTTCAACCGTATTGCCAGAAAGTATGCTGAGAAAGATCAATATATTGTTTCCAGTAAAGCCAGGGAATTCCAATTGATAAGTCTGGTTAAATTCATTGAAAAGAAACTTAACATTAATCATTTCAGGGATGTCCTGGAGCTGGGATGCGGAGTCGGGGCAAACTCAAAGTATTTGAAAGGCTATTACGACCATTATATAGGAATAGATTATTCCGAAGAATTTATTAAGCTGGCAAATAACTTACATGCAAATAACAACACTGAATTTCTTTGTGGAAATCTAAAGGATTATACTTTTCATAAGAACGCATTTGATTTAGTTATTGGGGTTGGAATATTGCATCACCTTCCGAATATAGGTATAGTCTTGCAAAATCTTAAAAAGCAGTTTAATAAAGATGTAATATACGGATTTATTGAGGTACAGTCAGGAAACCCGGCGATACAGCTTTTACGTAATTTAAGGAAAAGAACAGACCACGATTATTCAGAAGATCAGAATATTTTCAGTAGAAAATTTATTTACGAGACTTTTCAAAACGAAGGTTTTGAAATAAGAGGGTTTCTCTTTCAGGGCTATTTTACTCCTCCTTTTGCTCAGGTAAAATTAAAACCAGAATCAATTATGCTGCCCTTAGTAAAAATGGCTATTGCATCAGACAGGTTTATTCAGAGTAAATGCCCTAATTTTTTAAGCTGGAACATGATTTTCCTTACACAAATAAAAGAATGATTAGAGATTTTATTCAATTTCTAAAAGCCAATCTGAATAATCTAATCAGGATTTTATTATACCTATCAATAATTTTCTTATTAGTCTATATATATAAAAATGGTTTATTTATTGCTCCCAAAATATATAATCCGGCAGCGCTTGTTATTTCACTTGCTCTTCTATTCGCCGGGTTTTTAATAGATGTACGGGGATGGCAATTGATAATTAATGGAAATGGGAGAAAAGTAAAGTTTAAGCACGCATTAATAAGTACAGGATTATACATTTTCACTAAATATATACCGGGTAAGATCTGGATAATTCTGGGTAAAGCCAATTATATGAAGAAGCATGCACAACTAAGTCTGACAGATTTAAGCGGGCTTGCTTTAACATACCAGATTTTTTCTTTGGTTGGAGGTCTGTGTATAGGTTTATTTGGCATAATGAAATTCGGTTTTGACACTTCAGTTTTAATAATTATCATTTTGTTCACCGGGTTATTAATTATGTCTCTTTTCTCTGGTTTTCTTGGCAAAATTGCTGGTTGGTTTATCGGGAAAGTTATTAAGAAGCAATACCATTTTACTACCTTGTCGAAAGCCAAAATGTACAAAATCTTTATCATTACATTGTTAGTTTGGCTGAGCTGGGCAACAGGTTTTTATTTTTTTGCTTTAGCGATAATTCCTGGAGGAGAAATTTCACCACTTACAGGTTTTGGTTTCCCATTTGCAGCTGTCTGGGGAGTTGTTGCTTTTTTCGCTCCCGGTGGGATAGGAGTCCGTGAAGGAATTCTTACAGCTTACTTGAATTTATCAGATTTAAATATTGAATACGCTACATCGATTTCTGTATTTTCACGAATTTGGTTTTTAATAGGAGAAACATTTATTTTTTGTATGGCATTGTTCATGAAAACTTTAAATGAGTCTGTTGAATCTGTGAATAGACATCCTAAATTTTGAAAATAAACAGATTAACCAAATTCATAATATATTATAGATTTTTTCACAAGAAATACTTTGAATGGATAAAAAATTAATTGTAATATATGGCTTAGTTTTGGTAATCATTTTATTATGTAAAAAAAAACGGGTGAAGAACGCGCAGATTGTATAATGAATTCGATTAACCTGGTTACCCAAGCTGGTATAGGTGAGAATAAAACCATACGGGGAAATATTATAGGATTCAATGTTTTTTCAAACAGTAACATAATCCTGACTCCTGATAAGCTAAATGAGAAGAATATGTTCGAGCTATTCAATATCTATCAAATTGACTGTGTTTTATATGGAGAAGTTCTGTACATTTTAAGAAATGATGTTTCCCAGGATATTAGTCTTATAGGTTTATATGAAAACGGGTCAAATATTTCCCTATATGAAGGAATTAAGAAGTAAAAATATTCATACAAGTGCTCATCTTTTATTAAAGTGCCACCAGATTTTTTCCGGTTAATTATGTTAACAAAAGAATTGATTTTCAGAAACCGACAATTTGTTGTTTTATCAGTATTTGTGATGCAATTGTTTATTATGTTATCAATATTAACTTTTTTGATCATCAGCGGGAGGAATTATGCAGATTATCTTCTTAGAGATGATGGCTATTATAAGCTATCAGGTAGTTTTGCCAAAGGTATATTTAACTCAGGTTCTGTTATTGGTCCGGGTTTACCGTTAATTTATGCCCCTGTACATTTTTTTAACGAGAACCTGCATCCCTTTATTCGATTATTTATTTCACAGATAGCAGTCTTAATAATTCTATTAACCTTATCGGAACTGACAGTAAAATATTTAGATAGTCACCAATTATTCTGGGGATTATTAATACTAATAATACATCCGGTTTTCATTCAATGGACATTCAGAACCTCTGTTGATTTATTTCTTTCTGTCTTTTTAGGAATTTTTATTCTATATTTATTTAAATTCCTCAATAAGCCAAAGATTCATTTTATTCTTATTTCCTTTTTTGCTTTTATGTATGCTATATTTACAAGACCTTCTTTTATTTTTATACCCTTCATATTATTATTTGTATCATTTATATTTTTGAAAAATAAGAGGATTAAAGTGATAAGTCTTATACTTTTAATTCTTTCAACTATCTGCTTCTATGCGAATAATTACTATCTGAAAAGTAATATTGGCTCAAAACAGATCACTTCAGATGCGGGAAGGTCCATTACAGTATTACAAAATTTAATAATGACAGAGACTATTTTAGAAACCGGTCAGTTTCACAAAGGAACTATTGATCAGTATAGGTTCAATGATTCCCAAAGTCTGGGGAATGATTTCCAAAAAGGAGTTGAACATATTGATGCAAAAATTTCTGAGTTTACAGTAGACTATAAGAAGACATACCCGGATCGGCATTTTAGCCATATGATATTCTATTATGTTAAAGAGCATCCGGGAGTCTTTTTAGCAAAGATATTTTTGTGTCCTGTCTTCTTTTTTGCCTTATCTTCAAGAGAAATAGTTTCCTATTTATTATTAATAATTACATCAATTTATTTAATATTAACATGGAAAGGTATTAAATCAATTCTGTTAAAAGAAAAGGACAAGCAATTCTTTCTCATAATCCTGTCAGTATTATTTGGTTATTTTCTTCTTCACTGGATGACACATGCATATAGCAGGTATTCTTTAGTCATTTTACCATATTTATATATATGGACCGGACCGCAGGTTGTTAATTTAATAATGAAAATTAAAAATAAGTTCCGAATAAAAGTTTGATATGAAAGTTATTATTCTCTGCGGCGGTTTGGGAACCCGCCTTCGTGAAGAGACCGAATATAAACCAAAGCCAATGGTGGAAATTGGTGGAAAACCAATTCTCTGGCACATAATGAAGCATTATGCGCATTATGGGTATAAGGATTTCATACTTGCACTGGGTTATAAAGGGAATGTTATTCGTGATTACTTTATCAATTATTATAAATATAATTCCGATTTTACAATTGCACTTGGAGATGGAGGGAAAACAAGATATCATAATGATTGCATTACTGATGACTGGACAGTTACTTTAGCTGAGACAGGTTCTGATTCCATGACAGGCTACCGTGTAAAGCTGGCAGGGAAATATGTAAAAGAGGACAATTTCATGGTGACTTACGGTGATGCCGTGTCGGATGTAAATCTGAAAGAACTGCTTGAATTTCATATTAGCCAAGGATTGACCGGAACTATAACAGGTGTTTATCCACCATCCAGATTTGGGGATCTGGCAACTGAAGGAAACAAAGTGACGAGGTTTTATGAGAAAGTCAAGGATGAGAATCGTCAGGAACCAATTAATGGAGGATATTTTATTTTCAAAAAAGAGTTTTTGGATATGATACCTGAAGATCCCTTAATTGATCTTGAACGAAAGCCCATGGCTCAGCTAACCGAAAAATCCCAGCTTGCTGTTTATCGTCATAAGGGTTTCTGGCAATGTATGGATACTTACCGCGACAGTCAGTTGCTTGAAAAGATGTGGAAAGAGAATCCTGTTTGGAAGATATGGGAATGACATTTCGCGTTTAACGTTCCGTGTTTTACATTTTGTGGTTTTAGCTCATCACGATTAACACTCGGTATGTTTAATGATTTTTACAAAAACAAAAAGATCCTTATAACTGGTCATACCGGTTTTAAAGGTTCCTGGTTAAGCATTTGGCTGGACCATCTGGGTGCAGATGTAATAGGAATTGCCCTCGATCCAAAAAATGAAAGAGATTTGTTCCTGTTGGCAGGTTTATCAGGAAAAATGACCGACTACCGGGAGGATATCAGAAACCTGAACAAAATAAACGAAATATTCCAACTGGGAAAACCCGAAATTGTATTTCACCTTGCTGCACAGGCACTTGTTCTGCCAAGCTATGAGAACCCGGTTACAACCTTTAAAACCAACATAATTGGTACTGCAAATATTCTGGAAGCTTGCAGAATAGCAGAATCAGTTCAACAGATTGTGGTAATTACAACCGATAAAGTTTATGAAAACAAGGAGCAAATAACAGGTTACAGAGAAAATGATCCCTTGGGAGGTCATGATCCTTATAGTGCAAGTAAAGCAGGAGCAGAGATTATTACTCAATCATATCTTCGCTCTTTCTTTAGCCCTGGTTTTGTATCAGGATCTGGCAAATCTGTTGCAACAGCCAGAGCTGGAAATGTTATTGGCGGTGGTGACTGGTCCCTTAACAGAATTATCCCGGATTGCATAAGATCTCTTGAAGAAAGCAAACCTGTTATTGTCCGGAATCCTGATGCAATAAGACCCTGGCAGCATGTCCTGGAACCTCTGTTTGGTTATCTTCTTCTTGCTTACAGGATGGCTGAAGATCCCCAAAAATATTCAGGAGCTTGGAACTTTGGACCGGAAGAAACAGATATGAAAAATGTAAAAGGTCTTGTCGAAACGATGATAAAATCTTGGGGAAGCGGTAATTGGGAATTGGATACTGAGGTAAATAAACCTCATGAGGCAGGTATTTTAAGACTTGATATTAATAAGTCGAAAAGTATCCTTGGCTGGAAACCGGTACTAAATATTGATAAAGCTTTAGAAATGACAGTTAACTGGTATAAAAACTACTCAAGTTGTGATGTGTACAAATTATGCATTGAACAGATAAAAGAATATTCAAAAAAATGGAATTCAAAGAGCTGAAATTAATAGGAGTCTTTGAAATAACACTAAAGCCCTATACTGATAAACGTGGTTTTTTTATGCGTACATATGATACTGAATTATTTGAGATACATGGTATCAGTATGAAGTGGGTTCAGGAAAACCATTCAAGATCAGAAAAAAAAGGAATTATAAGGGGGTTACATTTTCAAACAGAACCTTTTGCAGAGACAAAGCTTGTTCGGTGTATAAGAGGCTCAATCTTTGATGTTGCCGTTGATATTAGAAGGAATTCTCCAACTTTTGGTAAATGGGTAGGATTAGAGTTATCAGAAGAGAATAAGAAAATGTTATTTATTCCGCGCGGCTTTGCTCATGGATTTTGTACATTGACAGAAATCAGTGAAGTTGTTTATAGAGTAGACAATTTTTATTTTCCTGAACATGAGAAAGGTATTATTTGGAATGATGCTGATCTGGCGATTGTTTGGCCGGTTGAAAATCCGATTCTATCTGAAAAGGACAAGAAAAATATGACATTAGAAGAATTTAAGAGGGAAATTGGATGATTGGATGATTGGATGATTAAAGTATGGATGAGTATTTAATTAACAGGAATAAGAATATTAACAGGGGATTTCGAAAACTGGAAGTTTGGAGGGAAGCGATTGATTTTTTTGTTTTTGTAAAGAAGAAATTGAATAGTATTTCTGAAATTTCGTTTAAAGTGAAAGCTCAGGTTGAGGATTCTTCCTTTTCTATTCATTCCAATATTGCAGAAGGATATGCAAGAAGACACCTGAAGGAAAGTATCCAGTTTAATAGCATTGCGCTTGCTTCACTTGCTGAAAACTATTCACAGATATTTGCATTACTTAAAGCGGAAATTATTGATCAGGTCTGGTTTGACGAATACGATTCACTCCATTATTCACTTGAAAACAAGCTTATTAATTACAACAAATCTCAAGTAAAGCAACTTAAGGAGAAAGCTAATTGGGCAGACGACTATGTTTTAAGAGAAATAATTGAAGACTATGGCCCTGAAAACACCGAATAACCAACTTAAACCTCAATCACCCAATCATTCATTCAATCCATCAACCCATCAACCCATCAATCAACCCATGAACATCCGTCTATTTAAACCTTCACTTGGAGAAGAAGAACTCGCAGCCATAAAAGATGCTTTTGACAGATCCTGGGTAGGACTAGGTCCTAAGGTTGAGGAGTTTGAAAATGCATGGGCAAAATTCATAGGATGTAAGATTGCTGTAGGTGTCAATTCTGCAACTGCTGCATTGCACCTGGCTCTTGCATGTTTTGGTTTTCCTGAGGGGAAAAAGGTACTTGTCCCATCGCTTACTTTTTCATCAACTGCTTCAGCGGTTCTTTACAACCGTTTGATCCCTGTTTTTATCGATTCTGATCGAGTTACGCTTGGAATAAATCTTGAAGACCTTGAAAAAAAATATGATAAAGATTGTGTTGCAGTAATTCCTGTTCATTATGCCGGGCATCCAGTTCCGATGGACATTCTTGTTCCATGGGCAAGAGAAAAAGGGCTCAAAGTAATTGAAGATTGTGCTCATACTGCAGGTGGAATTTTTAAAGGGAAAGCCCTTGGAACCTGGGGAGATATCGGATGCTTCAGTTTTGAAGAAAAGAAATGCATGACAACAGGAGATGGTGGGATGATGGTAACAAATAATCCGGATCTTTTCAAAAATGTAAAAGCAATGAGATGGGTTGGCATTGATAAAGACAACTGGAAGACAGCGCAGAAATACACCGAAGCAAATCATGATGCAATGCACTGGTTTTATGAGCTTAACGTGCTTGGATATAAATATAATATGAATGATCTAGCAGCCTCCATAGGATTAGTTCAGCTATCGAAACTTCCCGGATTTAATAAAAAAAGAAGTATTATAATAAGTAATTATCTTAAAGGATTGGAGAGTGTTCAAGAGATTACCCCGCTTCTTCCATTTGAACCGGAAAATTTTACTTATCAGATTTTTGGGATTCGAACTACAAGTCGTGATAGATTAATGATTCATCTTAAAAGAAAGGGTGTTTCAACGGGTTGTCACTATACTCCCTTGACGCTTCAACCATTGTTCAAAAATTTTTTTTATCCCTGCCCTATTGCAGAAGAAGAATATTGCAAGTTTATTTCTTTGCCTCTACACCCTGATTTAGCAGAGGAGGAGGTAGCCTTTATTATTGAAGAAATAAAAAATTTTAAATTCGGTGAGTGAAAAAATATTTAATCAAGGTCAGGATAGCAATAACTGGAGTGAAGCTTGGAGAAAACTGACACCAGATTCCGAAATCCATATGCGGGACTTCTATGGTGGCCGTCAATATTTATGTAAATATATACCTAGATATGGTAAAACCCTTGAAGCGGGTTGTGGTCTTGGGCGATGGGTATTTTATTTTTCGAAAATGGGTATTAATATTACAGGATTAGATTTCTCAGAATCAGCAATAAAGGTACTTAATGAGTGGAGTAAAAAGAATAATTACCATAATGATTTTATTTATGGAGATGTAACTAATCTTCCATTTGGGGATAATAGTATACGTGGCTATATTTCACTTGGGATTATTGAACATTTTTTAGAAGGTCCACAAAAACCTATAGTTGAAGCAAAAAGAGTTTTAGAACCTAGAGGGATTGCAATTTTTTCTACTCCCAATATTTCGTGGAATATTTATATTCGAAAGAGGATAAAAGATTTAAAAAAAGGAGTAAAAAGGGTTCTTGGGCTATCAGTAAAAGAAGCTCCATTTTTTCAACATTATTATAGTCCCCGTATGCTTAAGAAGTATGTAGAAAATGAAGGATTTATAGTAACTGTTAGCGAAGGAGCAGATTTACTTTACCCCTTTGTAGAATTAGGTGGATTTACAGGGAATAATATAAAGCCTGGCTCTTTGGAATATTGGCTCTCAAAAAACCTTGAAAATTCTATTCTTAGAAGGTTTGGTGCCCAATCCATTGTGATAGCAATTAAAAGTGCCAATAAAATGCATTGTTTTCTTTGTGGAGAATTTACTGTTCCTATTAGTTCGCTTATTAAATATTCTGTTCCGATATGTGACAGGTGTCAGAATAAAAACTTAACACAATATTATGTAAAAAATTCAATACCAACTTTTTCTGCCGCTTACATTATTAATCCACCAATCAAAATGGTGGAAGATAACGTTTGTGATTATTGCGGGAAGAATTACAAAACAGATAAATTGTTTGAGAACTTTGGTTTCAATAAAAATGTTTGTCCCCAATGCCTTACTGATATTGAAATAAACATAGATCTCTCTAATAAATTCATACAGCCCGTCTGGCGTAAAAGAGGCTGATTTTTATTGAAACCTAATTTATTATTAATTCATTATCAGATAATCAAGGAGGGGGAATAAAGGATACTAAATCATACCATCATTAGTGTAATGAATTTTAAGCTTATTAAAAAAAATGAATTTGACCTGATTATCAAATTTCTTTCATTAAATTTTTCTTCTCCAACACACTGGCCTGAATGGAATATTTTAGTCAGTAAATTTTATAATACTAAGTTTTATTATTTTGGATTATTTGAAAGTAATCAGTTAAAAGGTATTTGTCCTGTCCATGAAACCAAAGCAGGCTTTTTGAGGAATTTAAACTCAGGTCGGTATCATTTTATTCCCAATGGAGGCTGGATACTTAATACGGAAAAGCAAATCAATCTATCAAAAATACCGATCCCTTCCAATGCAAGGTTTGAATGTTTTGCTTTGCCTGCAATAAAAGAGTTTGGAGTAACATATTCCCCAATTCAAAAATCATTTTATACACTGTTAGTTGATTTAAGAATGGAGGAAGAAAAAATCTGGTCGGCTTCTATTAACTCAAAGAGACGAAATATGATCAGAAAATCCCATAAGATGGGAATCATAGTAACAAAAGATGCTAGGAATATTGATGATTTTTATTTCCTTTATTCCGATACTAACAAATCGAATGGTCTTAATTATTTACCAAAATATTTTTTCGTTGAACTGATTAGTAACGCTGTGAACATAAATTTCATTCCATTTGTTGCTTTATATGATGGTAAACCATGTGGAGCTTTGGGACTGATCTATGATAAAAACTACGCATTTTATTGGATTGGAGCGAGTAAGAAAAATTCTCAAAACTTTGGTCAGGGAGAGTTGCTTCAGTGGGAAGCTATACAACACAGCAGGAATCATGGATGTAAGTATTATGACCTTTGCTATATCGAAAAAGAAAGATTACCCAGTATTTTTGAATTTAAAAAAGGATTCTCTAATGACTTAATAACAGTGCCATATTTACTAAAAAAACATATTATATTTAAAATTCTTAACAAGTTTAGGATATGAATATTAAAAGACTTATTCCAGGTTTTATCAAATCTTTAATCTGGTATAAATATTTACGAATTAAGTACAGAAAGCATAATAAAATAGGTAGAAGGGTCAAGATAGCAAAAGATGTAATTATTGGAAGAAATTGCAAAATTGGTGATAATGTTGTATTAGGTAATAATGTCATATTGGGTAATGAGGTTATCATCGGAACAAGTGCAAGATTAGAAAGAGTTCATATAGGTGATAATAGTGTTGTTGAAGGTCGGGTAATAATAACAGGTTTTGGAGATGGGATGATAAAAATTGGAAAGGAATCATTTGTTGGTCATAATACAGTATTGGATTTTAGCGATAATATTACAATAGGAAATTATGTACATATAGGTTATAGTCAATTCTGGACGCATTCAAGCGCATTGATGTGTTTAAATAGCATTGCGTTAAGTCAGAAAGGTAAAAAATACAGACCAACATCCCCAATTGTAATAGAAGATAACGTTTACATAGGTGTTCAAAGTACAATATATCCTGGAGTTAAAATCGGACACCATTCAATTGTCGCACCGAACAGTGCTGTTACAAAAAACGTTGAACCTTTTACTATGGTTGGAGGAGTGCCGGCAAAAAAGATCAAAGATTTAAGGATGTTTTAAGTTAGGATTTTAGTAACTATAAAGACAAAAGGCTTTACGCTATAAGTGAATGACGTTCTTAAGTCTTTTTTGAAATTTGATACATAGAGATCGCTTAAAGCAAGATAGTGAACAAGCAAATGGATTACAATCAGGAAAATACAATTGGGAAATTAAAGTTTTTTAGGGGATATAGAATTCCTGAATTTATTGAGTTGTCTTTTTATCTGTTTGTCGCATTTATTTTTATCTATTTTGTTGCTGTCAAGCTAAACAAATGGTTGTTTCTCATCGTACTGCCCATTGTTTGGTTTTCAAAAAAAGATTATTTATGGATAGCATTCTTTTTTATTCTTATGGAGATGCCCGGAGGGCTTTTTTCAGGTGGTTTGAGAGATGATCCTTCCAGGTTGCCGATTTATAGTCTGGCCCCTGGTGTTTCTTTCGCCATAAACGAACTTTTCATATTGGTAATTTTAGTAAAGTCTTTAGTTGTTAAAAGAATCGCTCGCAATTATTCTCCTCCTTTATTTCAGAAGGAGTTAAAATTACTTCTATGGCTTTTTTTAGGCCTTATATTAGTCTCGCCATTATTAGGGATGAGCATGGAGTCTATGTCAAATGTTTTCAAATTAGCCCTCTCACTCTCTTTGTTTTATTCGCTCTTTCATCTTATAAACAATGAGGAGCAATTGATAAAATTTTTAAAAGTAATGTTCCCGTTTGCATTTGTGGCTTTAGCCCTGCAGATCTATGGACTCATAAACGGAGAACAGCTCATCGCTCTTGTTAAACCCGGGGTTTCAGCCGTACAGGGAAGCTATAATATCTCCGGGAAACAGGGTACATGGATTAGACCAATAGAAATGGGGCATGCTATGCTTATTACTTTCACGGGAAGTTTGTTCTTATTGATGTCAAAACGCCATAACTTAAGTAAACAATATCTGATACTAATTAACCTGATAAGCTTTCTGGTTATTTTGATGTCAGGAACCAGGAGCTGGTTTGTTGCATTTTGCCTTGGATATCTTGTTTTCTTCTTTCTTGCCGGGGAACGAACTCCAAAACTGATCATCAATTCAATTGTTGTTATCCTCATTCTGCTTTTAATGATCAGAGGAATATCTGTAATTAACGATCAGGTAAAGAATGCACTCAGCAGAATAGCAACAGTGGAAAAAGTTATGGGGGGAGATATAACAGGTGGGGGCACTATAAGCAGATATGATGTCAGGGCACCAAAGGTTATGGAAGGTTTCTTGTCAAGCAGTGTAATTCTTGGGGCCGGCTTCAGTGATCTTTTTTATAAATATTCCGACGGACATGTGGGGTATCATAATATGTTACTTAATTCAGGAATTGTTGGATTCATGTTGTTCTTATATGTAATTTGGAAAGTATTAAGATTTCCTTTCATTTTTTCAAGAAAATTCAATAAACAAAATAAACCACTTTTAAAGACAAGTATAATATCTCTGATTATTTTGTTGGTAATTAACACCGGCACACAGACAATAGGCTTTACTCCAGAGGGAGTAAACAGGGTGGTACTGATGGTTTATTCATTATTGATTATCAATATAGCAGTTAAAATCACTGTCAATGGTTCCTTGCAACAAGAAAGTCTTTTCAAAAGATAACCCTTATGGCCCGCATGGCCGAACCAAAAACTGTTATAACAATATTTTAAGGTCACGTAAGTTTCATACACAGAACAATTTTTTCGACTTCCACAAAGGTTAATCTACCTTAGATGCTTACTCAAAAACTTGTATTGAGTTATTCAACCAAATTGATACTGCAGGTTATTCAAATGGCCACCGGTCTTATTGTTGCAAGGCTAGTTGGGCCAACTGTAATAGGCACACTTGCTTATGGATTAGCATTTGTCACCATGTTTAGTTTTATTACAGACTTAGGCACAGGTTCGGCTCATATAAAACTTGTATCATCAGGCAATTTCAGACAGGATATTTGCATAGGTACATTTACCCGGATTAAACTGTTTTTAACAATATTATTTATTCTTGCAGTTTGCGGAGCTTACTTGTATACTAAATTTATTTCAGAGAGTGGATTTGAAAGCATTACTCACGAATATGTAATTCTGATATATCTGGCAATTAGTATTATAAATCAGATTTCTTCAATTGCAACTATTACCTGGGCTGCTAACACCGAACAGGCAAAACAAGATATTCCTGATTTCCTAAAAACATTTATATACCAGATACTTCGTTTAGTACTGGCAATTATCGGATATAAAGCAGTTGCATTGGCGCTTGGCAACTTATTTGCTGTAATTATTGTATTGCCTTTATATATCTATTTTGCCCGCGATATTATAATAGGGAAATTTGACAAAGAATTATTAAAGTCCTATATTAAGATTTCAATTCCTGTTGTTTTTATCGGCATTTGCCAGGTTCTGATTTTTTCTACAGATAAGGTTTATCTTAAGTCACAAACAAATACGACCGAATTAGGTTATTATTCAGCTGCTTTTACTCTTGGCACTTTTATCAAAACACTTGAAGCTTCTGTGGGATTATTGCTGTTCCCGTATTTTTCAAAACATCTTGCAAATAATGATTATGAAAAAGTCAGGTCAATCCTGGTTAAGTATGAGCGGTTCACGCTTGCTTTTTTACTGCCGGGGATTTTTCTTTGCTCGGTTTTCTCCGATCTTATTATAAGAATAACATTCGGCAGCCAGTTTTTGCAAACAATACCTATTTTTTCAATAATTATTATCTCATATTCAATTTCTCTGATAAATCTCCCTTATGGAAATATTCTGTTTGGTATGGGCTTTTTTAAGCAGGCGGCAATTGTATGGGGATTAGCATTAATCAGTTTTTTCGCATTTGCTTTATTTATCGTATCACCTGATTTTTTAAACCTTAAAGGAGAGGGAATGGCAATTGTCCTGTTACTGACAAACACGTTCATTGCTTCAATGACTATTTTTTTGGTAAAAACAAAAACGTCTGTTAATATCAAAGTTCTTCCCGGGTATAAAATTTTACTTTTTACAGTTATTTATTTTGTTATTATTGAAATTCTCATGCAATATTTTAATGCCTCAGGGTATCTTCTTAAAATAATCCAACTCTTCTCTGTTTATATAATTTTCTACATAGCAGCTTTTTCCACAGGTATTTTGAAAAAATCGGATTACTTTATGATTAAGGGATTAATGAATATTAATAAATTGAAATCATACATAAACAATGAAATAAGAAACAGGTAAAATTAAAGCAGCGAATGGGACAATATCTTACTTAATGAAGACAATGAGTACAAATATTATTCCCCTGAGCAGACCGGACATAAACAGGGGTGATATTTCTGAGGTTGCGAGGGTTTTGAAAACAGGAATGCTCGTACAGGGCATTGAAGTTCAAAAACTTGAAAAAGCCATATCCGGATTTCTTCTTGCAGGTAATTGCAGTGCAGTATCCAGTGGAACTGCTGCTTTACATCTGGCATTACTTGCTCTTGGAATTAAACCTGGTGACGAAGTTATCGTTCCTGCATTATCTTTTATAGCTACTGCTAATGTCGTTGAGCTGGTCGGCGCCAGATGTGTATTCGTTGATACTCACCCAATATTTTATAATATTGATGAATCATTAATTGAGAAAGCAATTACCAAAAATACCAAAGCTATTATTCCGGTTCATGAATTCGGACTCTGCGCCAACATGCATGAAATATTGAATATATCAGAAAGGTATAAATTAAAAGTTATTGAAGATGCTGCATGTGCATTAGGTGCAAAATGCAAAAATAAATATGCCGGCACTTTTGGCCATTTTGGTGCATTTTCCTTACATCCCCGCAAAGCAATTACCTCCGGTGAAGGTGGGCTATTGATTACGGTCGATAATGAACTGGATAGAAAAATCAAGACTTTACGGAATCATGGAATTGACCCCGACTCAAGCCCGATTAATTTTATCATGGCGGGATTTAATTACAGGATGACTGATTTTCAGGCCTCGCTGGTACTCTCTCAATTTTCCAGATTTAATAAAATTCTTGAATACAGAACCCGTCTTGCAGAAATTTACCTGAATGAAATTAAACATCCCGGGGTCAGATTACCTAAATCATCACCAGATAATGTACATACATGGCAGACTTTTCATCTGCTATTGGAAAGCGAATCGGAAAGGAACAAATTGATGGCTTTACTAAAGAGTAAAGGAGTTCTTACAAATTACGGTGCACAATGTATCCCTGCAATGCAATATTATAAAAAAAAATATAAGCATGAGGCAGAAAATGAATTTCCAAATGCTTACAAAACTTACAAATGCGGACTTGCAATTCCTCTGTATGACAAACTAAAAGAAAAACAAGTTCTTTTTATTTCCAGAATAATTAATAGGTACAAATAACATGTTAACTGACAAAACCATTTTTATTACCGGAGGGGCAGGTTTTATCGCAAATACTTTAATAAAACACTACATAGGGAAAAACAAAATTATCGCTTATGATAATTATCACAGGGATACATTATCAGGCAGCGGATTTGCAGATCATCCCAATCTTAAAATTATTAAGGGAGATGTATTGAATAGTGATTTACTCACAAAATCAATGAAAGGAGCTGATGTAGTTATTCATGCTGCAGGTATTGCCGGTATTGATACCGTAATAATTAATCCTGTACATACAATGCAGGTAAATATGATAGGTACTGCCTATGCTTTGGAGGCGGCATATAATAATGGTGTAAAAGATCGGTTTGTTGATTTTTCAACTTCAGAAGTTTTTGGCTCTATAGCCTTTCGTTCTTCTGAAAACGATTCAACCGTAGCAGGTTCAGCAGGTGAAGCCCGCTGGACCTATGCTGTGGCCAAACTTGCAGGAGAACATCTTGCACTAGCTTATTTTCGCCAATATAAGCTGCCTGTGGTGACTGTTCGTCCGTTTAACGTTTATGGCCCAGGCCAGACAGGCGAAGGAGCAATGCAAATTTTTATTAAAAGAGCATTAAGGAATGAGACAATAAAAATTGATGGCGATGGGAACCAGATACGCGCATGGTGCTATGTTGATGACTTTGTTGATTGCCTTGTAAGATGTATTGAAGATCCGAAAGCAATTGGCCAGAGTTTTAATATTGGCAACGCCAGGGCTGTTATTACAATTTTAGGATTAGCTAACACTATATGCCGGGTTCTTAAATCAGAATCAAAAATTGTACATGAACCACCATTATCTGCTGATATTGCAATACGTATTCCGAGTGTGGATAAAGCAAAGGAAATTTTAGGATTTAAAGCAAAAGTTGATTTAGAGGAGGGTGTACTTAATACTGCTGATTGGATAAGAAAAAATTTACTCTGATCCTTTGGCACAACCAATTAAAGAAGAAAGGTAATGGTACTTAAATAAAATTGAATTACTTGTTACAGAAGCAATTAATATCAGATTTAATAATTAGGAATAAGGATAATCAATATAATCTTTGGCCTGAGATTACTACCGATCAAATCAGAAACCTAAAACTGCATCAATTTATTAACGATGAGCGATTAGGTGAAACATTTATTTTTGAAAAAGATGAAAAATGTTATTTGTACTTTCAGGTACATAATTTAGAATGGGACACGAACCATTTTGGTTTTAAATGCGGAGCAATTAAGAACTTTTATATTGATGATGAACTAGGATTTTTAGAAATAGATGAAATTATAAAGAAAATTCAACCCCTTTTTAATAAGTATCTAAAAAGCAGCAATTTCAAGTTTATTTTTGCAGATATCTGTAGCCAAAATAAAAATGGGAATTATTTTATACAGTCACTAAAATTTCAGTTTATTCTAAATTGGATTGATGGATTTTGGAATTCAAAAGATAAAATCAAAGTCAATCAAAACATTTCAGTTAGTGAAATAAAAGATGAAGAAATAGAAATCATAAGTCATATCGCATCAAAATCATATTACAAAAGTGGACGGTTCTACTCTGATAGGAGATTTGATACTGTCAAAGTAGATAAGCTATATGATTCCATAATAAAAAACTCGCATAGGAGTGGTGACATTATTTTGGTTTTACATGAGAATAGTTTTCCTATTGGAGTATTCGTAACAAAAAAAATTGCTAAATACGAGATTTTCAATAAGCTAAAAGTTGCCCATCTGCGGTTTTTAGTTATTGATGAAAACCACAGAGGTTTAAATGCTGGATATAATATTTTTACTTCAACCTTAGATTATCTTCAAAGCAAGTGTGATTTAGTCATCACTGGCTTGGAATCGCACAATTTGGTATCTTTAAACCTACACATTAAAGTGGGGTTTAAGTTTAACTATTCACATAATGCCTATCATTTATGGCGGACATAATAAAACAGAAGAGAGGCATCTGTACAAAGTGTATTTATGATTCAAGGATTTCTGGTATTTATTTAATGACCAAAGTGTTTGCAATGATGGTAGTTTATCAAGAGAAAGGAGTGAGCGTACGGGTTAGTTTTCCTGATAAATCTGAGTTACCAAAAACATTTAACTACAACACATGCAGAAAAAAGTTAAAATTATTCATATTCTCTGCCATCTTCCTCATCCAATAATTAAGAGTATTAAAAAGCCCGAAGAATATTTTAAAACAGCAGGGGCAGGGAATTATATTAAAATTGCCGAAGCTCCCTACTGGGTAGGGTTTTTCACTAAAGATCACCATGCTATTGCGGCAGAGGAGTTAAAAAAACTTACTAATGAATTTGACATTGAATGTTGGAGACCTTATGGTTATGGAATAAAAAAACCATATCAGAAAGTTGTAGGAGGAATTATTCATAAGGTTTTCCCTGCAACTCAAATTATTATTCCTCAATTTGGCCAATATGTTTGGTCAAAAAGTCTATATAAGGAGTTAATCAAAGAAATTGAAAACAATAATATAATTCTTAAAATTAGTGTTGGACATGCATGGTTTCATATCATTCTTCAACTGAAATTGAAAAAGTTTAAAAATCAGTTTGGTCTTGTAGCTTTACATCTGTCCTCCGGATTTAAGAGGTTTTCTTATTTTCAACTTTCTCCCATAAAGAGACTTTTTAAATGGTATTATTTAATTGAACATTGGCTTGATGTGAAATCTCTTTTTGTTTCTGACATTTATTATTCTGGTTCATTGATTGAAGCTAAGTATTTAAAGGAGAAACATCCTGCTTTGCCTGCACAATACTTTATGGAAGGTATTGATTTTTCGAGATATAAAAAGCTTTCAAAAACAGAAAAAACGGAATTGCGCAAAGAACTTGGGTTGCCAACTGATAAAAATATATTTATTGTACAGGGCAATTGGCGAAGTACCGATTATAATTATCGTCCATTGATTCAATGTTATAACCGGGTTAAAAAATCGGGTAAAGCAGACAATTTGCAAATGGTCATGATCGGTGGGTATAAAACAGAAGATTTATATCAGGAAGCGATTGAAGCAGGTGTAATAATGATTGAAAGATGCCCTAGTGATTTTTTTATTAAGTATATGGAAGCAAGTGATTTCTTTGGGAAACCCAATTTTGATTACAGCTTTATTAATTTTGGAGGGTTTGGGTTTTCAACGATTGAAGCAATGGCTTGCGGCTTACCTGTAATTTCAAACAATATTATACATTTTCCGGGTACGGAAGGAGAAGTTAAAAAGATTGGTTTTGAAATGCAAACAGAGAAGAAATTGGAAGAAGCTATAATTTTTCTGAATCAAAATTTTGAAAAATATAATGAATGCAGATCGCTTGCTAAAAAATATTTTGACATAGATAATACCGGGTCTTTATTAATCAATAAGTACAAAGAATTAGAAGCTAAATATTTTTCAAAATGAGTCTTCCAAAAGTCATAGTTTTAATTTTAAATTTCAATGGCAAGCACTTGTTAGAAGAAGCCATCACTTCTTATATGGCAAATGATTATCAAAATTTTGAAGTTGTAGTAATCGACAACGGCTCAACCGATGGTACCAATGCGTGGGTTGAACAAACCTTCCCGGGAATATTTGTTTTGCGTACAGAAAAAAACCTCGGTTATTCTGGAGGATTTAATTTTGGCTTAGATTATGCGTTTAATCAGAAGCACGCCGATTATGTGCTTATTTCAAATAATGACGTTAAAGCAGATTCTAAAGTAATTTCTTCGCTTGCTGAGATGGCAGAGTCAGATGCTATGGCAGGTTTTGTAATCGGGAAGGTTTATTATTATAATGCACCCAATGTATTTCAAACCGTTGGTAAAAGATACGATCCGGTACTTTGGAATGGTGGTCATATTGGCAATAGAGAAGAAGATGAAGGACAATACGATACCGTTGAAGAACGTGCTTGGTGCGATGATATTTACTGGTTGGTTAAACGTGAAGTATGGGAAAAAACCGGGGGATACGACACTGAATTTGCTTTTCAGGGTGAGGACTTCGACTGGCAGGTCAGGGCTAAAAACCTTGGCTATAAGATAATGTATACACCCCACGCAAAACTTTGGCACAAAGAGAGCATGACTATCGGACGCACATCTGTATTTAAAGCCTATTACGATGCCCGAAACCCCTTAATTGTTCACATGAAGCATCGGCAGAAGAGAGAGTATATACCCATTATTCTCATGAGATTTAAGGGAAATATAAAATCATCTCCTAAACTCATCCTTAAAGGAAGATTTAAATATTTATATAAGGTCTGGCAAGGGTTCTTTTCTGCTCTGTTATGGGGAGTAAGGAATAAAAAACTACTTTAAAGCTATTGTGATACGATTTGTAAAATCATTTTTCTATAAGATTTATTTGATTTTCCCTTATTCTCTTGGGAAAACGAAATTGTACTATCATGATAATGAGAAGTCTTTCTTCCAAAAGTTTTGGGATCTGGTTTTGTGGTTGTTTCGGGATAGCCGGTTTAATGCAAACTACTATGCCTTTAGCCTAAATATAAAAGGGACCGATCAGCATAGTTTTATTGGACGAAAGGAGTTTCTTAACTTAAAACGGGAAGCAGAAAAAGTTATAAAGCACCGCTACGGGAGTACTGAAATTTCTTATGATGTAATTACAAAGGATAAATTTTTAGCTAATGCACTATTCATTGCCAATAGTATTCCATGTGTACCCACTTTAGGTTTGGTAAGTTCTTCAGAAATACTTTTTTGTAATGGCCAAAAGCTCCGTTTGAAGATCTTCTGATGAAAAATACTCCGTTTGTTCTTAAGAATGTGATTCTTGAAGCCGGAGATGGTTTTTTTCTTTGCAAATCAAAGGGGGATGGCTTCTTGGTTAATGGTGATGACCTGACAATAGAGGAGCTCAGAAATCGGATAGGTAGCAGTAAATGGGTTCTACAGTCACAGATCAAATCGCATGAGATAATCAGAAAGGTTAATCCAACCGCATTAAATACTACCAGGATTGTTACTATTCTAAATGGAAAGGAGCCGGTTTTTCTGACCGGTTTCCAGTCATTTGCTACAGGGTCAATGGAGATTGATAGCTGGGGAAGAGGAGCTATATATGTAGGTTTCGATTATAAAAAGTCGTGTTTAACAGGGAATGGGTTTTATCATCCTGCGATCAAAAACAAAAGCATATCAGAATTTAATACTCCCCTTTCTTCAACCACCGGAGTTGGTTATTAAGATTTGAGGGTTTACTTTATAAACATCTTTTTTTCTTTTCTGCTCACATTTTCTATGCTGCATATTCATACCAATCAAAGGGTGTTTTACGGTCAAGACTCCTATGTGTACGCCGGTTGTTGTAATAATCAAGGAACTTTTTTAATCCCTTGAAAAGTA
>JALHSP010000118.1 GCA_022865305.1 Bacteroidales bacterium | reverse complement strand
CTGTTTTTCACTGCTACTTTTGGATTGAATTGCTTTTACTATAAGAATTGCAAAAAATATGGTAGCTACAATGCAGGTAAGAAGTATTGCCACATTTAATGGTTTTTTCCAAAATAGGCTTACTGAACCTATTTTATTATCGTGATTATATTTCCTAAGTTGTTCAACCTTATACGCTGCGAATAAAAACCTCATCTGAAATGCCCACCAAAGGAGCCGCAACCCTATTGCATAAACACTATATTCACCAATTATCAAAATAGATGCAAATCTATCAAGCGTAATTATCACCATTGCCAGAAGAATAAAAAATTTAGAACCTCTCATTACTAGAATCGCCAGAGGAAGATAAACTGCTATAGATATTAGATTCGTTAAAGGGATAACTCCAAAGATCGTAAAGGCAACAGTAAGAAGAAGTGAGGCAAGTATTAAATATCCGGCAATCTTTCTAAAAGAGAGTTTGTTCGGCTTAGAATAGTTTTGTACTTCATTCTCTATGTCTTTTTGATCAATTTTCCACCACATAAAGGTTTCAAAGAAACTATCTTTTCAGTGATCTAAAATCAATATTAGACCCACCATTTGTATAATAGCCTTTGTGAATTGTGCCACAAAACTGACAGGTATAATAAGGTCCGTTGGGATCTACAGTATTTAAATATTTTCTGTATTTAAAATGGTATCACCGGTAAATAGATTCTTATCATTTACTGAAAATTTAAACATTTCATTACCACATTTCTCACAGATACAACTAATACAATCTTTTTTTGCTATCTTTATTGCCAATTAAATTACCTTACTATATTTTATTCCGTTACTCTTTAAGGCAATAGTTTTATATATCCTTACCTATAAGATATAAAAGCTTAAAATAAGAGCCTTTGTTTTAAAATAAACCTTATAGCTTAAAGCTTCCTACCTTTTAAACTTTTCCTGGTTAACCTCTAATCTCTTAGTGGCTAGAGGGTAAGATGTAATAAACTACCCCTCTAACTTCACTTATATTCATTTCCACTGGGGGTTTTATAACCGCTAATTCCTACCATAATATTTTCTACTTTTAGCTGTTGGGGGAATGAGTAGAGGAACAGGACCTTATTTTGAGGCGTCGTAGATTTAATCCCAAAACTCTTTCAGAAAGAAAGTGTCTTTACCCCATAGCTCTTCTTTCTGCCACAAGGGATCATTCCTCCAGACCTTACCCGTAATGAAATACCCACTGGCCCAATCAGTAGTGTCAGAAGGGTAACTTCTTACTATGTCTTCCTCTATTTCTGTCCAGGATTTGTAGTAATAGATATTCTGGACTCCCCAGGTGACGTAGAGGACACCTCCCTGGCTTGTAACCATTAAATAATAGTGCATCTGTGGTTCCTCTGCCCATCTGGTTGGATTGTCGTCTCTTATGACAAGCATCCCCACCTTCCAGGAAGCGGGAAGCCAATTAGCCACTTGACGGATAAATTCTCTGTCAGAACTCAAAACGGGGAGCTCGCAAATTCCCTCCTCGATCTTTTCCCTGGCCTCAAGCTCAGTGGGAATGACAATCTCTTCTTTAGTTTTAACTTCTGTATCTTTTAAAACATAGCGATAAATTACATTAGGCCTTATAAATTCAGAATATTCTAACTCAACCATAAGACCGCCAGTATTCCCTGAGACATTAAAGTATAAATTGCCAGTTAGTTCTTTTCCTGGTGGCCACTTCTTATTATCTCCTGGAGATAGGCTATCTATTTTTTCCCAAATACTCTCACCAATAGTAAGGTCACCACTACCTGAAAATCTATTATCTTCACTATCCCACACATCACTGAAACATGTAGGCATTTCAAGGTCTATTCCATCTTGGATTTCATCTGTAGTATTCTCAAGCGTTACACTGATAACTACATAAAGATAGCCTAGTCGTTTTTCTTCCCATACCTTGTTTAGAATTAGTTTAAGGCCATTTCTAAAAACTATAGGTTTACCTATTTTCCATTCTAATACTGGT
>JALHSP010000117.1 GCA_022865305.1 Bacteroidales bacterium | reverse complement strand
TTGTCATGTCGTGATACAATTGTCTAGGATGCAAAGTCCCGATAAACGAGCAGGAATTGTCAAACTATAACAGATTTGTCTAGGCTCGATATTTTCGGTTATGCCCGCTAACGGCCCGGCGGTTGAGGGAGTAAACGTTGGTGGCGCTGTCCGCCGATACGAGTCCCGGTACTTTAGCCGAAAAACTGTCCCGGCGGGCAAGCCACCATGGCGCAATTTTTGCAAGTCCCGGCGAAAGATAAAATTGTCTCGGTTGCAGGATTTGTCCAGAGCCGAAGTCACGGATTTGGTAGATGAGTGAAATCTTATTCTTCAAGATAAAGTTGTCAAGGTGGCGAGCAAAAATTGTGACAAGTTTATTACCCCAACCGTCCGTGTTAGCATTTCGGGCCAATTTTAAAACTGTCACGATGCAAAGAATTTGTCACGATAATTGAAATTTGTCAAGTTCCCAGTCCTGGGTGAAAGGCAGGATTTGTCTTGGTAGTGTTATTCTGTTAACAGCATCTGCACGGTCTGGGTTTGACCCGGTAAAGTGATCCGGCAGATGACTCAGTGTCCCGCAAAAAGTGTGGCAAGCAACTTACCTTTGTTCGTGTTGTGCCTATGTTGCTTTTAGTACAGATTTACTGTATTCTGCCCAAATGTTTCATTTGCTGAGAATTGATCCGACTTTTTGATTTTCTGTATAGAAAGCTGTATTTTTATACCCATGCTGCTATTGGCAGTAGTATGCCACAACAACAATGAGAGGAGACATGAAAAAACTATTAATCATCTTTGCATTTGCATTGTTTTTGAGCCCTATAATATACGCTCAAACATATAAGTTTTATCAAACCAAAAACATCCATAATCAGTTAAGACTCGACACAAAGACAGGAGAAGTATTTCAGATTCAAAGCGATGGGCAAAAATTCTTAGTTCATGCGGCTACTTCACCATTAAATTTAAAACTTGGCAGGTATATTCTCCATACGACTGAAAATATGTGGACCTATATACTTCTTGATACATTTACAGGTAAATTGTGGCAATGCCAATATAGTGTTGAAGGACCTGAATACATATTATCGGTGGAAATCAATCCTGATGTGCTATCAACTTCCGAAAATAGTAAATTCACAATTAAGCCTATGGCCAGTATGTTCCAGTTTTACCTCATCAATGAAGAAACAGGTGATATGTGGAAGTTTCAATGGAGTACCGAAGGCGATGATTATCGTTGGATTGAAAGATTTTAACAATTATTTTTTTCTTTTTATAGAGTTTTTTAATTTTCGCATAATATATGTTATGTGTAAAAAACTGGCCTGTTAGGTAAAATGAAATTCGCACTTATTAATGATAAAAGAACAGAAGCTACCAAAGGGGCTAAGGGCTTCTGCCCTAGTTGTGGTTCAGAATTAGTTGCTAAGTGTGGAGAGGTGAAAGTTAACCATTGGGCACATAAAGGGAGCCGTACCTGTGACCCATGGTGGGAAAACGAAACTGATTGGCATCGCTCTTGGAAGGGACAGTTTTCTAACGATTGGCAGGAGGTGATTCAATTTGCCGAAAATGGTGAGAAACACATCGCAGATGTGAAAACAGAAAACGGCTGGGTGCTCGAGTTCCAACACTCTTACCTTAACCCCGAAGAACATCGTGCCCGTAATGCTTTTTACCCTAAATTGGTTTGGGTTGTGGACGGGCTAAGGCGAAAAAGAGATAAACCACAGTTTCAAAAAATAATAGAAGAAAGCAGAGTCTTAGGTGAGAAACCTCTCTTACGTCGAGTCAACTTCCCAGATGAATGCAGACTTTTGGATGAATGGCTTGACTGCACCGCTCTGGTATTCTTTGATTTTCAAGAAGTCAAAGAGTTGAAAGATTCAGCTCTATGGCTTCTGCTCCCTAGAATATCAAATTCTGAAGCTTATTTAATACGTTTTTCCCGAAACAAATTTATCAAGTTACATCAAGATGAAACATTCGATAAAGTAATCAGAGAGCAAATTCTTCCAATTCGCGATTTACTGATTAGATATGTACGAAATAGCAGCACAAATATGCAGTATATAAGCACAAATAGGCCGTATAACCGCTCAAATAGGTTGTCAGGTGCATATTCCTGTGATTTCGGACACCAAATCCTGATTTAAACGGACAGTCAGTCCTGCTTTAAACGGACACCCTGTCCTGAGTTATCCGGACAGTTTTTCATCACTCTTTTTCGCACTCATATTTCACCCAAAATTAGTTA
>JALHSP010000116.1 GCA_022865305.1 Bacteroidales bacterium | reverse complement strand
CTGTCAAGATCAAGACAAGTCCTTTCAGGAATCTTGACAGAACCTGTAATCTGATTGAAGAAGTATTTACAAGAGAAAGATCATCAAGAAGAAAAACTTATATTTGGAAACCTGTGGTCTAAGAATGGGGAGTAGTTAAAACTAACATGAGTGTAATAAGAAATAAAACTTTTTTCATTGCTATTTGATTTTAATTGTGCCTACTCTGATCGTTTTTCAGCTTCCCCGTTTTTCTATTGGCAACTTTTATTAAATCAATATTGAATGATGAAATAATTTTTAATAAAGAAAGAATAACAAAAACAAAACAATAATTAATCCGATCAATGTAAGCGCCAATACTAATAATGCGGTTCGTTTGCTGTGTAAATAACACCTGTGATCGAAATCGTTTAAATATTTCATTACACTATCCTTTCATAATAGCTTATGCAATGACGAGAAAAAGTACTAAAAACACACAGATTAACAGACTAATAGAAAATATTAGGACGAGAGATATGCCCCCGAGCAGTCAATAACAAATTTATTCCAGATTTTTGATAATACAAAATTTATTTTGCCTCAGCCAGTTTTGAGCATTGTGGTACAAAAGTGGTGCAACTGACATAATAAAATAAACGCAATCAACTGACTTAATGCTGATTGCATTTTCTAATGGTCGGGGTGGCAGGATTATTTCATGATCCTGGTCGGGAGGAAACTAAAAGAAAAAGCCCTTCATTCGCTTCGCTCATTAACGGGCATTTTTGTTTGTTCCAAACCTCAGGCAAGCCTGGATTTGTCTCAAACAAAAAAGCCCGGCACTTGCGTGCAGGGCTTTTTCTTTTGTCGGGGTGGCAGGATTCGAACCTGCGACCCTCTGGTCCCAAACCAGATGCGCTAACCGGGCTGCGCTACACCCCGAAAAGTGTCGCAAAAGTATAACGAGTTTTCCTAAAATCATATAGTATAACCAAATAATTTCAGTTTACCTGACAAAGTTAACTCTTCTGACTATTGACTTTAAATTAGATATCACAGTGTAATAATTTATTATGACATGGCCTTATATTTATAATTTTAAGTAATTTAGCTCTATAAAAAACTATCAATGAATCAGAAATTCGTTATAATTATTTCAGTTTTAATATTGTTTTTACAAGTATCCGGAGCAGAAGCGCAGGAATTTAAATCTGTTTCAGGGATTGTTACTGCTTTCAAAACAATTCCGTTAAATAATGTAAAGGTATCATCATCAAAATCAGGCGAGATAGCATATACTGATTCAGCGGGTATGTTTTCTGTTAAAACCTCTGATAAGGATATCCTTACAGTTACTGCTTCAGGGTTTTTAAAGAAAAAAATAAAGATTCAAAAGGAAAAACTTTATAAGATTGATCTTATATATGTCAATAATTTATCCAATTTTAATAAAGCAGTATCTAACGGACATCTCTCTGATGAGGTTTTGCGGCAGGCCATTATTTCAGGTTCTTCAGGAATCCAAAGGGATTATTCCAAATATAAGTCAATTTATGAATTGGTTGCAGGTGAGTTTACTAATTTAAGGGTAAACGGTACAACAGTAGTAAATACCAAAAGAAAATCGATGGGATCTCTACAGGTACTTTATGTAGTTAATGACAGGATTGTCCCGGATATCTCATTTATTATACCAGATGATGTAAAAACAATTGAATTCGTCGATGATGTGGGTGCTTCACTGTACGGTTCATTTGGGGCTAACGGGGTACTTAAAATCACATTAAAATAATAGTTATAATAAAACAAACCTTAAAGAATCCATGCTTTTTCCGGTTGCAACAGGTAAGGATCTTAATCTTCATTTATAACCAGCAGGAATAGGAGAAACCAGATAATTATTTATGAATTTTGACAAATTTCAATCTAAAACCAATATAAATGAAAATGAAAAGTCTTTTACACGGAAAATTAACAAATGCGGCAATAATTGTTGTTACTCTGAATATCAGCTTCAGTGCTTATGCACAGAAAAAGCCTGGCAACACACAACAGACAGATGCGATAAAGCTGGAATACAAATATTTGAAAGAGACTCCGGTAAAATACCTGAGCATCAGTAAAATGACTCAGATTATGGATATTCAGGGCCAGTCGATGCAGAATAATATAAGTTTAGTATTTGGCTGCAGCATTAAGGCTATGGGGAAGAAGGATTCAGACCTTAAGCTTGAAATAAAACTCGACACTCTCGGCCGGGTTGTTGAGTCTCCCATGGGAACTTCAGGAGGATCAGTAAGCGATATCCAGGGAAAAGTAATTAATATAGTAATATCACCTGATGGCAGGGAAACTGATATTTCAGAAGCTGAAAAAGTTATTTATTATGTTGAAGGAAGCGGGGAATCAAATGTTTCTCAAACCTTTATGGAGTTCTTCCCTATTCTTCCTGCGAATCCGGTCAAGATAGGAGATACATGGAGTACGGTTGATACTGTCGGAGGCAAAACTGCTGCAACATCAATAATAAATTTAGTGAATTCAAATGATAAACTTGAAGGCATTGAGAATATAGATGGTATTGAATGTGCCAGGATTTCTTCAACGCTCTCAGGTACCATGACAATAAATACCCAGAACCAGGGTATGGATGTTCTTATGAAAGGAACATATACAGGTTCCGCCACTCTTCTGTTTGCTATTAAAGAGGGCTATTTCATCAAACAGGCTGTGACCACAAAGGTAACAGGCAGTGTCGAGATTTCATCACCTGAGAGCATGACATTCCCACTGGTGATGGATGTGAACACTGTAAATGAAGTAAAAAAGTAGAATTATTTGATAAAATCCCCTCCCGGGAGATAATCAGGGTGAGTCAATAAGAATTTTCATTGAGCAAGTGATGAAATACAAGAAAAAGTATACCTGTATGCTTAACCTGAACTTTTATAACACATTTTTGTTTAATGTTAAAACTATTTAAAGAACTCTGATTATGAATAAACTACTGACCATTACTTTTCTTATGCTTTCTCCGATGACACTTATTTCGCAAACTACCGGATTTTATGATTTTAAGGTAAAAACACTGGAGGGTGAAGATTTTGATTTATCCTCGCTGAAAGGGAAAAAGGTAATGGTTGTAAATACAGCTTCAAAGTGCGGTTTTACCCCACAGTTTAAAGATCTTGAGGCTTTGTATGAGAAATACCAGGGGGAGCTTGTTATTATCGGCTTCCCGGCTAACAATTTTGCTAACCAGGAACCCGGAACCGCTTCTGAAATCAGACAATTCTGCACCCGGAACTATGGAGTTACCTTTCCCATGATGGAAAAAATATCAGTCAAGGGTGATGATATCCACCCGCTATATAAATGGCTTACGTCAAAAGATAAAAATGGGATCATGGATTCAGAGGTAAAATGGAATTTTCAGAAATACCTTATTGATGAAAACGGGAAGCTGATTGATGTCCTTTATTCCAGGGATAAGCCGGAATCGGAAAAAGTAATAGCATGGCTGTCTACAAAGTAAAGATATAAGTCGTGTGAGTCGTACAAGACATTCAGACAATATAAGGTATAAACATCTTTGTCTCCTTCATATAATCAACATACGGCTCTCCGAATTTTGAGATCATCTCTTTTTCTTCAATTCTGGCTGTAAAGAATACAGCAATGAGATTAACTGCACCTAAGATTAACTGAATAATACCGGTATCTTTAAACATTACTCCGGTTCCAAGCAGTAATAAAGAACCATAAAGAGGGTGTCGGATGTACCTGTATAAACCGGATTTAACCAGGATGGAAGTATTCTCGAAATTTTTATCGGGTTTACCGACCTTCCTTAAAAGAAGGTATCCGGCTATGCCCATGTAAGCTGACAAAACAAGAAGAATCCAGGAAATTATCTGAAAAAACGAGAAAGGATTATGAAACCATATTTTCAGATTCATTAATACCAGGATAAAAATACTTTCAAAAGAAAAAAATCTTGGTATCCCATGATATCTTCCGTGTTTTATTGAATAAAACCATGAAAACAGAATTATTACAATGGTTCCTGTAACTAATGCTATATAATTCATCAGGTAAATTTATTTTTCAAGAGCCTTTTGATTCACTTTTTTAAGATAATTATAAACTTCTACCTGGGAGTGGACCTGTTTTTTCCCGTGTTTGACAAATTTATTTGAGAGTGAAGCATCGAGCTTCCTTGCTTTAACATTATCATTCCACTGTATTTCGAAAATATGTTTCAGTTCATTTTTGATGCTCTTGTCAAAAACAGGACAGGTGACTTCTATCCTGTGATCAATATTCCTTGTCATCAGGTCGGCTGAAGAAATAAAACATTCCTCATTGTCTCCGTTGCAGAAAATAATAAATCTTGTATGCTCCAGAAAACGGTCTACAATACCTATAGCTTTTATATTCTCACTGATATCTTTAATTCCGGTAACAAGTGATATCATTCCACGAATAATCAGTTTGATATTGACTCCGGCTTTACTTGCCTCATAAAGGCTATTGATAATTTCAGTATCTGTTAAGTTATTTAGTTTCAGATAAATATAGGCTTTTCCTCCATTTTTGGCATTTTTTATCTCATTCTCGATAAGGAGCATGATCTTATTCCTGAGAAAGAAAGGAGATAATACCAGGTGATAATAGTTGTCCTTCTTATAATTGACACTGAAGAAATCAAAAGCTTTCTGTACCTCGTTGGTAATCTTTTTACTTGTTGTCAGGAGCAGGTGATCGGTATATATCCGTGCTGTGTCCTCATTGAAGTTCCCGGTGCCAATGGCTGCATATCGCTGGGAAACATTGTTCTTAACCCGGGTAATAAGGCAAAGCTTGGCATGGACTTTCAGTCCCGGGACGCCATAAATTACTTTTACCCCTTCATCAAGAAGCTTATTCCCCCATAATATATTTGCTTCTTCATCGAACCTTGCCTGGAGCTCGACTACTGTCGTTACATGTTTTCCGTTCCGCACTGCATTAAGAAGAGCATTTATCACGCTTGAGTTTCTGGCCAGGCGGTATAATGTAATATGGATTGAAGTAACTAAAGGATCGATAGATGCTTCTCTTAAAAGATCAATGAAATGGTCAAACGGATGGTATGGAAAGAATAGCATTATATCCTTTTTCTTAATGGCTGATAATATGCTTTTCCCGGACGGAATATCCCTGTGAGGAATTGGAATTAATGGTTCATAATAAAACTTTTTCTTCCCCAGGCTGGGGATATCCATAAAATCCTTGAAATTATGATATCTGTCTGATGGTATAATGACATCATCAGGACCTAAATTAAGCTTTCGTGTAAGAATCTTTAAAAGATCTTCCGGCATCTTCCTGTCATAAATAAACCGTACAGGTGTGCCGCGTTTTCTTTGCAGGAGGCTGCGTGACAGCTTGTCAATATAGCTTTCCGAGATATCGTCAGCAATTTCAAGCTCGGCATCTTTCGTCAGCTTGATAGTATAAGCTGAGAATTCATCAAAATCAAAGATAAAGAAGATATCTTTCAGCCCGTACCTGATGATATCATCAAGAAAGATCACATACTTATCTTCACCCTTCTCAGGAAGAAGGATGAACCTGGGAAGAACATCTGCAGGAATTTCAAGAAGAGCATACCTTTTCTTATCGGTCTCTTTCTTATGCAGATAAATAGCTAGGAAAATAGCATCATCAGCAAGATTAGGTAATTCAGAATCCTTTTCAATAAGAAAAGGCATCAGCCTTGTCCTCAACTCTTTATGGAAATAGTTTTTGACGAATTCAGCCTGTTCACGATTAAGCTGTTTTTCATTGATAATGTGGATTTTATGCTTATCAAGCTCCTGGAGGAGCGATGAATATATCTTTTCGAACTTTGAATTCTGCCTGAGCACTATTTCATGAATTCTTTTTAACGTCGCTTTCGGGTTGTATCCCAGAATATTTTTTGATTGAGATGCAAACTGGGAAAGCCTTTTTAACGTTGCCACCCTTACCCTGAAATACTCATCCAGGTTGTTGGAATAGATGCCAAGGAATTTAAAACGTTCAATAAGCGGAACATCCTTGTTCTCTGCTTCCTGGAGAACCCGCTCGTTGAATGATAACCAGCTGATCTCCTTTGGTATATAAGTTTTGCTCATTGTTATTTTTCAGGTTTAAGAAAATATTCCATTTTGCCGGTATCTGGTTTTATATCTGACCACGTCTTTGTTCCGAAAGAGATGCAGACAACACTTGTCTTGGTCAGAAACTCACAACCGTATTTGCTTAACCGGTCAGGCATTTCGGTAAATGCAGGATTATGTCCGAAAAGGGTTATGGTATTAATATCATCGTTTACAGTTGACAGTGTCTTAACAAGTGAGTTCAGAGAAGCTTTGTTATAAAGGTTACTGTCAACCATAATCTTTTCAGGTTTGATTCCAAATTCAGATGCGAAGATATATGCTGTCTCAAGCGCCCTGAAAGCAGGACTTGTGATCATTAATCCCGGGTCATCCTCTTTTTCCCTGAACCGGCGAGCCATCTGCCTCGAAATAATTTTCCCTTTGATCGTCAGGGACCTCTCAAAGTCTGAAATTTCGGAAGCAGAATCTTCTGCTCGTCCATGCCGGATAAAGATTAGCTTTTTCATCTGTTTTCGTACCAATAACCGGAATTGCCGGATTAATTATCTTCTAATTAACTTCAAATTTAGCTTTTTCAAAGGATATTGAAAAATTATGTTCTTGCTTCTTTTGGATACTTAAAAAGTTGGTTTTTGACTGTATGATTTTAATTGTTAATTTTAAAAAATATAACATGGTAGCTTAAATACATCATGGAACCCGATTACGTGAAATTGAAGGATATAAAACCTGCTCTTGGCGGGTATATCAGGGAAGCACAATCTATGCTGAATCAATCATCATCCCCTGATGATAAGGTTGTTCACGATGTACGGGTGCTGATGAAGAAATCGAGAGCTGTAATGCGGCTAATCAGCACACAGATAGAAGAAGAAATATTTCAAAGGGAGTATGATGCATTAAGGGAAGTCGGACGGATCATGTGTTCATGGCGCGAGACTTCTGTCCACAGAAAAACTCTGAAATATCTTAAGAAGGAAAATCCCGAAGTTTTTTCGATGCTTCAGGAGAATGAAATGCTGGAAGATCTGATGAAGAAAACGGACCCTGTTATGACACCGTCTGATAATATGAAAAACGATCTGGAGAAGATTAATGACCTCCTTGGCAAATCAGGATACAGGATCCGTTTTCAGAGTATGAATAATCTTGATCCGCATATCCTTATTAAGGAGCTTGAAAAAATCTATAATATTGTTATTGATAATTACCTGATTTGCAGGAATAATCCAAAAGCTGCCAACCTCCATGAATTCAGGAAGAGAGCAAAGGATTTTCTTTACCAGCTCTATTTTTTCCGGCCTCTCAATCTGTCTGTTGTCAAATCACTTGAAAAGAAGCTTGATACGATGACACAAAACCTGGGAAAGTATAACGATCTTTCCCTGTTAATTAAAACTCTTGGTTACAAATATGATAATTCCGCCCATCTGCCTGCGATGGATGAACTGATAGTGATCATACGCGATGAGCAGGACCGGTACCTTTCAAAAGTGTGGCCATCAGCCTATAAAATCTTCTGTCCCGGCCAGAAACTTGTGAATGTTCTGGGTTTCAGACTGCTGGTGATATGACCCCCATCCCAGCCTTCCCCCTCAAAGGGAAAGGGGCTGATTATCGAAAAATATTAAGTTCGTCGAGTACCGTGGGATTTGGGGATAGGATTAAGACTAAGTAAATATTATATGTGATCCTTCACCTCCGGCATGTTCGTAAAACTCACCGACTGTCAGAATGCCACTCACGTGTTCGCAGAGGTCTTCTTTCTTAAACTTGAACATATCCATTGCAAGTTTGCATGCATAGACTTTCCCTCCGCCGGCAGTAATAAGATCCAGAAACTCACTTACGGGGGGAATATCAAGTTTTGCCATTCCACCTTTCATCATCCATGAAGTGAAGGATTCCATTCCGGGAATAATACCCAGAAGCGTTGGCATCCTCAGACCGCCCGGAAGTCTTAGTGCCGGATTTCCCACTACTGCAGTATGCAGTTTATCCATTCTGCTTTTAATAATTGCATCAAGCCCGAAGAAGGTGAAGAAAAGGTTGGTTTCAATTCCTTCCATTACCGCCCCGTTGCCCATCAACAGGGTTGCATAAACATCTTCTATTGCACCTTTTGCGCAAATGATATTGACTTTTTTGATCGGATATTTTTGTTCCATTTTATTATTATTTTATGATTAAATACAACTGGCTGGTTTGGGAATACCTGCAATTTTAGTGGCTTTTTTGAGTGGTGCACCTGGGAAAAGCTGATAAAAAGTCTTTACATCGATAACACCGGAATGGTTTATGCTTCTTATCGAAAGAGCTTCACCGCTGTTATGCCTGTTACGAAGGAATTCAATAATTGCATAGTGCTGATCAGTCAGAACTATTCCTTCCTCTTTTGCGATTTCAGCGGCAATCTCTTTGGTCCATTGTGATGGATTTGTGAAGTAGCCTTCTTCATTTACATCTACTGTTTTGCCTGCATAAGTTTTTTGTGCCATAATTTTAAAATTTTAAAAGTTATATGTTATAAATATTAATCTGTAATCTTCCCTTTCATCGACATTTTGGATGGGATAGGAAGCCATCTTCCTTTAAGGAGGATATTCCAATATATCCATTTAAAAAGTAGTTTTCCATAATGATTTATTCTGCTCTCTTTCAATAATGAAAAAGGCCCCAGAACTGGTAACGGGAACAAACCTGGCAAAGGTTCCGTTTCATAATTAAAATCTATCAGGATCCCTTTTCCGTAACCGGTTTCAATATAACAATTTGAATGCCCGTCAAATGATGCCTTCAGAGGTTCATTATTTATGAAGCTCAGGATATTCTTATGAAGGATATCTGCCTGGAAATGAGCAACTGATCCGGCTTTGGATGCAGGGAGGTTTGATGCATCACCAATTACAAAAATATTTTGATAGCTTACGGATTGCAGAGTATTCTTATTAGCTTTTACAAATCCAAATTCATCACCCAATCCGCTTTTTGAAATTACCGGGTCTCCTGAATGAAGGGGAATAGTTACCAGACAATCGAAAGGCACCTCACGTCCTCCGAAATCGAGGATCTTTTTATTTGTATTGTCGACTTCTCCGAGGAAGAAATCGGTGACAATATTAATGTTCTTCTTCTCCAGGAGAGATCCTAAAAATTTTGAAGCTTTCGGTTTGGTAAAAGCTCCTGACATGGGAGTGACATAAGTGATCTTTACTTTTTCCCTGATACCTTTCCTGGTAAAAAATTCATCAGCATAAAACGTAAACTCAAGAGGAGCTACCGGACATTTAATAGGATTATCAGCTATATTGATCACCAGGTTACCACCTTCCCAGGTTTTGAAAAACCTGGCAAGAGCTTCAGCACCTTCAATTGTGTAAAAATCAAAAACACTCTTCTGCCATAATTCACCTTTGAGACCCGGAGTATCTTCAGGACTTATCCTTGTACCTGTTGCGATAAGAAGAACATCATAAGCAATTGAATTTCCGTCTTTTAAGCTTATTAAATTTTTGTCAGCGTAAATCCTGTCAACTTCACAGTTGATGACATCTGCTCCTTTCGGGAAAAATATTTTTGCCGGTTTTGTTATTTGATCCCTGGTATAGTAACCAAAAGGAAGAAAAAGAAAACCGGGTTGGTAAAAATGTTCTTTTGCTTTTTCGATAATGATGATTTTCCATTTGTCTGAAGGAAGATACTTTATCAATTTGTTTGCCATTGCGGTTCCGGCTGTTCCGCCGCCAATTATCACCAGATTTTTCATATTTTAAACTATTGTTAATTTATTAACAGTGCAAAAGTATATATTGTTGATCCATAAAAAAGCTAATATGATAATTATGATGTGTTTAATACATTTTCTATAAAAAATAAGTTTGATAAATAAAATCCTTTAACTTCATGCATTCGATTTGTTGATTGTTTTAATCATTTTAAAATAAAAATTATGAAAAAAGTTTTTACTGTCTTCCTCCTCATTTTTATGAGTATCTCAATAATTTCAGCACAAACCGTTAAAGAGAAAAAAGATCCTGTGGGGAAATGGAAATTTGAAGCTCCTGTTGCCCCTGAAGGATACACATCCGGAACCATGGAGATTGGTTTTGCGGAAGAGAAATATTCTGTAACGATGACATTACCCGGCATTGATTATAAATTTCCCGGGGAGAAAGTAAAATTTGAAAATGACTCTCTTCTCTTTTCATTATCTCTTGAAGATGAATATGTCTCGATAAACTTGAAAATGGAAGACACAGCAAAAATGTCAGGGAAAGCCTTTTATTCAGAAGGAGAAATACCTTTAACGCTTACAAGAGAAATAATAAAAGAAACAAAGTAAAACCAATTACGGATCAGAGGAACCTGATTCTGTCAGGGAATTTATATAATCCTTTGTGATCCCTGTCTGTCCGGATCGTTCGAAAGGACTTCATCCTGACAGGCATATTTAATAATATGGTTGGTTCTTAGTGTTGTGGTTATGAAGAAACCGGTTATATTTTCGATTTTAATATTGCTTTTCCCATTTGTTTTAAAATCTCAGATTATTAATAAAGAACCTCTGAGTGAACGTATTACCGGATATGAAATTGATGCCAGACTGGACCCGGTCGAAAAAACTATAACAGGAATAATGGAGGCTTTCTGGGTAAACAAGTCGTCCGACATAATCCCTGACATTCAGATGCATCTGTATATGAATGCTTTCAGGAGCAGTAAAACAACTTTTTACAGGGAATTACGAGGCTTTCCTGGATACAAAGATTCTGGTTTTGGCTGGATTGATATTAAATCTTTTACTGGCGGCGCTGGTACTGATCTGATCCCGCTGATACAATATATAAGTCCTGATGATGGTAACCCGGAAGACAGGACAGTAATAAAAGTATCACTTCCAAAGGTTGCACGACCTGGTGATACAGTCTTTATTAAAGTAATTTTTGAGACAAAACTTCCCTCCAGAATAATTAGGACTGGTTATAATGATGATTTCTTTTTTGTTGCACAGTGGTTTCCTAAATTCGGGGTTTATGAACCTGCAGGCATGCGTTATGCAATTAAAGGAGGATGGAATTGCCACCAGTTCCATGCTGAATCTGAATTCTACTCAGATCATAGTGTATATGATGTAAAAATCACTGTTCCAAAGGAATATGTTGTAGGTTCAGGAGGGATGCTGATAGATGAGCTTGATTCTGATCCGGAAGGGAAAAACAAAACACTTACTTACCGTGCAGAAGATATCGTCGATTTTGCCTGGACTGCCTGGCCCGGATACGCTGTTTTTACCGATCAGTGGAAACATGTTAACATTACTCTGCTGTTACCTGAAGAAAGGATTGAACAAGTTGACAGACAATTTACTGCAGTAAAAAATGCCCTTGAATATCTGACAAAGAATGTCGGTCCCTTCCCATGGCCTCACCTCACATTTGTTGATCCTCCTGCAAAAGGATCAGGATCGGGAGGCATGGAATATACAACACTTTTTACATCAGAATCTGCCGACAAAATACCGGATTGGAGACATCTTCCTGAAATGGTTACAGTGCATGAGTTCGGACACGCTTATTTTATGGGTATCCTGGCAAGTAATGAGTTCGAAGAACCCTGGATGGATGAGGGAATGAATTCATTCTGGGAGGCAAGGATTATGGACCACTATTACGGCGAAAATTCCGGAAGGATTGATCATCCGATGCTTAAAATTTCTGATAAATCCACTGACAGGATGAATTATGTCAGATCGGAAAAAAGGCAGTTGGTAAGCAACAATGAGTATTCATGGAATTATCCTGACGGTGCTTATGGAATTATGTCGTATTATAAGGCTTCTACCTGGCTTTATACACTTATGGGTATAATTGGGGAAGAGACAACAAATGAAATTTTCAGGGAGTATTACAAAAAGTGGGCTTTTAAACATCCCTGCGGTAAAGACTTCATTAATGTAGTAAATGAAGTTGTTACAAAGATTCATGGTGATAAATTTGGTCCTGATATGAACTGGTTTTTCGAACAGACCCTTTATGGTACAGGAATCTGCGATTATAAGGTGGCTGAAATTATGAACAGGAAATCTGAGATATCACAGGATAATATCAGGACGGGAAATGTTCCTGACAGCAGTTTGTCAAATCCGGATTCCCTGTTTACTGCTGTTGCCCGGATTGAAAGGATAGGAGAGGTTGCCCTTCCTGTGGATGTCCTTATTCATTTTAGCAACGGTGATGAAGTGCTTGAAACCTGGGATGGTAAAAACAGGTTCAAAGACTTTAATTACCATAGATCCCGGAAAATACTGTGGGTAAAAATAGATCCTGAATTCAGGATAAGGATGGATGTTAATTATATAAATAACTCTATGACTCTCGATCCTGACCGGATCATTGTCAGGCGTTTAACAAACAATATTATTACGCTGATGCAGTTCTTTATTAGCTTTTTTACATTCTAATCCGGGATACGATGAAAATAATCAGAGCTTTAAAATCAGGAGCCTTGCGTGCATTAAAAGTATGGAAAGGTGTCTTAATTGTCTGGTTCTGCTACCTTCTGCTTGTTTCACTTGTTGCAATACCCATGAAGGGAGCATTGAAAGCAGGATTTGGCCAAAGCATGATCACAGAAATGCTCAGGGATGGAATTAACGTGGAGGTATTCAGCGACCTTGGTGCAATCCTCACGAACCTGATTGCCTATTTTTCTTCAGGATTATTTCTTCTTTTACTTTTTGGAATACTGATGAATGCCTTTCTTACTGGTGGTTTATTTGACAGCCTGAAAGGAATATCTGTTAAATTCTCATCAGCCGAATTTTTCCGGGCTTCTGCCAGGAATTTCTGGTCATTTCTTGTTATTACATTACTAATCAATATTATAATACTTTTTCTGACTGTTTTTATTATCGGAATTACTGCCGCGATAACTATGCAGTCATATAATGATTCAGGGACTACTTCTTTCCTGGCAGTTATAGTTGCAGCAATTATTTTATTAAGTGTAATAATTATACTTATTCTTGTTGCTGATTATGCAAGGGCATGGCAGGTCGCGAAAGAAAAACCTGCATGTTTCAAAGCACTTGGATTCGGATCTAACCGCACATTCAGAACATTCCTGTCATCATTCCCTATGATGCTGATGCTTATTTCAGTTCAGGTTCTGTTCGCATGGTTGGTCCTGAAAATACTTGGATCATGGAAACCTTTAACAACAGGGGGTGTTTTTTTGCTGTTCCTTATGTCCCAGTTCCTCTTTTTCATCAGAATACTGCTGAAGACCTGGCGATATGGAAGTGTTACCTCATTGAAGGAGAAAAATGATTTATTAACAGACGCTCAGGGTAGCAGTAATATATAATTCCAGTTAACCGGACAAATTAACGTAAACCTTAAACCTGATCATGACCAGAGAAGAGATTATTTCATTAAGGAATGAAGCAGAAAATCATCTTGTTAATGAATTATTGCCATTCTGGACCACACGGATGGTTGATGAAAAAAACGGAGGATTCATCACACATTTTGACAGGGAGGGGAAGGACACAGGGGATGATGAAAAATCGCTTATAGCCCAGGCGCGTTGCCTTTATACTGTTGCTTCAGCTCACCGTGCAGGTTATGGTGAAGGAAAATATATCGCCCTGGCAAAACATGGAGCGGATTTTCTGATAGACAAAATGTGGGATAGGGAGCATGGTGGGTTTTACTGGATGATGGACCGGAAGGGAAATGTGAAGATTGACAGGAAGATAATCTACGGCCAGAGTTTTGCCGTTTATTCTCTAAGTGAATACACCCTTTCTACAGGTGATCCACGTGGAATTGAATATGCCGGAAAGGTCTTTGATCTTATTCAGAAATATTGTGCCGACACAATGTATGGAGGTTACTTGGAAATGTTCCACCGGGATTGGACGCTTTGCGGTCCCGGGTGTCAGGGAGGCGACAGGAAAACTCTCGATGTCCACATGCACCTGATTGAGGCATTTACTGCACTTTATGAATGTACCGGGAAGGATGTCCACCGCAGGAAATTGATGGAAGTAATTGATATCCTGCTATATCGTATCATTCATCCGCAATATAAAACCGGAATACCTCAGTTTTATAAAGACTGGACAATTGCACCGCAGATTAAATTTGACATTATCTGGGGATGGGACAGGTTCACCGATGAGGGACAGAAAAGCAATGTAACTGATAATACCAACTATGGGCATAATGCAGAATTTGCCTGGCTTTTAATTCATGCGCTTGAAATTCTTAAAATTGATAAGGGTATTTACAGCGATGTGTTCAGAACTATTTTCGATCATACTATTCATAACGGCATCGATTATGAATTCGGTGGGGTTTATGTTGAAGGTCCTCATGCTGGTGGTGTTTCTGACAGGGAAAAAGAATTCTGGCAGCAGGCTGAAGTTTTAACTGGCCTTCTTGATGCATATTTAATGTTTAAAGATCCTGAATACTGGCGGGCTTATCAAAATGTTCATCGTTTTGTTTTTGATAAAATGATTAATAAAGGGGTAGGAGAGTGGTATCCTCTGCTTACGCGTGAGGGTGAACCTATCTGGACCCACATGGGACACTCATGGAAAATTAATTACCACACTGTAAGATCAATGATCCAGAGCATACGACGAATGGATAAAATATTGACGTTATGAATTTAACACTGACACCTGCGGACTGGTTAATTCTGTCAGTTGTGATGGTTGGGAGCCTTTCTTTCGGAATGTATATGGCATACCGGAAGAAGTCAGGCAAAGACAGTTCAAGTTTTTTTCTTGGAGGGAGAAACATCAAATGGCCGATAATCGGTGCGTCCCTTTTTGCCACGAACATTGGAGCTGAACATCTCGTCGGGTTATCCGGAGACTCGTATCGTTATGGACTCTCAGCGGGATTAATAGAGATGACAACCGTAATTACCCTCGGATTCAGCTGTGCCTTCCTTTTCCCATACTACATGAAGAATAAGCTGTTCACTATACCTGAATTCCTTGAGATACGGTATAACCGTCGCGCCAGGACATTTTTTTCTGGACTGATGCTGATAATCAGCATAATGACCAAGCTGGCTTTTACACTTTTTGCAGGTGCACTGGTGTTGAACAGTATTCTGGGATGGGATATTATGTCAACCATATTTTACATTGGTTTAGCTGTGGCAATATTTACAATGCTGGGAGGATTTACTGCCGTAGCATATACTGATGCTTTCCAGGTGATTATCATGATCGCCGGTGCTGCGATCATGATGCTTATCGGGCTTGATAAAGTCGGAGGTTTTAATGGTCTGATGGAGAAAGTTCCTCACATGATGTCGATCGCAAAACCGTATGATGATCCTGTCTATCCATTCTGGGGAACTCTGGCGACAGCTTTTTATGCCGGGATATTTTACTGGGGTATTGATCAGGTAAATGTACAGCGAACTCTTGCTGCCCCGGACCTTAATAACGCCAGGTGGGGAGCAATGTTTGCAACATTACTGAAACTCCTCCCGGTGTTTATTTTTGCTCTGCCTGGTGTTATAGCATTTGCATTATTCCCGGGCGAACTGGAAGGAGATGCAACAAAACAGACTTTTGTCCTGCTGCTAAATAAACTTCTTCCTTCAGGATTAAGAGGCCTGCTTATGGCTTCTCTGATGGCAGCCCTGGTCACTTCGCTTATTGGAGTACTGAATTCGGTCTCAACACTTGTTGTTCGTGATTTTATTGTAGAGTTTAAACCAGATTTCCCTGAGAAAAAGCAGGTTACTTTAGGTCGTTTTGTAATTCTGATAGTTACTTTGCTGGGAATAGGTGCCGCCTATATGGTTTATAAGAACGAGGAGGGCTTATATAAATATCTGCAGACTATCTCTGCTTACCTGGTCATCCCGGTTTTCCCTGCTATTTTTTTCGGGATTATCAGTAAAAAAGTTACGCTGAAAGCTGCAGGTGTTTCTGTTATTGTCGGGATAATACTTGCAACCATTTTTGTCACCGATCAGCTTCTTGGTCCGGAAACGGGGAAGCAGATCTTTCCTTTACTGCATCATAAGCTTACTTTGAATTTCGGATACCGGGGCCTGTGGGCTGAAATTATTGTTACAATGGTGCTCTTTGCAGTATCTGCTTTTACTGAAAAAACTGAACCTCATAAACTTGAAAAAACCACTGTCGATTATTCCAAAGGAATTGCCGCTTTCGAAGGATTAAAGGACTGGAGGCTCCATCTTTTAATTCTTACCATAATCACAGTCCTTATTTTAATATGGTTGAGATGACTTCAAACGGAATCAACCTCTGACAGATCGTGATAAAGTTCAAGAAGAAAATCCCGGTTGTCGGCCGTGAGGTAATGCATCTCACCACCCATCCTGTTGAATGTTTTACAGTACCGGAGGTAATATGAGGGATTATCAGAAGGAGGTTCTCCGTTTTTCGCCCAATCCCATTCTGTTTTTGCAAGATCAACAATTATCATATAATGGTTATCAATATGATTTTTTCGTTGAATCTCTAAGTTTTGCGACATAGATAATGCTTTTTCAAAAATCATCGGTGACATGATGGCGGAACCAACAGATATATATACACCATGATCAATGTGGCTGACGCTGTGCGCAAAATAAAGAAAGTCGGTAAGGGCTGTCCGTCCGATTGCAGCACCATGATTTGCCGGATGATTGTATATGATATCGTGTCCAATCATTGGATGCCCTGTAAACGGTATCTTTAAATCGTATGCTGAACACTGAACGGAATATTTCTTAAAGGGATGGGGGATACTTAAAAATCCGGATTTCAGATTGTTTTTCCTGAGAGCTGCGCAAAGGTCGATTGCTGCAGCAGCATGTTCAGGGTCTGATTCCATCAGTCTGTTAGCCTCACCAAGCAGGAACTCAGGTTCCGGGATATGAAGCCCTTCCTGAAAAATCATTTTACCGATCGATTCTCCGTAACCCAGACCTTCAAAAGCGCCAGTAAGCAGAGCGAGGTTGATATACAGTCCGGTCTCCTCCCATATCCCGAACTGGCCGTTTTTAACGTTTTCACGCACATCCTCTCCTGATTTTCCCTGGAAGGCGAATTCCCAGTCATGGATGATACCCGCACCATTGGTTGCAAGGTGTGTTACCCAGCCTTTTTTTATCAGTTCAATAAGGACGGGGGCTAGTCCATTCTTAATAGCATGTGCTCCGAAAGCAAGAATAACGGATTTATTTTTTTCTCTGGCTGATCTGATCTTATCTGAAGTTCTCTTAATGAGCCCCTTGTCCTTTTTTGAAAGATTCAAAGACCTTGCTGTCAGAGGTATATGATCTTTCTCAATAAAAACCTGGTTTTTGCGTTCGGCCAGTTTTCTGATGAACAGCTTATTCCTGTCGAATTTTGGATGGCTCATTTTATTTGATGTTTAACAGGACAAGCAACCGGTCTGCCTGTGAAAAATCAGGTGCTACAATATCTGCGCCGGCTTTAATCAGGCGGGTACGTTTTGCCTGGTTCAGACCATAGCGTCTTAATTCGTTGCTGGCAATTCCTACGGTGATGCCACCTCTTTTTCGTGTTTCCCTTATTTCAACTGGTCCGTCGCCAAAAGTTACGATTTGTCCGGCCTCTGATTCTCCTATAGAATCAAGGATCCGGTCCAGAACGATTTTCTTTGCTTCCTTGTTTATATCTCCCACGGCACCATATATCCTGCCTTCAAAAAGATAATCATGCCCTATTACAGATGCTTCATGTTTTACATCCTCCTCGTCCGTGCCACTTGTCAGATATAACTTTATTCTGTTATTGTAAAGTCTTTTAAGAAACGGGACAGCATATTTTAGTGTAAGATCCTCAATGGTAAGTTCTCCATGCACCAGTTTTTCTTCACGTTGTTTCACCATCAGCATAAGTTCCCTGTTGAAGATCTCTTTATACCCGAATTCATCAAGCATCTGGTCTTCAGGGACAAATCCAAACTCCTTTATTAATCCCAGAAGGAGTTTCATTTGCATTAGAGTCTGAATTCCTGTTGTTTTGTCAATAAGCTCATTGACCCTGGTTACTACTTTATTGTAAACTGTTTCATCTGTTTCCTGGTACTTTTCTCCAAGAATTGCTTTTACCATCACAGGGGCCATTACAAGCTCCCATCCTTCACGCAATGTTGAAATTGTTCCGTCGTTATCAAAAATGGCATATTTAATATTCAGATCATTTTTCCATCTGTTAATGATTTCGATCTCAGTTTTCTCCAGGTATTTTGCCTGCCTGATATCATCCGCTATTTCCGGGCTATAGATATAATCAGGATCCTGTCCGATCCGCAGTATCTCTTCAGGAGATGCTGTACCTGTCTGAAAGAGTTTCTGAACTGTAACTCCAGCTGCAAAAGAACCTGATTCTGCGGCAATATCTGTTGAATAACCTGCAGCCAGTGCTGCTGCAACTCCAGCCAGGTAACTGTCGCCGGCACCGACTGTATCTGTTTTTGACAGGATCATTAATCCGGGTATTTCTGAGATCCCTTTATCGCTTATTGTTAACGAACCCCTGTTGCCACGTGTAATAAAAAGAGGTTTTCTGTATCGTCTGAGCAGCTCATCAGCCGATTCTTTTACTTCTGAACCGGACACACTCCCGTCAGGTACTTTTTTAAATCCGCATAATAAAGCAGCTTCAGTGTCATTCATTTTCCGGTAAGCACCATGGTAAAAGTCCATAAAATTTCTGCTGTCTGCTATAAATATCTTACCAGGGAAAAGGCTGATAACTTCAACAAGCTTCTGTCTGAAATACTCTGTATGGATACCTGATAAGACCTGCTGATTAATTATGGTGAGGTCAACATTGTTGATCACATCCTTAAGATTATGAATCAATTTATCAGCAGTTTCCTCAGTGAGGATATTGTAATTTCCGAAGTCAATCCGGTTTTGTTCGTGATCAGTGATATAAGGTTTAATATATACATGAGTTGACCAGTGTTTATCCTGAACCAACAGGTTGCCGGTGTCGATCCCTGCAAGTTTCATTATTCTGATCATCTCAATCCCAAAAGGATCATTGCCGATAACACCAAAAGCCCTGATTTCTTTGACCTGCATTGCAGCAAGATTATTTGCCACATTTCCTGCTCCTCCAAGGGAATATTTCTGCTGGCGGACAGGTTTTGTCGCCTGACCGGTTTCTATGGAGATTTCACTCCCGGATTCATCAATAAACCAATAAGCATCCAGGCAAAAATCTCCAACAATAGCAATTTTAACAGACTTAATTTTATCGATGATTTCCTCAAGCAATCCGGGTTTCATATCTTTTAATTCTTATGACCATAAAAATGATTTTCCACAATAAGGCATAATATGTGAAATATTGGCAGCTGAAGTTCCTGAATAAAAGCTGTCCGGCTTTCGGGAACATTTACCAGAACATCGCAATATTGTTTCATTTTACCTCCTGTTTTGCCGGTAAATCCAATTACTTTTAAATTCAGGGCTTTAGCTGTGATACAGGCATCAATCACATTCTGTGAGTTTCCTGAAGTGCTTATTCCGATCAGGATATCATTTTCGTCTCCGAAACCGATTATTTGCTGGGCGAAAACCAGGTTTGCGTCTTTGTCGTTGGAAATAGCCGTTATCAGGGCTGTATGCGCAGATAATGATATTGCAGGTAATCCGTGCTCCAGTTTTTCAGCCAGAAATTTTCCCCGTGCTCCGGCGATTTCATTTAGTCTGTTTTTCAGGCTCTTATCCAGAGGTCTTTCAGATTCAAAACTCTTCATAAGCTCACAGACTAAATGATCTGAATCAGAACTGCTGCCACCGTTACCGCAAACCAGTAATTTTCCTCCTCCAGTATATGATTTTATGATCATTTCGGCTGCCTGACGGATTGGATCTCTTAATCCGGCAAGTTCAGGGTGCTTTGTGCAAAACTGGTCCAATAATTTTTTATTCATTTTTATAATTTCATATTATATCATAAAAGTATTAATTTTAATATCATTTATTTTATATGATTTGTAAATACTAATTCGGAAAATACTATGGAAAAACTGATTGCATGCTGCGGACTGGATTGTAATGCTTGTGATGCAAGGATTGCAACTATCAACAATGACAATGAGCTAAGAAAATCAACTGCTGAAAAATGGCAAAAGCTTTATAATGCGCCGGGTATGACAGCTGAGATGATTAATTGTACCGGATGCATGGAAGACGGAGCTAAGATCGCACATTGCGGGGAATGTGAAATCCGGAACTGTGTAATTGCTAAAGGATATAAAACCTGCAGTGATTGCCTGGAACTGGAAACATGTACAATTGTTTCAGCTATACATAAATATGCTCCTGATGCTTTACAGAATTTAATGGATCTTCGTAATTAGTTAATCCGAAGAATTATGGCTGAAAAAGAAAAATTTATGTTTCCCGATAGGAATGTCTTCCCGACGGATGATCTGATATTTTCTATAATAGGCGAAAAGAAGACACTCTGGGATCACATAATGCAATATGCATCAGATAATTATAAAGATATTTCAGGCATCTGGAATTATTATAACGACGGTAAACAGTGGCTTTTTAAATTAACACAGAAGAAAAAGACCATATTCTGGGCTGCTATTCTGGAAGATACCTTCAGGATAACTTTCTATTTCGGAGATAAAGCGGAACCGGTTATAGAAGCAAGTGAACTGCCGGACTCAGTTAAGCACGATTTTAAAACCGGGAAGAGATATGGAAAGATCAGGGCTATATCGTTGAAAATCAACAAAACTTCAGATATTGAGATAGTTAAGACTTTAATAGCAATTAAAAGTAAGATAAAGTAATTCTTCATAATCATGTTGTGAAACCTGGTTTTGAAGTTCTTAACCTTGTTGACAGACTTTTTGAAACAAACAGATATGAAGAGAATATTTATTTTTTTTATTGTTGTTCTGATATTTTCCGGTTGTAAAACTTCAGTTGATCAATCAGAGCTGAAGTTGCCATCTGATTCATTGTTTAATTTTATTATAATCAGTGACCACGGCCGGAACGGATATTTTAATCAAAAGGTTGTTGCCGATATGATGGCAGGTGTTGCAGATTCATGCAGCATCAGGTTTATTGTGACAGGTGGTGATAATTTCCAGATATCCGGTGTTCAGAGCGTTCAGGATCCCCTGTGGATGGCCAGCTTCGAAAATATTTTTACACATCCGTCTTTACATGTCGAATGGTATCCTGCATTAGGGAATCATGATCATGGAGGGAACATACAGGCACAGATAGATTATTCCAATATCAGCCGCAGGTGGAAAATGCCTGGCAGTTACTATACCCTGGTCAAGTCAAGAGGTGGTGTTAGTGTAAGACTGCTAATCCTTGATACTTATTCACTTGTTGAAGGTTACGGGGATCCGGGACCAAAATATCCTCTGGAGAATGCTCAAAAACAGGTGACCTGGGTTGACAGCGTCCTTACTGCATCGAAAGAGGACTGGGTGGTGGTTGTAGGCCATCATCCGGTATTCAGCGCTCATCCTACGCGGCATAATACAGCAGAGCTGGTGGAATATCTTAATCCTGTTCTGAACAAACATAATGTCGATTTTTATATTGGTGCCCATGATCATATATTCCAGCATCTGAAAGATAAAAACAGTAATATTGATTATTTTGTAAACACAGCTGCATCATCAGTACGTCCTGCTGCCTCAAACGAAATGACTGTTTTTACTGCATCTTCTCCCGGTTTCAGTATTTGTTCAGCTTCAAAAACAAGCCTTTCGATCTCCTTCATTAATATCGAAGGGAAAGTTCTATACCAATATACAAGAGATAAAAAGCAATACAATTGATCTCATTTTAAAATAAGATAATATGAAAGATAGGATACCGGCAGAGAAATTTAGAAATAAATTAAACTTCTGGTGCTAATCTGAATTCAGAATTGACCAATGATAAAGAGAATTTTATTGAGTTTACTTTAAATCGTGCCATCATGTCTTCATTCCCAGAACCTTGATATAAGGCTTCTGAGGTTAATGAATTCTTCAGAAGCACTTCCTTCGGACAATTTTTTCCGGTTAATATCGAATTCTGAGGTTTATATTGTTACAGGATTACCTGCCGGGATGGCAGTTGCCGGACTGATCAAACATGACGATGAACTTTTCAGGAATGCCTGTGTAACGCTTGCAGCCACAGCGGTTAACTATGGTATTACAACCGCAATGAAATATTCATTCAATCGCGACCGTCCATATGTGACATATCCTGATATAACGAAGAAATCGGGTGGCGGAAGTCCGTCATTCCCTTCAGGGCATACCTCAGGAGCATTTGCCACTGCTACCTCAATAAGTCTCGCATACCCCAAATGGTATATTATTGTACCATCCTATGTCTGGGCAGGAACTGTCGGATATTCAAGGATGCTTCTGGGGGTCCATTACCCGTCAGATGTGCTGGCCGGTGCATTAGTCGGCTCAGGATCAGCTTATCTTACTTATAAGATCAATCAGAAACTGAATAGCAAAAAACGTCTCAAACCGTGCGATTATCCAAAGTAAGTTATGTGCTATAAATCAGGATCCTGTACATCCCTCTAACCCCCTACCACTGTCGTGGGACAGGCTCTCAAGGGGGGAACTAAGAACCTGCCGCCTGCCGTCTGTTGCCTGTCGCCTGAAGCCTTTTTAATACAAAGAATTATATAGTTCCGTTATTACTTTATTCGTCTCATAACCGGCGTTAGCCGAAGAGTTACATCCACATAATTAGTAGTTTGTACATCCTTGACTTTAAGACCTGATTTATCATAAAAACCCTGGCCCATAGTTCCTCCAACTATTTCTGCCACAGGTATTTCAAATGTTTGAATTTCATAATGATCATCAAGGTAAGGCCACGTATCAACTTCATACATCTCAATATAAGACATTATTGCACCAGTCGGTTTCAATCCTTCCCATAATTTTTGTACCGATGTACCCTGAGGAAAATTATATGTTTGTTTTTCAGGAATTGAGAGGGGTGCACCAGATCCGCGGCTAAAATGATAAAATTGTACAGAATTTCCAAGACTTTTAGGATAACTTGTTATGTATCCGTATAATCTTACGTTTCCTGATTCTTCATCATTGATATCAGGGTATAAACTGTAAAGCGAAGCTGTTATATCATAAACAATATTATCAGTTCGTGGAATTGCGGTCACTATCGGGTAAGATGCGGAAAAAACAATTTTACCAATGGTATTATCCCTGATATATCTGAGTTTATAGGAGATTGGTGCACCCGGAGAGGTTTTGGAGAAATTTCCTCCGGTCTGAATGTAGTTTTTGAAATCATCAAATCCATTGATTGCTGCTCCTGCAGCACTACCGCTTCCTCCCAATATATAAACCTTCATTGTTGATTTTGCTTTAAGAGCATCAAATTCAGCAGAAGCTGAGCCGCTTATGCTGCCATATGATGCGGACAGGAAAGCCCTTACCTGTGTTTCTTCCAGTTCTGATTCGATTGTGAAAAGCGCCATTCTGCCAAATGTTACAGTTGAAACATACATTGGCATCATAGTACCGAACAGTGCATGATCAACATCCTCTTCAAACAGGTCTGAAGGCTGGCTTGGCAAATCCATATCAAGAGTGTAATAATTCTGGATAAATTTTGCAATCAGCCGTGTCTGTATTTTTGTATTCGAGAAATCAAATCCGCCTTTCACGTTTAGGATTCCGGTCTTATAGCTTGCACGCAGGGAAACGTCGATTTGCTGTTCAGAATATGCTTGTTCCACGGTAAATGCCATGTTTGCATAAGGGACATCATATGTCTGTTTCATCAGGGTATTTACTGCTTCCCTTACAGTGGATAATTTTGGATCCTCAACGACCACTGAAGAAACACCTCCTCCAGTCAATGATGTGGAAATAGTAATTGGTTTTCTCGTTGCAGGTATCAGAGTATATGTTCCATCAAGTATGGATTCTCCTTTTACCAGGGCTCCGGGATAGATCACGTCTGTCTGCGGATTAAGGACTATCTGTTCATCGTAGCCTGCAGCCGCTTCATAATAATCTGTATGGTAAATATACTCTGTTGTAGTATCATTTTTGCTACTGGTAATTGTTGCTGCTTTTTCTGCAGGCATTTCACCTGAAATCGGTGGGAGAGTCTTTAGATATTCGTTCAGGGCCATCTCGTCAAATTTGTCTTTCTCGCATCTTGATAACAAGATGGGAGTTAAGATAATTACACATAAAACAAGTGCGGAATTTAAGAGAAGTGAGGATTTTTTTTTCATAATTTCAGTAGCTATGGTTTTGTAAAATGAAAAGAGATTATCAAAAATCAGCTTGTAGTATCATGCTCTTTATCAGGCTTATAATGTCAGTAGAGTCGCCTGTTCCCAGGCACTATTCATAAACAAGTATCGTCAAAAGCCCAAAAGGAATAATCCTTTGATGTTATTAACTACATCGTGCTTTTCAGGTGTTCTGTTTATAAAGTTAACCATATAAATGAGAAAGTCAAGTTCTTTTTGACGAATTGCAGGATAAAATATGTTAAAAATCAATGAACTATGTTTAATAAAATATTTGTAACTAATCAGTGCCTAGAGTTTGGAGTGCCTAGAGTGCCTAAAGTTAATATTTATAGATTGAATCAGTATGTTTTATAATCGGCGATGACATTTAACGCCTGTAGCACATTTTGATTGTTTTTTATGGCAGTGTCAATAATAGATCTCAGGATAGCAAAGTTTTCAGCAGCACTCAATATTTTGAACTGTCCGGATATTTTTTGTTTAACCTTGACATTTCGAATGGCTCTTTCAGAACCATTATTATCAGGAGGCACATCCGGATGATAGAGAAAGGTAAAGACATGATCACGATATCTGGTAATTCGATTTTGAAAAGCAATTATCTCTTTGTGCTTTGGATCCAAAGTCTCTGCCAGCAAATTATCCAACTCTCTTTCCAAAAGATCACGTTGATGGTTTGGATAATAATAGTCAGCAGGAGTAAGTTGCTTCTTAAGCTTATGCGCCTGCCTGAGCATTGCACGGAATCTGACTGGCCATGCCACTTTGTAACATTCCTCCAGGTATTTAGTTTCTCGTTCCAGGTGAGCCGTGCACAACTGATGCGCCTTTACCGGGGTTTGAAAATGAGCTTTCCAGCAATCATGAACAAGTACCGCTTCCCGGGATATTCCACTCACATTCTCATCAATCGTGGTCGTTCCCCGGTTGGTAGAAGTGGCAATAAAAGTGGCACGTTTATTTTGCCATGTCCAGAACCAATGCTTTTTCCCGTTGATTTTCACACCGGTTTCGTCTGTACCGATAACCCCGCTGTGAAGTACTCTCCGGCGTATCATTTCATAGCCATCAACACCCTTCGATGCCAGCCGGTTCAACAAACAATGCAAACCCCCTTCACTAACCTGAACCGTAAAGATGTCATTGAACATTTCCTTAAGTCTTTTGAACGGGATGTATTGTCTTACACTAAGATAGCCAACGAGAGTTTCAATATTTTTACCATATCTCACAGGAGTATCAACACCGACAGGAAAGTCACTTTCTACAATATGACTACAGCTACACTTGCAACGATAAACCCTGTGTTCAGTAACTATTTGTTTGATCGTCGGGATATCAATAACCTGTCGCTTCCCGAAAAGTTCGAAAGGCAGACCACTCACATCTTTCCCGCATTCCGGACAAAAACACGCACGATGTTCAATAATCTCATCCGGTGTATCTGTCATCTCCAACGTTTTGCCTTCATGTCCTGGTTGTCCTCCTGCTTTACGACCACTTTTCTCCCTAAGACTGCTGGTGCGTGGTGGCCTATTCTCATCTTTAGAGGGTGGCAAAGAGCTATTGTTGCTGTCTTTTCTGGTGGTAACACGCTCAAGTTCTTGTTCAAGGTAATTTATTTTTGCTTTCAACAACCTATTTTCCTGTGCCTGCATCTTAATGATGCGCTTCAATTCTTCGATGATTATTTTGTCAGAGGTATCCATATCTTATGTTGCAAAGCTAACCCTGAAATCCAATATATCAAAGAACGTAATCGCTTATTTATCAAACACTAAAATAATATTTTGTTAATACGTGTTCGTTTTTTAAAAATGTCATTCTTATGAAAACCGATAATGTTAATTTCGAAAGCAAACTGTTAATAACACCTTATTTTTAAACTTTAGGCACTCCAAACTTTAGCTCACTTTAAGTACTGATTAGTTACAAATATTTATATGCCTCAACCTTTTTAATATTTTATCATTCATAACTCCCCCGGGCTTACTTCAAAGGGGGAATTTTTGCCCTTGCGCCTTTACGCCCCTGTGCCTTTGTATCTTCAATATAGGTATAAATACCACTTTCAAAATAGGCTTTAAGTGTCTTACCTTTTCAGTTGATTCAGCTTACTTTTGTTGTTAATTATTTAACACTAAACAAAGTGAAAGTACAGGAGAAAGTAAATTACTACAACATGCTGTTGCAGGATATCAGGTTTGAGGAAGGTTTGAATGCCTGTATGAATTGCGGTGTATGTACTGCCATCTGTCCTGCTGCAGAATTTTATAACTATGATCCCCGTCAGATTGTGGATATCGTGCAATCAGGTGATAATAATGAAATTGAAAAGCTGCTTAAGTCTGAAGCTATCTGGTATTGCGGAGAGTGCATGTCGTGTAAAACACGTTGCCCGCGAGGTAATGCACCAGGATTGGTAATAATGGCGCTACGCGGATTATCACAGGATCTTGGCTTTTTTGTAGAATCAGAGAAAGGGAGACAGCAGCTGGCAATAAAAAGAACAGTCGGGGAATCTATTCTCAATACCGGATATTGTGTTTATATAGATATGTTGACACCTTCTCTTCACCCTGAACAAGGACCAAACTGGGAATGGGTTTATGAAAACCGAAAAGATCTTGTGAACCGGCTTGGAGGAAATTATAAAGGAGAAGGTCCGGGAATCTTAAGAAAAATCCCAGAGGAATCACTTGATGAATTAAGGAAGATTTTCGAAGTGACCGGAGCCTTAAAACGATATGAAAAGATCGAGTCTTCTTCAAAGAATAAGGCTAAAGAATTAAATCTAGAATTTGATGAAACCACTGATAATGAATATTTCAGACATATTTACAAAACAAATAACGGTTCTCATACTAAGAAATAACCAAAATGAAAATTGAAGGAAAAAAGGCAATATGGAGTGAATATCAGAAAGAGATAGCTGATGACAGGTACTTTTATGTAAGAAGCTGTATAAGGCAGAATTTTTTCCCGGGATCTGAGGTTGCTTTCCTGCGGATAATGAGGGAGGAACTTGGGAAGGATGTTTACGAACATCCATGTCATACTACTTGTTCCGGCATTGGATACCATGGAGATGTTGTTCCGGTCGAAACAGCAATGACGGTTGTTGCCAGACAGTTTGCATTAATGACTGAAGCCGGATATAAAAACTATGTTCCTTCCTGTATTACTTCATTTGGACTTTATACTGAAATCCTTGAAACGTGGCATCATTTTCCGGAAGTTGAGGATAAAGTAAGGGTACAGCTTAGAAAAGCCACCGGAAGGGAATTTGATATTCCTGATAATCTCGCTCATGCAAGTGATATCATCTATAAATTCAGGAAAGAGATTGCTGCAAAAGCAAAATATAGATTAATAAATAAAAACACCGGAGAGCCACTGAAGGTTGTGGATCATATAGGATGCCATTATGCCAAAATGTTTCCTTCAAAGGGTGTTGGCGGAGCTGAATATCCTTATGTTCTTGCTGGAATGGTTGAAGAATTGGGGAGGAGAGGTGGTTGACTATCCTGAACGAAGGCATTGCTGCGGTTTTGGCTTCAGACAATACCTGGTTCAGGCAAACAGGGGTTTTTCAATAGCCTGCTCGAAAGAAAAGTTTGAATCAATGCAACCCTTTAAACCAGATATGATTATCACTAACTGTCCCGGATGTCCAATGTTTCTTGACAGATGGCAATACGTGATTAACGAAATGGAAGGCAAAAGATATGGCAGGGATGGTGAAGGTATTCCGGTATTCACATATGAAGAAGTGGCCGGGCTTGTCCTGGGCTATGATCCATGGGATCTGGGATTGCAGATGCACCAGACCGACTGTGAACCGGTACTTGAGAAAATAGGGATTGAATATGACCCGGAGAGGAAATATGAAATTAATGGAATAGTGACAAAAGTCAATACTCACAGTATGTTAAATGTCTGATAATTAATGAATAAGCACGTTGTAGTAATCGGTGGGGGTGTGGCTGGTATGGAAGCTGCAGGACAACTTTCAAAAGCCGGTTATAACGTAAGTCTAGTTGAGAAAGACCAAAATACAGGAGGTCACCTGAACAATTGGTACAAGCTTTTCCCTGACAGAAGAAGCAGCTCTGAAGTAAAAAACTACCTTGACAAGCTTGTACTTAGCAATGGAATAAAAGTCATTGCCGGAACAACAATCGAAAAAATAATAAGCAACAAAAGCAACTTTTCTATTTTAACCAGGGAAGGTACTGAAATGTCTGCAGATGCCGTAGTTATTGCGACAGGATTCGATTTATTTAAAAGTTCCAGGAAAGAAGAATACGGTTACGGTATTTATGATAATGTAATTACGTCGTCTGACCTGGAAGTAATGTTCAGAAAAGGAGAGGTGAAAAAGCTATCCGGAGATATTCCTGAGAAAATAGGCATGGTTCATTGTGTCGGCTCACGTGATGAGAAAGTGGGAAACCTGTATTGCTCCAAACTTTGTTGCGTTACTGCTGTGAAACAGGCAATTGAAATAAGGGAACATCTGTCTGAATCAAAAGTCTTTTGCTTTTATATGGATATGAGAATGGGTGGAGCCCATTACGAGGAACTTTACCGCGAAGCCCAGGAAGAATGGGGGGTGAACTTCGTCAGGGGAAAAGTATCCGAAGTCAGTGAATCAATAAATCATAAGTTGATAATAAAAGCTGAAGATACTCTTGCCGGCCGGCCATTGAAAATGGAACTTGATATGCTTGTTTTAATGGCGGGAATGGAAATGTCAGAAGGAGGTAAGGAAATTGCAGTATCATCAGGTTTAAATACAGGGGAAAACAGGTTTTTTTCAACTGCCGATCATCATTTTGGAAGTAATATAAGTAATATTAAGGGGATCTTTTATGCCGGAACTTGCACGATGCCGATGAATATCACTGAAACAATATCGCATGCACGGGCAGCAGTCGCTGATGTAAAAGATTACTTTAAGAATTTAAACGATTAATGGATAAATTCGGATTTACGATATCAAAAGGGCGTCAGATAGATTATGATGCCAACAACAGGCATATAGCCGAATATATCTTTGAACGGGAAACAAGTTTCAGGCTGTGTATTGAATGCGGCTGCTGCTCGGCAACCTGTACTACAGGTAATTTCACAAGATTCAGCCTGAGGGAACTCCAGATTCTGATTAAACGAGGGGAAAATGACCAGGTACGTGAAAATATAAAAAAGTGTATGCTCTGCGGAAAATGCACACTTGTTTGTCCACGCGGAGTTAACACCCGAAATGTCGTAACTCTTGCACGGGAGGCTTTTCAAAAGGAAGTAAAAAATGCAGTTTGATCTGTTTGTCATACCATTTAATATAGGACTCTACTTCATACTTCTTTATGCAGTAGCCAGAAGCGTCAGGTGGTTTATGGACCTTTCCCGGCCGGACAAGCTCAGGCTTCAGCGGGGATTTTTCGGAAGGTCATTCGGTCAAAGTATCAGGGAAATATTTCTCGAGAGTCTGATTCACAGGAAAATACTTAAAGCTAATTTCCGTCTTGGGTATATGCATATGAGCCTGGCATTCGGATGGTTCCTTCTTATTCTTTTTGGCACTATTGAAGCCGACTTCTTTGGAGAAAAACATCTTAATGCACCATATAAGGCTATATTTTTCAAGTTCTTTAATCCCGATCATGGCAGGTTTGGATTTGAAGCTGTCTATTCTTTCTGGATGGATTTTCTGCTTGCATTTATTCTATCTGGTTTGCTTTTAGCCATTATAAAAAGATTCTCTTCAAAAGTTGTCGGGATGAAGAAAACTACGCGGCTTAAACCTCTTGACAAAGTCGCATTGACATCATTATGGCTGATTTTTCCAAGCAGGCTTATTGCTGAAAGCCTGACAAGCGGTGCATATGAAACAGGCAGCTTTCTGACGGGATCGCTGGGTTCGCTTCTTGCTTCATTCCTTCCGGTTCATCAGCTGGCTTACCCCTTCTGGTGGCTCTACTCTCTTTCTCTTGGTACTTTCTTTATACTGCTGCCTCTCACCAGGTATATGCACATACCGACTGAGCTCTTCCTGATATTTGCAAGAAATTCGGGAATTAAAACAGGCGATCAATCTGGCGCATTCAAAGAGATCCAGACGTATTCGTGTTCTTCATGCGGGATCTGCATTGATGCCTGCCAGCTGAACTTTTCTGCCGGTATAACAAATATTCAGTCAGCTTACCTGCTTAAAGGTATCCGCAATAATGAAAATGTTAGAGATATTGCAAATAACTGCCTTATGTGCAGCAGATGTGACGAAAAATGTCCGGTTGGTATCGAGCTTACACCTATTAGAATGATCAACAGAAGAGCTGGAGGAACAATTGGTGTTGAAAAAAATATCCTGAAGAAATATTTCCCTGACAGGCAAAAAATAGTTCCGGCAAAATCTAACGGACAACCAGCTTACGACTGGCTTCCTGTGGCTGAACCCGAAAAAACTGATGTTTTGTATTTTGCCGGTTGTATGACTCATCTGACACCGGCTATAAAAAATTCTATGGTCAAAATACTTAATGCATCAGGTGTCAGATATAATTTTATTGATGAAAACGGGGGCGTCTGCTGCGGGCGTCCGCTGATGCTTGCAGGTCAGGATAAGGAAGCACGGGAACTTATTAATTATAATTCACAATTGATCTGGAAATCCGGGGCACATACCCTTGTTACATCATGTCCGATATGCTACAAGATTTTCAAGGAAAGCTATTATCTCGATGTGGAGGTGCTTCATCATACCCAGTTTATCAAAATGCTTATAGAAGATGGTTCCCTGAAACTGAATTTCCTGCGCAGGAATGTCGTATATCACACACCATGTGAACTTGGAAGAGGCTCAGGCGTTTATAGTGAACCTAAAGAGGTTCTGAGATATGTTGCTCGTCTTCAGAAAACGGATTTTGATGACGAAAATTCGTTATGCTGCGGAGGGAGCCTGGGGAATATGAAGATCAGCTATCAGAAGAAATCAAAGATAGCGCATGATGCGGTTTTGGAACTGACAAAGGGAAATCCTGATATACTTGCAACCTCATGTCCTTTATGCAAGAAAACATTCGCGGCTGCTACTAAAACTAAAGTAGCTGATATTTCAGAGATAGTAGCGGAAGCCATCGCTTTACCAAAGTCCGGAAAAAAGATACCTGAAAAGACCTTCTCGGTGAAAGAACCTGCAAATGCATAATGATTTCATTTAATCTTCATTAAAAGAATATTACTTTGACTCTTCAGTAAACTTGCATTGTTGAATTATTTGAATTTATTTTGCGAATTCTTTTAATTTATACAATGGAACGATTTTTGTTACGTTAATAAGACATTAACTAGATTAAAATTTTAAAACTAAAAATGAGAAGAACAATATTTTTGTGGATGGCAATTACAGGTATGGGTTTAATAAGTTCATGCAGTAGTTTTAACGAGAAAACTGGAGTTGAAAACAGAAGGGCTTCTGACAAAATATTACAGCAGGCTGACGGCACTATTTCATTAAAGCTTGAAAAGGCTGATTGTTACAGCGATATGGTAAATCCATCCAGTAATACAGCAGAGTGGAATGTTGTGGTTTCAAAATCAGGTCGTTATAATGTATGGCTGTCAAGTGCAACAAAAGATACAACCAATCTTCATTACAATAATAAAGTTCTGGTCAGCGTTCATGACACCAGGCTGATTGCCCATCCTTTATGTGATAAAATAATACAGAACTCAAATGATGTAAGCTATCCTTATTTTAAAGCAGATTCATTTTTGGGTTCAATGTATATACAGGATACGGGAGTGTATAATATCCAGGTAATAAGTGAAAAAATCTTTCCGAAGGATTATAATGCTGGAGAATCATCAGGTGCAGATATTACAAAACTTCTATCGGTTTCTTTTACTCCGATAAAACGTTAACACCAGTTGATGACAGGGAAAGATCATTAAGAGAAAGATAGTGTACCAAAACCTATAAAAACCGTTTTCTGAAAAGTCAGCGGTTTTTTATTTCCAGCCATTTCCTGGCATTTATAAAAGCTTTTATCCATGGAGTTACATCATCATCCTTTTTCCCGGAAGGGTAATAGCCACATTGCCACGGGAAGTAAGCACGTTCTATATGAGGCATCATGACCAGATGGCGACCATCATTAGAGCATAAAGCTGCGACGTCAAAATCAGAGCCATTCATATTTGCTGGATATGTATGATGACTAAATTTCATTGGTATATGATACCTGCTTTCAGGATAAGGTAAACTGAACTGGCCTTCACCATGAGCCACCCAGATACCAAGTTCCATTCCCGATAAATTGCCAAGCATAACTGAATTATTCTGCAGTATTTTAACTCCGACAAACGCAGATTCAAATTTCATTGACCTGTTGTGAAGCAATCTCGGCATTTTTTTATGCTTTGGGCAAATAAGTCCCAGCTCTGCCATAAGCTGACAGCCATTACAGACACCAAGCGAAAGTGTATCTGATCTTTTATAGAATTTGCCAAGTGCAATTCTTGCTTTTTCATTGTATCTGAATGCACCTGCCCATCCTTTTGCGGGACCCAGTACATCAGAATTGGAAAATCCTCCGACAAAAACAATCATGCCTGTTTCTTCCAGATTTTCTCTTCCTGATATCAGATCTGTCATATGAACATCCTTGACGTCGAAACCTGCAAGCCACAGGGCATGTGCCATTTCCCTGTCACCATTTACTCCTTTTTCTCTTATAATTGCAGCCCTGATGCCTGATTCTTTTCTTCGGACGGAGGAAATTCCGAGTGATTTGAAATTACCGGTAAAATCACCATGATTCAGATGCAGTTCATGATTCCTGTATTTTTTATACCGTTCCATCGCAAGTTTTGGTCCGCATTGCCTTCGATCAAGCAGGTATGATGTTTTAAACCATTTGTCCCTGAAATAATCAATATCAAATTTCAGGGTGAGATCATCATTTGTAATAAAGAGAGTCCTGTCGTTTACCGGATGTCCTATTGATAAATATGAAATTCCGTTATCAAGAAGCATTTCGGCCACCTCATCCTCTTCCTTTACCTGGATTATTAATCCGGGGTTCTGGCTGAAAAGCAGTTTTATTATATCTCTTTCTTGAAGTGCCGTAAGATTAACCGTCAATCCTCCGGAAGTATTTGAGAAACACATTTCAAGAAGAGTGGTCAGCATTCCACCTGCGGAAATATCATGGCCTGACAGTATTTTGTTTTTCATTATCAGATCCTGAACAATATTGAAGACCTCAGCAAAATAAGACGGATCTTTTACTGTCGGAACCTCATTTCCAATTCTGTTAATGATTTGTGCAAAAGAACTTCCTCCTGTTTTGAGAGTATCACGACTCATGTCAATATAAAGAAGACAGGTGAAAGGATCATTGACAATAACCGGCTCAATAATTTTCCTGACATTTTTAACCTCTCCTGATGCGGAAATAATAACTGTTCCCGGAGAATAAACAACCTGATCGCTGTATTTCTGGGTCATCGACAGGCTGTCTTTTCCTGTGGGAATATTTATGCCAAGAGCTGCAGCAAATTCGCTTGCAGCTTTTACTGCTACATACAATCTTGTATCCTCACCTGTATTTTTGCACGGCCATATCCAGTTTGCTGATAATGAGACACTTTTTAGCTTGTCTGTTAATGGAGCCCAGATAATATTTGTCAGTGCCTCAGCTATTGAGAGTATTGAACCTGCAGAAGGATCTATTAATCCGGCAGCTGGTGCATGTCCGATAGAAGTTGCCATACCGGATTTACCACGGTAGTCGAGTGAAATAACCCCCAGGTTATTTAATGGCAACTGCAATGGACCGGCACATTGTTGTTTGGCAATGCGTCCGGTCACTGACCTGTCAACCTTGTTTGTAAGCCAGTCTTTGCAGGCAACCTCTTCAATCTGAAGAACCTGTTCAGCATATTCATAAATTTTCCCGGGATTGTATACCACTTCCCTGTATCTTCTATCCGCTGTTATATCCTTCATAACAGTCTTTGGCGGATTACCGAAAAGGGATGCCAGAGGAATATCAATGGGCTTTTCGCCGGTAACAGGATTGATAAATGTAAATTGATGATTGCCTGTAATTTCACCAATAACATATAGAGGTGCTCTTTCCCTTTCAGCAATTCTCTTTAGTTCCTCTATTGTTACCTTGTTCATTACCAGACCTATGCGCTCCTGTGATTCGTTTCCAATCAGCTCTTTTGCTGATAGGGTTGGATCACCTACGGGAAGCTTACTGATATCAATTTCTCCTCCTGTTGCTTCGACAAGTTCAGAGAGACAATTAAGATGTCCACCGGCTCCGTGATCATGAATTGATATTATTGGATTATTATCGGACTCACTTAAAGCCCTGATTGCATTATAGACTCTTTTCTGCATCTCAGGATTTGCGCGCTGTACTGCATTTAATTCAATGGAACTGTTGAATTCCCCGGTATCGACTGACGATACAGCTCCTCCTCCCATTCCGATTCTGTAATTATCACCTCCCAGGAGTACAATAAGATCTCCTTTTACGGGGATATTCTTTTCACTGTCTTTTTTCTTTCCGATACCAATTCCGCCCGCAAGCATTATTACTTTATCATATCCTAACCTGGAAAGTTTTTCAAAATGTTCGAATGTATAAAGTGATCCACAGATAAGGGGTTGTCCGAATTTATTGCCAAAGTCGCTTGCTCCGTTGGATGCTTTAATAAGAATTTCTTCAGGTGTCTTATAGAGCCACGGTCTTGGCTGTGTTGCTTTCTCCCATAGGCGATCACCATCAGGACGAGGATAAGATGTCATATAGACAGCTGTTCCTGCAACAGGGAATGCACCTTTGCCTCCGGCAATACGATCTCTTATCTCACCACCTGTTCCGGTGGATGCACCGTTAAAAGGTTCGACGGTGGTGGGAAAATTATGTGTTTCAGCTTTCAGTGAAAGGACTGATTTAAATTTCTTAATCCTGAAATAGTCAGGTTTGTCCTGTGTTGCCGGAGCAAATTGTTCAATTACCGGGCCTTGTATAAAAGCGCAATTATCTTTGTAAGCCGAAACTACTTTGTTCGGATTAATTCTTGTTGTCTTTTTTATCAGTTGAAATAATGTAGACTCCTGTTCAATTCCGTCAATAATGAAAGTTCCATTGAATATTTTATGACGGCAATGTTCTGAATTGACCTGGGAGAAACCGAATACCTCACTGTCAGTTAATTTTCTCCCTAACAGCTTGCTTAGTTTTTCCAGATAGCGTATCTCTTCTTCATTAAGAGCAAGCCCCTCCTGGAGATTATATTGCCTTATATCCTCAATATTTAATACAGGTTCAGGCAGTTTATCAACTCTAAAGATATTCTGATCGAGTCTTCTGTATAAAAATTGCAGCATCGGATCCCATTCAGGATGTTTTACTGTAACGGGATAAAACTCCTCGATCCTCTTAATACCATTTATTCCCATATTCTGTGTAATCTCAACCGCATTTGTACTCCATGGGGTTATCATCTCTTTCCGCGGACCAATATAAGTGTCATTTATACACTTATTCCTGGTTAACCGGGCATTCCCAAACAGCCAGATAAGCTTCTCAATGTCTGTTTTGTTAAGTTCATTATCTGTATCAACAGCAATAATATTTTTGGAGAAGCTTTTGAAGAAGAGAATCATTATGATTGAGATAATATGTTGATTAGTAGTAATTTAAATTTAATCACAAAATTAGTTAAAGATCCGGCAAAGATAATATTTGTTTCGGAAATCTCTGTGTAACTCCTTCTCATGTACTCACCCCCTTCCTTCGCTCCGCTCAGGATGTCCCCCTCTTTACGAATCAGAGAGGGAGGTCAGGAGGGTGAGTACATTTGATTAAATTATTATTTCAATCCGCTGCGTTCCAGAAAAGCATCAATTGTCGGTTCTTTTCCCCTGAAATTTTTATAAAGATTCATCGGTTTATCGGTTCCTCCTTTTTCCAGTATATTTTTTCTGAACTGTCCTGCCGTTTCATTATTGAATATGTCTGTCTCTTTAAAGAATTTAAAAGCATCCGCATCAAGAACTTCAGACCATTTATATCCATAATATCCGGCAGCATAGCCACCTCCGAATATATGACTGAAGGAAACACTCATATTTGATCCTTCGACTTCCGGAAAAAGCTCTGTTTTTGCCATTGCAGCTGATTCAAAGACACTAATATCATCATTTAAAGGAGTTGGCAATGTATGCCATGCCATATCAAGAAATCCGAATCCAATCTGCCTGTTACAGGCATAACCCTCATTAAAGGTTGAAGCCTCCTTTATTTTTTCAATCATTTCATCAGGGATTCTTTCACCTGTTTCGTAATGAACAGCCCATGTTGAAAGCCAATCTTTTTCGAAAGCGTAATTTTCCAAGAACTGGGATGGTAATTCAACAAAATCCCGGGCTACATTGGTTCCTGATAAACTTTCATAAGTGCATTTTGTAACCATGCCATGCAGTGAATGACCAAATTCATGCAGAAAGGTTGTCAATTCATTGAATGAAAGGAGAGAGGGTCTCGTTTCAGTTGGCCTGGTAAAATTGGCAACAATAGAAATAAAAGGTCTGATATCGGTTCCTTTATTCTTTCTCTGTTCCCTGTAGCTTGTCATCCATGCACCTCCGATCTTACCCGGTCTTGGAAAATAGTCAATATAGAGTATTGCAAGAAAGTGGCCATCCATGTCGAGTACTTCCCATGTTTCTACTTCCGGATGGTAAACAGGGATCTCATTATTCCTGACAAAACTTATCCTATAAAGTGTTGAAGCGAGACTGAAAATAGCTTTCTGAACATTTCCGAGAGTAAAAAAAGGTTTGAGTACTTCATCATCAATATTGTATTTTGATTTCTTAAGTTTTTCAGAAAAATAGGCCCAGTCCCATCTTTCTATTTTCCCCTGATGTCCATGTTCAATTGCAAACTTCTTAATATTATCATAATCCCTGTGTGCAGCCGGATTGGAAGCAGAGTGAAGCTCTTCAAGGAAAGACTCTACTTTATCAGTAGTATCAGCCATATGATCTCCGAGTGTCATTTCTGCAAAGTTCTTAAATCCAAGAATATTAGCTAATTCCAGCCGGAGGTTTGCAATCCCTGTTACAAGTTCCCTGTTATCGTATTTGTTACCATGAAAGGCTCTTGATGTGTATGCTCTCAGCATTTTTTCCCTGAGGTCCCTTTTTTCTGAATACTGCATAAAAGGAATATAACTGGGGAAATGAAGTGTAAAGATCCATCCCTCTTTATTACGGTTTTTTGCTTCCATTGCAGCCATTTCTGTAACACCATCGGGTAATCCTGCAACATCATTCTTATCAGTGATATGCAGTTCAAATGAATTTGTCTCTTCCAGAACGTTCTCTTCAAATTTCAGAGACAGCTGAGAAAGTTCTTCTGATATCTCTCTGAACCGTGCCTTTATGTCATCCTTTAATCCTGCTCCTCCCAGAATAAAGTTCCTGTAGTTTTTTTCAAGGAGCATAAGCTGCTCAGTATTCAGCCCGGCATCCTCTTTTGAGTCAAAAATGGATTTGACCCTGCTGAACAGAGTCTCATTAAGTGTGATATCATTTGAGAAACGTGTAAGCAGCGCGGATACTTCCCGGGTTATTGCTTGCAGGGTTTTGTTGGTTTCAGCGTTATTCAGGTTGAAAATGATTGATGTAATATCGTCAAGTTTTTCCCCGACTCTGTCAAGAGCTGCAATTGTATTTTCAAAGGTTGGGTATTCAGTATTCTCTGTTATTGCTTTTATTTCCTCTTTTGCAGATTTAATGGCTTCCTCAGCAGCCGGTTTGAGATGCGCTGGTTCAATTGAATGGAATGGAGGAGTCCCGAAAGGAGTTTCCCATTCCTGAAGAAGCGGATTTGTCATAACGGTAACTTACTGGTAAATAGATTATTTGTACTCCTCCTCCTCATTACTTTTTGCACCTGCATATTTTGCCGGATAAGGAATATTTCCTTTTGCGGCAAACCATAATATTCTGTTAAGCAGATCGTCATTACCGGCATCAACTCCCTTGAATTCAGGCAGCATGCTTTTTTTTGCAAAATACAGGGCTTTGCCATTTAATGAAATCAACTGAGGATTCATTTCATCGATGGGAATATTATTCGGAAGAGCCTGATAGGGAGTTTTATCAGGTAAATTGCCAAAACAGTCTGTCATCGGATTTGCAATGGCATCCTGAATATTCATCGGAGGCAATCCAAGTATCTGCTCAATTGTGCGGATAATTGATGGCTGGGTATAATAAGTATGGTTTGTGGTCTTTAATCTTGAATAGGGACTTATGACAAGGCTTACAGTGCGATATGCAGAGACATGATCCCATCCTCCCTGCGAGTCATCTTCCACAACAAAAATGACTGTGCTTTCCCAGAACCGGCTTTTTGAGAATGCCTCAACGATTCGTCCAAGAGCCAGATCGTTGTCCGCCACCATCGCTCTGGGTGTCGGGTATCCCGGCCTGGTACCCGCTGTATGATCATTAGGTAATGCAACTATCATCAGTTCAGGAAGCTGGTCGCCAGGCATTGCTTCAAAATCATGTAATTCTTTAATTAATGCATCGGCCCGCATGGCATCAGAAAACTCATGATTTCCATATGACGGGTATGTCTGGCAGAGAATTTTTTTTACAGGTTCAATGGTGGTAAAATTTGTAAACTCAACTTTTTCTCCGTTTTTATATTTTTTATAGATATCTGTCCACGTAAGTTTATTATCTAATTCAGGAACGGAAGCTTCTCCGTATATTCTTACAGTCTTGCCGTTTCTGGTTCCATTATCCCATAGAAATCCTGTCGGAGCATAGACCAGTGCATCAGTCTGGACATGGGCATAGCTTCTGAACCAGGCTCTCATGTTCTTTTCAATATAATCTGTTACAATTGATGCGTCTGTCCACTGATGTCCCTCTGCAGAACATTTCCCGGAAACATGAAAATTATCAAGAAGAATGAATTCTTCTGCAAGCTTGTGCGTATTTGGAGTTACTTCTGCTCCATAGATACAAATGGCACTGTCTCCTTTGCCCTGTTTCATGTCACCAAGAATCTGGTCGTAAGTACGATTTTCCTTAATAATATAAACAACATGCCTGAATAGAGAGGGTTCCCCTATCCTGTCAGGAACAGGTAATGGCCGGGCAGTCTCTCGTGGCTTTTCCCTGGACAGCGTTGCTCTCGCAAGATCATTGACTGCAATGACAGTATCAGTATATGCTTTAAGATTTTTTTTGCCCGGAATAGGGATGACAGAAACTGAAGCAAGCATGCGATGAGAATTATAAACCAGGTTAGTGGAACCACCATAACGCAATCCTAACCTTGCACCTTCTGCCTCAAGATTACATACATAAAGGTACCCCGGATTAAATATGGTTACAGCGGATGGATAAGCTCCTGTAGGTATGAATCCGGCAACAGTGCTGCTTGCATTGCTTGCTTTGCCGGAGCCATTTTTCCCGAGCTTTATTACGGCAAGAGCATTATCCATTCCATTTGCCACGTAAAGAGTTTTTTCATTCAATGAAAGGCAAAGTCCATCAGGTGAATCACCGAAAAACGGATTTATTTCTGGTTGCAGCCTGACACTTATTGTTTCAGAAATCTCATTATTAGCAGTTTTGATGACAGTTACATTGTCACTGTTTGAATTGGTAACATAGACAAATTTCCCGCCTTTATCGCATATTATCTCATTTGGGTGAAGACCCACGATAATCTCTTTAAGTATTTTACCATTTGAAGGTTCTATAACTGTAACACTTCCTTCCCTTGTTGCACCGCCGGCATTAATGTTATCAACTCTTGCGAGCCCCCATGGAACACCTGCAACATCTTTATCATCATATTCAGGATGTCTGCCCGCCCAGTTAGTAACATATAGTTTTCCAGCGGCCATAGTCAGCCCATAAGGAGCAACGCCGGGATCTGTTACCCAGATAGTATCACCTGACTGGAGATCCTGTTTAATTACTTTGTTGTTTCCATTTAGGACAACATATAAAAATTCCCTGGAGGATTCTTTGGTAATAAGGATTTCATTTGGCAGAGCAAGATCGGCTTCTGGTTCTGCTTTATATTCCAGTACCCTGTTGAATTCTGCTTTTGTTCCATCCCATTTGGCTGAAACGACAAAGGAACGATCGTTGGAGCCAATTGTACTCCAGTAAACTTCAGGGATATCCTTGCTGATATGCCAGATAATACCTGAATATGTATTCATTCCACCCCGCAGCAATGGATGACTATTGTTTAACAGGGTATGCTTTACTTTATTATCTGTTGTACTAATGAAAACTATGCTATATCTCTCTTCAACTGCGAGCCATTTACCATCAGGGGATAATGCAGCATCAAGTGAGTGGTTCTCAAGTGTTATATTTCCAAAATAGATCTGTAAACCTGCCGGCTGGATAAGTCTGTTATATGGAAGTTGTATCTGGCGGGGATTGTTTTCAGATGCGTTTGTTAAAACCTGGGATTGGCTGTATATACTCATCAATGCAAGTACAGCAAACAAGAGATGTTTCATTTTCATAATTTATCAAATAGTAATTTATAAGGATATCGGCAGTTAACACTGACGATAGATAATTTCTTTTGGCAAGATAAAAAAAGAGACTGAATTTCTGTTTCAGTCTCTTATATTCTTTTATTCTTTTCAGAATGGCAAATCGCTTAATTCATCATTTTCAGGAGGTTGATCCTCCAGTGTAGTAGTGGTACCTGTATTCTGAACTCTGTCCGGTGACGATGTTTTTTCAATTTTCCAGGCATCCAGATTTGTAAAATAGTTAATCTTTCCGTCGCGTTCCCATTTATTACCTTTCAGGTTGAACCAGATTTTGACCTCTTCATTTAGAAAAGATTCATTAATGAGATCACATTTGTCCTGGATGAGCTGAAATTTGATATAGTCAATAAAAACTGCCGCACCACCTGCCTCTTTTTTTTCGATAACAAATTCACGTTTCTTGAATTTATCGCTTACCTGGTTTACAGGAGAGATATCGATAATTTTACCTGTAATTTCAAATGCCATATCTGTTTATTCTTCGTGAATGATTATTTCTTCTATTTTATCACCTTGCCGTATTTTGTCAATGACATCAATACCGTCAAAAACTTTGCCGAAGCAGGTATGCTGTCTGTCGAGATGTTTTGTATTTGTCCTGCTCTGACAGATAAAGAACTGGGATCCTCCGGTATTTCTTCCGGCGTGTGCCATTGACAGTACTCCTCTGTCGTGATACTGGTTACCGCTGTCAAGTTCGCACTTAATATTATAGCCAGGTCCTCCTGTTCCCACCCTTGGATCGGTCATATCTTTGGAATGAGGACATCCTCCCTGGATAACAAAATTGGGAATGACCCTGTGAAAAGCAAGGCCATCATAAAATCCCTTTTTTACCAGGGTGACAAAATTTTCTACGGTTATTGAAGCATCTTCTTCAAAGAAACTCACTTTCATTATCCCTTTAACTGTTTGTATCTCAGCAGTTCTCATCTACTGTACTATTTCAAGAAGCTCAACTTCAAAGATAAGAGTTGAATATGGTTTAATCTGATCGCCAGCACCGTTTGCCCCATATCCGATACTTTCGGGAAGGTATATTTTAAACTTGGAACCTACAGGCATCAGCTGCAATGCTTCGGTCCAACCGGGGATTACTTGCGAAATCGGGAATGTTGCAGGTTCATTTCTTTGTACTGAGGAATCGAATTCCGTACCATCAATAAGAGTTCCTACATAGTGTACTTTTACAGTACTCTCAGCAGTAGGTTTTTCTCCTGTTCCCATTTTAATTACTTCATACTGCAGCCCGCTTGCTGTGACACTGACCCCTGTTCTTTCTTTATTTTTGTCAAGGAATTCTTCATTCTGAATAATATAGTCTTTATACAGAATCTTGTTTGCTTCGGCTTGCTTTACAGCTTTTTCCTGTTCACGCTGATTAATGTACATCATTATAAAACCTCTTGCAGTTTCATCGGACATTCCAGGTTTACCTTTTTCTCCGTCAAGCATGGCTTTGGCAACCTGTACCGGATTGAGAAACAGACTGTCAGCAGAAAGTCCGTTGTACTGAACAATTCCAAAAGCATATGAGATTGAATCTTCCCCGTTTTTCATTTTTGCACCGTTAATTGCATTTTTCCCACATGAGCCAAGCATTATAGCAATAATGCCGGTCACAACAAATAATCCCTTGATTTTCATATAAAATATTTTTAAATTAAATTTTCGCAAAGATAATACTTTGAGCAGAGTAAAAAAGCCCGGGTTATCTTTTTTTATTTTTTTATTGCTCTTAATATCTGTCTTTTTCCGGGAGGCCCCGGAAGGATGTGAACATCAAATCCGCAGCTTTTAAGATTTCTTTTCACATCGCCCTTAACTGAATAGGTGATTAATATTCCATTTTTAGCTGTGATGCCTGAGATTTTAGTAAAAACATTCCTGCTCCACATTTCAGGCTGCTTGTCAGGACCAAAAGCATCAAAGTAAATCAGATCATAACAACCAGTAAGATGATCAGAAGTGAGATCTCCTTTGATTTTCCTGAGATTGAAGTTTCCGCAGATATTCTGCATACCGTTCCATTCAGATTCGTGAATACGATCAAAAATATATTGTCCTTCTTTGCCGGCAAAAAGATGATAATTCAGTACCCTGATGATATCATCAGCCAGAGGATATTTTTCAATTGACGTATAAAATACTTCTCTTTTTTCTTTTATGCATCTGACAGCCGTTAAGAGAGCATTTAGTCCGGTTCCGAATCCTGCTTCAAAAATATTAATAGGATCTGCTTTACAAAAATTAAAACCATTTTTTAAAAAAATATATTCGGATTCCTGTACAGCACCATGGATTGAATGGTAATGCTCATTTATCTCAGGAACGAAGATTGTATGAGACCCATCGGAGGTGGTGACTAACTGGTTCAATATTTCTTTTGTCTTTTGTCTTTCATAAACCCACCCCAGTCCCCTCCTAGGAGGGGATCTTTTTATTTCTAAAGACGTATTCCTATCACAAGCACATCATCGACCTGTTCATGGTCGCCTTTCCATTCTTCAAAGGTCTTATCAAGTACCTCTTTCTGAAGATCCATTGGCTTGTTATGGATTTTAAGCAGGAGATTCTGGAATGGTTTATACATAAATTTTCTTCCATTTGGTCCTCCGAACTGATCAGCGTAACCATCGGTGAAGAGGTAAAGGTAATCTCCTTTGTTAACCTTGATACTCTGGTTTGTGAAAGGAGTGAATGAGATGAAATGTATGCCAATAGGCATCCTGTCGGCCTGGTATTTTATAATTTTCCCGTCTCTTATAAGATAAAGAGGATTGTTTGCACCTGCATAATCGAGTTTGCCTGCATTCAGGTCCAGGATACATAACGAAATATCCATTCCATCGCGGGTTTCACCGGCAGTTCCCTTTTGCCTCAGGGTATTTATAACTTCATCTCTTAAGAAATTGAGTATGGTTGCAGCATTTTCAACCTCTGTAGTGTTAAGTATCTCATCAAGAAAAGCATGTCCAAGCATGCTCATGAATGCCCCTGGTACTCCGTGTCCGGTACAATCTCCTGCTGCAACAATAATCTTCTCATTCTTCTTTACACCCCAGTAAAAATCACCGCTTACAATATCTTTTGGTTTAAACAAAATAAAATTATTCAGACCCCATTCCCCAAGGAAGTTGATTGGAGGGAGTACCGCGGTCTGAATCCTGCTGGCATACTGAATACTATCGGTTATTGACTGATTTTTCTGTTCGATTATTTCTTTTTGTTTCAGCACCTCGGCATTGGTAGCTTCCAGGTCGGCATTTATCTTCTCAATCTGGCGTTTGCTTTCTGCCAGCTTCTGATTTTTCTTCCTTGTTGATATTAAACCGTAAAGTATAATAACTGCTACAAGGACCATTAATGATCCAATACCCATTGCCAGCTGCCGTTTAAGCTTTTCATTTTTTAGCTCAGTTTCTTTTTGAATCTTCTCCTGCTCGAGATTCCTGTTTTGTTCCTGAAGGATCAGAGAGTCACGATCTTTTCTTTCAATCTGAAGCTGCTGTATCTCCCTTTGGTGTTCAAGCGTCTTCACCTTTTGTTCATTTTCTCTTACGGCATTTTTCTCCTGTTCAAGGGCAAGTGACTGTTCAAGTCTGTCTTTTTCTGAGCGGTCAAGCTCCTGTTGTTTCTGAAGTAGCATCAATTCATTCTTGCTTCTCGCTGATTCAGCTTTAATACGTTTAAAATCCAGTTCCCGGATCTCGTTTTCAGCAAGTTCTCTTCTTAATCTCTCTTCAGTCGCATCAAATCCGGCTATTTTATCTGCTGTCACTTTCTCACTCAGACGGATTTCATAGTTCAGAGAATCGCGTAGATTAAGATGTTTTTCATAATATTCGAGAGCTTTGACAAAATCATTCCCGCTTTCAAGTACGCTTGAGTAATCTTTATAACAAAGCTGGAGGGTTTCCAGGTTTCCTGAAGCTCTGGCGGACTCAATGCAACTCAGGCAATACAACTCTGCATGATAATTATCTCCATTTTGAAAATATATCGTTGCCAGAATACGCTCTATGCGTGCTGCTTCATCAGTCCTTCCGGATTCTTTGGCATGCTGTAATGCTTTTTCAAAACTACTGAGCATTTCTTTCTGATTCCCGAGGTTCTGCTGGCAGATCGCAATATTTGACCATACATCTGTAAGGAAAAAGTCATTTATGCCTCCTTTTTCTGAAAAGTCGGCTGACAACCTGAAATTGGACAGAGCTGCATTTAAGTCATTTTTTTTGAACATCAGGAAACCAAGCTGGTTATAGGTTAAAGCGATATTACCGTAATCTTTCTTCAATAAGTGTACTTTTAACACTTCCTGGTATTTCTTCAGTGCCTGATCGTACATTCCAAGTTGAAGATAAAGTGAACCTAATTTTTCGATGCACCTCAGAAAATCTGTGGTATCTGCATTCTTTTCATAATAAGAAGCTGCAGTACTGTACCATCTTAATGCCAGTGAATCGATCGGAATATAATAATATGACTTCCCCGCCATTTCAGCTGCAGATGCCATCTTATTAAAATTTTGTTCATTATATAGCAGAAATTCCTGTTCGGAAAACCGGGCTGATTTCTTATAGACACCCATACTGAAATATTTATCAGCGATGGTTCTTGAAATTCTTGCTACGCTGATCATATCACCGTATTTTCTAAAGGCTGATGATGCCCGTAATAAATTACGCAATGTCTCTTCCCAGTTTGCCTGATTATCGTAGATTGAAGCAAGAAGCTCATAACAGTCAGCTTCAACCTGGAAAAATCCTGCTTCTGATGCAATCGCCAGTGATTTTGAAATACGGGGAATAGCACTGTCATACTGAACAGTTGACATATACTGTTGAGCTGTTCTGAAAATACCAACTGCCAGAATTGAATCACTGACTCGTTTCATTTTCAGTTCCGATCTGATTTGCAGAGTGTCCTGTCCTCTGCTTAAATTCAGGAATAATGAAAAGGTAAGCAGTACTAATATTATAGATACACTTCTTTTCATCAGTTAAGTGTATATGTTAGTCCAAGGTGAATATTGCGCCCGGTCTGAGGATTATAGGGCAGGGGAGTCTGCATCCCTGAATAAACAGGGCCACCATACCTTTCATCAAAGATATTGTTGACTTTAATAAAACTGCTGAGATTGAGCCCGAATTTATAATTAACTACAACGTCCATACTATAAAAACCATCAAAATCCTTCAAAATATCTTCATAAATATCTTTAAACGGAATGATCAGTCTTAGCCAGCTTGATCCCCAGATGCTTGTTGCCTGCAAATACAGGTTTTTCACCGGCCTCATAGATAATTTCATTTGTCCGTAATGTTTCGGAATGAGCTTGAAGTTATTTAAATAGTCGGTTGCAAGCTGAAGGATATCAGGGAAATCCTGGCTGGATTTGGCAAACGTCAGACTTAATTCCCAGTTCATATGAATCCTTTTAACAATATCATTCATTTTTAAAGTACCCTGCAGGCCATAAAGCCTAAAAACCGATTCATCACTATTTGCCCTTTTCAAAACGGTTGCCGTATCAGGTTCAATAATTGCCAGGGGAAGGGAAAGAGATGCTGCAGGGACATTCATAACCCCAATTAGATTCCTGATATTGTTATAATATATTGATACATTCAGGTTAAGACCCTTCTTATATTTTTTTATTAGTCCAAGTTCTACCGACATGTACTTTTCAGGTTTAAGATAACGATTTGGTATGGAAATATAGATCAGGCTGTCGTGATTTCTGCCAGCTTTGTAAGCAAGCGATTGCCATGCCAGTGATGAAGGGGGAGCTTTATAAGCAAGTCCGATTGAACCCCTGAAGCTTGTCCGGGGATTCATTATGTAGAGTCCTGCAAGTCTGGGACTGAGGCTGATTCCGTATTGAGAGTTTTCATCAATCCTGATTCCCCCCATGAATCTGAATGACTTAAAAGAATAATAAGTCTGGGAAAAAATGGAAAAATTGTGGTATACCACAGGGTTAATGCCAAAATTGTTGGTAAGTGTATCTAAAAGGTCGACCTTTGTGCTGAAGTAACTGTAATTACGCGGATTAAAAGGGGCATCCAGAAAATTTGTCTGTGGCAGGTTACCGGAATACTGGTAAGTTATTCCTGACATGATTTCCAGGTTGTTGACAGGCATCACAGTGAATAACTGCTCTAATAATATGTCACGGCCAGCAGCATACCTGTAAACCTTATCAGTATAATCTATAAATGTGACACCCATGCTGGAATTATTATCCATTCTGTAAACAAGATTTGAAATGTTTGTAGTTGTTGTAAACTTGGGTGTCCATTCATGATTGTAACTCAAAGTTGTTGATCTGATATTCTCGCCCCAGAAATTCTGAGGATTATTATATTTATAGAAGTAAGGTGACTGGCTAAGCGAACTATGGGTTCTCCTGTACATGTTATTGAATGACATGCTGACACCTCTGTACTTCAGCTGGAATCCAAGATTATTGCTTGCGGCAGGCAGATCCTCAATTGCAGGTAATGTCAAAGTGCCTTCATAGTTCACCGGATAATTCTGTTCAATAAAATCAGAAGGATTAATACCTCCGGCACGTAAAATGGTTTCCGTAATTTTTATTGGTTCATAATTTGTTCCTCCGATATTAAAATATCTGCCCTGCAGGTACTGCAATGGATTGTAAACGTCGCTATATCCTTTCTTTATATTCAGATCGCTTACCTCACTGATCCCACCATAAAAGCTGTATTGCATAATATTTTTGTCCTTTCCTGTTTTTCCGCCTACCATAAAGTTTCCGCTTCGATAATCGGACTGACCGAGGCTTATATCTCCCATTGCAAAAGTTCCCTTTTCGGCTTCTTTTGTTATGATATTGATTACACCTGACACAGCATCGGCTCCATAAACTGCAGAAGCAGGTCCATAGATAATCTCAATTCTTTCAGCCTGCCGAACGGGAAGTTGTGCTAAAACAGGCATGCCGATAACAGCACTGGGTTTAATCGGAAGCCCGTTTATGAGTATCATTGTATACAGGTTTCCGATAAGTCCCCTGACTTCAAAGCTCTCACCAAGTTCTCCGGATCCGGGCTGGGAGACCCTTATACCGGGAAGACTTTTAATAATATCAATAAGGGAATTATAGTGATTGAGAATAATTTCTTCCCTTGTGACAACATATATTGTAATTGGCAATTCCCCGATCTTTTTGGAGCTGCGACTTGCAGAAATTACGTTCATTTCCATGGTGTCTTCCTTAAAAGCAAGATCCCCGACACCAAGCTTTTCAATCTTTTTCTGGTCTGAGTTATCTGACTGTTGCTGTCCTGAAAGATTAAAAAAGCATATAAAGAATAATACAGAAATTGTTATAATTGCTTTCATCCCGGGAATATTCAGAATAAAATTATTAAAAATAAATATAACCAAGGTACCAAAGTCACTTTATTAGAAGAGAATCAAGTCTTTTTAAAGCTCAGAACGGTATTCTGTTATTAAAATAGATTTAAAAAAAATAGTGCTCAGACTATTTTTTTAATAGTAAAGTATTATTTTTATTATCAGTTTTAATATAAGGTTTTAGCATAATAAACTTAAAATCAATCAATAATAATCCGAACTATGAAAACAAAACGTTCAAGAAGAGAGTTTTTAAAAGTGTCTGCGACAGCTGCAGTGGGAGCAATGGTTTTTTCTCAGTATTCATGTAAAAAGACTGTCGGTATAGGCCTTCAGTTATATACAATACGTGATGCTATGGCAGCAGATGTGCCAGGGTCTTTGAAAAAGGTTTCAGTCATAGGTTATAAATACCTTGAGCTGGCAGACTATGCAAATGGAAAATTCTATGGCTATGAGCCTGCTGAATTCAGAAAAATGTGCAATGATCTTGGAATGGAGATCATAAGCAGCCACACACAGGTTGAAGGAGTTGGTGTTACACTCGATAATGCAAAAAAAATGGCCGAAGACCATGTAAAACTGGGAGTAAAGTATTGCCTCCAACCATGGATTGTTGAAGAGATGCGGACATCAATTGCCAGCTATCAGAAAATGGCAGCCAACTGGAACCGGATTGGTGCAATCATGAAAGAGTACGGAATGCAGTTTGGATATCACAACCACAATTTTGAGTTTGCCACGGTTGAAGGAAAGATCCCTTATTTTGATGTTATGCTTGCTGAATTGGATAAAGATCTTGTGGTGATGGAGCTTGATATGTTTTGGACCTCCAAAGCAGGATATAATCCTGTCGACATAATCAAGAAATACCTGGGCAGGTTCCCGCTTTTCCACATGAAAGACATGTACACGAAAGAAGCTCCATTCTTCGAGGTTATTAAAAACGATATTGCTCCGGTAGGCGCAGGTGTGATAAATTTCAAGGAAATACTCGCAGCCAAGGATATTGCAGGTATGAAATATATGGTAGTTGAACAGGATGACAGCAGAGACGGAATAATTTTTGAGGATATCAAAACAAGTTTTACTAATATGACAACAAAAATTCTGGTATAATCTTAAATATCTCTCTTAAAATATAGGTTGTTATATTTCCTGATATAACAACCTATTTTATTAGTTCGTAATCAAGCAAAGAAGCAAGCGAGTTGTGGTATTCGTTTTTGAGCTCAAGAAGCAGGTCTTCAGTTCGGAATGCAACCTCAAGATACGAAAAGTAGCTGGTAAGAGATATCTCCCCATTCGACAGGGCAATATCGAGATATTTAATTTCTCCATTTGATTCTAAAATATTTTCTACTTCTGACATGCTCTTTTTCAAAGCTTTCATATTTGCATATTCATTCCTTATCCGCGATTTAAGTTTGAATATCTCGGCATCCCTGACAGCAGCCAGGTGGATTACCGAAGCCTGAGCTGTTTTTACCTTGTTTGAATTTGCCCATAAAGGAATTGTTATACCGCCAACCGGGCCGGAATATGTTTCGCCCGGAATAATTTCTGAAGCATAACCAATCTGAAATTCAGGAAGTGAACCGGTTCTGCTGAGTTTTACTTCTTCCAGGCTTATCAGATATTCAGTTTCAGGAATCAGAAAAGCCGGATGCACTCCGGATTTTTCTGAGATCAGCTTATCCAGTTCTGGTTCAGATGTGTCCGGGTAGTAGTCTATCTCAGGAACAGGTATTTTACCTCCACTCATATATAGCAGCTTTTCCTTTAAAATTCCGATTTCAGTTTCTCTCCTTGTTATTTCAAGGTTGAGTGCCGAAAGCTCCAGAATGATCTTATTGTATTCCAGAATTGTTGTTTCACCATTTTCGAGCATTGTTCCCCACGCAGTACGGAGCCTGTCATAACCTTCCTTCCTTTTTTCAAGGACATTAAGTACCTTGTTATTATATATCAGATCAAACATTGATGTTTTTGCTTCAAGAAGTATAAGAAGCATTCCGTAATTAACCTCCTGCTCAACCAGAGCTATTGTATTCTTACTTATCTTTTTCTGAAGAAGATATTTTGATGGGAATGCAAATGACTGTGTCACTGACCAGGTCTTTTTTATTCCGATAGCATCACTGTTGCCCGGCATATAGCCGGCAGTTACTTCTGGATTGGATGGTGTCAGACCTGTCCTTGCTTCGATCTTCTTTGCTTCAAGCAGCTTCCGGTACGCCAGTATTTCCGGATTGTTATCAGAAACCTTATTCAGGAACTCCTGTAATCCCTGACTGCTGACAAAACTGGTCATGAAGGTCAGGAATAAAATTATTATGAACCTTTTAAGCATTTTGTTTTCTTTTTAATTTTCTTTTTTGAATGACAGTATAGACTGAAGGGATCACAAATATGTTCAGCAGAGTTGAGCTTAACAATCCTCCAAGAATTACAATCGCCATCGGACTCTGGATTTCATTGCCTGGATGATCGCCACCGAGGGCAAGAGGAATAAGTGCAAGGGCAGCAGTGAGTGCTGTCATAAGGATAGGATTTAATCTGTCAACAGATCCTGAAATTACACTCCCGTGCAGATCCATACCCTCCCCTCCAAGATGTAAGTACCTTGAAACAAGGAGAATGCCATTTCTTGTTGCTATTCCGAAAAGAGTAATAAATCCTATAATTGATGGGATACTTATTATATTGGATGATACTTTTATGGCAAATATTCCGCCGATCAGTGCAAGAGGGAGGTTAAGCAGTATGATGAATGAAAGGGTGCTGTCTTTAAATTCCTGGTAGAGAATCATAAAAATCAATAGTATGGCACCAACCGAAGCAATAAAGAGGAGTCTTGTTGCGCTTTCAGCACTCTCAAACTGCCCGCCATATTCTATATGATAGTTTTCTGGCAAAGTAACTCTTTTCCCGATCCTTTTCTTTATATCCTTTAAGACGGTTCCGACATCCTTCCCTGCCACATTTATAGCGACAACAATCTTTCGCCTGACATTTTCGTGGTTAATTGATCCGGGTCCAGATGATGATTCTATATCTGAAACAAAGGAGAGAGGCACTTTTTTACCATCATAAGTATCAATCATAGCACCGCCGATCTCTTCAATGGTCCCACGCGTCGCATTATTATATCTCAAAACAAGCGGAAAGCGTTTTTCATCTTCATATACATCTGAAACAGTCTGGCCTCCGATTGCATATTTAATGAAAGAATTAAAACTATTAATGTCAATACCATACCTTGAAAGCATTTCGCGACGGGCTTTTATTTTAAGCTGTGGAGTCTCGACAAGCTGTTCAACATTCAGATCTCCGATACCGTCTATATCAGAAATTTCAGACCTGATCTCATTTGCGATCCTGTAGAGATCATTTATGTCATCGCCAAACAGTTTTAAAGCTATGTTGGCTTTTGTTCCGGATAGCATATTGTCAATCCTGTGAGTTATCGGTTGTCCGACTTCAACATTTACTCCTTTAAGTGATTTCAGTCTGTTCCGGACATCGGCGAAGAAATCTTCCCTGCTTCTCTCCTCAAGTTCAAAAGGAACGTCAAGTTCTGATACATTTTCTCCAAACGAGTGTTCTGCCAGTTCAGCACGGCCTGTTTTGCATGAAACTGATTTTATCTCCGGTATCTGAAGGAGTATTTTCTGAGCTTTAGTACCTGTTTTTGCTGACTCTTCAAGCGAAATACCAGGCATCGAGCTGATATTAACTGTAAGTGCTCCTTCGTTAAATGGCGGAAGAAATGAGCTGCCTGTAGTGGTTAAAAGAAGAACAGAAATGATAAAAAGAAGTGCCGTGATCCCTATTATTAACCTGTTTTTCTTAAGTGTGAACTGAAGCGATTTGCGGTAGAGGCTATTCAGGTTGCGCTCAGCCCATGATCCATTGACAGCTTTCATCAGGCGTCGCTCATCAGTCAGCAGATAGCTGCTTAACACGGGTGTAAGAGTGATTGCTACAATCAGTGACGCAAAAAGAGAAATGATAAAAGAGATTCCCAGGGGTTTCAGCATTCTTCCTTCCATACCACCCAGCAGGAACAGAGGCAAAAAAGTTATAATTATTATTACCGTAGCATTCCAGATTGATGATTTCATTTCAGACGCTGCCTTGTAAATAACAGCCATTACAGGTTCTTTCTTCACCGCAGGCAAAACAACATTTTTCCGGAGCTGTTTGTAAATGTTCTCCACATAAATGATAGCATCATCCACAAGTGAGCCGATGGCAATTGCCATTCCTCCGAGGCTCATGGTATTTATTGTATATCCCAGAGTTTTAAGTGTCAGTATTGTCACCAGCAGCGAAAGCGGAATTGCCAGCAATGAAATTAATGTTGTTCTGAAATTGAACAGGAAAAAGAAAAGGACAATTACTACAAATATTCCACCCTCAATAAGTGCTTTCAGTACATTTCTGACAGAGGTTTTGATGAATGAGGCCTGGTTATAGATATCAGTATGAAATTTTATTGATGGTCCGATATTTTCCTGAATCTCTCTGATTGCGCTGGTAATGTTGTCAGAAAGGTTCACACTGTTGGCATCAGGTTGCCTGGTTATTGTTACAAGCACTGCACTGTTTCCTCTGTATGAACCTGTTCCAATTGCAGGTGCTTTCCCAACAGTAACTTTGGCTACATCACTGATTTTGACTCTTTGCCCGTTTGTAACTTTTATTATAGAGTTGGATAGTTCTGTCGTCCTGTCGGTTCTGGCAATACCTCTAATAATATACTTGTTACCATATTGATTAATAAATCCTCCCGGGGTGTTGACATTTATATCATTACAGGTCTCTATCAGATCACTCATACTGATCCCGTAGAAATTCATCCTGTAAGGATCTGCAAGAACCTGATATTCCTTTGAGTCACCACCTATAACATTGACCTGTGCAACACCCCCGACCGACAACAGCCGTGGAGCAACTGTCCAGTCAGCAATAGTCCGGAGATCCATAAGGCTAACACTGTCAGATTCCATCGCAATGATCATCATTTCCCCAAGCAGTGATGTTTGAGGAGCAATAACGGGTTTATCAATTCCGGAGGGTAAAAGCTCATTCACCTGGATAAGACGTTCGGCAACAGTCTGTCGGGCTTTATAAATATCTGTACCCCAATCAAATTCAACAAACACAATCGAAAATCCCATTGAAGAATTTGACCTGACACGCCGTATTCCTGTTGCTCCGTTCATCGTTGCTTCAATAGGAAATGTAACCAGTTTTTCAACCTCTTCCGGAGCCATTCCGCTTGCTTCAGTCATTATCACAACTGTTGGGGCAGTAAGCTCCGGGAAGATATCAATGTCCATCCTGTATGCTGTATAAGTACCGATCAGGATGAGAAGAACGGCTGCAATTATGATACTCAGCCTGTTCTTTAATGAAAAATCTATGATCTTGTTCAGCATGATCAGGTAAATTAATGATTGTGAGAAGGAGCAGAGGTTGCACTCTGTGAAAGCTTTATCTGGTAAGCTCCTGTTGATACAATCTTTTCGTTTTCACTCAGACCGGAACTTACCTGGGTAAATTCACCATCATTGTATCCTGTTTTAATGTATCTCTTGATGAAATCACCATCATCATCCGCAACAAAAACATATAATTTCCCATACTCTTCCATTATTGCGCTGTTCGGAACAACGATTGCATCCTGAATTTCTTTTCCGATAAGATATACTTCCGCAAAGGTTCCTTCAATTAGTTCCGGATCGTGATTCATCCTGAAATAAACAGGAACATAATAGGAATTTTCACCAGTACTTTTCCCATATGATATTTTCCGGCCATTCATTTCGCTGGTTTTAAAAACTCTTGTGCTATAACCTACCGTGAAATTTGCACTTTCGACAATGAAAAGTATATCCAGGTATTCAGGTGAGATATCTGCTTTCAGTACCAGATAATGTTCAATTACAATTGATGCAAGTGGCTGCCCTGAGGTGACTTTCTGTCCTTCAGTTACATAGATTTCCCTTATATATCCATTTGCAGGAGCTGAAATAATATTCCCGTCTTTACCGAATGTTGCATTCAGGTTATTATACTCATTCAGCAACTTTTCATAATCATTCTTCAGAGACAGAAAATGTTCCTCAGTAATGATTTTATCTGATATAAGCTTTTTTGCCCGTTCATAATTGGCAGTGGCTTTTTCAAGATCAGCTTTTATCTGACTAAATATAAGCTCTGTATTATCATCGGCAAGTTGTTCTCCAGCAAGATTGAAGAGTTCCTGTCCCCTGGTAGTTCTGACGCCTGGAAAAAGAAAATCATCCCTGAATTTCAAAATACCTGAAGATTTGGCTGAAATAATTATTATATCTCTGCTGTCAACCATTATTTGTCCGCCAGTTCTTAAGGCAAAGGCAAATGGTTGCTTTTTAATGGTGAGCAGAGTATAGTCAGTTATATCAGATGCTTCCTCTGGGTTAATTGCAATTGTGTCTGATAAGGCAGAAGTTTTTTGCACGATTTTGATATCAGGATCTTGTTTATTTCCGGGATCACTAGAACATCTGCAGCAAAGTGCTATAAATACCGGGATAAATAGAAAATATAATCTTTTCATAACGGGTAATAATAAATAAATAATAGATAATCAATAGATTACCTTAATGAGGATGATGTGAATGAGGTTTTTTTATGCTGCCGGCGGAGCTCTCAGGAAAGGTATCCTATTAAAATAGTCTGAAATGGCTATCCGGAAAGTTTTTCCGGAGGCATATCCTGAAAGAGAGATCGGGGGAATATTAGAGTCTGAGTCGGTCCGGCAGATAATAGTATCCTGGTTGAACTGGTGAAAGAGGAAAGTTGTTATATGACATACTGTAACTTCCTCAGGCTGGCTTTTAAACTTCAAAGGACCTGTGAAATCATTACCTGTAGTATGGCTGTTATGAACAAGCTCGTGGCAGCCTGTCAGGTTTTCGTTGGCATGATTATGGGGGATGATGTTATGAGTGAAGATCAGCATCCATGACAGTAGCACTGTATAAGCTTTTATCTTAACTGCTTTTCTCAAAAGTTGTAGTTTTCCTCAAATATAATAAAATTCATAAACCCTGAATTCTTTTGCTTTCATCCTGTACATTACTCCTTGTACCTTGTACCTTGTACCTTGATTCACCAGTTCGAATCATACCATGTCCTAACATCAGTAACAATCATACCGGCTTTTTGTGCTGCCTCGATACCAAGATCAGCATCCTCAAACACCTCAATAAATTGAGGATCAACCTGTATCAGTTCTGCACATTTAAGGAATGTTTCGGGATCAGGTTTGAAAGAATTAACATCGTTTGCAGTGACAATGATTTCAAAATATTTACGGAGGTCAGTTATCTCAAGGGTACGTTCTACCGCCTCTCTGTGCCCCCCGGTTCCCACTGCCATCGGCAGTTTCCCATAATATTTTTTTACAATATCAGTAACTGGCTTTATTGGTTTAACGAGATGCTGAAGTTTAACAAACTCAGCCATTTTCTCATTCATAATCAGGTCAATGGTGACACTTCCATCAAGGCTGCAATTCCTGATTATTTCTTCTGCGATTATCCATCCCGGACTACCGGTGTGTTTTCGAAGAAATTTGTTGTCAATATGAGCGCCATATTTCTCGCATGCTTTTTTCCATCCTTCAAAGTGATAAGGCATAGTATCGGCAAGTGTTCCGTCAAGATCAAAAATCAGGCCTTTGACTCCGGGTTGGATATCGTATTGCATTATAAGAAAATAAGGGGTAAAAATAGTGAAAAATAATTAAAACAAATTGTCCTTTGAAGATGTCTTTAGACAGATTTTTTTCAGCTTATATTTTTATTCCTGAAATATACCTCCACTTCAGCATTACCTTTACCGATATCGATCTTACGGATTCTGACTTTTTCGATATTTTGAATTTAAGATGTTGATGTCCTAAAAACTTATGCAATCACTCAGCAATTTACTTACAATTGTATTACGTTTATCAAAACCGTAAAAGAATCCATTCAAATAATTAATCATCTCTTTTTTAGTTTTTTCCTTTAAATATGGAAATTCATTTATGGCTTTGTAAAACTCTTCTTTCTTGTCTGAAAATTCTTTAAGTGCATCAGTGAAAACCTCTTTGCTTCTGCATTCCCCAAGATAACGGCGTTCCAGAACTGATTTGAGACCCAATCCTTCAAAAGGTATAGCATAATCTGTATTAACCAGCCCGGAATAATCAAAATCATAAGGTACTATTACACCCAGATCTGGTCTCGCTGAATTACCTTGCGACAGAATAATGATATTATGATGAATCGGAACTGACCAGTCGGTATTCCCAATCATGTAATTGAAAATTGCCATTCTATCCATTATCTCCGGTTTGATATTTTTCTGAGTTATATTCATGGATGCCACCTCAACGGAATTTGTCCGTTTGCATAAAACGTCCAATGGTTCAATTAAGAAAGCAAGTTGCCTGATTGGTTTACTCTGTTTGCTGGTATTTATATAATTGATTCTTGCCAGCCTTACCCTGTAACTGTTATCCGTAAGTATATTATAAAGCTTATATATCAGATATTCTTTTAATATATTTTCCTCATTACCAAGTTTACAATGTGTAACTACCTTCAATTTATTAATATTGCTGAATTCATCATCAGGGGATTCAGTCTTTTTAAAATTTAATCTGATAGGAGGAAAGTCACAGTAGACCAGACGCATGATGCCGCGCGCTTTTAATTTTAATTCTTTATTTATTGAATCTGTTTCACTGATATGATAAGTGAGGATGGCGGGCAGATATTCCTTATCTGATCTTGCCCGTCTGTAAGCTGTAATATCAAATCGAAGGGAAAATTCCAGCAGCTCGTTGCTCTCAAATAGCCTGATATTCTTATTTAAAGTATCTGCTACTTCGTAAGTAATATCAAGTGTATCAATTTGTCCGAGTAATGGCGTGATAAAAAAGCATGCAAGATTAAAAAGGATGCAAATAAGTTTTTTCATTTCAGACATTTTAATTAAGTGGACATAAATTCAAAAATTTATCTAATTTACTAAAATTAAACCAATAAAGGCCGCTGATAAGGCGGCCTTCAACGAATGATCATAATGTTTACATCTTAAACTGAGCCAGGTACTCATTTACCTGACGGTAAACGTTCTCTGCAGTAAAACCGAATTTTTCATCAAGAACCTTGTAGGGTGCAGAATAGCCAAAACTGTTTACTCCCCAGATTCTGCCTCTTGGTCCAACAAGACCCTGTAAAGTGACTGATAATCCAGCAGTTAATCCAAACACCGGAATGTTCTCAGGTATTACTGATTTCTGGTAAGAATCAGGTTGTTGTCTGAATAATCCTTCGGAAGGGGCCGAGACGATTCTTACATTCAGATTATCTTTCCTTAGCAGGGAAGCCCCTTCGACAAGAGTGGCAACCTCTGAACCGCTTGCGACCAGAATAATATCCGGCTTACCTTTACAATCCTGAACAATATATGCTCCGTTTTTCAACTGGAGTGCATCGTCATATCTGTCATTTTTGTCGGAAGGCAGATCTTTTATATTCTGTCGTGAAAGGATAAGTGCTGTTGGCGTCTTCTTATTTTCCAGTGCAATTTTCCATGCAATGCTTGTTTCGATGGAATCGGCAGGTCGAAGCACAAGCATACTGTTATCTCCATGATGGTTCCTGAGATGCTCCATCAACCGTATCTGTGCTTCCTGTTCGACGGGTTGGTGTGTAGGACCGTCTTCTCCGACACGGAAAGCATCATGAGTCCAGATATATTTCACCGGTAAACTCATAAGACATGCAAGCCTGACGGCTGGTTTCATATAATCGGAGAAGACAAAGAATGTTCCGCAAGCAGGTATAACACCTCCATGAAGTGCCATCCCATTCATGATTGCAGCCATTGTAAGCTCTGATACTCCTGCCTGAAGGAATGCACCTGAAAAATCACCATTTGTAAATGCCTTTGTCTTCTTAAGGAAAGCGTCTGTTTTATCGGAGTTTGACAGATCGGCTGAGGCGACCACCATATTCTCAATCTTACCCGCAAGCACGTTGAGGACTGCAGCAGATGCAGCTCTTGTTGCCGTACCTTCTTTTTGCTGTATCGATCTGAAATCTATTTCAGGAAGGTTACCGGAATAGAATAACCGGAGTTTTTTATCGAGTTCAGTGTTTTCAGAAGCCCATTTACCTTTCTCTTTTTTCCACTCTTCTGCAATCTTTCGTTTTTTATCAAGGACTTTTTTGTAATGATGTCTGACATCTTCAAAGATGCAGAAAGGATCGGAGATATTTCCTCCAAGATTGACCAGTGACTTTTCAAAAGAACCACCTGCCTCACTTACAGGCATACCGTGTGTAGAAGTTTTTCTTTCGAAACTGTTCCCGGCATTATCTACAAGACCTTTCCCCATTATTGTCTTGCCAATAATGATTACGGGTTTGACTTTTGACTTTACAGCATTACCGAGAGCTTTTCTTATCTGACTGTGGTCATTCCCTTCAATTGCGATAACCTCCCATCCCCATGAGCGATATTTCATTGCAGTATCTTCAGATGTTACTGCTTTTGTTTCGGTTGATAGCTGGATATCATTGGAATCATAAAACATTATAAGGTTGTTGAGGCCCAGAAAACCGGCCAGGCGGCCAGCTCCCTGGGATATCTCTTCCTGGACACCTCCATCGGAAATAAATGCAAAAGTTTTATGTGCAAACAATTCACCGAATCTGGCAGCAAGGAATCTCTCAGCTATAGCAGCTCCAACAGCCATTGTGTGTCCTTGTCCCAATGGACCTGACGTATTTTCAATACCTCTCATTACATCGAGTTCAGGATGACCAGGTGTTGGACTTGCCCATTGTCTGAATCCTTTCAGTTCATCAACCTTGAAATGGCCTGTTAAAGTCAGAACTGAATACAGCATTGGTGACATATGTCCGGGATCAAGAAAAAACCGGTCACGATTAATCCATTTCGGATCGTCAGGATCAAAATTTAAAAATTCAGAAAAAAGGATATGAATAAAATCAGCACCACCCATTGCTCCCCCCGGATGACCCGACTTAGCTTTTTCCACCATTGCCATTGCCAGAATGCGGATATTATCAGCTGCTCTTTTGTTTACTTCTTGATTCATGAAATTAATAAGTTAACCGTAATAATTTAGACGGAAACAAAAATAGGATTATTTGCCGACAGAAAAAATGTGATGCCTGTGAATATTGTTCATACATAGGGCAAGACCGTTGTATGAAACATTCCTACCCAATATCGCAGGGCAGAATTAAAGGTATTTCCGGTCTTCTTCCGGTACATCAAAGTACTTGTCGTACAGGTCAGCATCAGGTCCTTGTTTCTCAATCCTGGTGCCCCTTATCTTATAAGTACATTTTTCACCGGCTATACCCGAAAAATAAATGTTAAACTCCTTTCCTTCCTCATCAATCATTATTATTCTTACCAGGTGATTGTACTTGGCACTATTTAACTGTGAATGACAAATAGGGCAGGTATAGGTGTATTCTGCACCTTCTTCAATCTTGAAAGTAGGATGTGTTGTGGTCAGGTAGTTCCCGATCTCGGGATTTAGAAAGATCAATCCTCTTTTGGAACTGTTAACTTTTGAAGCAGCAAGGACAATTGAAGTTTTTACATTTAAATGTCCCCGGCAAATTTTGCATAAATATTCAACAGCCATGATTTACCTCCTGTTTGTTTATGTTTTTAATAATTTTGTCGGCAATATTCTTTACAAGGTAGGAAATATTTTCACCAAAACCAATTTTTTCTGGTTGGATTCCCAGTATAAAAACCGGCATTGCAAAAAACTCGGATAACCGTTTAAGTGATATATTGTGAGTATTAAAAGTCGTATCCTGTATCTGGCTTAATGGCAGTAATTTAAAGGTTCCTGCAGCTGATCCCAGATCCATACAATCGATGAGTACAAGTATATCAGGATTCAGGGTGTTTATCTTACCAATATAGTTTTCAATACTGGCTTCTACAATAAGGGATGAAAGATTGATTCTGTTCTTTATTTTTCTGGTTATATAAACACCTACACCATCATCCATTTTAAGGAGATTTCCTATTCCGACAAAGAGTATTTTCTTTTCCTTTTTAGACAGAAGGTTATCCAGGTCCTTAAACACCTTTATATAAGTATTTTACTTGGATTTGTCTCAGGCAGTTCGGACAAATGATATTGAACATATCTTTTCTTTTCAGGTCATCCTTTATCTCAACATCAACATCCTGTCCTTCTGCCAGCTTTAATTTCTGATTGAGGAGGTTGAGATTAAGTATTGAGGAAAATGCTTTCGGACCAAGCTTCCTGTGCATATAATGAAGATGTTCTTTTGTGGTAATAACAGCATTGCAGCTTTCACATATCAGCAGCTCTTTTTCCTGATATTCAACACACTTTTCTCTTTCAAATACTGCCATATCGAAGATCTTATCTGATAATTTCACACCTTTCTGTGTTATGCAGTGTTCCTGGCATTGTCCGCAAAAGATACATTTCCCATAATCTCTTTTTATTATCCTTATTCCTTTTTCTTTATCATCAGTATTGGTTATCGCCATTGGGGGACAGACATTAGCGCAAGTTTCGCATCCAACGCAATTTTCATCATCAACAACTGGCTTACCCCTGAAATTCTCAAAAGGAATATGAGGCTCAGCTGGAAATTTTGAAGTGTAAGCCGGGGAAACGAGTGAAATGATGGCCTCCTTCAATTCTCTGATCTTTGGATACTTCATTTTACAGCTTCTTTATAATCATCTTTAATACTTCTTTCTCCAAGCTTAATCCCAAAATGGTAAGTTCCTCTGATCAGGGCATGTGCTCCCACTGTGGAAGCAAAAAATAGTATAGGTATTGCAACAAGGGCTTTAATACCTGCATCACTGAATCCAAAATGAAAACAAACGCCAAGAAGGATGCTGCAGCAACCAAGGGTCACACATTTTGTTGCTGCCTGAAGCCTGTTATAAGTATCAGGAAGCCTGATTATTCCAATACACCCTAACAGGTTAAAAGTAATTCCGATCGTTATGAATATCAGACTTATCATATTATTCATTGAGTTTTTTACCGGTTAAATATTTAGCCAAAGTCAGAGTTCCTATGAAACTTAGTATTATCCAAGCTATCCCAATATCAAGAATAAAGGATCTTTCAGTTTGTATTGAAATAATAGCGCAAACACCGACAACAAGAATCCCAAAAATATCAACTCCAACCATTCTGTCAGGAATTGTTGGTCCTCTGATTATCCTGTAGAGGCAGATTACGCTTAATCCAATCTGGACGTACAGCAATATGTTCAGGTAATCACTCATTCTATTATCCTTTTAATATACTTTTCAAATGCTCCCGTAATCATTCCTGTATAAACTTCAGGATCTTCTGACCTGATATAGATCCAATGTATAAAAAGATTGTCATCAATAATATCGACTGAGATCGTCCCGGGTGTCATCGTAATTGAATTTGCAAGCAGCATTTTTGCAAAATCAGATTTTAAAGTGGTTTTAACCTTCACTATTCCGGGCCTAATTGGCATTGCTGGGTGAAGTACCCTGTAAGCAACGTCAAAATTAGCTTTAATGCATTCCCAGACGAAAATGAAAAGGTAAATGATAAACCAGAAATAACGGTGTGGTTGTAGAAACTTATAAACGTTATGAAAATAATACCTGGCAAAAATAGCTGAACAAATTACTGCTGCAACAGACCCGACAATCAGGTTCGGAACAGTGAATCTGAAGGTTAAAAGTAACCAGAATATCAGGGATAATATGAATACTGCTACATATCTCATTTTACATTCCAATTATTTGTGAAGAATACTTTGAAGGATCCATAAGAATGTCAATTGCCGGCATCAGTATGGCTTCCCGGATACCGGGGAAAGCCAACATACTCAGCAGAAGGCAAATAATACTTAATATAATCATACTAAACAGCATGGGAAATGGAACCTCTTTAATGCTGTTCTTTTTCTTATTCGGGTCCTCATTATAAAAAGCATACCGCTGAAATTTCAGGAAGGATGCAAGGGTTATTATACTGACAATTGCAGCAAGGGCAGCTAACAGATAAAAGTGAGCCATTACGGCAGCAATAATAATTATCAGCTTGCTGAAGAATCCGTTAAAGGGCGGTATACCAGAAATGGACATAGATGCTGTAAAAGATGTTGCCGAAGTGACAGGCATTGCTTTTGCCAACCCGCCCATTTCCCTGAGGTCGCGGGTTCCGGTCGAATATTCTATTGCTCCAGCATTAAGAAATAAAAGACCTTTAAAAGCAGCATGGTTGATAAGATGGAAAATTCCACCGGCAATGGCTAATGCAGCAACTTCGTTTCTGACTCCTTTTGAAATAAGCATCATTCCGATGCCGACTGACATAACCACATAGCCCATCTGACTAATGCTGTGATAGGCAAGCAGTCTTTTAATATCCCATTGTCCGATTGCAAGGAAAACGCCAATTACCATTGAAAGGGTCCCAAGAGTGGTAATAAGGACAGACATCCCCTCACTGATAAAGAACATATTGAAAAATAGTCGGATAATTACATAAATTCCGACTGCTTTAATAAGTACACCTGAAAGCATTGCAGAAATTGGTGAAGGAGCAGACGAGTGTGCATCAGGTAACCATGCATGGAATGGAATAATGGCTGCTTTAAGACCAAAGCCGCTTAATAGAAGTATCTGAACAAACAGATAATATGTTTTATCATAACCATTACTGAAAGCTCCTTTAATATCAGCAATATTCAGTGTTTTGGTTTTCCAGTAAAGGAATCCTATTCCAAACAGGATTAAAAATGAGGCCAGTCCCCCTAAAACCTGGTACTTGAATGAAGCCTCCAGCTCATTTTTTTCAACTCCGAAAGCTACAAGAGCATAGGATGATATAACCGAAATTTCAAGGAAAACGAAGATATTGAAAATGTCACCACTGATTACAACACCGTTCATTCCGGCAATCATAAGACAAAATAAAGCGTAGAAATAGTTTTCTGAAGTATATCTTTTTATGTAAGAGATTGAATAAAAGGCTGATAAGAAACCTATAAGGTTTATAATACAAACTACAATTGCAGTGAAGCCATCCATAACCATATAAATTCCAATAGGAATATTATTTATTGGTTCCCAACCTCCGACTTTATATACAAATAAGTTTTCTCGGGTTATAAAAAGGAAATAGAAACTTATTAGGGCAAGGGAAAAAAGTATCAGAGATGCAAAGTACTTGTTAAACTCTTTGACAAACCTTCCAATAATCATGATCAGGAAAGCTCCAGCCAGAGGAATAACAACAAATAATGGTATCAGCGGATTCATATTTATCCTTTTAAGTTTTTTATCTCTCTGATATCAAACGTCCCGTATTTTCTGTAAAGCCTTATAATAATAGCCATCAGCATTGAGGTTGTTGCCAGTCCGATTACAATAGCTGTAAGCACCAGGGCTTGAGGTAATGGATCGACATAAGTTTTGACAGGATCAGCGGGATCAACTATTGGTGCAACTCCTCCGTCGATATATCCCACCAGAGCAAAGAAGAGGAATGTACTTATTTCCATTATAGACATTGAAACTGCTATCTTAACCAGGTTCCTCCTTGTTATTACCCCATACAATCCCACGAGAAATAATATGAAACACATTATATATGCGATCATTGCGGTGACTCCTCCTTAAAGATTATTAGTGAAAGAAATATTATAAATATTGATGCGGCCACTTCGGTCCCAACAAAAATGTTGTACAGAGGTAAAACACCTGCACTTACGAGTTGTCCAACAACACCCTTGGGAAGGAAATTGTTAAAAAAGATCTTTGTCCCGAATAAGAAACCTGCGGTGGCAATCATGATTATCATGATAGTAGCCATACTTTCAATAATGGTAGTCCCTGCCTCTTCTTTTACAAGTTTCAGAAATTCACCGCCATAGGCAAGTGTAACAAGGATAAGCGAACCCGCAATAATAACTCCTCCGGCGAATCCTCCTCCGGGCGTAAGATGACCATGCACTATGACATAAATTCCATACATGAATATCATACCCGCGATAAGCTGAGTAGTCTTTTTTACTATTAATGTCATACCTTTCATGGAAACTTATTTTTTTCCTTTTAATCTTAAAATTGTCAGCACACCCAATACAGCAGTTACAAGTACAACTGCTTCACCCATAGTATCATAACCCCTGAAGTCAAAAACGACACCAGTAACAAGGTTTGCACTTCCTGTTTTTTGCGCAGCACCTTCAATATAATAATTTGCCATTCGTAATGTGCTTTTCCCAAGAACATCAAGCGACTGAATTGAAATAGCAAAGAAATAGAGAAGTATCACAATCATTAAAATACCGGTTACTGCAGAAATATACCCATGTGTGTCAAGCTTTGAATATGATTCCTCCCGAGAACTGTCGAGGACAACTGCAACCATTATAATTAAAGTTATTGTATCAACTACAATCTGGACAATCGCCAGGTCGGGAGCTTTCAGTAAGAGAAAACATATTACTAAACTGTATCCTACAATGCCACAAGCTATTACTGATGAAAGCAGATCCTTAGCATGGATAGCGTACAATGCTCCTAAAATCATTAAACCCGTTATTATAGATATGGACAGTTCCATTTAGTTCAAATTTCAGTTATTTATATCATAATGAGCAACATAATGATTAGTCCTGCACAGACCCAGATAACATAACCCGGCAATACACCGGTATGAGCTTCACTAAGTTTATGACTTAACCATAGCACAAACTGCTTTGATAAATCATAAATGTCGAATAACTTTTCTTCTGCTTTCCTGTACATCCAGGCTAAGAACTTAAACTCTCCGAAGGTTTTATAGAATTCAGGAGTCGGATAGCTTGTACTGTCCTGTATCTTCTCACCTCCGATGAAACTATCCTCTGTCCTGAATTTTTTCAGGCTGGTTGCGAAATAAACAATAATTCCCAGAATAATTGAAATCAGAATAAGGAGGGAGACAAACGTGGAATTCCAGTATCCGGTAAATACAAATTCACCTGTTATCGGCATAAATAGTTTGGGTACAATGAAATTTGTTGCAAATACACCAAAAACAATGCAGAACAATGCAAGTACAACTAAAGGAATCCACATTAATGCTGGTACCTCACGCACTTTCTCAAGCGCTGGTTTGCTGCGGCTCAGAAAAACTCCTCCGATAAATTTAATAAAACTGGCAAGAGTCAGAGCTGATCCAAAAACAGCTAATCCAAGCCATATTACCCAGAGTTTGTTTGCTAACCCAGTACCGCTTCCAAAATCAATAATTCCCTGGTAAATCATCCATTTTGAAGCGAAACCATTCAACGGAGGTACTCCGGAAATTGACATCGCAAAAATAAGAGCCGCAAAAAATGTAACAGGCATTGCTTTTGACAGACCTCCCAGCTCATCGATGTTTTCCTCTCCTGTACGGTACTCAATACATCCGGCGGAAAGGAACAGGCCGCTTTTATAAAGAGCATGATTAATCATATGGAACAAACCAGCGGCAATACCGATAAGTGAACCAAGTCCGAATCCGACGATCATATATCCTACCTGTGAAACTGCGTGAAATCCGAGAAGACGTTTGTAATTGTGCTGAACGAGAGCCATCATAACAGCAATGATGATGGTGATTACACCTATGGTAAGAAGGAGTAATCTTATTCCGTCTGTAAGGATGAAAATATCAGTCGTAATCCTTGCCAGGAAATATATGCCAAGCAGTTTATCGAGCGATGCAGGCAGCAGTGCAGATGAAGAGGCAGGAGCATCCTTTGCATAATCCGGAACCCATGTGTGGAAGGGGAAAGCACCTGCTTTTGTGAAACTGCCTACTAACAATGCCAGGAATGCTGCAACCGATAAAGGATTGTTTGTTGGCAATGATATAGAGTTCATGCTGAATGACCCGGTTAGCCTCCATAAAAGGGCGATCCCGATAATCATTATGGTATCTGAAGCTCCGATAAGGATAAGGGTTTTCTTGGCAGTAGCTGAACTCTCCTCATTATGTCCCGGAATCAGTTTGTAAAGCGTAATTCCAAGAATACCCCAGAAAGTCAGGAATAACAGCAGGTTATCAGACAGAACTGCTCCATAAGAGCAACCAATTGTAATAAGGAACCATGTATAATAGTTTTTAACTCTGCCTGTTTTGATATAAGCAATTGAATAAAGCAGGATCAGGAAGGCAAAAAGGCTTATGAAAAGAATTATAAGCTTACTTACATTGTCGATAGTGAATGTAAAAAAGCTGGTTGAATCCTTCATGAGGTCCAGACCGAATATTGCCTGACAGGATTTTCCAAGAATCTCGTTCAGAACAGTCATCTGAATTGCTGAAGTGAATAATGAAAGAGTGAAATAACCTGCAATTACACTTATTATCAGAGCAAAGATCCCTTTAAATCTGTTGTATTTATCAGGAATTAAAAACAGCAGAAGTCCAACGATAACGGGTAATAAAATCATAAATTGCAGATGACCGCAAACTGAAGGCTGGGGTACTATGGAGACAAACTCATTCATTAATTATTGATTAGGTTTTTCTTCATTTCGGCCGTTCTCATTATCGAACAATCTATCAACTCATTTGCGTTCATAATCCTTTTCCCTGAGTTAATATCATAAGCAACTGCCATACGTTCAGTGCAGCAGTAACATGGATCGACAGCAGCAAGCGAGATAGTGGCATCTGCAATTGTCTGCCCTATGCATGATTTTTTAAATGTGGCAATATTTACATAACTCGGAGCCCGTATTTTATGTCTGGCAGGCGAGTTAGAACCATCTGATACAACAAAATGGAAAACTTCTCCTCTCGGTGCCTCTGCACGTCCGGTCCCAATTCCTTCAGGGATTTCTTTAACCTTTACTGTGATTTCTCCCTCCTTTACTTTTTCCAGTCCATTAAGACACTGTTCAATAATTGAAATGGATTCATACATCTCCAGCAATCTGACCTCTGCTTTGGCGAATACATCACCTGCCTGTGCTGTAATTACTTTCCAGTTAACCAACGGATAAGCTGCATAGGGATCGTCTTTTCTTACGTCGATAGCTACTCCTGAAGCTCTTGCGGTAGGACCAACGGCAGCATAATCAATAACATCCTGTCTGGTAAGGATACCGACACCTTTCGTCCTGGCATGAATTACCGGATCATCCATTACGGCTCCTGCAAGCAGATCGGTTTTTTTCCTGATATCGCTGAGAGTTTTACGGATAATGGATATTTTAACATTTTCAATATCCCTGCGAACACCTCCTACTTTAAACATTGCATAACTGTTCCTGTTACCGGTGATCATTTCGAACAGATCAAGAACCGGTTCGCGGTATTTCCATGCCCACATGAAAACAGTATTATATCCGAGGAAATGACCTGCAAGTCCGACCCATAACAGGTGACTGTGAATACGTTCCAGTTCACCAATGATCGATCTGATATATTTAGCCCTGTCAGTAATTTCAATATTGCCAATTTCTTCAACAGCATTGGCAAAAGCAAAAGGATGTGAAGTTGAACATATGCCGCATATACGTTCCACCAGGAAGAAAACCTGGTCATATGTTTTAGATTCACTGAGCTTTTCTATGCTCCTGTGATTATAGCCGGTTTCCCATTTTATGTCCTTAACAATTTCGCCATCACAATACAGCTTAAATAATTCCGGTTCCTCCTGCAAAGGATGATAGGGGCCTATTGGTATGATTGTCTTTTTGCTCATCTTTTAACTCCGGTCATTACTTAAACTCTTTCCTGTAAGGGTAAACGCCTTCTGCCCAGTTGCCATCAGATATCAGCTTCTCCTGGTTGGGGTGATTGAGAAAATTGATACCGAATAGCTCATGCATCTCTCTTTCAATCCAGTTTGATGCATTGAACATATTCGAAAGCGATTCAATCTGCGGATTCTCTTTGTCAAGTATAACATGAATATTGAGTACCAGTCCTGTTGAATCCATACTGAAATGATAATGTATCTCAAATCCTTTTTTAGTATGCAGGGCTGAAGCAATTATAAACCTTAGTCCTGCTGTTTTGTATAAATATTCAGCAATATTAATTATTGAATCAGGCTTTATTGTAACAATAATTCGTTTCTCATTCTTTGTAACTATCTCAAGAATGTCAGAACTGAAGTTTTCTTTAAGTTTTTCTATAATCACCATCGTATCTATGTTCCTCGTTTCGCGTTTTTCGTTTCTCGTTCCTCGTTCTTTTGTCTTATATCTTGCACCCTGCACCTTGCACCTATGACTTATTCACCAGTTTCACAATTCCTGCAATTATAGCTTCAGGTTTTGGCGGACATCCCGGGATATAAGCATTTACCGGTATAATCTTGTCCACTGGTCCTGCAAAAGTGATACTCTCAGCGAAAATACCTCCTGTACAGCCGCAGGCACCTATTGCAACGACAAGGATGGGTTTGGGAGCCTGATTATAAATCTCCAGGAGTCTATCCTTATCGCGGGTGTTAATTGATCCGTTGACCAGGAGGACATCAGCGTGCCTTATACTGCCGACCAGAAGAATACCGAACCGTTCCAGATCGTGTCTTGGTGTCAGACAGTCCAGTATCTCTATATCGCAATTATTGCAGGATGCTCCACCGAAGTGGAAAACCCAGAGAGACTTTTTGAAGCAATAATCTTTAAAACCCACAACTACTAATATTTAATAACCAAAAGCAATCAGCACCAGTGCAATAACAGCAAGGAGGTTCATCCAGATAAGGAAGAAATTAACCGCTTGCTTGATCTTGATCCTGGGATTTGTATTTCTAATAAGTGTAAGAATAAGAACAACCATAATAACTTTAAGTACAGCCCAAAGGATATTTATTCCTTCGAGTTTGAAACCGTTCATCAACAATGCAATAAGAAAAGCCGGCAGGATAAATAACATGATATATTTTGCCAGTTTAATAAGTGCATATGCTGCTCCTGAATATTCAATGAAAATTCCTTCTGTTATTTCAGCTTCAGCTTCCGGCATATCAAACGGTACGAGTGCCAGTTTTGCCTGTATACAGAATATCCCGACAATGAACAGGAGCACTCCGGAAATGCTTCCGATAAAAGGTGAACCCTCCTGCTGTGTCTGTATAATAGTATAGAGGTTAAACTCCTGTCCGCATTTCATAATAACTCCGGCAATGAAAAGAAGGAAGGTCAGTTCGTAACTCAGGATCAGCTTCATTTCCCTGGATCCTCCCACGGCAGCCAGTGGATTGGCCGAGGCCAGAGATCCGATTATATAAGAAAATGAAGGAATTGTAAGAAGGTAGAAGATAACCAGGAGGTCTCCCCTGAATCCGGTAGTAATATTAAATAATGGCAGGAGTATAAAAATCCCGGCAGTTGTTGCCCCGAAAACTGAGAGTACAGGAGCCAGCAGAAAGATCACAGGTGATCCGTGCTTTGGTAATATTGTCTCTTTAACCAGTAATAATTTGAAGAAATCGTAAAATGGCTGCAGTAAAGGCGGCCCTTTCCGGAATTGTACCCTGGCAGTAATTTTCCTGTCGAACCAGGATAAGAAAGCTCCTACTGTTGCAGCAAACAGCAGACCGGGGAAGACAAGGAAATAAAACAAATTAACCGCCATATTAGTGTTATTTACTGTTTTTCAGTGATATACAAATATTCTTTAATGAGCACTTTATCATTAAGTTTATAAATATTTTTTTCAGGAGATTCATCATCATCAGTAAAAGTAACAGTACCTGGAGGACAGGCTTTAATAAATTTTTCGACCTCATTTACATCTTCAAGATCAAAAAACAAATCCCTGTTCCTGTGATGTTTAAAGAAATCGGTCATCATTGTTCCAAAAGGGCATATTGTTACACATGACTTGCATGATACACAAAGATTGGTATACCGTGTAATTATTCCATCTTCATCTTTTTCAAGTGCATCGGCCGGACAAACACCTATACAGGGTGCATCTTCACATTTCCTGCAGGTAAACCTGAATATGGCAAGCTCACGGACACTCTTCAGTCCGTTTGAATTGCCTGATGGATAGAATAAGGCTTCGGGCAGTACCATGGAAGAATTTTCAACCATTGCAGCCCTTAATTTTATCATATCTATCAGAATCTTCTGAGCCATATCAGCTTCGTTAATCAGGTAAATTAGTGTCTGGTTCCTGTTTATTTATAACATTAACTGGTTCATAAGCTGGAATCTTGTATCACTTAACCGGTGTGAAATAGTCTGTGCAATTTTTGACATCGTTTTAAATCCGAAATCACAATCTTTTTCAATTTCTTTATTAAGTGTTTTTGCATCAATGGAAATGACTTTTGCTGGTGTAGTCGCCATCACCCATGCAGTTGAGATATACGGACTGAAAACGGCAGACCACGAAAACATCTGACCCTCCTCAATAGTACCAAGATGGATTCTCTTTTCCTTTGCCAGGCTGATTCCAAGAGATAAAGATCCTTCAAGAAGAACATAAACATCAGAGAGTTCATCATATTGTTCAAATAAAATCTCCTTCACCCTGAATTCTTTTACCGAGCTCATCCGCGCAATGGTATCCAGTTGCTTGTCGGTGTAATGATCGAAAAACCTTATTTTTTTAAAGTCTGTCGATGTCAGTTTCTTGCCCTCTGTCTTCATTAATTAATTCAGATTAAATTGTTTAATCAGAAAATTTTGTCTATTTCCAAATATCCGGAGTATTTTTTAACTCGTTATAAGTAAACACAGGTCCATCCTTGCAGACAAAAAATTCTCCCATCATGCAATGTCCGCATTTACCGAGACCGCACGACATATTCTTTTCCATGGACAGGTAGATCTGATCTTCTTGATATCCCATTTCAAGAAGCCTGATAGTCCCGAATTTCATCATAATAGGAGGACCACATACAACAGCAATAGAATTTTTTATGTCAACCTTTATTTTGTTCAGCAGAGTTGTGACCACACCCACAGAACCATCCCATCCCTCCTCAGCTTTGTCGACTGTACGGTAGGCTTCAAATTTCTCTGTAATATTCAAACGGTTAAAGAGAGGTTTATATATACAATCGGTAGGCGTTTTGGATCCATAGCAGAGAATCACCTTTATCAGTTTATCCTTGATAGCCTCCAGCGCATAAAGCAGAGACCTGATAGGGGCAAGGCCACAGCCTCCGCCAAGAATCAATACCTCCTTTCCGAAGAATTTTTCAACAGGATAGCCTCTTCCGTATGGTCCTCTGATCCCCATGAATACCCCTGGTTTAAGGTTATGCATGTATTCGGTCACGTACCCCGTTTTCATAATTGTTACTTCAAGTTTTTCTGTTACAAGAGGAGAAGAAGAAGGAGTAAACGGAGCCTCGCCAATCCCATCGACAGATAATTCGATAAACTGACCTGTTTTAAATGAGAATTGTTTTTCAGGAATAAGAACAAGTGTTTTTATCAGCGGTGACTCGTCAATAACATCCTTAAGTTTTGCCCTGAGAGGTTTATATATGTTCTTGTCATTTACCATAACAGACTCTTAAACGAGTTCCATAAAAAGTTCATTCTTATTGATTTTACCAATACATGCTTCAATGCATCTACCACAACCGGTACAAGCCAGAGATTTGAATTTCCCGGGTTTCCAGACATATTTACACATATATCTGTTCCTGAACCGGTTATGAAGTTCGAAAAGTGCATCTTCCCCTCCGGCTACCCTTTCAAAGCCAGGATACTGACAGGCATCCATCTGTTTCACTTTCTCAAAACCTGGTTTGTCAATCAGAAGAAAACATGTACAGGTTGGACAGATAGTTGTACATGCTCCGCATGATACACAATGAGATGAATATTTTTCCCAAATCTCATTATTTGCCTTCTTAACCAGCGATCCAGTACTTGAATAATCCGGAAGTCCTTTGTTTGATGATCTGAGCAGGTCTTCCGTCTTATTGTGTTCAGTATCAATCGCCGAGATGATGGTTCCGTCAGTGAGAGGCTGTACATGAGGGATCTTCTTTGTTAATTCTTCACCCTTTGCCGATATGACTCTTAATATAATCATACCATCCCTGTGTATAACTGCCATGTCAGCTCTTTCAAATGAATATGGTTTAATATTATAAGATAAACAGTGGCAATGCTCGAGGATACCAAAACAGTCGGAAGCAATCAGGATTGTGTTGTCGCGACGATTACTGTAGTATAAATCATTGAAATCTTTATCAAGATAGATCTCATCCAGTATACCAAGTCCCTGGATATCACAATTTGGAATACCTAAAATAATTCTTGGTTTGTCAGATTGAGGTTGGGTTGTAACGTTTTCCTTAACCGGGAGGAAGAAATTTTTTAAGGGAGTTGCTGGCTTTGGTTTATTATATGATATTCTTGATATATCTGCCGGTCTCATCAATTCATAATCCTGACCAAACTCATTTTCTACAGGAGCGAAAATGGTATAGGATAATAACAATTGTTCCACTGCTATATCCCATTCTTCCTTAGTAATGCTCAGATAATACATTTATGTGAGAAGATTCACATATAAAATTATATTCAATGAAAATAAAAATCAATAAAAAATCAATATTTTTTAAGTACTGATTGAAAAATATATTATAAAATGCATTATATCAATTATTTAAAAAATTTATTTTATATCTGAAAAAATATTTAACTTGCAGATTGAAATAATTAAATAAGATTTGATGTGAAACAAATCACAAAATATATTGTAAAAAACAGTCTGAAAAGGATTTTTCTATATCGGGCATGCCTTGTAAGACTGAAGATGATGGGAGTTGAAAAGGTATTTTCTTATACACTTGCTAATGAAACAGGAGTCACCTCCGACCAGGTAAGAAAGGATTTTTCTGAGTTCAACATCAAGGGTAATAAACGTGGTGGATATGATATTAACTGTTTGCTTGAAAAAATGGAGACAATATTCCATCGTAACAAAGACCACAATATTGTTCTTATAGGCATGGGGAACCTCGGACTTGCGTTATCGAAGTACAGCAAATTTGTTCAGCGTAATATGAATATTGTTGCCACTTTTGATATTGATCCTTTCAAGCAGAAAATAAGATCTGATTTACCGGTATATTCCATGAGCCGGTTAAAAGAGATCATCGACAGGTTCAGGGTAAAAGTGGCAATTCTTGCGGTGCCGGAAATTTCTGCACAGCAGGTTGCAGATGAGCTGATACGTTATGGGATAAAGGGGATAGTGAACTTTGCTCCGGTACTTCTTAAAGTACCATCTGACGTGATAATAAACAATGTCAACCTGTGTGATGAACTGGAAAGTGTGATCTATTATGTGCATAATCTTATAAAAGCTGACGGACTTAAAAACATAGAACTATTATACAGGGATATGAAATACTGATCAGGGGATTGGTTCAGGGTGTAGGATTCCGCCCATTTATCTGCAGAATGGCCGCGAAATACGGACTTGTTGGTGAAGTGGATAACAGAACTGACGGCGTGTCTGTTATAGTTCAGGGTGATCTAAAGACAATTGACCGGTTCAGCAATGATATTCTTCAGAATGCCCCTCCGGCATCACAGATAAAATCAATAGAAATAAACCTGACATATTTCACCGGTTATGACAGTTTCAAAATTACTGGCAGTAAAACCATCAACAACCAGATTACTGAAATAAGTCCGGATATAGCTGTCTGTGAGGAATGCCTCAATGACCTCGGGAAAGATCCTGAAAGAATAGATTATCCCTTTATTAACTGTACCAACTGTGGCCCGCGATTTACAATCATTGAAGGATTACCCTACGATCGTCCGACAACCGCAATGAAGAATTTCAGGATGTGCAGGAATTGTAATTCAGAATATAATGATATTTTAAACCGCCGCTTTCATGCACAACCCATTGCCTGTAATTCATGCGGGCCTGTTTACAGTTACAAGGATTCCGTAAAAAGCATTGGTAATATTAAGCAGATACTGGAAGAGATATCTGTACAGATAGCTTCGGGAAAAACAGTTGCGATCAAAGGCCTTGGTGGTTATCACCTGATGTGCGATGCACTGAATGACAATGCTGTTAATGAATTGAGAAAAAGAAAACAACGCGATTCAAAGCCATTTGCAGTGATGTTCAGGGATATGAATGCTTTAAAAAATTACTGCTGTACTGATGAAACAGAGGAAAAAGAGCTGAATTCATGGCGAAAGCCGATACTTATCCTGAAACAAAGTAAGAAATTATCTACACCGGTAAGCAACGGACTCAATACAATTGGTGCAATGCTTCCCTATATGCCGGTTCATTATATGCTTTTCAGGATACTCAAAACAGAGGCTGTAGTCCTTACCAGTGGTAATATCTCTGATGAACCGATTATTATCGATGATTTTGTAGCCGAAAGGCTATTAAAGCCTGTTGCCGACTCTTTCCTGAGCTATAACAGGCAAATAATTAACAGGACAGATGATTCGGTAATAAAAATTATTGACCATAAGCCGAGCCTGATTCGTCGTTCACGGGGATTTGTTCCACGACCGGTTGATCTGAAATTCAATGTTGAAGGTATCCTGGCACTTGGAGCCGAACAGAAAAACAGTTTTTGCATCGGGAAAGGAAACCAGGCTGTAATGAGCCAGTATATCGGCGATCTTAAAAATGTACCAACTTATAATTTTTTTATTGAGACAATTGACAGGTTTTCAGGTCTTTTTAAATTTAAACCTGAATATGTTGCCTGTGATCTTCATCCTGACTATCTTTCTACTGATTATGCTGAAGTCCTTCATAATGAATTAAATGTACCAGTGGTCAGGATTCAGCATCACCATGCCCATATTGCATCATGTATAGCTGAACATGGACTCGATGAGGAGGTTATAGGAATAAGCCTTGACGGGACCGGTTTCGGTTCAGATGGTAATATATGGGGTGGTGAGTTTATGATTGCCGATCTGAAAAACTTCAGACGGTTTACCCATTTTGATTATATCCCTATGCCCGGTGGTGAAAAAGCAATCGATGAACCGTGGAGAATGGCATTCTCTTATCTGCATAAATACTCAGATGGCAAATTTGATTATAAATCTTTGCCTCTCTTTAAACCGATCGATGATAAAAAGTTACTTCTGGTCGAAGAAATGCTGATCAGTAAGGTGAATTCACCTTTATCCTCGGGGGCTGGTCGTCTTTTTGATGCTGTTTCTGCAATCCTTGGATTTTGCTCTAAAGCAAGTTTTGATTCTGAAGCACCTATGCGGCTTGAGTCTGCAATTGATGAAGATACAAATGATTTTTATCCATTCAGGATAACCGGAACTATTGAATTCGCTGATACAATAAATGCAATTCTGGAAGACCTGCCCCGGCAGAAGGTTTCTGTCATATCAGCAAAATTTCACAACACTGTCGCCCGGGTAATTCTTAAAGTATCCAGGAAGATACGGGAAGAAACATCCCTGAACAAAGTGGTTCTTTCAGGAGGAGTCTTTCAGAATAAACACCTTCTGGAAAAATCTTTGTATCTTTTGAACCGGAACAGGTTTAAGGTTTTCACAAATCACCTTGTGCCGGCCAATGACGGAGGGATATCTCTCGGTCAATTAGTAATTGCATCAAAATTAAGAAGATAATGTGTCTTAGTATCCCGGCAAGGATTGAGTCTATTGATGGCAACATGGCAGAAGTTTCTGCCGGAGGAACTTTATTTAAAGCCGGCCTGCATATGATTGAAAATGCCAGCGTCGGAGACTATATCCTGCTGCATGCCGGATTTGCCATACAGAAAATAAGTGAAAAAGAAGCTGCTGAAACTCTGAAAATAATTGAGGAGATGAATAATATCCGGAATGAATGATATTGTATGAAGTATATTGATGAGTACCGGAATAAAGATTTGATATTAAAACTGACTGAACAGATTGGAAAATCAGTCATACGAAATTATACTTTTATGGAGGTGTGCGGTGGTCATACAGCTGCAATACACAGGTTTGGTATCCCTTCTTTGCTACCCCCGGATATAAGGCTGATATCAGGACCAGGTTGTCCGGTATGCGTCACAGGTACAGATTTTATAGATAAGGCAATTGCTTATTCTGAAATGAAAGAGGTTATCATAACCACTTTCGGAGACCTTATAAGAGTTCCCGGATCAGCTTCATCGCTCGAAAAATAGAAAGCTGAAGGTGCGGACATAAGAATAGTACTTTCCGGTCTGGAAGCACTTACAATTGCAAAGAACAATCCTGAAAACAAAATCATTTTTCTGGGAATAGGTTTTGAAACAACTGCACCTGGGACTGCAATTACAATAAAACAGGCGGAAAAAGATAAAATTGATAATTTTTTTCTTTTATGTGCACATAAAATAATGCCCCCGGCCATGGAAGCCATTTTAGGAGAAGGGGTAACTCTCAATGGTTTTATCTGTCCGGGACATGTTGCTACCATAACCGGCTCTTCAATCTTTAACTTTATTCCTGAAAAATATAAAATAGGTTGCGTGATAACGGGCTTTGAGCCAACTGATATTTTGCAATCTGTACTGATGCTGATCAGACAGGTAAATAAAAAAACTCCATCTGTGCAGATCCAATATAACCGGGCTGTTAAAGCGGATGGAAACTCTGTTGCTCAGAAGTACCTTTCCGAAGTTTTTGAACCATGCGATGCATATTGGAGAGGATTTGGCGTAATTCCTTTAAGCGGGCTTGATCTGAGAAATGATTTTAGCAGGTATAATGCAGAGAAGATAATACCTGTCCGCAGCATCCATCGGGAAGATAATGAATTGTGCATCTGCGGAGAAATTCTCAGAGGACTGAAAACGCCGGCAGAATGTCCTCTTTTTGCGAATATCTGTTTTCCTGAAAATCCCATAGGTGCCTGTATGGTTTCAAATGAAGGTTCATGTAATACCTGGTATAAATACAGACTTGATAAATGAATGATTTTATTTCGTTGAACCAGGGAAGTGGAGGTAAGCTGACACATGAGCTTATAAGCAAAGTATTTGTTAAAAGGTTCGGGATGAATGAACCTTTGACAGATTCGGCGATTCTTAAAGTTTCCGGCAATACACTGGCATTTACTACTGATTCCTATGTTGTGGATCCTCTGTTTTTCCCCGGGGGAAATATTGGCAAGCTTGCAATATGTGGGACGATAAATGACCTTGCAGTATCAGGTGCCTGTCCGATGTATATTGCTGCCTCATTTATTATTGAAGAGGGCTTTCCGTTGAATGACCTGATCATAATTGCGGAGTCAATGGCAGAGGAAGCAATGAAAGCTGGTGTAAAGATCGTTACAGGTGATACTAAAGTTATTGAGAAGGGAAAATGTGACAAGCTGTTTATAACAACTTCCGGAACAGGAATACTTAATCATGGACTGGAACACTTAAGTAAGGGTAATCACATAAAACCAGGCGATAAACTTATTATCAACGGATCTTTGGGAAATCATGCGATTGCAGTCCTTGGGGCACGTAAAAAGCTAAGCTTCACAACTCCGGTAATTTCAGACTGTGCATCCTTAAACCATTTGACAGATAGTCTTTTAAGAAATTGTAATGAGATACGTTTTATGCGTGACCTGACCAGAGGAGGGCTGGCCACCGTGTTAAATGAGCTTTCCGGTATGATCAGGTCAGGTATTGCCATAGACGAAGCTTCCATTCCGGTCGATGATCCTGTAAGGGGATTGTGTGAGATGCTGGGATTTGATCCATTATATCTGGCAAATGAGGGGAAAATGCTTATTGTTGCTGGTGCCGGGGAGGCCTCAAAAATACTTGATATTCTCAGGTCAGATCAGCTGGGAAAACAAGCGGAAATAATCGGGGAAATTATCCATGATAAAAAGAATCTGGTTGTTTTACATACATCTGTCGGAGGGAAACGCATACTCGATATGCCATCAGGTGTGCAGTTACCTAGGATCTGTTAAGACATGAAATATGCATGAAATAAAGATAGCAGAGGATCTCTCAGCAATTGTACTTGAAACAGCAAAAAGGGAGAGCTTGTCTAAGGTAACCAGGGTGAATATAATTTTCGGACAACTGGTTCAGATAGTACCTGAAATCTTTGAATATGCATTCAGGGAAACTGTCCGCGATACTATTGCAAATGATGCTGATGTATTTATTGAAATCGTTCCCGTAAAAATGAAATGTATTAAGTGTGGCAATGATTTCCTTGTGAAAGAAAACCGGTTTAAGTGCAATGTCTGCTTCTCAACCGATCTCGATATTATAAGTGGAAAAGAATTATTTATCAAAAGTATAGAAGGAGAGTAGAAATGGAAATAAAGATCATGAAGAATATCCTTGACAGGAACCAGAATAAGGCTGACGAGGTTAGAAAACTGCTTGAATTGAAGAAAGTATTAATGGTGAACGTAATAAGTTCCCCCGGTGCCGGGAAGACTACTCTCCTGGAACGTACCTGTGAAGAGCTTGGAGAAAAATTCAGATTAGGAATAGTTGAAGGAGATATAACTACTGACAGAGATGCTCAGCGGCTGAAGAAATACAACATCCCGATAGTTGTCATTAATACGGAAGGAGGATGTCATCTCGACTCTCACAGCATTTCGAAAGTCCTGGGTTATTTTGATCTCGACAAACTTGATGTACTTTTTGTGGAGAATGTAGGTAACCTGATTTGCCCATCGCAATTTGACCTTGGTGAAACCTTCAAGCTAGCCTTGGTAAGCACAACCGAGGGTGATGACAAGCCGGACAAATATCCGATGCTTTTCCGGGAAGCAAAAGCTGTACTGCTCAATAAAATCGATCTGGTCCCTTATACTAATTTTAACTATAACAATTTCAGGTCAGATTTGAAAAAAATCAATGCAAATATACCTCTTTTCGAAGTCTCATGCACAAGAGGGGATGGACTGAAAGAGTGGTTTGACTGGATAACAGAAAAAATAAATAATTTTCAGTGAAAAAGCCGCTCCCTGGGGTAGCTTACTATGAACTGAAGCTCCCTTTGTCTCATTTATCGGGATATCACAGAATTCAGAACCTGAAACCGAATTTTATTTCAAGCCTGCGGTAAGTATCCTCATAGGTATAATCATAATAAGTACCATTATTGTAAGTTTTCTGAACATAGCTGGTCAACGCATACCGGTAGGCAAAACTCAGGTAGGTTTCAAAATCTTCTTTTGCCCAGGAAATTCCGGTACCGAACGCACAGGAAAGTCCTCCTTTGTAATTCTTTTTGTCATATTCGTTGTTATTATAGGGGTCTCCCTCTTCAGCACCCAAATGTAAAAGCCCGCCTCCACGGGCAAACAGGAACGGTGATGTTTTCTTATCCTTCAGCAGATATTTGAGTTCAAAGAACAAAGGAGTATAGGCTGCTCCGAGAAATTCCACTCCTGACCCAAGACTGATTATACCTTTTGTATTTATAGTATAGCTGCCCATAAAATTGAAACTGAAAGGTACCGCATATTGGGTATTCTGTGCTCCGGCCAGGAAACCGGCTTCAATAGCAATTCCTAATCCATCCTCTTTCCTGCCGGCAAATAATGGTGATTCTTTCACCAATTTATCAACATCTGAATAGGGATAAATAAATAAACTGCCGTCTGAAGCTTGAATTTTGTACTGATTTTCGGTTATTTCAATCAGTTTACCGTAAATTATACTTCCGTTTTTAAGATATAATGCATCTTTCTTTTTTTGCGCTGACAGAGGTAAAAATATGATTGTCAACAGGATGATAATTAATAGATGTTTTTTCATGGTAAGTTTTTTTCTAGGTTAGTGAGTTTAGCATGATTTTTGATTTAATATATATTTGAACTAAACCTAAATCTTATGAAAGCAAAAATCATTCCAATTATTCCGATACTCGCTTTGTTTACTTTTTTAGTTATTTCCTGCGAAGATGCTACCTACAGAGTATACACAGGAAATGCGCCGGTATATATGTCATACACTGATCTAAGGGCAGCAGTAACACTTGAACAGAATGTTACCCTGGAAAATCCTGGGAAAATCTATTTTAAGGACAGTTATATTTTCATTGTTGAGGAATTGAAGGGAATACATGTGTTTGATAACAGTGATCCTTCATCACCGATAAAGAAAACATTTATCAAACTCCCTGGAGTCGTGGATATCTCGATTTCCGGTTATATTATGTATGCTGACTCCTTTGTGGACCTTGTTGTGCTGGATGTCCAGGATATAAATAATATTCATGAAGCCGGAAGAGTAAAAGATATACTGCCTTATACTGTTCCCCCGACAGACAATGATTATCCGATGGCCTATGTTGATCAGGAAGAAGGAGTTGTAACAGACTGGGAGGTGAAAAAAATAAGGGAAAGAGTGGACCAGCAGATTAATCCTTATCCTATTTTCTGGGATAAAGGACTTTTCGCTGAGGTAATGAATGCCAGCGGAGCTTCAACAGGAGTTAGCGGGAGCGGAGTAGGAGTTGGCGGTTCAATGGCAAGGTTCGGGATAAAGGATAATGTGCTTTATGTTCTTGACCAGAATACACTCAAAGTATTTGATATATCCACTAAAACAAGCCCGGTAAAACACAACGATATTTATCCCGGCTGGGGAGTGGAAACTATGTTTCTTACCGACAAAACAATGTTCCTTGGCACAACCTCGGGAATGGTTGTTTATGATATTTCTATCCCTCTTTCACCACAATCAAAGACATTCTTTTCTCATGCAAGAAGCTGTGATCCCGTAGTTGTTGATGACCCCCTTGCTTACATAACACTGAGAACAGGAACTAATTGCGGTGGTTCAACAAACATACTCAGTATTGTCAATGTCAAGAATCTCAACGCGCCCAAGCTCGTAAAGACGTATGCCATGGTAAATCCTCATGGACTTGGTAAAGACGGAGACCTTCTTTTTATTTGCGACGGCAGTGCCGGGCTCAAGATTTATGATGCCTCCGATCCGTACACTATCACCAGCCACCTTATATATAGTTATGCCGATATCAATGCATACGATGTAATCCCTATCGGTAATGTACTTGTACTTATCGGTGATAACGGATTGTATCAGTACGACTATTCTAATGTGCAGAGTATCAAACTACTCAGCTCCATAATTACTACGGGAGGAAAATAGATTAACTGTCTGAATATCTTCATCAGCACTTAATGTCTTAAGGTTCTGACGCCTTAACACCTCGTCGTCTCAAGGCCTTCAGCCAGTTTTGCCCCCCTTAAGAGGGGGGTAGGAGGTAAAAGACGGTGCCCTGTTTTGCGGGGCAAACTCCGCGACTGACAATCATTGTTTAGTTTGATTCTAAATTAGCAAGTATGACATTTGTAAGTTTTTTTTAATGGCTAATGTTGTTATTTTACAGCGCTTTAAAAATGGCTTTTATTATAAAGATTACATTATTTAATTACTTAAAAATCATATAGAAATGTACCAAGTAGGAAATCTTGTCAAAAAATTATCCGACAAGCACGGTCGCTCAAGAGAGAGCATTATGCCTATTCTGCAGGGTATTGTTGAAAAGCATAATTACCTTACTGATGAAGCAATGGTTGAAGTTGCAAAGGAGTTGGATATATCTGCTGCAGAGGTTTTTGGAACAGCTTCGTTCTATACCTTCCTGGACACACAGGTAAGAGGCAAATATGTCATCAGGGTATGCAAAACGATAACCTGTTCAATGAAAGGTAAAAGTGAAATAATTCAGACTCTGGAAGATATGCTTAAAATTAAAGTAGGTGAAACTACCTCTGATAGAAACTTCAGTCTGATCGAAACCAACTGTATCGGATGGTGCCACAAAGCTCCTGCTATACTGATTAATGAAATTCCCTATACGGAGCTAACTCCCGAGAAAGTTGTTGATATAATTAAAGGTTATTTACACAAATAAAAATATACTGTGAACGATGGAAAATAAAGGACTAAACAAGGTAGGTCTCATATTTGAAAAAATCAATCAGAAAGAGGTTCTGACCAAAGCCTTTAATATGAGCAGTAACGAAATTATTCAGGATATTCTGGATTCAGGACTAAAGGGGCGTGGAGGAGCTGGTTTTCCCACAGGATTAAAATGGAAGTATACTGCTGCAGAGAAGGAACCAGAAAAATATATTGTTTGTAATGCTGATGAGGGTGAACCAGGAACATTTAAAGACCGTGAGATCCTCGACAAGGTAGCTTATAAAGTATATGGTGGAATGGCAATTGCAGGTAAGGCGGTTGGTGCAAAAAATGGAATTGTCTATTTGCGTGGCGAATACAGATTCCTTCTTCCCCAGTTGATGAAAGAGCTGGAATCCTTTCACAATATTATAGAAGAAATTGGATTTGATTTTAAAATCAGATACTGCCTTGGTAGTGGCGCTTATATTTGCGGTGAAGAAAGTGCGCTATTTGAATCGATACAGGGAGACCGCGGAGAACCTCGTAATAAACCTCCTTATCCTACAACATCCGGAGTATTTGGCAAACCAACCTCAATCAACAATGTTGAAACCCTTGTATCGACAATGATGATAATATTGCATGGCCCGGGTTCGTATAGCCAGCTTGGAACAAAGGATTCAAGAGGATCTAAAGTATTCTCCGTATCCGGTGATACTCCCACACCGGGTATCTTTGAGCTTGAACTGGGTATGTCGGTGCAGGAGTTTGTAAATGAATTTGGTGATGGTGATACAAAAGCAGTACAGGTCGGGGGCGCTTCAGGATTTTGTGTGCCCAGGAAAAAATTCCAGAATACCATTATCGGTTTCGAAGGTGTACCCACAGGCGGATCTATGAAGCTATTCAACAGCTCACGGTCAATGTACAACGTCCTTCATAATTACCTTGATTTTTTTGCCGAAGAATCCTGCGGGCAATGTACACCATGCAGAGTAGGCTGCCAGCAGCTGCTTAAAGGTGTTGAAAAAGTAAAAAAAGGAGAAGTTAAATCGAATTATCTGAATGAGCTTGTTAAGCTGGCCGATACGATGAAAATCGCATCAAAATGTGGTCTCGGGCAGTCAGTAGGTAATGCCTTCAGGACAATAGTTGAGAATTTCCGGGAAGAGATCATTTACTAACAATTAAATTTAGACCGAAATGATGATAAATCTGAACATAAATGACCAGAAAGTTTCTGTACCAAAAGGAACTACAGTTCTGGAAGCAGCAAGGAAACAGAACATTAATATCCCGACTCTGTGTAATCATGCTGATTTGTGCGTTGCAGGGAACTGCAGAGTTTGTGTTGTTGAACAAAAAGGAGCGCGAACTCTGATTGCCGCATGCGCAATGCCTGTTTCTGAGGGTATGGATATCCACACTAATACATTAAAAGTACGAAATGCCCGAAAGCATATTGTCGAACTGCTCCTTTCGGAACACAGATCAGATTGTACCAAATGTTACAAAAACCAGAAGTGTGAACTCCAGGCACTGGCTAATGAATTTGCATTTGGTGATACGCTCTTCCTCGACCTTGTTGAAGACCATAATTATACCATCGACAGGTCATCCCCTTCCTTCATTAAGGACGACAGCAAGTGTATCCGCTGCCAGCGTTGCGTAAGGACATGTTCTGAATTACAGTATATTTCTGCAATTGCAGTGTCCAATAAAGGCTTACATCAGAAAATCTCTTCATTCCACAACAGGCCGATGAGCCATGTTGTTTGCACAAATTGCGGGCAGTGCGTAAACCGTTGTCCTACCGGCGCTCTTGTTGAGAAAACATATATTGATCAGGTATGGGATGCAATCTATGATCCTGAAAAACACGTTGTTGTGCAGACAGCACCTGCTGTGAGAGTTGCTCTTGGGGAAGACCTGGGTTATGATCCTGGCGAAAGAGTTACCGGCAAAATGGTGACTGCACTGAGACAGTTGGGATTTGATTCAATCCTTGACACAGATTTCACTGCGGACCTTACAATAATGGAAGAAGGTACTGAATTGTTGACACGACTGAAGAAAGTACTTGTTGACGGAAACAAGGATATAGCTATTCCTATGTTCACTTCCTGTTCACCTGGATGGATAAAATTTATTGAGCATAAATATCCTCAATACCTGCATAACCTTTCAACATGTAAATCGCCTCAACAAATGTTTGGTGCTCTGGCAAAGACTTATTATGCTCAGAAACGGCGTCTTGATCCCTCAAAAATTGTATCTGTTTCAATAATGCCGTGCACGGCTAAAAAATATGAAGCTGACAGACCGGAAATGAGAGCAAGCGGATATAAGGACATTGACTTTGTACTTACAACCCGTGAACTTGCTGTTATGGTAAAGCAGGCTGGTTTAGATTTCAGGAATCTCGAGCCATCACATTATGATTCGGTTATGGGCGATTCTACGGGTGCAGGTGTTATCTTCGGTGCTACAGGAGGAGTTATGGAAGCTGCATTAAGGACTGCTTATGAAATTGTTACAGGTCGCGAAGTTCCTTTTAAGAATCTTAATATCACTCCTGCTCGTGGTATGGACGGCGTGAAAGAAGCTACCATTAAAATAGAAGGATGTACTGATGACTGGAAATTCCTTGAAGGTGTTGAACTGAAGGTTGCGATAGCCCACGGACTGACAAATGCCAATAAAATCATGAAACTTGTTAAAGCAGGCAAAGCACCATACCATTTCGTGGAAATAATGGCTTGTCCGGGTGGATGTATCGGGGGTGGTGGTCAGCCTATACCGACCAGTATGGAAATTAGGAAGAACAGGATGAAAGCAATTTACTCAGAGGATGAACATATGGTACTTCGTAAATCTCACGAGAATCCTGATGTTATTGCTGTCTACAAGGAATTCCTTGGCAAACCGAATAGCCATCTGTCGCATGAATTACTCCACACACATTATGTAGCCCGCGAAAACTACTAGAAAAAAAGCCGCCCTTCGACTTCGCTCAGGGCGGCTTTTTTGGTTGTGCGGTCTTGCAGTTGTGCTTGATTAAATCAGCCTTTCAGCCGTTTAAGCAACCATGCCATATTTTCCCCAAGCACCCTCATTGTTTTCATCCCTTCCTCATCCTTTGCCACTTCGCCTTTTTCCCTGCCGATGGCAATATTCCAGTATGATGAACCTGGAATTATCATTTCGTTTATAAGGAAGAAATGATTTATGCTATCGAATGCATGAATAGCTCCGGCACGCCGTACTGCAACAACAGCTGCACCAGGTTTGCGCTTCAACGGATTGCCGGCACCACGCAAAGCATACCCTGCTACATCGATCAGCGCCTTTGCCTGTGCTGACAGATCTGAAAAGTAGACTGGAGAACCTATAATGATTGCATCAGCTTTTAGCATTTTACTGATGCAATGGTTTATTGCCGCATTCTTCTGATGGCATTTGCCATCCTTTGCTTCCCTGCATTTCGTACAGGCAATGCATCCGTTAACATTTTTGCCGCCTAGCTGAAACAATTCTGTTTTTATACCATTTGCTTCAAGAGCCTTAAAGACTTCTTTAATAAGCAGTTCAGTATTGCCTCTTTTCCTGGGGCTGCAGTTTATGCCAAGTACTTTCATAGTTTATAAATTATCCGATTATATTGAGAATCTGTTGTATGTCTAAGTCTTTCAGTGGATTATTGCTCGATATGAAGGTATCGGTCAATCTTGATTTCTTCTCTTGCAGCCTGACTATTTTTTCTTCAATGCTATTGCTTGTAATATACCTGTACACGAATACACTTTTATCCTGGCCTATCCTGTGGGCGCGGTTCATTGCCTGCATTTCGGAGGCTGGATTCCACCAGGGATCTAGAATAAAAACATAGTCTGCTGCAGTGAGGTTAAGTCCAACGCCTCCGGCTTTAAGTGAAATGAGGAATATCTTATTTTCCGAATCATTCTGGAAATTGTTAACAATTTTTTCCCTGTTAATGCTTGCTCCGGTCAACATAGTAAACCGTTTTCTTTTCTTCCTTAATTCTTCTGCATACAGATCAAGATGCTTTACAAATGAAGAGAATACCAATATTTTATGTCCTTCAGATATAACACTTTCCATATCCTGAAGAACAGTTTCGAATTTGCCTGAACCGTAAGCATAATCGTCATAGGCCATTACAGGATGATTCGATATCTGCCTGAGTCTCATCAGCCCCTGCAAGACTACTATAGCCGATTTTTCCAAACCGTTTGATGCAATGTTTTTAAGAATACTGTTTCTGACCGATGATTTTTCTTCATCGTAGAGTTTAAACTGCTCATCTGTCATATCGCAGAAAATTGTCTGCTCTGTTACCGGAGGCAGATCACAGGCAACCATCTCTTTGGTACGTCTCAGAATAAATGGCTGGATGATCTTCCTGAGTTTTACCTCTTGTTCATCATCTCCCATTTTTTCAATTGGTTTTGCAAATTCTCTGCGAAAAAAAGAGAGGTCTCCAAGTAGTCCGGGATTAACAAAATTCAATTGTGTCCAGAGATCGGTCAGAGAGTTTTCGACCGGTGTTCCTGTAAGTACAAGCTTATAATCCGATTTAAGCCTGGTCACTGTTTTGTATAACATTGAAGCCGGATTCTTAATTACCTGACTCTCATCAAGAATGATATAATGAAACAAAAATAAACTTATTATTTCAATATCTTGTCTTATAGTATGATAACTCGACAGGACTATATCAAAATTTTGGAACCAGGAGATTGACTTATTTCTCTGGTTACCTTTGTAGCTATAAACCTTCATTTCAGGAACAAATCTTTTAATCTCATTTTCCCAGTTATAAATAAGCGATGCAGGTACTATTATGAGTGAAGTGAGCTTTGGTTCCGGGTTGTTTAACAAGGTTAAATCAGGTTGTGCTTCAATTCTCTTCGTGGGGACCATGTTTTCCCTGTTATGCTGAAGCATAGCAAGGGTCTGAATCGTCTTCCCAAGACCCATATCATCAGCAAGACACCCACCTAACCCGGCTGTCTGGAGAAAATTCAGCCAGTTAAGACCATCAGACTGGTATTGCCTCATCTGGCAGTTCAGACCAGAGGGAGGCTGAAGAACAGGTATTTGATCGCGGTTTAGTAATTTTTCAAGTCTTTCGAAGCCCAAACGTCCCTTATCGCTGGACGTGTCGGTAATTAATGAAAAATGTTGTTTATGAATTCTCAGGGAATCTTCGGAGATTTTTCCAAACTCAAAAATGTTTTTGTACCTCGAAAACCACGTTTCCGGTAATATAGCTATCGATCCATCAGGTAACTCATATTCTCTGATACCTTCCAGGATATTTCTTTTAAAACGGATAAAAGGAATTTCCCAATCCCCGATTTTAACTATTGCCCGCAGGTCAAACCAGTCATTTATTAACTTACTGCTCATCTCAATATTGACAGGCCTTAAATTATAATTCAGATTAAGCCTGGATGTTAGAATAAAACCTGAATCAATAATTTCGGAGTAACTGCTGTTGACCGCTTCCATCATCGTATACAATCCATCCTTCCCGTTGTTGTTTGTAGAAACCGGGGAAAAACTAATATCATCATCCGAAAAAAAGCCAAGTTCACCTAATGTGTTGCGGCATTGCTTTTCCCAATCAAAATCGCGTTGGTATTTCCTGAAAATGAAATTATCCCCTTTTTTCTCAAACAATGTGAAGGAGTTTGAGAGCTCGTTAGCGTAAATTTTATTTCCATGGTAATTATATCTCAGTATCAGCACAGTGTTCCCTTTCAGTCCTGTTTCAAGCTCAAGAATAGCTTCTTTCTCAGGAGTGAATTCAATTATTTCAAAACCGGTGCCTTCAACTTTAAAATTATTAACAGCATTCAGCACAAAACCACCAAAATATTTCAATTCAGTTTTTTTAGGAATCAGAATGTTTTCTTTAGACAGGAAGGGTTTCAACTTGGAGCCATCAACATCTGAAACAAACAATACCCTGTGGTCCTCTCTGATCAGACATGGCGACATACAAAGAATATCGATGGAACTTCTAATCATATCAATGAGTTTCCCTCCGCTTTCAAGGCTCAGATTATAAGTGCTTTGTTCCTCATTTCTTATGAATCTGAATACAGGTACAGCATTATCTCCACTCAGGTAGAGCCGATCCTCCGAATGAAGTGTATCCGCCTTTGACCTTTGAAAAAAAACGGGAATATTTTCGTCTCTTGAGATTGTGAGGCATTTATAAATTCTTTTTTCTATATAAGGTCTTATAAACTTTTCCAGTTTATCAGGAGTTACCTTTTCAAGAAATTCCTTTACAGTCCTATCTCTTGAAAACAGCTTGAACAGATTTCTGTCGGTGTAGTCATTAATAATCTTTACAACCTCTCTCTCTTCTGATGTAAGGGTACCTAATGTATCAACGTTGGGAAAAGGAGAGAGACATTCTGATAATGTATAATAACTCCTGTTTGTCTCATTTTGAATAATATAAGGTAGCAGTACTGATCCCCATAATCTATGGTGGGTAAGTATAAGTGCAAAGTGCCTTTTAATTCCTGGAGTATTAGAATCCAAAAACTGATTTTTTGATTGAATTTGCAATAATGGCGAAAGTACATTAAATTTCAAAATATTTTCTTTTTAGTTTTGTTTTGTATTGAAAAAAATTATACATATTGACATGGATGCATTTTTCGCATCTGTCGAGCAGCTCGATAACCCTGAACTTAAAGGCAAACCCCTGGCAGTGGGAGGAAGCGGTAAAAGACATGTGGTTGCTACTGCCAGCTATGAAGCCAGGAAATTCGGTGTAAGATCGGCTATGCCCTCGGTTACTGCAAAAAGACTTTGCCCTGACCTGATATTTGTAAGGCACAGGTTTGAGAGATATAATGAAGTGTCAGAGATAGTTTTTGAGATCTTTAAGGAATATGCCGATGTTGTTGAGCCGCTGTCGATCGATGAAGCATTTCTTGATGTGACAACCGATAAAAAGAACATAGGTTCGGCTACGATTATTGCAAAAGAGATTAAAAAGGAGATAAAAAAGAGGACAGGTCTTACAGCATCAGCAGGGATTTCAGTCAATAAGTTCCTTGCAAAAATTGCTTCTGAAGTAAAGAAACCAGATGGATTGTTCGTTATTCCTCCTGAAAAGGCTGAGAAGTTTATTGAAGAGCTCCCTGTTGAAAAGTTTTATGGTATAGGAAAGGTTACTGCCGAAAAAATGCATAAGCTTGGGATCCATAAAGGCTGCGACTTGAAACAGTGGGAACTTCCGGCTCTGATAAGGAATTTTGGTAAAGCAGGGAAATTTTATTATGATATAGCGAGAGGAATTGATGATCGTCCGGTAGAAACAGAATATGAACGCAAATCCATCGGTACCGAAATGACATATGAAAAAGATCTCACAACTGACTTTGAAATTATAGCAGAATTATACAAAGTTGAGAAAGAATTAATGGAGCGCCTGGAACATGCTGAAACTACAGGGAGGACTGTTACAGTTAAAGTTAAGTTTTCCGATTTCAGGCAATTAACCCGGAGTAAAACTCTTCAGAATTATATCCGCGATTTTGATGCCCTTCACAGAGAAGTGTCAGAAATAAGAAAATCAATTAAACTTGAAGGATTCAGGGTAAGATTATTGGGAGTAAGTGTTTCAAATCTTGAATCGGATGATTGTGAAGACATGCAACTTCACCTGTTTTATCTTGTTTCACAGGGGCAGGGAACCGACTTAATTTTCCTGTGCTTGTAGTGAGTTGCACAACTGCTCCCCACCAGAAGAAGGAGAAGGATGATAACGACGAACCGGTATCTGATAAACCTTGAGATCACAGGATCAAGTTTTGAGGAAAATTTTTACTTCAAAGATATTTGTTTATATCATTATGCAAAATTATAATATCTGATGATTTTGGAGAATCAGATTATTATGTTTTTTGTTGAAGTTGATATATTTATTTTCTGTAAAGGCGACACTCAGGAAGTTTTTTATATACCTCCCCATCGGCTTTGTATTTGACATTATCATGGCCTGCTGCTGCAATTGCTTTTTGAATCGCAACGAGGGTTGTGACTGTACTCTTATTGTATTTTCTGCATACCCTGCATATTCCCATGATCCGGTTCTTTGGATACCATCCCTCCTGATGTATTCATCATACTTGGTTTCCCTTCAAGCTGTGCTGCAGCATCAACACTGAAAGTCCCACTTGTTACAATCTCTTCGCCTTCATAAAGACCATCAGTAACCACATAACTTTCTCCAAGCATCGGACCTAGTCCAATTTCACGTATTTTAAAAACTGGTTCATCAATACCTGGCTGTTTAACATAGACAATGGAACGCTTACCTGTCCACAAAACTGCAGATCGGGGAATAATTATATTATTCTGGAATCTATCAAGTGTGGAAGAGACAATTCCGGTTGCAAACATTTCTGGTTTAATCCTGCCCGCTTCATTGCTTATCTCAACCCTTACTTTAGCCACACGGGTTACGGGATCAATTACAGGGTCAATGAAAACAATATTTGATAAATAATTTTCACCTGGTAAAGCCTGAAGTGTGAATGAGATTTTTTCTCCTTTACGCAAGAATTGCAAATCGCTTTCATAGGCATCGAACATGACCCAAACTTTCGAGAGGTCGGCAACATCGAATAAAACCGTACCCTGTGAGACATAATCGCCGGTGTTTACACGCCTTGCTATTACAATACCATTAGTATTTGATACAATATCAACTGTATTCTGTGCAGATCCAGATTCTTCAATAGTTGTGATCTGATTATCAGTGAGTTTCCATTGGTGAAGTTTTTCTTTAGCCGCTTCGTATATTGCAGGTTGTGCCTGTTTGGTTTTGGCCGATTCCAGTAACTCCTGCTGCGCGGTAACCAGCTCGGGAGAATAAATCTGAGCCAGCACCTGTCCTTTTACTACGGATTCACCCGTAAAGTTAACGGTCAATCGTTCTATCCGGCCCGGTACATAGGAAACCTGACTCTGTAACAATCTTTCATCAGCTTGTACTTTTCCGTAAAGTCTGACTTCCTTTACAGGCTTCTGTCTTGAAATCACGGTAGTGAGAACATTAGCTAACTGAACTGCCTCAGGGGTAAGATGTATAGCACCAGGATCGATTGAGGCGGAACTGCTTTGAACAAGCGGGATCAAATCCATTCCGCAAATCGGGCACTTGCCGGGTTCCGGCATTCTTATCTGCGGATGCATTGCGCATGTCCAGATAGCACTCTTAACTGTTTCTGCCTGTTGATCAAGCTTCTTCTCTTCTTTTCGTGAGGAATGAAAAAACAACCAGCCTATAAAGATACCCAGTATCAGTAAAAGACTATAATTCATATATTTATTCGAAAATATTTTAAATTTCCTAACTTTTTTCATTGAGTTTCTAATTTATTTTATTTGTGAAAATGCCATTAATCGATTTAACCATGCAACAGCTGTGTTTAAATCAGCCAAGGCTTCAACCTGTTTAAGTTCATAGTCGAGGGTTTGCTGACGGACGCGCAGAACATCGGTAAGTCCTGATGAAGATGTTGAGAAGCTTTTTAGTATAAGATCAAGTGATTTTGAAGCCAGTTTATGCTGATTTTCATATAGTTTTACCCGGCGCAGTGCATCCTGGTACAACTGAACTGCCTGGTAATAATCTGTCTGCAATGAGTTGGCTACAACCTGGTAATTTTGTGATGTGGCATTCTTCAAAAGATCAGCTTCTTTAACCATTGCATTGTATTTTTTCCTGTAAATCGGCAGTGTAACAGTAACCATTGGCATGACCATATCCTTACCATTCATGGAAGATGTTGACATTGCATTCTTGCTGATAAGTGAATAATTCATGCCTAAACCGACCATAGGATAGCCCATTGCGGTAACCATTTTTTTATGGGCATCAATAGACTGCTTTTCAAATTCCAGCATGCTCAGCATGGGATTCTTTGCAAGGATACTGTCTGAAACTGCTATCAGGGATAGACCCAGTGAATCAGCGGCTAAAGCTTCACTTGTGAAAACGGGAGCTAAAGGCGGCCTGTTGAGGTAACTGTTAAACAGGGCAATAATGCTTTGTTCCTGATTTTTCAGTAAAGCAATATTGTTTTCAAGTTCACCGGTTTCTATCTGGATCCTGTATAAGTCGGCAAGTCCCGAGCTACCCGAAGATGAACCCATTGTAGCGTTTTGCATTGATGCTGCAGGCTGATTTGATGCTGATGAACCGGAATTTCCCTGACCGGATCCCATGGTCTGCATTCCTGAAGAACCTGCACTGCTGGTTTGACTGGAACCGGAGGACATGCTTGTGGTGGAAGATGTTGTTCCTGCGCTTCCTGAAGGTGCTGACTTAAATCTTACCAGGGCAAGACGTTCGATTATTTTCAGAATTTCTATATTTTTTTCTGAAATACTTATATCCTTCTGAATCTTATATAAATCGTACCAGGTCCTCTGGACATCATAAAAAACCTGCAATTTTGCATCACGGAAAAGCTCATATTTTGCATTACCCATCAGGCTCATTTCATCTTTGGCATTCTTAAGAACGCCAAACCAGGGAAACATCTGCATTAACCTGATGTCAGCCACCTGATTGCCGTTAACCAATTCCATCGGTTTCAGAAATACCCCAAGACTTAACTCAGGATCGGAAAGACTTCCTACCTGTGGGATCTTTTGCAGGGCAGCCTGGTACTCGCTGAATTTTTGCAGAACCGCCGGATTGTTCTTTGCAGCAATTTCGAGATATTTTATTAGAGAATCAGGGTACTGCTGGCTGTGACTGACAAGCCAGCTACCCAGAGCAAAAAATGTAATCAGTAATTTTCTATATGCTGTTGTTTTCATCTTCCAATTGATTATTAATAGTTTGAACAGCTACATTCTTTTTATGACTTACGGCTCCTTCTCTCCACATAGCCTGAAAAAGGGGAACGACGAAAATTGTCATTACCTGTATTATCATTCCTCCGAATGTCGGGATTGCCATCGGAACCATTATATCAGCTCCTTTACCTGTTGATGAGAGTACAGGAAGTAATGCAATTACTGCAACAGCAGTAGTCATCATAGCAGGCCGTACGCGTTTTTTACCAGCAAGAACAACTGCTTCCCGTACATCATGGACAGTGGCAGGTTTCTTTTCTTCAAACACCTGGTGAATATACGTACCCATAATTACCCCATCGTTCGTAGCGATGCCGAAAAGGGCAATAAATCCAACCCAGACCGCTACGCTCAGGTTAATCTGATGCATCTGGAACATGTCGCGAAGGTTTAATCCGGCAACCGAGAAATTCATGAACCAATCCTGACCATACAACCAAAGCATAATAAATCCTCCGGAGAAAGCAACGAAAACACCTGAAAAGTGAATAAATGATGCTGTAATAGTCCTGAATTGGAAATACAATAAAAGCAAAATCATTATTAAGCTGATAGGAACAACAATAGAAAGCCTCTTTGTAGCTCTTAACTGATTTTCGTAATTACCTGCAAATTTGTAAGTAACTCCGGGAGGAAGGATTATTTCTCCCGAGTCAATTTTCCCCTTTAAAATCTTTGTGGCTTCTTCTACCACATCAACTTCGGCTTTTCCTTCCAGTCTATCAAAAATAACAAATCCGACAAGAAAAGTGTTTTCGGTTCTGATCATCTGGGCGCCACGGGTGTAATCAATATCAGCAATTTCACCCAGTGGAATCTGTACCCCATTCATAGCAGGGACAAGAATCCGTTTTAAATCCTCCGGATTATCGCGAAGTTCACGGGCATACCTTACTCTCAACGGGAAGCGTTCCCGACCTTCCACAGATGTTGAAAGTGTCATTCCGCCGACAGCAACCTGCAATATTTCCTGTACATCGCTCACGGTCATCCCGAAACGGGCCATTGCTTCACGGTTAAGTTTTATCTCAAGATAGGGTGCACCAACAGCACGATCGTAGAAAACTGCTGAGGCCTTAATTGAAGGTACATCCTTTAAAGCTTTCTCAAACATCATCCCGGTCTGCTCTATTGTATTAAGGTCAGGGCCATACACTTTCAGTCCCATCGGAGCGCGCATACCTGTTGAAAGCATGACAAGACGGGTTTCAATTGGCTGCAATTTGGGTGCTGAGGTCAATCCCGGAATATCAGTTACCTTAACAATCTCATTCCATATATCCAGAGGCTTTTTGATCTGTGGCCGCCACTGACGAAAATATTCTCCTTTATTATCCTGAGTAAGACTATCCGCAGGAATAACTCTGAAAGTCTCAAAATAAGGATTGTATGTTGAATTGTCCTTCAGGATATAATTGCCTTTTTTATCCACTTTAAACTGCATCCGATGGCCGTTTTCATCGAGAATATACTCTGAACGGTAGTTGATTGTATTTTCAAACATCTGGATCGGTGCAGGATCAAGAGCGGAATTTAACCGTCCCCATTTACCGACTGCGACTTCAACTTCAGGTATTGTTGAAAGGCGTTTATCGAGTGTTTCAATATATTCAAGGTTTTTTTCAATACTTGAATGCGGCATACTTGTTGGCATTAGAAGGAATGAACCCTCATTAAGTGATGGCATAAACTCCTTACCTGTACCGGGGAATGTTTTAACTGCACTCTGCCAGGCTGAAGACTGTCGGAAACTTTTCCATCCTGCTTTTTCAGCTCCGGTCGCTATAATTCCGAATATTTTATCAACGCCCTGCCACACAAGCAGACCAAAAATCAGGGTAAAAGCAGGGATCATCAGAAACTTCCATTTGTTTAATAAAGCCCACCGGAGTATATTCTCATAAAAATGAACCAGCGACATTAAAGCCAGAAGAATGACAGCTACAATTCCGACAACAAAAAGGAAGTTAACAAACTCGCTGTTATGTGCTCCGAGTGGCAGCCATTCAACAGACAGATACCATGTTGCGACCAGAACAGTGATGCCTATATTAATATAGTTTGGAAATTCTTTACGTTTTACAGACCATTTGTAATCAAGCAGGTTATTTATCCCCAAAGCAGTTAATGCGAGTACGGGCCATGTGTGCCAGAAAATTGCAAAGAATATACCGGCTAATATAAGTGCGCTGTTCCATATCTTCCTGATTTTTTTAGTGTCGAAACTGATGTTAAAGAAAATATGTACAAGCGTTGGCAGTACAACTATTCCCAGAATAAATGCCGAAAGGAGGGCAAAGGTTTTTGTCCAGGCCAGCGGGTGAAACATTTTCCCCTCCTGAGCCTGCAGTGCAAACACAGGAAGAAAACTTACAATGGTTGTTGCTATGGAAGTCACAACAGCAGCTCTCACCTCCGTTGTTGCCTGGTAAATTACCTGCATTAATTTTTTACCGCGTATTCCATGATTTTCAGACATTTCGAGATGCCGGAGAATATTCTCGACATCCACGATGCCAATATCCACCATAACACCAATTGCTATCGCAATACCGGATAATGCCACAATATTGGCATCGATACCGAAAAACCTCATTAGAATAAATGTCATTAAAACACCTAATGGCAATAACCCGGCGACAATCAGAGAAGCCCTGAGGTTCATCACCAGGACAATAATCACGATAATAGCTATGAGGATTTCGTGCGAAAGGGCAGATTCGAGTGTCCCTATTGTTTCTTTGATCAGTCCCGTTCTGTCATAAAATGGGATCACAGTTACCTTAGAAACAGTACCATCAGGTAGCGTTTTTTGCGGTAACCCTGCTTCAATTTCCTTAATCTTGTCTTTTACATTATTAATTACTTCCATCGGATTAGAGCCATATCTTGCAACCACAACAGCTCCGACAGCTTCTGATCCGCCTTTATCAAGCCCACCACGTCTTGTGGCAGGACCAAAAGTGACATGTGCCACATCTTTGATTCGAACAGGAACGTTGCTACGGACAGCAACAACAGATAATTCAAGATCACTAAGACTCTTTATATAACCAAGACCACGAATGATGTACTCAACATTATTAAGCTCAATGGTTTCTGCACCGATGTCGAGGTTACTCTTTTTGACAGCATTCATAACATCCATAACGGACACATTATAAGCCTTAAGAGCATTGGGATCAAGGTCAACCTGGTACTCTTTTATGAAGCCGCCAACTGATGCTACCTCGGAAACACCTTCGGCAGTTGAAAGACTGTATTTAACATAAAAATCCTGTATGGTTTTGAGTTCTGAAGGATCCCATCCACCGTTTGGTTTTCCTGTTTTGGGGTCACGTCCCTCAAGAGTGTACCAGAAGATTTGTCCAAGTGCAGTTGCATCAGGTCCTAAAGAAGGCTGAACACCTGAAGGTAAGATTCCCGGAGGGAGAGAATTAAGCTTTTCCAGTATTCTTGAGCGGCTCCAGTAGAACTCAACATTATCTTTAAAAATTATGTAAATAAATGACATTCCGAACATTGATGTGCTTCTGATTGTCTGAACACCTGGAATACCAAGCAATGCCGTTGTTAACGGGTAAGTTACCTGGTCCTGAATATCTTTTGGTGAACGCCCCATCCATTCCGTTGCCACAATCTGCTGGTTGTCACCAATATCAGGAATTGCATCGACAGGAATGGGATCTCGTGGAAATAACCCTGTCTTCCAGTTAAATGGAGAATATACTATCCCTGCTGTAATAAAGGCAAAAAGGAAAATGAATGTTACCAGACGGTTTTCGAGAAAATATTTTACTAAACGGTTAAACATCTGATTGTTTTGCTTTTAATAGTTTAAAATTTAATACAGGCCACCGGCAAATTAAGATATTTATGCCAGGAGATTCCGGTGACCTGTTATATCAATACTGAAGCAATTATTTTTTTTCAACCAAGGCCATACCACATTTTGGACAATCCCCTGGCTTATCACTAACAACCTCAGCATGCATCGGACATGTGTATTGAACCTTTGTCACTTCCTTTGTCGTTGATTGTTTTTCTTTAGATGAGCTGCTTCCGCATGAGTTGAACATTAAAACTGCAAGCAGAACAAAACCAATAATTAAAAGACTCTTTTTCATTGTTATGAATATTAAAATTGTAAATACTAAAAGTTTAATTGAAATAAAAGGATTATTACAAATGAGGATAATATCTCATTTGTAAAACAAGATAGAACTGAATGTATCAGATGCGGAAAACACAAATGTCGGAAAGGTCCACCGAAGTGAACTTTAAAGCACAAGGGGGACTTGCATCTGTGCAGAACGTCGATAAAGCAACAGAGGAGTCAAGAGGAAAACCTGCCGGAACATTAAGAATCTTCACATTAACCCGATAATATTCAGGAACAGTGTAAAATGACGGAGTAAAATCAGTGTCAATTCCTAAATAAGTTACAACATCATCGCAGCAATGTTGAGAAAGTTGAGTTCCGAAAATCGGCAGGCTGTTTCCTTTATGGTCATCTTCCATGCCGCAGGAAGCCAGCTTGCCGGAAATTGAAATTTTTGAACCGGCAATCTTCCCACCGCAAAAATGTGTTGCAAATTTAACACTGATGCCTGAGAAAAGAATCAGTATTATTAATGGTATGGATATTATAGTCTTCATCCTGACTTTAAACAATTATCCAGGGAAATTGTTTTGCAAATATGCAATAAATTATCTAACCCTGGTTATAACCATGTTACAATAGTTTAAAAACATTTTTTAACTTTCCCTGTACTTCTCACGCTAACGATCCCAATTCCGGGTTTTCAATTGCCTGCTTTGAAGCAATTAGATTAACTACCGCTACTTGAATTTTGCTATCTGGTAATTAGTTCATTTACCCCTAGGAAAAAAGGAAGATGGCATCCTGAGAAATTACAGAAACTTCTCTGCCGGCAGGTTTTTTGTTTTTCCAAAATATGATTAAAGTATATTATAGCCTGTTTATAAATCCACTATCATAAGAGCGGCATTCCTATTGTAATCCTGGAGGGAAATGAAGCTTAAATAGAAATGGGATAGTGTATTTAAATTATTTACAGAATCATATCGAAACTGTACTTATAATCAATGATTTTCTTTTCAAAGTTGTTATCGATCCAACCTTTTTCCTTATGGCTTATTTCAATGATTTCATCTGTTGAGGTATCCCGGAATCTTTTAGCAACTTCTTCAAGAACACTTAATTCAGCATCTGAAAACAGATCTGGATTAAATTTATGTTTTGGGTTTGGTTTAAACTGCTCTCCAATGCCACCATTATGAAACGGAGTCGACTTTATATCAAATTCATCTTTTTTGGTAAGGTATTCAAAAATACTGTCATAGTTTTCCGGTACAGGCCCCATCGGTATGCCTCTGTATCGTATACCACTCATGGAAAATCCCGATTTCTCATACATTATAAAATCTGCATAGAAAAGAAGCTTATTCAATTTGGTTTTCCAGGGTTTAAGTCTTTCAGTGAAGAAAATAATCATTCCGGTAAATTTATTAAGGTCGGGCAATCTGAAACCCGTAAATGTATCAGCAATGGGAGGGCCAATTAGATATTCTTTTAATTGGCTATCAAACCTGAGCTCTTTCTGTTCTTTAATAATTAATTCCAATCTATTTGTATTTCTTTCCAGAGATTTACCCTCAAAAGCATTACTCAACAACAGTAATTTTTTGAACTCTCTTGCGTCTTTAACCAATTGCATGAGTCGGGAATTTGACATATTTGGTACCTCTCCATTTTCATAGTTTCTGTAACTATTAGGACCAAAACCAAGAACTTCTGACATCTTTGACGCGGATAAACCATATTTCTCCCTTAATCGTTTTATTTCATCCGGAAACGGAAGTTTGTATTTTGACCTGTACTGGTTATATAACTGGTTAAGATTCAGATCATCAAGTTCGGTTGTGGTGAATGATTCATTACTGTCAGGACATTTGAAAAAATGATATACTACAATGTATTCCTCCTTGCGAAATGAGAAAGGTCTGTCTTCTTTACACAAAATCATCTCTTTACCAGTGTAGGGGCTTTTCATACTAATGAACTTTAATTTGCTTTAAACTCTCTTAAGAAGTTTTCAACCTCCTGTTTAGTTGCCATAAGTTTAACAATTTCAAAAATAGATTAAATTTTCTAATTAGCAACAATAAAGTTGTAATTATTCATTTATTTTACTAATTATTGCACTATAAGGTAAAATGTCTTATCTTACATTATGATTTATAAGACAATACACTTTCAAGACAGAAGCAGGTAAGCTTGTTTATTTTGTCCCATTCTTTGCATACTTCCGGAAGAGGGCATTTTTTGCACAAGGTTGCAAGGTTTTCCTTTGTTATATCGAGTGTACCTTCATCCTGGTGGACCTGAAGCAGCTGTTTAAGATATTTTCCGGCGACAAGGCGATGGAGGTCATCCTTTTTTTCAAGGCCCAGCCATTCGAAAATGCCTTTGTCACCCCTCGAAGAATTACACGATGAACAGGCAATAACAAGATTGTCGGCAGAGTTGTCACCGCTCCTGTTCTTCGGGATCAGATGATCGGTGGAAAGGTTTTCAGATGAGCCGCAAAAGACGCATTCCCGTGAAGAGTCTGTTCTTTTTCCCATTCCCTGATAGTATCGGAGATCTTAATCTCGTCATTCTTAAGTTTGAAGAATCTGTTGGTTATGAAACCGTATTCAAGTTTACCATATGAAGATCTTGATATAAGTTTGGCATATTCATAAAAGATCTCATCACGAATAGTTTTTACATATCCCGGAGGCATGGTTTTATAATTAAATTATTGACTAATTTATGCAATAATTTGGTAATAACCGATCGTAATTGTGCTAATTATCAAACTGATTCCACTTGACGGATGAGTTCATCAAATCCTGAATCAACAAGATTATTAACGTGCTTTCATTCCAGAGAGGATATATTTGTTTAGTTACTGTTGTTTTATATGCTAACATATATTTGTTTTAAATTAAAACATTTTTATTATCTTTGTATCGCAAATAATTAAAGAGATAATTATTATGAGCATAAAGCTTTCTCAAAAACAGATTGGTCAAAGAATAGCTGAACTTCGTAAAATGAAGGGATTATCGCAGGAAGATTTAGCTAAAAATATTGGGATCTCCAGACCTTCATTGGCTCAAATCGAGCTTGGTAACAGAAGCATAGATATTATGGAATTGCAAAACCTGGCCATAGTCCTGGGTTTTTCTCTTGATGAATTTATGTCAAAAGATTTTGGTGTCGATCACTATGTTGTAACCGATAAAGGGGGAAAGTTTAAACCGACAGAAGAACGTATTTCTGTTCCGACTCTAAAGATCGGCAAGTTTAAAAATGTACTTCTATATATACTGGAACGATGTGCAGGCAAGCCGAATGTAGGAGAAACAGTCCTGTACAAACTGCTTTATTTTTCTGATTTCAACTATTACGAGTTGTATGAGGAGCATCTGACCGGAGCAAGATACAGGAAGTTGCCTTACGGACCGGTTCCGCAGAAGATGGATGCAATAATCAATCAGATGATTGAGAAAGGTCAGTTGCAAAGAGTAAAAACTGAGTACAATGGCTTTCCGCAAACCCGTTACCTGCCTTTGGAAAAAGCAAATTTAACTGAATTGAAAGCAAGCGAAAAAGAAATCATTGACAGGGTTATTGAACAACTTAGCGATTGGTCGGCGGCTGCCATCAGTAATTATTCCCATAAGGATTTGCCCTGGTTAGCTTCAAAAGTGGGAGAAGAAATAGATTATGAACTGGCCTTTTACAGGGATGCTCCTTTCTCTGTAAGGAATTACGGAAACGAAATTGAAGAACGATGACCTTTGATGAACTTACCGGATTTAAAAAGGATTTGAAAAGCCTTTTAAAAAAATACAGAACATTGAACGATGATCTGAAGGTGGTGAAAAAGGTACTGGAAATAATGCCCGAAGAAAGACCCCCGTTCAGCTATCGTATCGATAATTTAGGATTAAAAACATGTGTTATCAAAGTTAAAAAGATTGCCTGCAAAGCGTTAAAAGGCCGTGGGGTCAACTCAGGTTTGCGATTGATTTACGCTCACTTACAGGAAGAAGAAAAAATAGTCTTTATTGAGTTATATCATAAGAACGATAAAGAAAACGAAGACAGACAAAGAATAATTGACAATTTTAAATAGGCACTTTTTACAAGGATAATGCCAGACTGCATTTTTACAGGTCTATCATATCTGATTAAATGCCATGTATCCAACTCACTCAATCATCTGTTCAGGAAAGAGCCCTGCATAAGCTGATTGTGATTATAAATCAAACCTGCTGTTCAGATTACCGGCAGGTTTTTTATTTTCTCATTGCTTGTGTATTGTAAATGTGCTTATATTGTTTTTGCGGGCTAGAATAATTCTCTTTTAAATTCTTGTAATGAAATAGATAAATCTAATAATTCAATGGAAAATCCCTTTGTTTCAGCAATTGGTTTAATAATCTGACCAAATGATTTATGGTCTTTAGTAATGTATCCCTCAATTTTACGATTGAATATTTGAGCGATTAATTTACAATCGTCTTTTACAACATTGCGATCGATATCCTGAACTTTATTTTTTTGCTCAAGTAGAATAGAATGAAATTCTCCCGCTGTTTTACCATCAAAGAAATCAAAAGGAATAATTTTCATCATTTTCAGCGGTAAGTTATTAGGATCATCTTTTACACTGTACTCTGCAATGGCAATGGTTGAAATATATAATTCAGTTTTTTGTTCGAGAAAGTATTGAAAATAATCAATAACATTTTGATGTAAAGGCTCATCTTTTTTTAGGAGGCGGATGCAAAATGATGTGTCGAGTAAAACACTATTCATTGGCCACTCCTCTTAATTGATTTAGCCATGCATCGACATCTGCAATTTTAGACAGGTTAGGTGTAGCTCGTTCTATCAAAAGATCCAATTCTGTCCTGTTAAAAATCGGATTATACTCAATATAATTAAGGAGTTTTAAATCGTAAGGTTTTCCATCAGAAAGACTTTGTTTGCCAGAAACACGAATGCCATAAGGTTTATAGAGTCTTTTTTCACCCTCAAACAGTTGATCAACAGTTGCGCTAACAGTTAATCTACCATATTCTTTTGTCTCAATATGAAAATTCGGATCAACACCTCCTTCGGCATCAATTTTTCCGTAAAGGATCAGCTCAGTTTCAATAAAGTTAGCTGCAATACTAAAATATTTTGTATCCTTATTAATTATCAGGGTTTTAGCTTCTGACAAAGAATTAGTAAAGGTTATCTCATAATTCTTTTCCAGGGCTTTCCGCTGAAATTTCTCAATGATTTCAGCTCTTTTGAAATCCAAAAAATCAATAGTACCTCTTGTAGCTATCTCTCCAGACAAACCATTGAATAACAAAACAGCAGAAATGGGTAAATGGAAATAATGCTTAACAGAACCTTCTTCAATTTTATAAGAAATATGGGGTCTTTCTGTTTTTTCTGTTCTCCCCGGGTAAAGAAAATTCTCCACATCGCTGATAATATCCTTAATTTCAGCTATATCTACATCTTCAGGTTTAAGAGGTTTAATACCAACTTTACTTTCGACCTTAACTTCAATGTAGCCTTTTTCTTCCATTCAGTAAATATATCAAAATTTTCTTTTAAATTCTAAACATGGAAAACACTAACATAAAGGATAGGTTCAATAATTAAGCACAACGATTCGCGTGTAGCTTTCAGTTTCTGATTTCAAGGCACTTACCTGTCAAGTTACACATAAGTTTATTAAATGCAGAAACGCTGAAACCCGCACTATATCGGCAATTGAAGCTACACGCTGTCAGGTGGCGTGCTTTCTCTTTTCTATATGTCTTTATATTATATTCTATTTTCAAGACGACTAATGACCTCAATCATTCTTTCCATTACTGAGTCTTCGCCAGATGCTTTAAAATTATGCAATACTAATTGTTTCGCATAAAGAAATCCCTGGCAGGTATCTTTATAATGTGCATCTCTTCTACTGAATCAAACACTCTTGTAAATCAGAATAAGACATCCCCGGAACCTTTCAATTCAACTTACCAGACACGACAACGTAATTTACAAAGAAATATTCATTTAGAAATCAAGTCATTTCTTAAATCTTTTAATGCTTAAGCATTCCGATATATGTTGTGGTACACGGCAGGCTTATTTACCCAGACTTAATTAAGAAGGAGATGTTAAAGAAGTTTGTATTTTCTCTTTTGTCAATCCTTTCAGCTCATAAACAAGCGGTCAATCTCTATTTCCAACGGGCTGATTATAGAGTTATTAATCCCGAAGGGATTGAATTTAAAGCTCAATGTTCAATATAGGAAAACAAGCATTCGATGGCATGAAAAGTGCGTACAAAAGAAGGATGAAGTGCGTTCAATATTTGAAACCTCCTCGAAGAAATGGAATACTAGTTACTTAAGGTTATTATTTCCAAATTATGTCCAGTGCACTTGATAAAATCGTTATCATCAGTCACAATCTTCCAGTTACCCAACTTGGCTAATTCTATATAGTAGCTATCATTAAAATCAATTTCAGAAAGATGTTGGAATACGGAATTTAATTCAATAGCATTGAAATTATCTGATGACTTCTCGCAGAACTGCATTATTTGATTGATGTTACGTTTGATTTCTATTATCGTATCATTATACCTTTGTGTGCCAACAAAGTCATTTTTAAAATCAGCAGTGAAATTATTGGTCTCATCTTTCCATCTTTCAAAGTCCATTCTCAAATATCTATTTGCAAATTCAGACAATACCAAGCTACTGATAAAAATGGTACTCCTTGAGGTTTTAATGCTTTGCAGAAATGCGGAATAATACTTTTGTTTATTTTTATTATAACTTCCCAATGGACAGAATAAGTACATCCAGACACTATTATCAAAAAAGAAAACATCTAATGACTTTGGGGAATAATTTGTTATATCAATAACTTTAACTGCCATAGATAGCTTTGTTCGCAGAATCTTCAAATCCTTTCTTATTGGCAAAATATTCCTTTGCTCGTTCAATTACCTTTTTAAACAAAATCCTATCTTCATCAGCAACATTTTTGAGTTTTAGGGCATTATTGAGCTGATCACTTGAATAAGTGTTATATAATTGCCCAATAGCGGAATTTAAAAATGCAGTAGTCAGGATCGTAATCTCAGAAAAATCAAGTTCTGCTATACAATTGTTTTTAATGCAATTAACGATAAGATTGTATACAATTTCACCATCATCAGATGAAACAGCCGTTTCCCGATTAATTATATCTCTAATTTTCAATTGTTTAATTTTTAAATCCATCATGTAAATATATTAAAAAATATCTTCCAAAGGTATTTCTTCTTTTAACAGATAAGAGTTTTTGTCATTGAGATTAAATTCAATATTTGCTATTGTGCCGTTGAAAGGATTATTAAATAATTTCTTCTCTATCTTGTTATTGTAATATTCCCAGAATCCCTCAGAAGAAACAATCTGAATTTTACCTTTGTTCAATTTTATGAATTCAAAAATAATATCAAGTCCCAGACCTCCTGAGACATTACCAGTTTTTGTTGTATGACCAGATTCTAATGCCCATTCAATAGCTTCTGAACCGGAAAAATTCTGATTTAAATATTCATTCACATTGTTTTTTATCGTTTTCCCCATATCAACAATAGTAAAATCCAGTCGTGTAATTTCGTCATCCTGAATTATTTGACCACAAGTATAGATATTTTTGCAATGACCGTGTGTACTAGCATTCTCGAAAAGCTCAAAAATACTTTCATTTATTTTTTTCCCGAGCATTTTACTATGTTTTGGGAAATCAGGCTTGGACAGCATTTCATTTTTCACATATTCCATAAACTCTATGTCTTTGTATCGGGTAAACTTCATAAATGAAATTACTGTTCCTTTATGGTCAGTATTTAAATTGGGTATTGACTTAATGATAAAATTATTCAGTTCAAATACATCTTTTATAGCTCTGCGTATCTCAACTAATTCAACTTTTTTCTGTTGTTCTAAAGCAGAATCTATAATCGCACCTAAGATTGCAGAAAGGTTGGCTTCGAATACCTCGGTATTTTCAAGACTAATTATAAAATCATTATCAGAGCTATCTTGCAGTTGACAGAACAATTCGATAAAATTATTATATCCTTCAAAATTGCTTTTCACTTTTTTTGGGAACGTTATTCTCATTAAATATCAAATGTGGGAATAAAACTCAAATTTAATATTTTAATGTAAAGGCAAGTTAAAACTTGTCAAAAGGCACACAATTAAATTAGGTTATAAAAATAGTAGTGTTCAGTCAAAAAAATCTTGTATCTGCATTGAAAAATAAGTGTATTACCACATTATGCTTTAATCCTGACTTGTGGTTTAACTCACTCTCTCCTTAAACCACATCGCCTATAATACATCATAAATAGAACATTCAATCCCCCTCCACAATCCTTATCTCCTCCTCAGTCAACCCATACAACTCATGCACCAGCCGGTCAATCTCTGCTTCCAAAGCGCTGGTGTCGGCGGCGGGATCGGATTTTTTAATCATTAATATTCTACTTACCTTCTCGATTAATTTAGGATTATTTGTATCAGCTAATGGAGAATTTCTTAAGTATATTGGTTTGATTTCGTAATCAATGTATCTTGTAGAGAATAACCAATTGAAAAGTTCTGAGTTTAATATTCCTAAAAGTCCCAAGATATTATATCCTTTTTTTGCAATAATATTGGAAAGTCTATTAAGATTATATTTTTTTTCAGTATCAATAGCTGCAATTATTCTTTGTTTAAGTGAAATATTTCTTGTCCTAACAACAAGAATTTTTTGCTCTGTAAAGAATTTCTCATCTGGTAATGTTCTTCCGAGTTCTCCCTTGGAAAGTACAAACTGTTTATCATACATTATGTACAATTCAGATTTTACTAAACCATATCTCGCAATACCTGTCCCTGGAACCATTGGATGATAACGGTCATCAATTTTATTAACACTTACTAATTCTGATTTGATATAGCCTGTGTTAATACCCACCCCAAATTCAAAACCACTCTCCATTTTTGGGAATTGAGCAAATAGCTTGTTAACTATCTTATATCCATCATCATTCAAAAGATGATCAAATACTAAATCGTTGTTTTCAATAAATCGATTCTGGCTTATCATGTATTTTGGGACAGATTCAATTTGTTTAGTATGAGGTGCGGAAAGGATTATAATTTTATTATCAAGGTTTATTCTTTTACTTAATACAAATAAAGCTGTGTCAACTGTTGCTTCTTCAAATATATTTGGGCCTAATGATGATAAAATGATAATTGAAGAGTTTTCAAGTATAAATTTCCTTGTTTTAATAAATGAACTTTGAATAAGAAAAGATGAATTCGTTATCAAACTGCTAAAACCATTAGGTGAGCTTATCTTTAATGACCTTTCAATAAAATATTTATAAAGGTCAAAATTTCCTGAATTATTATAATAATTTGTATTAAAATACTCTTTAAATGGTTCTATTTCCGCACTTCTATATATATACGGAGGATTCCCAATCACCACATCAAACCCCACAAAATCCCCGTCATTATTCAACACCTCCGGAAATTCAAAACGCCATTCAAAAGCATTTTCGTAAATTTTATTGCACTTAATTTCTGCCAGCTCTGTTTCGAACTTTTTAGTCTCCTCAGTAAGCTTTTTTACCTTTTTGTTCCACTCATCCTTTTGTGTTTTGGTCATCTCGAAAAGACTCGGCTGGTTGGTGAGATTTAATAAGTCCCCGTTGAGCTTATTGAGTTTTAAGAACCGCTTATCGCTTTTTGATACCTCTGTTTCAAAATCATGTTTGATCTTGCTTATAAGCAATTCCATGCTTAGTTTTTCATCTTTCGACTGAGCATTCCGGTAGGTCATAACAGCTTCGCGGTAGTTATCCACATTCCATTTACTTGATCTTAAGGCTGTCTTTATGTCCGCATCTAATGAATATCTGCTAATCAACGAATTGCCACATTTTATATTTATGTCGATGTTAGGGAGGGTTTCAAGAACGGTGCCCGGCGTCAGGCGTCCGGCGTCAGGCTTTTCAGGTTTGTAATATGCGTTCTTAAGGAGCTCGATCCAGAGCCTGAGCCGACAGATCTTAACGGAGTTCGGGTTTATATCAACTCCGAAGAGACAGTTCTCAATGATGAGCTGCTTTTCCAGAAATAATGTCTCCTGAACTCTCTGACTCTCTCTGCTTTTCGGATTGTACTCAAAAAGGTTGGATTGCTCATCTGTTATTATAAGCTCATCATTTATGACTTCAATTGTGTACTCTTTAAGTTTTTTCCATTCCCTGTCGGCCAGAACCTTTAGCTCCGACTTAATTGCAATTATCTCATTGAGGGCAGATACCAGGAAATGTCCCGATCCGACTGCAGGATCACAAATCCTTAAGCTGTTTATTATCTCATTGGCTTCTTTAATATCTTCTATTTTGTTATAGATATCGCTTATCGTTTCACACTTCCATCGTTTGGTCTCATTAAACTTCTGTACAACAGCTCTCCTGATAGTCTCATGGCACATATACATTGTAATGAAACCGGGTGTAAAGAATGAACCGTCTTTATAACCGTTTATTTTTTCAAATATCAGTCCTAATACCGAGGCATTTATGAGTGTCTTGTTTTCTTCCTGGATATCTTCCGACCCCTCGCCGGAAAAATCATAAGAATCGAGGAATTCAAACAGGTACTGAAGCGTGTCAATCTCCCCGGTCAGTTTCTTACCGGTTTTGTCTTTCAGCACGGTATTGCTTAAGACCGGTAGCTTGAAATGTTCATCAAGATTGCTTATCCTGATAGTCTTGTGTTCAAGGTCATTGGTCTCAAAAAGGGAGCTGTTTAAGAAGGGAATGTTTCCGAATTTTTCGTTTATTTTTTCATTACGGTCGCCTTCTTTTACGGCAAGAACCTGGAAGAACAGCTTGTTCAATTCATCATAATCATGTACCCTTCCGGTATTGAGAAACCGGAATGCCCTGTCGCCGTTGTTATACCTGATAAGCTGTCCTTCAAGCAATTTGAGAAACAGGATACGGTTAATCCATGTAATTACCAGTTCAAGAGCAACATTAAAGAGTTGTTCTTCAGAGTCTTTACCGAAATCGGACCGTTTGGGAAGCTGGTTGAGACAATCTTCAGATTTCAGAATTGTTATCGCATTTTCAATGAGTGAAGCCTGATTTCTCTTTTCGGACTTTTTCCTTCCTATTATCTTTTTGCTTCCCTCTTTTGTCTCTTCAAGTCCGATAATATGAAGCAGCTCATTGTAAAAGGTTTTATCGAGGTTGTTGCTGTCATTTGCAAATGGTAGTTTCAACAGATGCTCCGGAGAAAATATTTTATACAGGGCAATCAGCTTGTTATCGTCCTGCCTGTCGGTATTTTTGATAATTGTCTCGAAATCTCTTATATCAAAGTATGTTACGGATATCTGAGATTCAATCTTTTCAACAAATGGTTCAGCAATATTCTTGTAAAAGAAATCTGTATTTGTCCCGGAAAGCCTGCCTTCCTCAAAGTCTGTGAATTGTTTTATTAGATTTTTGTCGGAGGCGAAGAGTTTTTCAAAATCACTGGCATTGAATATGAACCAATCAAGAATATTGGTTGCCACAAGGTATTTTATCTCAATGTTTTTGAAGGTAATCCTCTCTCTCAGGTAATACAAAATAAGCTCGTGAAATGCTTTTGAATTAAGGTTATCTGTTGTTGGCATTTCCGATCTGTTGTCGGGCTTTTTTGTTTCGAATAATACACCGACCGGAGTATTTGTGTCTTTCCCGGTATGGATGACAAGGTCGGCTCTGTCTTTGGTATTTATGTAATGATCAGGCGAATAGTAAGTATTTTTTAAAAATTCCGATATAATATTTTTATGAAATTCTTCAGATTCTGGTTCTTTGATCTGGTCAAAAAGGCTGGAAATATTTTTTTTGAAAAGTTCTATTCGGGTGCGGTTTGGCCTGACCTTCAGAAAAGCTTTATTAATGGAATTTTTAAGATTTAACAGATTGACTTCCATTTATCAGTCGCTGGTTAAAGAGTTAAAGTTACAAAATCGCTGACAAACGGTAGTGTAGGTTGGTTAAAATAGCAGATGTCATGCGCTTTGCGCTGTCTGACGCCCTACGGGCAGTCTTGCTCACTTCGTTCGCTTGTCTTGACGTCTTGGCCTTCGGCCTGTCTGGCTCCCTTCGGTCGCTTGTCTTAATGTCGGCTTCGCCTCCTGTCTTGCGCTTCGCGCCGTCTGGGGGTTTGATCATGATAATGTTTTTGCGCACTATTTCTCATGATGTTCCGCAGCTTGCCGTTCGTACGGCATTTCGAAGCTGTTCAAGTCGGCTGAAAAATAAAGTTTGTTATATGTATAATGAAAAGTGTTAAATAGGGAAACTTATTAAAAGGATGCCGTTGTGGAGCGTTCGTGCTTAAGTTCAACTTACAAGACTCCTGGTATCAAAAGGTAAGGGACTTTCTGTGCATATTCTTTATATCCTTCTAATTCATTCCGGAGTGTACTATCTTCCAATGCTGTACGAATTATGAAAAGAATAGTAATAATTGCCCCGGGAATCAAAGCCCAAAGTGAACCAAGTATCAAGGGAGTTGCCAGATTTATAACGATAAACCCAACATACCCCGGATGTCGGACATACTTATAAGGTCCGCTTGTTGCAACCTGATGGCTTCGGTCATATTGAAGACGTACAGCAGTTGAGAAAAAACGATTTGATATCATTGACCATGAAAAAAAAGCGTGCCCTAATATCATAAGTATTAATGCACTTACATGAATCCAGTTAGCTATTGCAGGTGACCAACTTAAACGGTAATCTAAACCGGCAACTACCAACATACCTAAAGCCGGAAAAATATTAAGCGTCATAATTACTCTATCCCACTTTTTCACATTTTCTTTGGTCTTACCGCGCTCCTCAATCAAATCTGCCGGTAAAATAAAAGCGTTAATGATTATGATTAAGACATATGTGCAAAGATAAATCCATGCCCAATACCATACAATTTGTCCTGCGGAAACAAATATCAAAACAGCAAATAGAGCTACCTGTAATACAACCTGTATAAATCGCTTTAATACCTTTTTCATATTATCTGGTCTTTCGTTGTTTTGTTTATTTTGTTTTATCATAATTTTACCTCCTATAATAGTTTCAGATTACTGTATCTTTTCATGTATGATGCCCCATGGGAGCGGGTTTCAGCGTTGCCGTGGTGGATTGCTGCAAAACTTTAAAAGCGTCAGTCTTTCCCGTCCATGATGTTTTATATTTTTTCAATAATTTCAGTTCTAATTAATTTGTAGGCAAACTGTTGGTTATACTCAACACCAGGTCGCAATAGTGCGTAGATATCCCCAACGAAATCAGGATCACCCATTTTTTGCTCTACATTTTGGATGAATTCCTTTTTGGAGGGCAGTTGCTCAACTGAAAATGCAATGTACCGTTTATAGGCCTCTACCACCTTATCAGTATCTACTTCTAAATTGGTTAAGGCATAATAGAGGTCAAAAAGGTCCCGTCCTTTTACTCTTTGGTATAATGCTCTCAACTTAGTACCAAGTAATTCTTCCAGGGCAAAAGAGTTCATCACACAGCTTCCCGAAAACCAACCGTTTTCAATACTGTGTTTAATTTCACGGTATCCCAAGACTGTGAAATGCTCCCGACAGTTGATTTCAATTTTTAAGCGCAGGTTAATTACCGGTGGTATTTCGGATATGAACCGATAAGTAACCGTATTCATGTTTTCATTTTGCTTGATGTTCCTTTTTGTACCCAGGAAATCAAGTTGTTTTCTGATAGACTGAAAAATGGGTTTAATCGGGCCTTCCTTGATTTGTACCAGATCGATATCTTCAGAATACCGGACTTGTGGCTTTAGAAAAATTTTGTGCAGCGCCGTTCCCCCTCTGAATGCAAGCTGTTCTTTCAAAAATGGATCAGAAAACAGTTGAACCATGGCTCTTTCGGTTACAAGGTCTTGTTCCACCTGCCCGTCATTGGGCCATGGTGCATGTCCTTTCCATTCTGTTATGTATCTCCTTGGTATCATTAGATATCTAATTTAGCATTCATTTTCAAGTTCCACTTTTCATTCAATCTTCCTTCTTTGTTTTTATGAGAAAGTGACAAAGGAGCTGTGTTGGTTTTTTTCTTATTTATCGTTTTTGCTAATGCTTCTGATAATTTTTCTTCACCCAACTGCTCCAATATATAACCTAGTCGCTGAATGGTTGGCAGAGCGCTTTTGTTGCCAATACTTGACAATTTTGTAACTTTTATACTTTCGGTTAAATCCTCAAGAATTGGGATGATCCTATTCAGGCCACCAATCTTTATGTGATGATGAATGAGGTCAACTGCCGTTAATTCGGGAGAAGAGACATTAACATATCCGGATTCAGTCTTTTTCTGATCTATCCATTCGGATTCCCAATGATTCTTAGTAAAAAAAGTTATGATCTGTTTTTTATTATTAATGTCTCGCAGTGTGGGTTTTTGGATCATTACCTGCGATTCCATTGGTTGTTGATGCCCTGCGCCATGAAGTGCCGCAGCTGAGTATAGTCCCAGGTAATATTCTCGGTTTAAAAACTTCATCATGTCATCCAGAAACAGTATGCAAGGTAAAGTACCCTGATGAGAATACTGTGGAGGTATAATAATGTAAAACTCCTTGCGGATTTGAGCTATCTGGTTCTTAGATTTTAGTCTGTGCAGGTTTTGTAAAAGTGCTTTATCGGAGGAGCCAATGTTTCGTTTGAGTTCTCCTAAAGTCAGTGAGTACCGACCTTGTGATTGTATTTGAAAGATATAGTCAGATATGCTTGGATGGTTCATTTTTAGTTTCGAAAATTAGTTTGCACAAAACTACAAAAAATGTAGTAAATCGCAAACTATTTCTGATGGTGTTTGAGAGAAATTTATAAGACTTCCTTTTATCAGCACTAATTTACGATTAATATGGAAATTAATAATTCAATTGTTTAATGGAATTTGATGGAAGGGGACAGGCGATGGGCTACAGGTGGTCTTGCGCCCTGCGGGCGACCTGGTAGTCTTGGCCTTCGGCCTGTCTTGCACCCTACGGGTGCTTGTCTGGAGGTCTTAAGACGGAGATTGTGACAGACTTCGAGACTGCAAGACCGCAAGACAATTACTCCTCCATAATCATCCCTGCAGCAACTGTCTCATTAGTACCCTCTTCAATAAATATCAGACTGCCGGTAATGTTATTTTTTGAATAAGAATCGAAAAACAGAGGTTTTGAAGTCCGGATGCTGATATTCGCAATATCATTCATATTAATAGTAAGGTTCGCTATATCTTTTTCGAGTGTGTCAATATTCATTCTGTAATTTACTGACTTGATAACACAGGTAGTCTCATTACTGTTATTCCTGATGAGATATTTTCTTCCGACCTTCAGTGGCCGCTCATTGAACCAGCATGCCATCAGGTTTATATCCTGACTGGTCAGAGGTAAATTCCCTGACTTTACAATCATATTTCCCCTGCTGATATCTATCGGATCTTCGAGAGTGATTGTTATTGAATCGCCGGCAGTTGCCTCTGAAAACGTTTTCCCCATCACATCAATACTGGCGATTTTAGATTTCAGCAGTGATGGCATCACCGTTATCTCGTCGCCTTGGAGGAATGTACCACCGGCAACTCTTCCTGCGTAACCCCTGTAATCATGATATTCTTCCGACAAAGGTCGTATAACTGTCTGTACAGGGAAGCGGGCTTCCCGGGAGTTTTTGTCTTTTTTTATTTCGATGGTTTCAATTAACCTCAGAAATGTCTTTCCCTGATACCATCTCATATTTTCAGACGGTTCAACAACATTATAACCAAATTTTGCGCTTATGGGGATATAATGTGAGTCTTCTATTTGCAATTTTCTGACTAAAACTAAAAGGTCAGTCTTTATATTGGAAAACGCTGCTTCATCATAATTCACCATATCCATCTTATTGATACAGAATATTACATGCCGAATATCAAGCAGCGAAGCTATATACGTGTGTCTGATGGTCTGTTCAAGGACTCCTTTCCTAGCATCAATGAGGATAACTGCCAGATTAGCAGTGCTTGCCCCGGTTACCATGTTTCTGGTATACTGGATATGTCCGGGTGTATCTGCAATTATGAATTTTCTTTCGGGTGTTGCAAAGTACCTGTAAGCGACATCTATCGTAATGCCCTGCTCACGTTCTGCTCTCAAACCATCGGTAAGGAGGGACAGATCAACTTCTTGTCTGCCAAGTCTTTTACTCGACTGGACAATATGGTCCATCTGGTCTTCGAAAATTGATTTACTATCGTACAAAAGACGTCCTATCAGAGTACTTTTACCATCATCAACACTTCCTGCAGTTATAAACCTCAGTAGACTCTTGTATTTGCTTTCGCCATTGATCCCCATCTATTAAAATTTTGAATTCCAATTATTTTTTTACCCTCCGTCCTAAACCCTCAGCCTTAAAAATATCCCTCTTTTTTACGGTCTTCCATTGCTGCTTCGGAACGCTTATCATCATACCGTCCGTCTCTTTCAGTTACTCTTGTCGCAGCGATCTCAGAGACGATCTCCTCAAGAGACTTTGCTTTGGAGAGAGTAACTCCTGTGCATGTTATATCACCTATTGTCCGACACCTCACATCTGCTTCAAAAACCTTTTCAGCAGGTTTAAGCTGCATGAATGGTGCCCAGGCAAGATATACGCCATTACGACTGAATATTTTTCGTCTGTGGGTATAATAAAGTTTGGGCAGTTTAATTTTCTCACTCAAAATATATTGCCATACATCGAGTTCTGTCCAGTTGCTGATAGGAAATACTCTGAAGTGTTCACCAATATTTTTATGTCCGTTGAAAATATTCCAGAGCTCAGGTCTCTGGTTTTTAGGATCCCATTGCCCGAATTCATTCCGGTGGGAGAAAAATCTTTCCTTTGCCCTGGCTTTCTCCTCATCGCGGCGTCCACCACCAATAGCCACATCAATCTTCAATTCTTCAATGGCATCCAAGAGGGTGACAGATTGTGCTTTGTTACGGCTGGCATTAATTCCAGTCTCTTCCAAAACTTTTCCCCGGTCAATGGAATCCTGAACCAGTCTTACGAGTAGTTCTATTTCAAGCTCTTTTGCAAGGTCATCTCTGAACTTTAATGTCTCTTCAAAATTGTGACCTGTGTCAATATGCAACAGACTGAATGGTATTTTTGCCGGCCAGAATGCCTTCTTTGCAAGATGCACCAGCACAATCGAATCTTTACCTCCTGAAAAAAGGATGACCTTTTTCTCAAACTGGGCAGCAACCTCCCGCATAACAAATACCGCCTCATCCTCCAGCTCCTTCAGGTGCTCATCATTTATATTCATTCTATTATTCTTTTGTCTTTTTACTTTTATCTTTTGTCTTATTTTACATGACATCCGCATTCCTTAGTCCCATCTGTTTCCCACCACCATCTGCCCGAACGAAAATCCTCCCCGGGATTCACTGCTCTTGTACAGGGTTCACATCCTATACTTACAAAGCCCTTGTGGTGCAAAGCATTATATGGAACATTATTCTCTATGATAAAGTTTTGAACATCTTCGAATGACCAGTTGAACAAAGGGTAAAACTTGGCCAACTTTCTATCTTCATCGTATTCAAGCCAGTCCATCTGGTTACGATTTTCTGACTGACTGGCCCTGATCCCGGAAATCCAGCACTCCTTACCTTTAAGTGCCCTGTTAAGTGGAATAACCTTTCTGAGTCTGCAGCATTCGAGCCTGTTCTCCTTTGAATAATAGAAGCTGAATGGACCTTTTTCTGCTACCAGCTTTTCAACTGCTTCATTATCAGGAAACCAGACATTGATTTTTTTCTGATATTTCTTAAATGTCTCATTAAAGACTTTATAAGTCTCAGGGAATAATCTTCCGGTATCAAGTGTGGCAACCTCAATTGGTAGGTTATTATCAAAGATCATATGGGTTATTACCTGGTCCTCGATTCCGAAACTTGTAGTGAAGAGAGCCTTCCCCGGAAATACCATGCTCATAATTTTTAACTGTTCAGCAATCGGTTTCCCTGAAATCCTAGTTCTTAACTCATTAATATTCATCTTTTTAATTTCTACCTAATTAAACATTTTCAACCCTCTTAAACCCACTTCAATCAACTTCAACAATAATCAGCCTCTTAGCTGAAACTCCCTGAAAGATATTCCCTGGTTAATTGTTTTTTTGGATTATTAAAAAACTCTTCTGTTGGTCCCGTTTCAACTATTTTCCCCAGGTACATAAAAACGATATAATCTGCAATACGTCTTGCCTGCCTGAGAGTATGTGTTACAAGAATAACAGTATATTTTTCTTTCAGCTTAATAAATAACTCTTCAATTTTTTTTGTTGAAAGAGGGTCGAGAGACGAAGTAGCTTCATCTCCAAGTATATATTCAGGTTCAATAGCAAGACCTCGTGCGAGACACAATCTTTGTTGTTGTCCAATGGATAACCTGGATGGAGAGGAACGCACCCTTCCTCTTACTTCGTCCCATAATCCTACGTACTGAAGATACTGGATGACAGTCTGGTTAATTGCTTTCCTCTTTTTAATTCCATGAATTCTCGGGCCGTAGGCAACATTATCAAATATCGACATTGGAAGAGGGCATGGACGTTGAGCCAATAATCCCATTTTTTTTCGGGTATCTATTACATTAACACCCTTATCATAGATATTCAGATCATCTACATATACTCTGCCTTTTATTTTAACCTCAGGCGTTTCATCATGCATACGGTTAAGTGTTTTTAGAAATGTTGTTTTCCCGCAACCTGAAGGTCCTATAATACAGGTAATGCTTTTTTCAGGTACCGCAAGATTAATATCTTTCAGAATATGCTGGTCCTCAATGTAAACATCAAGGTTCTCTATTCTGATCGTGTGATTATTCATCACTTTTTTTAATAGAACCGTTCTGTTCGTTTCCTTTACAGGATTAACAGTCAGGGTTTCCAGATGTTGGTTAGCAAAGATCATATTTTGTTTTTTGAAAATTTCGAACTGAAATATCTTGCTGAAAAGCTCAGAATCAATATAATAACTGTCAGAATTATTGCAGATGCATAGGCGCGGTTCTGTACCTCTTCAACCGGGCTTCCAAGCTGGAAAAATATTGAAAGTGGTAATGTCGCAGCCGGCTGACCAAGGGATGAGGGAATATTATCGGTATACCCTGCAGTGAACAGGACTGTTGCAGCATCTCCTATCCCTCTGCCTACAGCCAGAAGAATTGCTGTCATTAATCCCGGCATCAGTTGCCGCAGTAAAACTTTAGTCATTTCATATTTGGTTGAACCAAGGGATAATAATGCATCTGGGAGATCCCGTGGCAGAAGCCTCGTAACTTCATCAAGTGAACGCATCATTATCGGCATTATTAGCATCGCCACTGTAATAATGCCACCCATTAAGGATGCTTTGATACCCATGTATACCATCAGGGCAAATCCGAATGCTCCGTAAACAATTGAGGGTACTCCGAAAAGTATATCAAGTGAAAAGCGGATTATACTGGAAAAGATCGACTTGTTCGGTAGGTAGAAATTTATATACATTACCAGAGGTACACTGATCAGTAGGCTGATTACAAGTGCCCCTGTAATAATAAAAACTGATCCGGCTATTGCATTTAAAACACCACCTTCCTTGCCAAGGTAAAATCCCCCGCCCGGGATCTTGGTTATCATTTCCCATGTGAGGGAAGGTATTCCTTTATAAAATACCGTACCTATAATATATATCAAAACTCCCATTATGATCACTGCTGCCCCGATCATAATGATTTTAAATATTTTTTCTTCCAGGTGTTTCATAAAAATCTGATAATCATATTACAGTTCATGAAAACTGATATTTCTTCTCAATCTGGTTAAGTGTAAATCTTGAAATCCCGTTGAACAAGACAACTATAATGAACAAAAGAAATGCAGCAAGCATCAGGGCTGATTCATAACTTGGCATTGAGAGCATTTCACCATAGTTATTTGCAATTAACGCAGGAAGAGGGTAACAGGCATCAAAAAATGAATGAGGTATCTGGGCAATATTTCCACAGACCATAAGTACAGCCATTGTTTCACCAAATGCCCTCGATAAGGCAAGAACAGTAGCTGCTATTATTCCGGGAAATGATTTTCTGAGTATGACTTTTTTTACTGTTTGCCATTTTGTTGCCCCCATGCTTAATGAAGCATCTGTCATTTCCCTGGGAATAGAGCGGAATACTTCTGTCATAATACTGATTAACAGTGGGATTATCATGATGGCAAGAACTATTCCTCCGGCAAGAACCGTATAACCGGTGGAAAAATCAACAAACTTTGGAGCAATCTTATTGGAAATAAGCGGTACAATGGTTAATGTACCCCATACTCCATATATTACAGGTGGTATGCCCGAGAGAAGATCAACAACCGGCTCAAAGAAACGACGTATACTCCTTGAAGCATAAGAATTTAGAAAAATACTTGTAAGAATTGAAAACGGAAGGGCAATAATGATAGCAATAAGCGAAACATAAAGAGTGCTTATAATGTAGGGAAGAAAACCAAAATCACCTTTAAAAGGTTTCCAGTTAGCAGAGGTTAGTAATACCCACAGGTTTTTCTCTTTCATTATCGGCAAAGCCTTGAAGAAGAGACTAAAGCCTATGACCAAAAGGAAAAGGATAGTAAAAATGGCAATACCCAGCATAAAATGCCGGGCAGTTATATCTTTAACAAACCGGATCTTTCGCATATTTTTTATTGAATTCTTTTCAATTCGGCTGTAACTTTTTCTTTGGATAATGTTATGTAACCTGATTCATTAACATATTTTTGCCCATCAGTTAAAACCCAGCGAAGAAATTTGATTACCACCTCTTTTTGAGGTTTGCCGTTTGTAACAAAATAGAGCTCACGAGCCGGGGGAGATGGATATTTACCGTTTGCAATAGCCGTGATAAGATCATCCATTGAATTATAAAAATCTTCATCAGGAGTTATCTTACCGTCATTGTTTATATCAATAGGAAGTACCCTTATACCGGCCAATTGTTTTTTTGTTTTGCTATCATATGCATAACCTATATTATTATAACCGATACCAATCGGATCTCTTTTTACGGCTAATGCCAATCCCGGATCCCCATAAACACCGCTACCCAGAAGATCCTCCTGTTTTTTGTTAAAATATTTGGCCCATACTTCTGCTGCACCACAGGCATCGGAACGTGTATAAACATGCATTGGTGTAGTACCTTTGATTCCAAAAGCCTGCGCCCATGTTTTATACATGCCCGTAATCCATATGTTGTTGCCTGCATCTTTCTTCATACCTTTACTGAGTAAAATATCCAACAATGGATTGGATGCATTGATCACAGGTACTACGGCATCTTTTGTTACAGCAATTGGCCAGGCACCTTTTTTTAGTTCTTCCGGATAAATCTCACGGGAGACCATCCCAAGATCGACCATATTATTAAGTGCATCTGTTATTCCTTTTCCTGCTCCACCTGCTGACAGATCGATCTTAACATCGGGATAAATTTTTCTGAACTCCTCAGCCCATCTGACTGCCATCGGATAAAGAGCCCATGCTCCTGAAAGAGAGATTGTTCCTTTGGTTTTATCCTGAGCAACTACAGGTTTCTGAATATTGCTGAAGAACAGAACCAGAAAAAGCAGGAAAACTGTACTGGTTTTTTTAATCATAGTTTAGTTTTATTTAAAATTTAAACCCAGCAACTGTGGTCTGAAGGTCAGACTTATGTAGATCCAGGTAAGATTATATTTGCTGTTGCCGCTGTTTTTAATTATTTCAAAACTTTTTGTGGGTAACATATAGGATACCCCAAAGTCAACTTTTGTAACGGCATTTGGCTTATAGGTAATCAGAAAATCATTTTCAAATCCCAGATAACGGTCAATTTTTATGTCATCAATTGTATAATAGTCCTGCTGGAGATGAAAAGTGTGAAAATCAGCTCTCAAATCGATTTTTGTGAAGAGAGGTTGTATCAGAAACAGATACGGATTCACCAGACCTGCTCCTGCAACATCAGCAGGGAATTTTGTTATCAGATCCATTGAACCGTTGAACCGATGGGCAACTCCATATAAGGGTACAAAGGAGTGGTCAGTATTATCGGTGGTACTATTATTATTTCCACTGAAAATTTCAGCACCAAATCTTGCAACAAAATCCCTGGAAGATGTATATCGAATTTCGGGTTGCACATACCATGCTGATAAATCTCTGCCAGAATTATTCTTTCCTCCCTGGAAATAACTGCTGACTGTTGTATAGAAGCTGCCTGATTCAAATTCAACTCTCCCTCCAAGAGTATACCTGAGATTCATTTTCTCAGGATTCAATTTGTCCTGATAACCATCGGTGCTGTTTAATGCAGTTAGTATTAAATATTCATTGACTTTATAGCGCAAATAATTAACTGCCAAAAACTTATAATTTGTGAATCCTGAAGGAGCATAATCAGTTCCAAAATAACGTTCAGCTGACTGGTTAAAAGCAAGTGCCAGTTCGGAAGATATATTAGGACTGTAAAATCTGAAATTTATGGCATCATGTACTGCTGCACTCAATCGCCAATCATTTTCGGCAAATAATCTCTGGTTATCATAAATGAGCCGTTGTCTACCGATCCGGATTGAGAACTTATTATTAATATAAGGTTCTACCCAACCCTCAAAGACCTGCAATGTAGCTGAAGTTGACCTGGGGTCCTGTTGCCCCCAGACTCTGAGATCCTGAATCGAAAACTGCATTACAAATCTGTTATCGAGGACATAACTGGCACTTACCCTGAGTCTCTGGTTAGTAAAGAATGAACCTGTAGAGGTGTCATTCCTAAGTTGCTGATATCCGTTCCGGAATTCAGTGCGGGGACGAAATTCAGCATCAATACGGAGTTTCTTATCAGGAAGTGATGTTTGCTGTTTTATAGAATATTCCGCTCTGAGTGAGTCAGCTTTTTCCTGCGAAATGGCGTTCTGTTCAACGAGAACATTAAGGATATCATTGGATGATTGAGAGAATGATAAAACATTAATTAAGAGGAAAAATAGGATTGAAATTATATATTTCATAATGTCTACCGATATAGTGAACAAAAGTAAATCACATTTTGTTGTTTAGAATTGGCATAAAAACCAAAATTGATTAGGTATTAATACTTAACTTTAAAACAAATTATTCTGATTCTTTTATGATATTATCCAAGAAAACACGGTATGCTATGGTAGCACTTGCCCGGCTGGCAAGAGAATATGGTAACGGACCAATGCAGATTCGTGAAATAGCCGAGGAAGAAAAGATTCCTCAAAGCTTCCTTGAAAATATATTGCTTGACTTGCGAAAGATGGGTATTCTCGGAAGTCAATTAGGAAAAGCAGGTGGTTATTTCTTATTGAAAAAACCTTCTGATGTTAACCTGGCTGATATTATACGTCACTTTGAAGGGACATTATCTTTATTATACTGTGTATCAGAAAATGCTTACCGCCCTTGCGAATTTTGCAAGGATGAATCCACTTGCCGGATAAGGGGAGTATTTAAAGAGATTCGTGATACTACCTATAGAATATTGAATAAAGCGACTCTGGAAACACTGATCAGACGTTGAAGAAAAGTTACTGCAATTTTGAAATAATCTTTTCAGGATTTAAAAGTCAGGATTGTTAATCTTGAAATTTACTTAGCTGATTTCTTCATTAAACCCGTTGAAAAACCATTTTATGAAAGGATCTTTGTGATTAATCATCGAAACAGACGTTAAATCTGGATAATTTGATCTCTTATGAATAATATTGTTTATTATGTCAATTATACCGCAAAGTCCCTCCGGTTCTATTTTCCCAAATTCATAATGCGGGGCATTTAAATTGTACTCAGTAAAAAAATCATCAAGGATCCTGTATCGTTCTTCATGCTTATGGACCAGTTCAACTGAGTTTCCAAAATTATTTCTGAAATTCTCAAATCTTCCCCGGGCATTGTCTCTGATCATTCTTCCGATCTGAAAAATGCTGGCCTTCCTCATCAGGTATATCTCTGTATACCTGAATATACCTGTAAATCCGAATGCATCAAGGTCATCAGCAATTGAAAGAATCTTCAGAATATTATTTTCCCCGTGTGAGTAATTATATTCTTTCTCGTCGTGATATTCGATAGCGGATAAAACATCAATGAAATCAGTCTCTTTTAAATGATTTTCTTTTAAAAACTGTTTACATAAATTTCTGCTGTGATGGCCATGCTTAACGCCGGGATCAACTGACATCCCGATGTCGTGAAGGAAACATGCGATTATTAGTTTTTGCGGAAGATCACAACCTGTACGCGGATTTATTTTTCTGTAATGGGGCAGGAGCTCCTTCGCGTATTTCCATACCCTGCGGTGATGTTCAATATTGTGAGATGATGGAGAGCTTTCATCAAATTTATCTATGAAAAACTTTTCAAGAATATCTCTGAACTCTTGTTCAGCAGAATCAACTGGACTTAAATGATTCATAATTCCATGGAATAAAAAAAGCAAAAGACAGGCCTTTTGCTTTTGAACAGGCTTATGGTAATCTGATCAATCTTCTATCATTTTCCGCGCCATATCAAGAATTGTTGTATCATCAAATGTTACTATTCCACCACCGGGGCCCTGTTCAAAATGGATTCCGACACTTTGTCCTCTTTCAAAATTTCTCCCTCCGAAGTAGTTTCTAACTGTTTCTTCATTAAGATCCAGTTTATCTGCAATTTTTCTCATACTTCCGGAGGGTAATTGATCTTTGATTTTCCGGAGTTCATTAAAAGTGATTGTTTTTCTCATAGCATTATATCTTTAAATGTTTTAAGTTGTTTTTCCACGTAGACCAAAGTTAATCATAAAAATCAATTTTAAAAATTGTCAAAGTCTCGAGATACTCCTGATAATGTATACATGATAACCATTTAGATATTCGAATCCGGCCTTTTTATAAAGATTGATCGCTTTATAATTACCCGTATGCACCTCAAGTTTTATCTGGTAGCCTTTTTCTTTAACGAAGCGAAAAATCTCCTTCAGCAGGATCTTCGATAATCCATTCCCCTGATAAGCAGGCAGAATACCAAAGTGATGAAGGTGGATCCTTCTTCCGTCAAAAGTCATCCATGATGTCCCACATATAAGACCTGTTGGTTTTTTTCCATCACAAGCAGACAACCACCCATATCAGTCACTTCCCATAAATGGGAAATACCTTCATAATCACCCTTTCGGTAAGTCCTGATAATAAAATCATCATAATTAATTTCATTGTTCATAATTCTTTCATTAGTTGAAGAAATAAATCAATAGCTTTCCTTTTACCATAATTCAGATCGTAGCTGATATTTTGGGTGAGATATTTCTTAAGATCTTCTCCCCTGATTATTCCTGTTTTCCCGTATTTAGCGAGGACAGCAGGAATGTTTTTAACACCTGTTCCCAGGGCATCATTAAAATCTTTAATGAATTTCTCATCCAGTTCCCTGTTTGCTGTCCAGCAGGCAAATGTGAAAGGAAGCCCGGTGAATTTATTCCATTCTTCAGCAAGGTCGATTGAGAAATTATAACGGTTTTTATATTCAAAACACTGATCGCCGATGAGAACAACGGCATCATTTTCCGGTATATTTATAAAATCGAAGCCTTCTGATGTGCTGTTCCACCTGAATTCTTTTTTCCATGCATTTTTTGCAAGTATCTTAACCAGGTTGATTGATGACAGTGACCTGTAATCAAGGTTGATGGATTTAATCTTTTCAAACGGGCTGTTACTCATAAGCATCACGGTTTTCACCTTTCCATAAGCCCCAAGGCAATAATCGGTGATAATATGGTATTCCTTCATCATTGATAGCGCTGCAACCGGAACAAGTCCGATATCCACACTGCCTCTAATCAGCTTTGCTGCACATTCTGCCGGGTGGTCTGTTTCGAGGATAATTTTTTTATCAAATCCGGTTTTTGTCATTCCGTAGATGAACGGATATGTATTGGCATATTTTACTGCTGAAATTCTTATTTTACACGAATCCATAATAGATTTATATCAGTCTGAAATTAATGACGTAATTTCAGTTTTTTTACAACTTCTAAAATACTATTTTTGTATATATAGTTATAACAATTGAAACCTCAAATATCTTAATAATGGAATTAAATTTTCTTACTGCCATTTCTCCGCTGGATGGAAGATACAGACAGAAAGTTGATGAACTGGATCAGTATTTTTCCGAATTTGGACTGATAAAATACCGTTTGATGGTGGAAATAGAATATTTTATAGCCCTGTGTGACATCCCCCTTCCTCAGTTAAGAGATTTTAAGAAAGACAATTACAAGATCCTCCGGTCATTTTATGAAGATTTTGAAATTCAGGATGCTGAAAAAATCAAGGAACGGGAAAAGATTACCAATCATGATGTTAAAGCTATTGAATACTTCATCAAAGAAAAGTTTTTTCATGCAGGGTGGGGCAGATGGAGTGAGTTTATTCATTTTGGCCTCACATCCCAGGACATTAATAACACTGCCATTCCTCTGTCGCTTAAAGATGCCCTGATCAATGTATATTTTCCGCTTCTTTTTGAGCTTAGAGAAGCGCTTGCCAATTTTGCTGAAGAATGGAAAGAAATACCGATGCTGGCCAGAACTCACGGTCAGCCTGCAACTCCGACGCGTCTAGGTAAGGAGATTGCGGTATTCATTTCAAGAATCGATGAACAATCGAAATATTTCGGACAGATTCCTTATTCCGCTAAATTCGGAGGTGCATCTGGTAATCTAAATGCTCATAAGGTTGCATATCCCGATATTGACTGGGTGTCTTTTGCAAATAACTTCGTGAATGAGGAACTCGGACTTCAGCGTTCACAGCCAACCACACAGATAGAACATTACGATAATCTTGCCGCATTATTTGATAATATGCGCAGGATCAATGTGATACTGATCGACCTGGCGCGCGACATCTGGTCGTATATTTCTATGGATTATTTCAACCTGAAGATAAAAAAAGGCGAAATAGGCTCCTCAGCAATGCCACATAAAATCAATCCTATCGATTTTGAGAACGGGGAAGGAAACCTCGGTTATGCAAACGCAATTTTTGAGCATTTTTCAATGAAGTTGCCTGTGTCAAGGCTTCAGCGCGATCTGACTGATTCAACGGTTTTAAGAAACATAGGTGTCCCGATAGGTCATTCAGTCCTTGCTTTTCATTCTCTGCTTAAAGGCCTTAATAAGCTGATTGTAAATGTGGATAAAATAAAAGACGACCTTGATAATAACTGGTCTGTCGTGGCGGAAGCTATCCAGACTATCTTAAGAAGGGAGGGCTATCCAAAACCTTATGAAACTCTTCTCGATTTTACACGTACAAACCAGAAGATCGACAGAGAATCATTAATTAACTTTATTGAAAACCTTGATATCAGTGAAACAGTGAAAGCGGAATTAAAAGCTATCACTCCATTTAATTTCACCGGCTTCTAGACACTGCAAATTATAATATGATTAACATAAGGGTATTGCTGAAATACATAGCACCGTACAAGTGGCCGGCAATCAAAGGGGTAATATATAATGTTTTAAGTGCAATATTTGCCCTTGTTTCATTTACACTGGCTATACCTTTTCTGAAAATCCTTTTTGACTTGGTCGAAAAGGTTCCTTTCCCGGGAGAATTCCGGATGAGTCTGGATTACTTTGGAGAATTCAGTAAATATTACCTTTCTGCTTTTATTGATAAAAACGGAAAAGTAGGAGCTTTACTCCTGGTAAGCATCATCGTGATTATTGCAAGTTTTTTTAAGAATGGATTTATCTTCTTTGCCAATAACAGTATGGCATACATAAGGGCCAATACTGTGCGTGATCTGAGAAAAAATATATATGATAAAGTCCTTAGATTGCCATTATCATTTTTTACTGATGCACGGAAAGGAGATATAATGACGCGGATCTCCAATGATGTTCAGGAGATCGAGATTTCTGTTATGTCTTCCCTTACTATGATATTCCGGGATCCAATATACATACTGATCTTTGTTACATACCTTTTTATCATTAGTTTCCAGCTGACACTTTTTGCACTGGCACTGCTGCCTGTCAGTGGCTGGCTTATTGGAAGAACGAGCCGTACCCTGAGATCTTCCTCACTGGTTGGACAGCAGCACCTCGGACGTTTGTTGTCGGTTGTTGAGGAAACTCTTACCGGCCTGAGGATTATCAAGGGTTTCAATGCTGAAAAGAAGATGAAGGAACAATTCAGTGTTACCAATGAACTCTATTCCAAAATTTTCAAAAGAGTGATTCGCAAACATTATCTGGCGTCCCCGCTGAGCGAATTTCTTGCAACTATTGTTGTGATGGTGCTGATGTATATAGGAGGATTACTCGCACTTAAAGGACAAGCAAATATGTCACCTGATAACCTGATAGTTTTTCTCGTAGTTTTTTCTCAGATAATACAACCGGCAAAAAACATAACCACCGCTTGGTTCAGTATACAAAAAGGGATGGCTTCTATCGACAGGATCGACCAGATACTTGAGGCTGAAGAAAAAATTGTTGAAAAAGAGAATGCAATTCCGGTTAAGGAATTTTATGAATCAATAGAATTTAAAGATGTCTGGTATGCATATAACAATGAACCGGTTCTGAAGAAAATAAACCTGAAGATTAAAAAAGGACAAACTGTAGCTTTAGTCGGAAAATCAGGAGCAGGGAAATCAACACTTGCCGATCTTCTGCCCCGGTTTATGGATGCCGACAGGGGTAGCATCCTGATTGACGGAGTGGATGTCAGAGACATGAAGATCACCGACTTACGTTATCTCATGGGAATTGTAAGTCAGCACCCGATCCTGTTTAATACCTCATTCTCTGAAAATATTGCTTTTGGTGTTGATATTCCTGAAATGGTTAAGGTCGAAAATGCTGCCCGTATTGCAAATGCCCACGATTTTATTCTTGAATCAGAAGGCGGGTACGATTATTGTGTGGGAGAATCAGGAAACAAGCTTAGTGGCGGACAGAGGCAAAGAATTAGTATCGCGAGGGCAATAATGGCAAATCCACCTATACTTATCCTTGATGAAGCTACATCAGCTCTTGATACGGAATCAGAACGACTTGTTCAGGATGCAATTCTAAAATTGATGGAAAACAGGACATCAATTGTTATAGCCCACCGTCTGTCCACCATTCAGAATGCAGATTTAATTATTGTTCTGGATGAAGGAAGAATTGTTGAAACCGGTACACATTTTGAACTGATGAAGAAAACAGATGGATATTATTATAAACTTCATAGCTTTCAGGCTATATAGAAAGTAACCGGTGTTATAGATGACAGGATTTTAGAAAGAGTACAGGACTTGAATAAATCTGACAAAAATAAATCAGGAATATTGGTTGTCGCAGCTCTAGTTTTATTGTCATTTCAGGTTGAAGCCCAGATTGAATTTTCGTACCATTCAACTTACGCTTACCTGAAAGGCAAAGACGCTGCAGCATTAGGAAGTAACTGGATGAGTACTGGATTTGATTATTCCGGCTGGTCGTCAGGAAGTGCACCTTTCCGTTATGGAGACGGAACCAGTGGAGTGGAACTTACGGATATGCAAAACAGTTATTCCACAATCTATCTGCGATCAACATTTGAATGCACGAATAAAGATTTGATAAAAGAACTGACTGTTTCTGCGGATTATGATGATGGATTTGTTATCTGGATAAACGGAGTCATGGCATTATCTCACAATGCGCCTGCCAGCCTGGCATATAATGCTTTTGCTCCTGCTAATCATGAATCGGGTATAGGTGAGGATTTTATAATCGATGCCGCTCCACTGAACCTGGTTGAAGGAATAAATACTATTGCAGTACAGGGTTTCAATGTAAGTCTTACCAGCACTGATTTCTATTTTGATGTTGCCCTTTATGCAGAGAAATACGTGCCTGAGATTACTGATTCAATAGGCATTGACTTTTCTGTACAATCTGGTTTCTTTAATGATCCCTTAAGTGTTGTCCTTACATTTCCTGACCCTTCATTTCAGGTCATTTATACACTGGACGGAAGTAATCCTCAGAATTCAAAAAACAGTTTTACATCCGACTCACCGGTAACTTTACAGATAGATCCTGCAAATATTACCGGCAGAGGAGCTACTCCTGCTGTAGTACTTAGGGCATCAATTGCCAAATCCGGGTACAAACCATCAAAACCTGTCTCCAGAACATATATTTTCATTGAAAAGGTCAAGACTCAAAACTGGCCGGGTGGAGGCTGGCCAACCACTTCAATAAACGGACAATTTATAGATCTTCCTGTGGATGAGGAAATTGTCAATGATCCTGACTATTCTGACAAGATTGTTGATGCCCTTCTTGACATACCTTCAATATCAGTTATTACAGATCTTAAAAATCTTTTTGATCCTGCCTCAGGTATCTATGTCAATGCTACAGGGCATGGTCTGAGCTGGGAAAGGGAGTGCAGTGTTGAGCTCATTAATCCTGACGGGACAGATGGATTCAATGTAAATGCAGGTTTACGGATCAGGGGAGGATGGAGTCGTAATGATGATTTTCCAAAACACTCATTCCGATTGTTTTTCAGGGAGAAATATGGAAATGATAAGCTCTATTTCCCGTTATTTGGAGATGAAGGTGCAGACGAGTTTGATAAGATTGATCTGCGTACCGAGCAGAATTATGCCTGGAGCACCGGATCTTCATATAATACCTTTGTCAGGGAGGTATTTTCAAGAGACAGCCAGCGGGATATGGGACAACCTTATACCCGCAGCCGTTATTATCACCTTTATCTGAATGGAATGTACTGGGGATTATACCAGACACAGGAACGGTCTGAAGAACGTTTTGCATCCACATATTTTGGAGGTGATAATGAGGATTATGATGTAATTAAGGTTAACGTGGAGAATTTCAGCTATTCCATTGAAGCAACTGATGGCGTTTTAGACTCCTGGTTAAAGCTCTGGAATATGTGTACATTTGGCTTTGCCTCTGATGCTGATTATTTCAAAATTGAAGGAAAAGATCCGGAGGGTAAACCGGTGAAAGGTTCTGAAGTGCTGGTAGATATTGACAATCTCATAGATTATATGATGGTTATTTTCTATACAGGAAATTTTGATGCCCCGGCCTCCTCTTTTAGCAATAACAAGGGAAGCAATAACTTCTATGCAATTGATGACAGAACTGATAAATCAAAAGGTTTCACTTTTTATACACATGATTCTGAACACTCCCTCTTCGATGAACCACATAGTCCTGGTGTCGGACTCAGTGAAGACAGGGTGAATATCGGTACAAGAACTGATGATATGAAGATGGAAATCGGAAACTTCAATAAGTTCCATCCTCAATGGCTTCATTTCAAACTTTCGGCAAACAGTGAATACCGGATGCGCTTTGCAGACCGGGCATATAAACTTCTGGAGGAAGGCGGAGTTTTCTCACCGGAAAACTCCCTTGCACGTATCAACAAAAGGATAGAAGAGGTGGAAATGGCAATTATTGCTGAATCAGCCAGGTGGGGCGATGCTAAAAGAAGCTCCGGTGTTCCGTATAATAAAATCGAACACTGGTTGCCGGAAATTAATAAGATCAGGAATAAATTTATACCCTTCAGAAACAGTTATGTAATTTCACAACTAAAGACGGCCGGGCTTTATCCGTCAATAAAAGCTCCAAAAATTAGCTGTCCTGATAGTGTAATTACTAAGACTGATGTTTCTTTGACCGAACCCCTGGAAATTGAAATAATAAATCCAAATCTGTACGGGACTATATATTATACACTTAATGGTACCGATCCCCGTAATAAAGGGAGTGGTGTATATTCGGGAGCACTATTCGGCCTTTATGATGTTAAGCTGGCTATAAGTAAATCAACTATTCTTAAAGCCCGTATTCTTCATACTGGAGAATGGAGCGCACTAGCGCAGGTGAATTTTATCAAGCCTACAGAGGATTATTCGGATCTTAAGGTGACTGAGCTGCACTATCATCCACCGGATTATATAAACGGATCAGATACAACAGATGGCAAGGATCTTGAATTCATTGAGTTTAAAAATACAGGTAATAATGCAATTAACCTAACTGGACTGGTCCTGGATTCAGCAGTATTTTATCAATTTCCTGAGAACAAACTTCTGGCCCCTAAACAGTTTTTTGTTGTTGTATCAAAACCTTCTAAATTTTATGATTATTATGGATTAATTGCTTCAGGGAACCACCAGGGTAATTTCTCCAATGCAGGAGAAGAGGTACTTTTAACAGATGCTATCGGGAATAAAATCATTAATTTTATTTATGATGACTCTGCTCCATGGCCATCAACAGCGGATGGTGATGGTTTCTCTCTCTCATCAGCTGAAATAAACCCCGCCGGAGATCCTGCAAATTATTTCTACTGGACACAGTCTGTCTTGAAGGATGGCACTCCCTTTGCGGATAATACTCTTGCAGATACTGAAACACCTGTTTTATATCAGGAAGGATCACTATTTGTTTATCCCAATCCAACTACAGGTCTTATTTCAATCCGGCTCATCACTGAAGAAGTGACAAACCGGATTGATTTATTGCTTTTCGACCTGGCAGGAAAGCAGGTCAGACATTTCACCACAGGAAATCCGGGAATGCTGGATATGTCTGGTCTGCCTGCCGGAATGTATATTCTGAGAGTTAATTCATCAAAATATTCAGCTAGATTGCGAATAATACTTTTAAAGGATTAAAAATATTTAATATTAAACATTTATGTATAAACGATTTCTTTTAAGCCTTACAATCATTGTTTTCCTTACAATCGCAGCTACGGCTCAGAAACAGAAAGTAAAACATACATTTTCTTTAAGTCCTGCAGAGTTCATCCTTGACGGTGAACCTTTCCAGATAATAAGTGGTGAAATGCATCCGGCAAGAATTCCGGCTGAATACTGGCGTCACAGGATTCAAATGGCTAAGGCTATGGGCTGTAATACAATCTCTGTATACATTTTCTGGAATTACCATGAATCAGAAGAGGGCATTTTTGATTTCACCACAGAGAACCATAATCTGGGAGAATTCATTAAAACTGTACAGGATGAAGATATGTGGCTGATAGTCAGACCAGGCCCTTATGTTTGTGCTGAATGGGAACTGGGTGGAATTCCGCCATACCTGCTCCGTATACCGGATATAAAGCTGAGATGCATGGATCCACGTTATATGGCTGCTGCTGAACGATATATTGTAAGGCTGGCAGAGGAGATAAGGCCTTATCTTATTACAAGGGGAGGCCCCATCCTTATGATTCAGATCGAAAATGAATACGGAAGCTTCGGTAATGACCGTAATTATTTGGCAAGACTAAAAGAGGTATGGACAGCAAACGGGATAGATGTCCCGACATTTACCGGAGATGGCCCTACCACTTACATGCTTGAAGCAGGAACTCTTCCGGGAAGTGCTGTAGGTCTTGATTCAGGAAGTTCTCCGGAACATTTTGAGCTGGCAAACAAAATGAATCCCGGAGTCCCTGTTTTCAGCAGCGAAACTTACCCAGGCTGGCTTACACACTGGGGCGAAGAGTGGGCAAAACCTGACACATCTCAGCTGCTTAAAGAAGTAAAGTTCCTTATGGACAATAAGAAATCATTTAATCTGTACGTAATTCATGGCGGAACTAATTTCGGTTTTACTGCAGGTGCCAATTCAGGACGTAAAGGGTATGAGCCTGATGTAACAAGCTATGATTATGATGCTCCTGTAAATGAACAGGGTATGGCAACACCGAAATATACGGCTCTGCGTGAACTTATCGGGTCATATCTCCCAAAAGGGAAAAAACTGCCTGCAGTCCCTGATCCGGTACCGGCAATCGAAATACCCCTGATATTCCCGGTAAAATTCACATCAGTCTGGGATAATCTTCCCCAGCCCGTAAATTCTGTAACACCAGGCCCTTTTGAAGCGTATGGCCAGGATTATGGTTTTATTCTGTACCGGACAGAACTGATAGGCCACAAAAAAGGTAAACTGACCGTAACTGATATTCATGACTATGCTACGGTTTTTCTGAATGGTGAATATATAGGACGGCTTGACCGGAGAGAAGCAATAAACACTATCGATATCCCCGAAAGCAAAGTAGCTAATCCTGTGCTGGAAATACTTGTTGAAGCGATGGGCCGTATTAATTTTGCCCAGTATCTGATTGACAGGAAGGGTATTACGGACAGGGTTACACTTAACGGAATGACCTTGATGAACTGGAAAGTATACAAGCTTCCTATGGACCGGAAATTTATTTATGATCTCAGATCAACTGGAAAAAACCTCAGTAAACCGGGAATCTTCTTTAAAGGAAATTTTTCGCTTATCTCTTCGGGTGATACCTATTTTGATATCTCAAGTTACAGTAAGGGTATTGTGTGGATTAATGGGCACAATCTTGGCAGGTACTGGGATATAGGTCCTCAGAAACGACTTTACTGTCCTGCATCATTTATAAAGCAGGGATTAAATGAGATACTGATTTTTGACCTTCATCTGACAGACCCAAAACCTGTAACCGGAGTGACCACCATGGAGTGAGAATTGGTACTAAAGCCTAAAGGCACAATGGAGAAATAATCAATAAGAATATAGACTAATATGAAAAAGATAATTTTTATCCTTGTTTTGTTGACAGGTACATTACTGTCGAATTCTCAGCAGATCTGGACTAATGTTAAGGACCGCGGAGCTGATCCATCCGGAAATGTCAAATGCACAAAAGTGATAAGTGACATAATCAGTGAATTATCATCAAAAGGAGGTGGTACAGTCTATTTTCCCGCCGGTACATATTTAACCGGACCGATAATTATGAAAAGCAACATCACTCTCTGGGTCGAAGCCGGAGCTGTAATTAAATTCTCGGATGATTTTGATGATTATCTCCCAATGGTGCTGTCAAGATGGGAAGATGTGAGAGTAAAAAACTTTGTATCACAGGTTTACGCTTACCAGTGTGAAAATATTTCAATCCGTGGAAGGGGACACTTTGAGGGACAGGGGAAAAAATGGTGGGATTTCATGAGAAGTGCAGGTTCAAAACAGCAGCCTGAAAGCAAATGGCAGGAGATCTTTAAGAAAGAAAATGAAGCACTTCTTGCTAAGAACGCTTATTTAAGAGCAAAGAATAATTTTCTCCGGCCTCCTATGGTAACCACCTATGAATGCAAGAATGTTCTTATAGAAGGAGTCAGCTTTTCAAATCCTCCCTTCTGGACAATTATGCCGGCCTTCACTGATAATATTACAATTACAGGTATAACAATTGAAAATCCGGGCGGTTCACCGAATACAGACGGGATAGATCCTTCATCATGCAGGAATGTTCATATCTCAAACTGCCATATTACTGTAGGAGATGATTGTATAGTCATCAAATCTGGTCGTGATGAAGATGGCAGGGAGGCAGCAAGTCCAACCGAAAATATTACTATAACAAACTGTACTATGCTCAGAGGTCATGGCGGGGTAGTTATCGGAAGTGAAATGAGCGGAAATGTAAAAAGAGTCACAATCACCAACTGCGTATTTGAGGGAACTGACCGTGGCATACGGATTAAAACTATGCGTGGGAGGGGTGGTGTTATTGAAGATGTCCTTGTATCAAATATTGTTATGAATAACATGATTAATGAGGGAATTCTTATTACTCTTCGGTATCAGCGTACTGATCCGGAACCTTTATCAGAGCGTACGCCGGCATGCAATAATGTCCGTATTTCAAATATCATCGTAAGGGGAGGCCAGCGCCCGGTAGCAATCTATGGACTGGAGGAAAGAGATGTCTCACAGGTCTCATTCAGTAACATGGAAACGACTACCCGGAGAGGAATTCTTATCGAAAACGGATCAGATATAAGTTTTCATGATATAAAAATGCAGATCAGCGAAGGCAGTGCTCTTGAGGCTAAAGATACAAAAAAGATAAGTTGGGATAAAGTGTCGGTAACTACTCCGTTGCTTGATCTTCCGATTATGAAGCTTACTAATTGCAACGGTGTTACATTTACAAACTGTTACCAGCCGGAAGCTTTTCCTCTTCTAATTGGTGAGGATGAAAAAACTGAAAATATTATTGTTGCAAATAATATTTTACCGGGAACTGCATTACTGGTCAATAACAAAGGTAAAAACATTGCAATCTCGAATAATATTACCAGGAAATAGTTGTGCTGGTTAAATAAAATTTAACTATGAAAAATATTTTATTTACAGTTTTACTAATCCTCCTTCCAGGAAGCGGTGCCAACAGCAGTGTTCAGAAAGAATCACGTGACCACCAAAAATGGTCTGCCAGAATGGCCAATACTGTTATTGCCCAGGCAGACAGCCTTATTCACTATGTAAGCGGCAGGCCAAAATGGGCTTACGATGTTGCTTTTCTTGGTATGGCAATTGACAGGCTGGGTAATATCGATCCAAAGTATTCAAAATATATGGAGGACTGGGTAAAGTATTTTGTTCGGGCTGACGGCTCTGTTACCGATTACCGGCTGAAGGAATATAACCTTGACAGGATCTTTCCCGGAAGGAATGTCATAACGGTATATAAAAGATATCCTGATCCAAAATACAGAATCGCCCTTGATAACTTTATCGAACAGCTGAAAACGCATCCAAAAACAAATACCGGCGGTTACTGGCACAAGAATATTTATCCCTGGCAGATGTGGCTCGATGGTATCTTCATGGCATCAACTTATATGGTTCAGTACGCAAAAGAATTTAATGCTCCCGGATGGTTTGATGTTGCTGCCGCGCAAACAAAAATGATATATGAAAAGGCGCTTGATCCGGCCTCCGGTCTGTTGATGCATGCATGGGATGAGAGCCGTCAGCAGAAGTGGTGCGACCCTGCAACTGGACAATCACATTATCCATGGAGCCGTGCAATGGGCTGGTACACAATGGCAATACTTGATATTCTTGACTATCTGCCCGCTGATCACCCCGACAGGGATGACCTTATATCAATCCTTCAGAAAACTTGCGATGCACTGCTGAAGGTTCGTGATCCAAAGTCCGGAATCTGGTTTCAGGTGCTTAATAACGGCGGGAGAGAAGGCAATTACCTTGAGGGTTCAGGTTCGGCAATGTTTACTTATGTGTTTGCAAAAGGAGCCCGGCTGGGTTATCTCAAAAAGAAATACAGGAAGATTGCAAATAAAGCTTTCGATGGAATAATTAAAGAACTTGTTACAGTTGATGAAAAAGGTATGGTAGCAATACGCAACATATGCGGAGGCTGCGGGCTTGGAGGTAATCCTTACAGGGACGGATCATATGAGTATTACGTAAATGAAAAACGGTTTGATAACGATACCAAGGGTGTAGCACCGTTCATACTTGCCGCAATTGAACTCAATAGATAAGTATTATCATGTTCAGAAGTCGTGGTTTAATATTCCTGGCAACAACAATTACCTTCATAAGCTGCAACCAAATCCGCTTTACAGAAGTATTATTACGGGATGATTTCTCCCAGCTCGATACCGGCCTGTTTTTAGCACCGGTCGGAGCACATACAGAATACCATTATCTTCCGGAAGCAGCTCCGAAAGGCAACTGGGCTGTTTCCAGCTTCGCTTCAGGAGATGCCTGGGGAAGTGCATGGAAGGTAAAGGAGGAGAGTGACGGGCATATTATGTGCCAGACATTCCTTAACAGGTCGCAAAAATGGACGCATCCCATGATAATTGCCGGGGATTCATTATGGCGAAATTACAAACTGATCGTTATTTTCCAGCCTGAAGATGATTCACAATATTCGGGGATAGCTTTCAGGTATAGAAACGACAGGTGTTTTTATTTCTTCGGTATTAATGATTCAACAGCATATATTTCAAAGTTCAGACATTCGGAAAATTTCAATATTTTAAAAGAAACAAGACTGGCTGAGCAACCATTTGTTTTTGTTCCGGGGCAGGAGCTGACTGCTGTTGTAACGGTTAAAGAAAATTCCATTAAAGCCACACTGAACGATATTGTAAAAATGGAGGTTGTTGATGACACTTACAGGACAGGTAGAATAGGACTGGTTTCAAATGCAAGGGCGAAATTTAAAAGTGTGGAAGCCCTCACTTCACAGGATGAAATTAAAGCCTGCGAAAACAAGAAAGCTGCATATAAGCTGGAAGAAATGAAGTTGCAGGAGGCAAACCCTGAAATGGTTTTGTGGAAGAAAATAATTACTAAGGATTTTGGAGCGGGGCGGAATCTGCGGTTCGGGGATTTGAATAATGATGGACAGATCGATCTTCTTATCGGCCAGGTTATTCATCACGGTCCGAGGGACAGTCACAGCGAATTGAGCTGCCTGACTGCCATGACATTCGGCGGAGATATTTTATGGCAGACAGGGAATCCCGATCCAGGGAAATATCACCTCACAAATGATGTTGGTTTTCAGATTCATGACATTGATAATGACGGAAAAAACGAAGTCATCTACTGCATGAACTTCGAAATAATTGTCGCGGAAGCTTTAACCGGAAGAGTAAAGTACAAAGCCCCTACTCCGAAATCAAAGATCAAAGATGATAAGTTCTCACAGATACTTGGTGACTGCCTCTTTTTCTTTGATTCTGAAGGTAAAGGATTGGATTCGGATATTCTTATAAAAGATCGTTACAACAATTTCTGGATTATGAACAGCAAGCTTAAGGTGATATGGGATGGCAGCTGTAAAACGGGACATTACCCCTATGCCAGTGATATTGATAATGATGGGAAAGATGAACTTGCAATCGGATATTCATTGTATGACAACGACGGCAGGCTTCTCTGGAGTCTCGACAAAGATCTTGAAGATCATTGCGACGGTGTGGCAATTGTCAGGTACACAGAAGACCAGGGAGCAAAGCCGGTTATAATGTATTCGGCAAGCAATGCAGGTTACCTTCGGGTCGATATTGAAGGCAATATCCTGGAGCATATCCTTAATGGTCATGTGCAAAATCCGGTCATTGCCAATTTCCGCTCTGATATGCCCGGGCTTGAAACTGTAACGATCAATTTCTGGGGAAGTCAGGGAATTATTCATCTTTATGATGCTGATGGAAATATTTACCACGATTTTGAACCTTATCAGTTAGGTAGCATGTGCCTGCCATTAAACTGGACAGGATACGGGGAGGAGTATTTTGTTCACAATCCTAATATAAAGGAAGGCGGAGTATTTGACGGATGGGGAAGGAAGGTCCTTGTATTTCCGGTTGACGGACATCCTGATATGTGTAATGCAGCTCTTGATATAACAGGTGACTGCCGTGATGAAATTGTTGTATGGGATCCCGATGAACTGTGGGTTTATACTCAAAGCAACAATCCGGAATCCGGTAAACTATATAAACCTTTACGTAATCCTTTATACAATTATTCGAATTACCAGGCAACAGTATCACTGCCCGGGTGGAGTGAAAAATAGCCTCTTAATTATTTGATATTGAACAACCGGCAGATATGCCTGTTGTAGATATTCTCATATACGGACTGGCTGACCGTTTTTTCATTCGTTTTCAGCAGACGGAAATATTCATCCATTTTTAGTGCTGCAAGCTTATATGCTACATGTATCAGCTGCCTCATGTTTGGATTAAAATCCCTGTTGCCTGGCACATGCCTCAATGAGGCGGCAAATTTTTCGCTGTTCCATCCGGAAACTTCATCTTTGGATGGAAGCATTGAAATATTAATGTCAATCACATCTGCATAAGGAGCGCATAGCTCTTCTGTTTTTTCAAGAGAACTGAAATATATATCTTTCACAAAATCAAGCGCTTTGCCTCCTGATGCTGCAAGACCAATAACCTCCTCAAGCCATGTAGTACCGGCAGTTTTCAAATGAAAGCCTTTATTATGCTTTTTAACAATAGATCCGATAACTGGATAAATACTAAACTTATCTGAACCGGAGTGGATGCTCATCTTAAGGTTTTCAGGAAGACCAAATTCCTTTATGGCAAAATCGATCACCATCAGATCCGATTCAAACTCCTCAGCAAACTTCTCAGGGTCTCCCACATAATCAACCCCTTTATTGAATCTGCCAGAGAATTTAGGCGCAATTGTCTGTACAGGAATATTCTTTTCTCCGACCATTTTTAGAATGAAAAAGAGCTCAACCGGTGTCTGGGGATATGGTACCTCGTCCATCGATACTTCAGTAATGAAGTTGCCTTTGCCTTTCACTTTTTCTATCTTCCTGTATATCTCCCGGGCTTTGATTGCTGCAAATAGATACTTTTCAGCAATTTCGGTGATCCTTTGTCTCGATACTTCAAGAGATTTCCTGATACCTGGTATTTTAAGTTTATCTGAATATTTCCCGGCATCTTTAAGGAATGCCTGAATTTCATCATCACCTGCCCTTTTTCCGATATAAGATGCCACATCAATTGTAAAAAAATCAGAGCTCTCAATAAACCGGTCCACAGTATCCAGATTAATATGGTCTGCATCAACAAAATATGGTTTCTTAAAGCCTGACTTTTTTGTTACCAGGTCTGCTTCAGCCCTGACATCCCCCGGCTGAGTCCCGATTATAATATGCTCCCTGTTCGATTTATTCCAAACGGGAGTTATTTCATTGCTTTTTTTACCGGCTTCAATAATGGCTTCTAATTGGGCAGCACCCTGATGACCAAATCTGTCACCCAGGCCCATTGAAAATTTTCCAAGTGTTTTCATGTCTTTTATTTATTACAATAAACGGGTAATTAAAGGAAAAAATTAACATTTTCTGATGTCACTACATCAATAGGAAGATATTCTATTCTTTCAGGTACCTTATTCAGTGAAAGATAGTCAAAAAGTTTCTTCACACCTTTATAGGTCTGTTCTTCAGGCCTTTGACCGATCAGGAATTTAATGATCCCCGATTTCAGATAGGCTACGTTCTTTTCAAGAAGATCGTATCCGATCAGGTTTACTGAATGTATCCCTTCCGATACAAAATAGTCGGCTATTTTGTATGATTTCGAACCGGTAATAAATATTGTACCTATGTCCGGATTTTTATGGAATATTCTATCAACCTCTTGTTTGATTTTTTCACTTGCAGTATTGGGGATGCTGATATTTAATTTATTCCCTTTGTTCTTTCCTGACTCAGGGAAATAGCTTAAAAATCCCTGTGTCCGGTTATTCAGATGGTGGACATTCTGAATATTCCTGGCAAGATTTATTACAAGGATATCCTTCTTTACAGGGGTTATCATATCAGTTAATTGCCCTGCAACTCTGCCGCTCTGAAAAATATCTTCTCCTATATATGCAAGAAACTTTGTCTCTTTTATAAATCCGTCAACAAAAACAAAAGGTATATTCCTTTTCGACAGCTTTTCACAGAATGAAATTGATTCCGCTTTAAAGATTGGTGCAAGAATTATTCCGTCGGGATGGAGGTTCAAAACACGATCTGCTTTTTTCTGAAAGTCATTTTCGTCAAGTAAATCAAAAGTAATCTGACTCAGATTAACCGGAAATGGATCAAGTTCGTTTATAGCCCTCTCCATTCCCTGCGGATGCTTGATCCAGAAGGGATTATCCTCAGTAGGTTCAGGTAAAAGGGAGACGAGGTTAAGTCTTTTTTTTGTTTTTAATGCCCTGGCGATAAAGTTGGGAGAATAGTCAAGATCTTTTGCAATTCTCATGACTTTCTCCCTGGTCTTTTCAGCCACTTCACCTCTCTCGTGCAGTACTCTGTCAACCGTGCCAATGGAAACCCCTGCAAGTATGGCAATATCTTTTATTCTTGCTTTTTTAGGCGGCATTATCAGTCAAGCATAACTTTTTTGTTCCTGGGTGCAAAAACAGTCATGATGGTCCATGCAAGGAGGTACATACTGCCTGCAACTGCAAACATCACTACATAACCGGTTTCAATATGTCCAAGGTTCTCAAAATGTTCAAGTATATCGCCGGCTATATATGATATAAAGGCACCGCCGACAGCACCTGCCATTCCACCGATTCCTGTAACTGAGCTGACCGCTTTTTTTGGAAAGGCATCTGATACAGTGGTAAAGATGTTGGCAGACCATGCCTGGTGTGATGATGCTGCGAGAGCAATAAGGCAGACTGCTCCCCAGGTGCTCACTGATGGTGATTGGGCAAATATTATTGGAACCACCAGCAGGGCAAAGATAAGCATGGTTATTTTTCTTGCTTTGAAAGGCGACATCCCTTTCCTGATCATATATCCTGAAATCCATCCTCCACCTATGCTTCCTACTGTGGTCATTGTATAAATGAAGGCAAGTGGTAATCCGAAGGATGATACGCTAAGACCTGCGCCTCTGACAGTTGAAAGCCAGCCGGGTATCCAGAATAGATAAAACCACCATATTGGGTCAGTAAGACCTTTTCCGATAAAGAAGAGCCATGTCTGGCGATACTTGAGAAGCTTCAACCATGAAACCTTTTCTTTGGTTTCCGCCTGTTCATCTACATCACTATGTATGTATGCAAGTTCATCTGCCGATACCTTTTTATGTTTTTCCGGTATTTCATAGAAAATGAACCAGAGAATTACCCAGATGAAGCCTATTGCTCCGGTGATAATAAATGCAGCCTGCCATCCCCATGCAACCAAGATGGCGGGAATAACCAGGGGCGCCACTATTGCCCCAACATTTGTTCCTGAGTTGAATATCCCTGTAGCAAGGGCCCGCTCTTTCTTAGGGAACCATTCAGCTACCGATTTAATGGCTGCTGGGAAGTTACCGGCTTCACTTACTCCGAGGAATGATCTCCAGAATCCGAAACCCAAAACGCCTTTTGCTAAAGCATGTCCCATTGCCGCAATGCTCCATAAAATAACGGAAACTCCGTATCCTATTTTGGTCCCAAATTTATCGATAAGCCGACCGGCAATTACCATTCCGAATCCATAGCAGAGTTGGAAAGCCATAATGATATGAGAATAGTCTTTTTCACCTATACCAAGATCAGAATCCAGCAATGGCTTCAGGATCCCAATTACCTGCCTGTCGAGGTAGTTCACTGTCGTTGCAAAGAAGATCAGAGCGCAGACAGTCCATCTGTAGTTACTGAATTTTTTCGTTTCTGTCATAATATTAAGGTTGTTAGGAAATTACGCATTATAGGTTGATGAGGCTGTTGTTCCACCTCTGCCTGTCCAGTTAGTGTGGAAAAACTGTCCTCTTGGTTTATCGGTGCGTTCATATGTGTGTGCTCCAAAGTAGTCTCTCTGGGCCTGCAGAAGGTTTGCCGGAAGCCTTTCACAGCGATATCCGTCGAAATAACCCAGGGCTGAAGAAATAGCTGGTACAGGAATTCCATTTGAAACTGCTGCCGACACAACGTTTCTCCAGCCTTTTTGAGCCTTTTCAACTTTTTCTTTAAAGAAGGGATCAAGGAGAAGGTTGGTTATTGATGGATTATTATCAAATGCCTCCTTTATTTTACCAAGGAATGCAGATCTAATTATACATCCGCCACGCCACATCAGGGCAATACCTCCGTAGTTAAGTATCCAGCCATACTCTTTAGCAGCAGCTCTCATAAGTGAATAACCCTGTGCATATGAAACGATCTTTGAAGCGTAAAGAGCTTCCTTCAGGTCATTAATGAATTTTATTTTGTCTTCTTTAAATGAAGGAGTGGGGCCGTGCAGTATTTTAGATGCTTTTACCCGTTCCTCTTTTACTGCGGACAAACACCTTGCGAAAACGGCTTCTCCAATCAGAGTCAGCGGAATGCCCAGATCGAGGGCAGCAACACCTGTCCATTTGCCTGTACCTTTCTGTCCTGCTGTATCAAGTATTCTGTCCACAAGGGGCTTGCCGTCAGTGTCTTTGTATGCAAGTATATCTCTTGTTATTTCAATAAGATAGCTGTCGAGTTCACCCTTGTTCCATTCTTTAAATATCAGATGCATTTCGTCAGCACTCATGTGCAGGAGATCCCTCATTACCTTGTATGCTTCACAGATCAGCTGCATATCGCCATACTCAATTCCGTTATGCACCATTTTAACAAAATGACCTGCTCCATTTTCTCCAACCCAGTCACAGCACGGGGAACCATCTTCGACTTTTGCTGCAATTGCCTGGAATATAGGCTTGACAGAAGACCAGGCTTCTTTTGATCCTCCGGGCATTATGGAAGGACCAAGCAAAGCTCCTTCTTCACCTCCCGATACCCCCGTTCCGATATAAAGCAGTCCCTTACTCTCCACCAGAGCTGTACGCCTGTTTGTGTCGGGGAAATGAGTATTACCACCGTCAATGATTATATCTCCTTTTTCAAGGTGGGGGATGAGCGTATTTATCATATCATCAACAGCACTTCCGGCCTTTACCATGATCATGATTTTTCGGGGGCGGCTCAGAGAACTGACAAGCTCTTCAATTGTATGTGCTCCGGTAATATTTTTACCTTTTGCCCTGCCAGCAAGGAAATCATCAACTTTCTGTATTGTACGGTTGAAAACAGTTACCCGGAAGCCTTTGCTTTCCATGTTGAGAACAAGATTCTCCCCCATGACAGCTAATCCAATCAATCAGATATCTGATAGTTTATCCATAATTTATTTTTTGTATTATTTATCTTTTTTGTAAACCCACCCCCGCCCTCCCGTCCTTCGGCCGGGACAGGCTCTCCAGAGAGGGGAGCCTGAAAATTCTCGATCTTAAGTATTGTATCTTTTGGCTTTTATCTTTTTATCTTTTATCTTTATAGTACTCCTTCACCACCTCATCCATTACCCAGCTTGTTCTTGCACCTGTTAATCCAGTACTGACTGCTGTGCTGCCTTCTGTTAGCGCTTTTACAATCTGTCCTATAAGGTAGAATTGAACATTTTCCGGTCTTTCATTTACAAATTCCTGGCGGCCATTTTCATTTAACAGGACTATCGGTTCAAAACTGAAACAGGAAAATCTGATCATTCCCTTATCCCCGAATATCTCAATGGTATCTCTGTCGCCGTCGGGTGAAGTACTGAAGCACCATGTTCCTGCACCTGCAATATTGTTCCCGAAGATGAATCCTGCTGATATAAAATCCTCGGCTTCATAAAGTCCTGCCTGATTAAGTACAACAGACTGCACTCTCTGGATTGGTCCGAAAAGAAAATCAAGATAATCAAGCTGATGCGAAGCCAGGTCAAAGAAATGTCCTCCACCTGAAATATCCGGATCAACACGCCATGAGGGCTTTCCGGATTTTTCGTCAGCGGATGGTGATTTGAATAATTGCAACTGGACAAATCTTGCTTTACCTATCGCTCCATTTGAAACCATTTCTTTTACTCTGACAAATCCGGGCAATGCTCTCCTGTAATAGGCAACAAATACCGGGACCTTATATTTTTCTGAGGCTTCATTTATTTTCTGGCATTCAGCATAATTAACTGCCATTGGTTTTTCAATATAAACCGGTTTCCCGGCCTTTATCGATCTGATTGCATATTCTGCATGACTGCCGGGAGGAGTAGCTACATATATTGCATTAATTTCAGGATCATTTATTACCTGATTGGCATCGCTATAAAACTTTGGCACATTATGCCTCCTGGCATAATCTTCAGCTAATGCTGCATTCCTTCTCATTACAGCAACAAGCTGAGAATTCTTCACTTTATTAAAAGCCGGACCGCTCTTAACTTCAGTTACTTTGCCGCAGCCTATAATACCCCATTTGATCATCCTCAAAAATTGTTTGCGGATAAGTTTATTTAAGCCGTTCCTTTGAACTCCATAATCCTACTGCCGGATTTGAAACAAAGAAAATTTCCTCTCCGTCAGCCATCTTATTAAAGCCATCTTTTAACTTTTCGGGATTATATTTTTTTAATGCTTCCCCAAGATCGGCATATTTAAAGTTCACTGATTCAATTTCAGCACGTGTCAGGAGCCCGGGACAATAAGTGACAGAGAACCTGCCTTCTGAACTGCCGTGGATAAGATGAGCAGCAGCACTCAGATTCTGCTGAAGCTCTTCATTCTCTTTAGTTGCCGTAAGGGTTAAAGGCGTTCCGCGGTAACCATATTTCCTTATGAGCCTGTCAATCTCTTTATCTTCACCAAATTCCTTCAGCCCGGGAGCAAGTACGATAAGCTCTCCGTTATCAGCCATTGCCATACGTGTCCTGTAAATGCTTTTATTTCCCAGCCAGGTGCTTTTAAACTCTGAGGGATCCAGGTACACTACGACTTTCTTGAGTGGTTTATCAAGTATCGTAAAATTAACCTTCAGCGATAAATCAGATGCCAGGCGGAATACCTCCTCATCATCACCAATATAGAGTCCACGTATTACCAGCTTTCCGGATTCATCACGACCGATAATAGTAAGTATATAAATAACAGGCAGATTCGTAATAAAATGTGCTGAAGCATAATTAAGCATACTCCTTACCGGATTAACAGCTTTTCCCATAATCCTCTCCATCCCGTAAACAGCACCGACAAAATGGCTTTTATTGATTCCTTTGGGTCCTCCGGTACCTACAAAAAGGTTTTTATTGTAGTTGGCCATTCCGGCTACTTCATGTGGAACTACCTGGCCAACTGACAGGATAAGGTCGTGTCCTCCTTTGAATACCAGTCTGTTTAGCTGTGCCGGCCATGAATAATCAACAGCTCCGTCAGTAATATTTGATACATACTCTCCGGGTACTGTCCCTACGGTGATAACATCATTTCTCCAGTCATGAACACGAAACAGCTCTTTTGGAACTCCTTTATACATTTCAGCAAGCTCATAATCAGTCATTGGCGTGTGTGTACCGAGAGCAGGCAGTATATCTTTAAGGTTTTTCTTATAGTAATTATAAATAAGTGTGGTCAGATCTCCGGCTCTTGAATGAAAACGGGTGAAATCAGGAGGAACCACAAGAACTTTTTTTCTAGGCCCGAGCTTGACAAGGGCTGAATAGAGCCCGTATTCCAGGTCATTAGGACCTATTACTGTATTTTCAGAACCTGACTGATAGTAGATCATGTTGTTCTCTTAATAGAACTATGCTTATAAAATAAATTAAAACAATTTTTGTTCAATTATATGTTGCACGTTGCATGTTGCATGTTGCAGGGTATTTTAAAGCCCATCTTGTAACCAGCAACCAGCAACCAATAACCATTATACTCCGCTATACGCGCTGAATCCTCCATCAACCGGAATGACTATCCCTGTAACAAACTTCGACAGATCAGATGCCAGGTATAATAACGTACCGGTTAATTCCCCGGGGGTACCGTATCTTTCCATCGGAGTGTTGCTAATAATTTTTCTTCCCCTTGGTGTCGATTCTCCGGTTTTTTCATCAACAAGCAGAAATCTGTTCTGGTTTGTAAGCAGAAAACCAGGTGCTATGGCATTCACTCTGACACCTGTTTTTGAGAAATGGACAGCCAGCCATTGTGTGAAATTATTTATAGCAGCTTTTGCAGCAGAATATGCAGCTATCTTGGTTAGCGGTCTGTAGGAATTCATTGATGAGATATTTATTATCACACCTGATTTCTTCTTTACCATATCCGGACCAAATACCATTGACGGAATTATTGTTCCCTTAAAGTTCAGGTCGAACACTTTGTCAAATCCTTCAATCTGGAGCCCAAAAAATGTGTCTTCAGGATTCTCTGAGCCCTCCATTTTTTCAACCTTTGTTGTTGCAGAAGGAGAATTACCTCCGGCACCATTAACAAGGATATCTATAGGTCCGAACTTTTCGTGAACCTCTTTTTTCGCAGCTTCCAGGGAACTTTTATCAAGAACACTTGCCGAAAGTCCCAGTGATGAGGTTTTATACTCCTTTTCAATCTCTAAAGCCACTTTGGTTGCGGCATCTTTATTAAGGTCCAGAATTACTGTTTTGACACCATGTGCAGCAAGAGATTTTGCCATCACTGAGCAGATAACACCAGCTCCGCCGGTGATTACTGCAACTTTATCTTTCAGATTAAAATCGTTCATAAAAAAGTTTTATATATGATTAATCCCGTTACAATATTTAACAAATGCATTTAGAATTCTTAGTTTAAACATATTCTCTGTTATTTTTCCTCTCCATAAATCCCTTCCCCAGGAGGGACTTGATTAAATGATTATATTTTCATAACCCCTTCTCTCCTGGGAGAAGGGGGAAGGGGGATGAGGTTCTTATTTGCCAAATCCGAAATACTCTTTTGCATTCTTATATGATATTCCCTCAATCAGAGGCTTTAAAAGTTCATCTTCATCAGGTATCAGACCTTTTTCGACCTGTTCGCCGACATAATTGCATACCAGACGCCTGAAATATTCATGACGCGGGTAGGAAAGAAAGCTTCTGGAATCGGTAACCATCCCGATAAACCTTCTCATAAGTCCAAGAGCAGCAAGATCCTTCAGATGTTTTTCCATTCCGTTCTTCTGATCGAGGAACCACCATGCCGGTCCATATTGAACTTTTGCTGCTGTCGAACCATCATTAAAATTTCCTGCCATGGTGATCATCATTTCATTATCTGCCGGATTAAGATTATAAAGAATTGTTTTCGCAAGCTGCTCTGTGTTATCAAGGGTACTCAGGAATTTCGACATTTTAAAAGCATCCTGAGGAACACCGATTGAATCCCATCCTGTGTCAGGTCCCATTAAACGGAACATGCGGGTATTATTGTTTCTTATTGCACCTACATGAAACTGCTGTGTCCACCCTCTTTTATGGTTCATCCGGCAGATTTCTGTCATTGCAGCAGCTTTGTATTTTTCAGATTCTTCACATGAAAGAGATTCGCCTTTCAGGAGTTTCGCGAATATTTTATCAATCTCTTTTTCAGTATACGGAGCAAAATAAAACCGCTCAAGGCCATGATCGGAAAGTCTGGCACCCATTTCATGAAAGAACTTGTGTCTGCTATCCACTACTTCAACTAGTTTTCCGAAACTTGTTATACCAGTTCCGCCTGCATTTTCGAGTTTCTTTATATAAGCTTTGAATTTTACAGGATCTTCAGTTTTTACCACATTATCCGGCCGGAAAGTAGGTAGAACTGACACGTTGGATAAACCTTTCAGTTTCTTATGGAGCTCAAGATCATCCGTTGGATCATCAGTAGTGCAGATCACCTCTGCTTTCATCCTTTTAATTAGCGACCTGATGCTGAATTCTTTGGTTTGAAGCATGGCGCTTGCATTTTCGTATATCTCTTTTGCTGTCGATGGAGAAAGCAATTCGTAAATATTGAAATACCTTGCAAGTTCAAGATGTGCCCAGTGATAGAGAGGATTCCCTACTGTTGCAGGTACCGTTTCTGCCCATTTCTGAAATTTTTCTGGGTCAGATGCTTTGCCTGTACAGTATTTTTCACTGATACCATTTGTTCTCATTGCACGCCATTTATAATGATCTCCTTCGAGCCACGCCTGAGTAAGATTTCCGAATTGCCGGTCATCAGCGATCATAGCAGGGGAGAGATGACAATGGAAATCGATAATAGGCAGACTTTCAGAATATTGATGATATAACCTTGAGGCAGTCTTATTGTTTAGCAGGAAGTCCTCATGAATAAATGGTTTCATAAAACAGAGTTTGATTAAAGGTAAGATATTACCGTTGAAATATACAAATAATAACTCGTTAACGATCACGAAAATATAAATAACAAATCATTTCTTCAAGAAATTTCACGTAAGTTTTAGCAGATATTTGAATTATTTTATTGAATAATGAAACTGATTATTAATTGCAGTTACATCCAAAGTTGTATTTTTGTTTAATCTGAAACATAAGCAAAAATAAATGATCAAAGCAATGAAATATATTTTTACATTCCTGTTTGCTGTTTTTTACTTTTCAGTAACCCCCGGATACCCTCAGGAACAAATGGTACCTGCCTTCAAAGATAACCTTACCAGGAGTGATATTAAGACTGTTCTTAAAGCGGTTGCAGACTGGCAGATTAAAACGCCTCTTACACATCACCTTGCCGACTGGACTAATGCTGCCCTTTATGCCGGAATGGTTGAATGGGCAGGTATAGCTGGCGATGATAGTTACTACGACTGGCTCAGGGGAATAGCAGAGAAAAATTCATGGACATATTATATTCATGATAATCCTCTTCGAAGATACCATGCAGACGATTATTGCGTGGGTCAGATGTATATTGAACTTTACCGAGAGTATAAAGATAAGAAAATGATAAAGCCTCTGAGGGATTACCTGGACCAGATTTTGAAAGATCCTGCAAAGGGCGACCTTAAATTTGTAAATACCAAAGAATACTGGTCAACCCAGAGATGGTCCTGGTGTGATGCTCTTTTTATGGGTCCGACGGTATGGGCAAAAATGGGAAATGTTACGCATAAAAAGAAATACCTCGATTTTATGTATCAGGAATTCAAAGTCACTACTGATTATCTGTACGATAAGGAAGAAGATTTATATTTCAGGGATTCTAACTATTTCACACGGAAAGAAGACAATGGAGCAAAAGTCTTCTGGGGACGTGGTAACGGATGGGTTTTTGCGGGTTTACCAATAATTATCAGGGAATTACCGGCTAAATATGAATATAAGGATTACTTTGTCACTATATTTAAAGAGATGGCTGAAAAGCTTGTTTCTCTTCAGCAGCCGGATGGATCGTGGCATGCAAGCCTTCTTGATCCGGCAAGCTACCCTAATCCGGAAATGAGCGCAACTACCTTTTTTGTTTTCGGGCTGGCATGGGGTGTCGAAAATGGTTATCTTGAAAAGGATAAATATCTTCCTGCAGTTATTAAAGGTTGGAAATCAATGGTCCGCTCAGTGTGGCCGGAAGGGAAGGTGGGATTTATCCAGCCAATTGGTGCTGATCCTAAAGCAGTTACAAACGAAATGACCGAGGTCTATGGCGTGGGAGGATTTTTGCTGGCAGGAACACAGATATATAAAATGATAGATAAGGGGATATTTTGAAACAGTTGCAGGTTGCATGTTGCAACTTGCAACAATTTAAAAATCATTTAAACCATATAATATGAAAGTAGAACTAAGATACGCTTCACATCCTGAAGATTTCAAGAGGTATGATACCGAAAAGATCAGGAAGGAATTTTTAATCGAGAAAGTCTTTGTTGAAGACGAGATATCCCTGGTATATTCATTGTACGACAGATATATGGTGGGTGGTGCAATGCCTGTAAAGAAAGAACTAAAACTTGAAACAGCGGATGATCTTAAAGCAACCTATTTCCTTGAAAGGAGGGAAATGGGAATGATTAACACAGGCGGGCCGGCAATCATTGAAACGGGAGAGACTGTCTTTGAACTTGGTCATAAAGAAGCATTGTATCTTGGAAAAGGCACAAAAGATGTTGTTTTTAAATCTGCTAGTAGCGGAAATCCTGCAAAATTGTATATCAACTCTGCACCTGCCCATCATGCTTACCCTTCGAAAAAGGTTACATTAAAAGACGCTGAAGTTGTCGTTATGGGAAATCCTGAATCCTCAAATCACAGGACTATAAACAAATTGCTGGTTAATAGTGTGATACAAACATGCCAGCTTCAGATGGGGATGACTGAGCTTAAACCGGGCAGTGTCTGGAATACTATGCCTGTACATACTCATAACAGGAGAATGGAAGCCTATTTCTATTTTGAAGTGCCGGAGAAACAGGGAATTTGTCATTTTATGGGCAACCCTGATGAAACCAGACATATATGGATGAAAAATGAACAGGCTGTTCTTTCTCCATCATGGAGCATACATAGCGCCGCAGGTACTTCAAATTATACCTTTATCTGGGGTATGGCGGGTGAGAATCTCGACTATGGCGATATGGATGTCCGGTATCCCGATAATTTGAAATAACCCCTCATATGAAAGAGCTATTTGATCTGACAGGAAAAGTTGCCCTGGTTACAGGAGGCACTCATGGTATTGGTCTGGCAATTGGTCTGGTACTTGGTAAAGCCGGAGCCAGAGTTTGTGTCAACGATATTCAGGATGAAAAGCTGCAGACCTGCAGGGAAAGTTTCAAAAAAGAAGGTCTGGAAATCTACACTCTGAAATTCAATGTGACAGATGAAAAGGATGTCGATAAAGGGATTTCACAGATTGAGAAGAATGTTGGTTCTATCGATATTCTGGTCAATAATGCCGGAATTATAAAGAGGATCCCGATTCTCGAAATGGCTGTCGCAGATTATAAGCAGGTTATTGATGTCGATCTTGTTGCTCCATTAATAGTATCAAAACGTGTAGTTCCGAAAATGATAGAAAAACGAAATGGCAAGATCATCAACATGTGTTCAATGATGAGTGTTTACGGACGCAATACTGTATCAGCCTATGCTTCTGCAAAAGGGGGACTTAAGCTGCTTACTCAGAATATGACCTGTGAATGGGCAAAATACAATATCCAGATCAATGGAATAGGTCCTGGTTATATTGCAACCTCACAGACTGCTCCGATACGTGAGAATGGACATCCGTTCAATGACCTTGTCATGACCCGTACGCCTGCAGGAAGGTGGGGTGAACCTGAAGATGTTGCTAATGCAGCACTTTTCCTTGCCTCAAAAGCAAGCGATTTTGTCAATGGACATATCCTGTATGTCGATGGTGGTATCCTTGCCAACTTTGGCTATGTGAAGGGGGAAAATGATATTTAGGTCATGCAAATCTGTCAAACTTTAAATGACTGGCATGACAATCTATTTTTCCGGATTCTCCGGATGATCATCAGAGTAAGGTTTGGCATACAGATCCTCCACCCTGACCTTATCCGGTCCATTGCTTACTGAAACTGGTGAAGGGATATCTTCCTCTCTTGCCTTTCCGTTAAAATACAGGACAGCTGCAAACATCGGTGTCAAAGGCATAAAAAGAGCCCTGACCAGTGCCGAGAGTATTATGTACCAGGGATTTGTCATAAAATTCATTGCTTCACCTGCGTCCGCAGGATTCGTCAGGATCTTAAAGAAGCTGCCTGAAAATGGAAGGAGGATAATTGTTGAAAGAACCATTGTGATGACCATGAAAATCAGAACGTAGACTGCAGTCCATCCCAGGTTTGGCCAAAAGCGTCTGTGAGCCAGTGTAAAAGTGCGAACGATAGCATTCCCGATATTAGTTCCTTCAACCATCAGGATTGGCAGTATAAAAAGTCCCACCATAAAAACATAAAGCATTGAGAAAAAGATGCCGATTATGAGAGCAAACAGACCGACTATCATTGCTGCTCCAGCAAAAAAGAAAAAAAGTATGAAGATAATCAAGTAGGGAATTAGATACTTCAGAGACTTATAAGCTGCAACAAAAATATTTACACTGCTGTCAACAGGTTTGTAAATAACATAATAATGGATTATCGTATAAAAGATCAGACTTGCTGCAATTATTGCCACCATTGGACAGATCCATCCTCTCATTTCTTCCAGCATCTCCATTGGATCAGTTAAAGTATAAACCTTCATGAAATCAAATGATGCTAAAAGGAAGTTATAGGCCAGAGAAAACACAAAGGAAGCAATGAACAACACAACAAAATTCTTTGTGTAAAATGGCCATATTGAGCTTAATACACTGTCAATGTCGTGTTTGCGGTACAATGGGTGACTGCCGAACTTATCCATAATATTTATTCTTTAATTTTATCAAATCTAAACAATAATATTTAATTCTTCTTTTTCAAAATTTCTATTTATCGCCAGCTCCAGCTCCCAAACTCAAGGCACTTTAGGCACTCTAGGCACTTCCAACTCTACTTCCCCTTCCTCCACTGCCTTATAACATTGCTGAATGGTAAAAGAGTGACCTGCTTTTTCACCGGGAAAATACCCTCATTTACAGCTTTTACATCTTCAATTGTGTAAAAAGCATCGGGATTGAACCGGTTAATGAGGTCCAGTACATTTGGCAGATCATTTCTCTGAACAATAGTGAAAATGATATGCACTTTTTCCTTTGCGCCATGTCCTTCAACATTAGTGGCACCAAATCCACTGTCATTGAGACTTGTAACCAGCTCAGGACCCCTTTCGTTCATAAAAATCCTTATCATCTGTATACCCATTGCAAGCTTCTCCTCTATTATCATTCCGACAAAGTTGCCAGTTGCAAATCCGGCTGCATAAGCAATGTAGTTGACATAATTATCGAGGTTCTGCATTATTTTGCTTATTGCAGTTATCCATATAAGTACCTCAAAAAAACCGAGGATCGGAGCAACATATTTCTTCCCTTTCGCAACAAAAATTATTCGAAGAGTACCTATTGATACATCGCAAATGCGGGCAAGAAATATCAGTAATGGGAGAAGAGCATAACTGAAGAAAATCGAATCAAAGAAAGAGGTTTCCATTATGGTTTAAATTTGAACGGAGACAAAGATAAGAATAAGGTACAAAGGACGCAAAGGCACAAAGGTGCAACGGTTTCATTCCACAAAGATCCCCTCCTGGGAGAGCCTGTCCCGGCCGAAGGACGGGAGGTTAGGGGTGGGTTTATATTAAAGGTACCAGATCTTTAGTTTTGATCTTTGCAGGTGTAAAAATACCTAAAACTCCTTTGAGTCCGACACTCATTACGATATTGTAAAAGAAAACCAGGAATCCGATCAATAACAGAGTACCTGATAATGCTGCCAGGATCATAAATATGTTGAATTCACCGTTTATATACAGCGATCTCCTTAGCATCCCGTTTAACCCGGCCATACCCATAAAAGCACCCATCCCGATTCCTCCGGTCAGATGACACCAGAAATGAATATTCGCCAGCTTCTGACTGTAAAGCTGAGCGCCATTGGTTAAAACAGGCAAAAGAAGGTAAATTGCTGAATAGAGTGTCATGGTCAGGCCAACAAGTACTGCAACATGTACATGCGGACCAACCACCCACTGTGTATTATGTAATATTCTGTTGAGCCCGACGTCAGCCTGCATAATCCCGGCAGGTACCGCAAGTGCAAATCCAAGTAATCCACCAAGAAGAAATTTAAGCGGATTTGTCATTTTCAGCGGACGTGCACTCCATAATGTAGCCAGGGTAATAAAAAATGCAAGTCCCTGTGTGATCAGTTCAAATGCAGTGACCATTTCACCTGAAATAACTTTCAGTGTATTTGGCTGTGCCTGATCGGAGAGGAGGTGATGTGACCAGACAGTCCATGAAACAATCAGTTCAACAAGCAATGCGGCTCTTGCAATATTTTGCATAAAAAGAGGTTTGCCGCTTATCATTGTAGCCAGCAGGTACCACGTTCCTGCAACAAAGATAAGAACAAGTCCGTCAGCAATCAGGTCAAGCCCCCACCAGAACCAGTTTTTATACAGAAGTGCGTCAATAGCTGTTTCCTTGAGGTCGAAGCCAAGAATTGCCCCGATCATATATATAAGTATCAGCACTCCGGTAAACAGTATTGTTATGGTATTAAGTGCCATATCAACACTTCCGCGGGCAACTGCTGCGACGGGCAATGGAACAAGATGCTCTTTCTTGTTTTTCCTGAAAAGATTATTGAAACCTGTAATCCCGAGGGCAGATGAAAGAAGTGCACCGGCACGTTGTTTTTCCATACCTTCAGGCGTGTAAGCAATGGTTTTGAAGATATTAATTATGAATAAAGCAGTCCCAACCATTACAAGAGCAATGCCAACAATAAAGAATGTACCTCCCCAGACACTGAACTGGGAGAAGTCGGCTGGCAGCGGCCAGTATAAAGTATAAAGAGGAGCATAATGGCTTACAAAACCGGCAAACCAGAATATAAATGTTCCGATGGTGATAAGAAGAAAGGTCCAGTTTCCAAGCTTGATGCTCCATAATGGCTTCTTCATCAGGAAGGGTACCAGGAATAGAAAAGCCCCGCAGACAATTGAATACGTTGAACCGAAAATTCCCACCAGCGGATGTGCAGTCATTATTGCAAAGAACTGCGGTTCCGTTATGAATGGCAGAGGTTTGACCTCATATAAACGCATCAGCATTCCTTCTATCACTACGAATCCGAAATAGATAAGTCCAACAACGACAAACCTAAGTGTAAGTTTCTGCATTGGAGTAAGCGTATCGGGCCTGAAAAGTCCCTGCTCTCCATTTATAAGGGTTTTAGTGAAACTCATATTATGAGAAGTTTGAAATTTGTAAATAGATTATTATTAATTTGTTGTACTGGACGGAACAACATGTACCACGTCTTTTTCAACCATAAATACACCTTTCGGCCCTGAATACTCCGTTGAACGGATCGAATATATAGCTTCGCGGTCGAAATGCCACAACAGATCGTTCTTATGCCCGGGAACAACCTGCATCTGAAAAAGCATGCTGTTGTCACTCCTGAATAATCCAAATCCATATGTCAGATCCTCCGATGCGACATCAAAAAGAACAACGTCATCCACATTGATAACCAGCTTTTCTGAAGGCAGGATAAACTTATGATCTTTTACTGTTATTGTAAAGGTCTTATCAGGTGTAATATCGGACCTGTTAAGATCCATCTCTGCCCATGGAATGGTATTATATGTTATAATATGCAGAGATACGCCAATGACCGTCAGAAACCCCACGAATGTGTAGAAAACAGCAGGTTTGACAGCAGTGCTTTTACCTTTTCCGGTAACCTTAATTGCGAACCAGGCTACCAGAAGAATAATCACCAGGCAATAAAATGTATAGGCTATTGTCTGCCCGGTAAGAACCATTGTAGAATCAACCATAAGATTTTCTTTTAGGTATTAAAATTATTGTCTTTTTTTCATTAAATCTGCCAGTGATGTCTTCATGAGTACTTTAAGAATTCTGATTCTTGTTTTTTCCCAGAGCTTATGCATTGCACATTTGTTGCTGAAAGGACACTCTGAAAAACCCATAACACATCTGTTAAAACTATCAAGTCCTTCAGTTGCTTCTATAATATCAGCCAGGGAAATCTCGCTTATATCTTTACTGAAAAGGAATCCTCCGTTTCTTCCTGTAGTACCATGGATGAAACCATTTTTCGACAGGGTGAGGAGAATATATCTCAAATAGGAGTAAGGGATTTGAAGTTTGTCATGAAGAAGGCTGGCTGACATTTTACGATCCTCATACTTTGCCATATAGCTCAGCACATTCAATGAATAAGAAGTTGTTTTACTGAAATTCATAAATTGCTATATTGATATGGCAATTTATAATTATTTTTTAAAATAACAATATCTGGGCTTATTTTATCCGGTCCTCGGTACAAGGTGCTCGGTACTCGGTACTTGGTGCTCAGTCCTCGATGCATATTACATGGATATAATACATTTCTTAAACCTTAAACCCTGGACCTTGCACCTAGCACCTGCAACCAGCAACAATCAACAATAATCCAAATTATAGTAAATTTACTCCCTTAACTTTAAATACTTAATGTCAAGATTCAAGCTTACAATCGAATACGAAGGAACCCGTTATTCCGGATGGCAGATGCAGAAAGGAGGTAAAACCATTCAGGGGGAAATTTTAGACGCATGCAGAGAACTTTTCGAAAACAAGGTAATAGATATTTATGGTGCCGGTCGTACTGACAGCGGTGTGCATGCAACAGGACAGGTTGCCCACCTGGATGTCGATACCGACCTGCCATCACTCAGGATTAAATACGGGATAAATGACAGGTTGCCTCCTGATATCTGTATACTTAATGTTGAACCGGTGCATGCTGAATTTCATGCACGCCATGATGCTGTTGCCCGCAGTTATATTTACCAGATTAGCAAACGACGGACAGCTTTCGGGAAAAAATTTGTATGCTGGATTAAAGATCCGCTGGATATTGATCAGATGAATGCAGCAGCAAGACATTTCATCGGATTAAAGGATTTCATAAGCTTTACTGATGAAGATCATGAGCAGGGCTCAACAAAGGTCGAGATAAAACATGCAAGGGTAACTGAATTTGGTAATATTCTTGTTTTTCATGTTGTTGGTTCTCATTTTCTGTGGAAGCAGGTCAGACGGATGGCAGGTGTGATTATTGAAGCCGGTAGGGAAAAATTATCACCCGATAATGTAAAATCCTTTTTCGTGAAGAGATCCGAAATACCTGCTAAGTTAACAGCACCTCCGAGCGGATTGTTTCTTGAGAAAGTATATTATAGTAAAGAAGATATTATTTACACCACCAGACCTGTAATAAATATATAAAAATTTGTATCTTTTAGTTTCACTTTAAACAACTAACCTGAAATACTATGAAGCGACGTGATTTTATCAGAACAACTGCTATTGCAGTTCCTTTAATAGGTATCTTTCCTGCTGACCTTTCGGCAATTGCCAGAAAACAGGTAAAAGGAAAAATAGAAAAAAGATCACTGGGAAGAACAGGGGAGATGCTTTCCATGATCGGATTCGGAGGTATTGTTGTCAGGGATGCTACCCCTGCAGAAGCCTCTGAACGGGTGAAGCTGGCGATTGATTCGGGAATTAACTATTTTGATGTTGCACCTTCCTACGGAGATGCGGAAATCAAACTCGGACCAGCACTGGAGCTCTATAGAAAAGGTATATTCCTTGCCTGTAAAACACAGAAAAGAACACGTAATGAGGCACGTGCGGAGCTTGAACAGTCACTGAAGAATCTTCGTACAGATCACTTCGATCTGTACCAGTTCCACGCCGTTACAACCCTTAAAGATGTTGAAACTATTTTTAGTGCTGGTGGTGCAATGGAAACCTTCCAGGAAGCAAAAAAAGAGGGTAAGATCAGATTTATAGGATTTTCAGCTCACTCAGTAGAGGCTGCTATGGCCATGATGGACCGTTTCGATTTTGATACAATTTTATTCCCGATAAATTTTGCAACCTGGCATGCCGGTAATTTTGGTCCACAGGTTTTAGCCCGTGCTCAGGAAAAGAAAATGGGTATCCTGGCTCTTAAAGCAATGGCAAAAGGTCCATGGCCGCAGGGAGCAGAACGTTCAAAATATCCTAAATGCTGGTATGAACCTCTTGTATCAGCTGAGGATATTACGATGGGTCTTCGTTTTACATTATCCCACCCGGTCACTGCCGCCGTTCCTCCCGGTGAAGCCGAGCTGTTCAAGATCGCCCTGAGCGTTTCTGACAAGCTGAAACCATTGAAAAAATCGGAAATAGAGTCGATTAAAAATAAGGGTGCCGGAGTAAATCCATTGTTCAGGTACCAGGGTGCTTAGCTATTGATTCCCTGGTGTATGACAGGTTCTCTAATTGGTGTATTTTAACCGTAGATTAATTACCTTGTTGTAAATATAATAACAAGGTTCCTTACATTGCATTTCATCGTATTTAACTTGTGGAGTAACTGAATTTACCACTATGCTGGTGTTTCCGGGAATAAAATATTTGGCTGTAAGGGTATATTTCTTGTTTATTAAAACCCACACTGATACTTTATTGGATGTTGATTGAAATGTGTCATACAGAATACTGTCTTCAAGATTACCTTCGTATATTCTTACTTCAACAGGTAAGCTATAGAGATTGTCGCTTAGTTTTATCTCCAGATAAGCTTTTTGAGGCTCGTCCGACAGACAGTCAGGGCAATATATAAAAACAGATCCCCATTTTTCGCAGGAGAAAATGAAAATCAGCATGAGAAACAGAAATATCTTTTTTAATGTTTTCATGACGATATTCAATACCATTTAATAATTTTCCCGGGAGCCCTGACATAATCAAAAAAGAAATTATATGATAATCCTATTCTGCCCCAGAATGGAACAGGTCTGAAGAAATCCGTATTCATGTAATCAATACTTGAAAATAAAGTAAAATTTTCTTTCGTCCATTTAAAACCGATTTCGGGTAATACCCTGAGTTTGCTTTCCGGTGCTATTTCAGTACCTTTAAGTTTATTACCAAAAGTATAAGCTGCTGATAATGAAGCATAAACGAAAATGTTACTTCTGAGGAGATTGTCAGTAAGTGCAAAGTCTTTAAACAATCCGGCGTACACGACCGAGCTCTTGTCCATATATTGATAGAACAGGGTTTCACTTTGTTTTATCAGTACTCTTGTGTACCATAGTTTTGTATCGAAACCTGCAATGAAACCTGCGTTAAGGAATGGTTGTTTGAATGAAATGGCTACACCAGCATAGATATCTTTAAAATTGAATCTTGAATTAAGGGATAACGCCATCTGATCAAATCCCGTTTTGTCTTTTCCTGATATACCCTTATTCTCAAGAAGATCAATGATATCTTTTCTGCGGTATTTTAATGCAACATCATAAGGATCTATAGCTTTCCTGTCCGGTGCAAACCATTTGTCTCCTTTCTTAAGCAGGAATTCAGTTGCTGCCAGCTGGTCCGATTTTATTGACAATGTCAAAGCATCCCAGTTAAAATTGTTTATTTCATAAATATCCACACCTTTTCTTAAAAGTACGTTCATTAAAAGTGTATCTCCGTTCTGGGCAGCAATTAAGAAAGCTGTGAAACCGTCATTATCTCTTGCTTCCATGTTGGCGCCATTCTGTATAAGCAGGTCAACAATATCTGCATGACCGGCCCAGATTGCTGCCATAAGGGGCGTAGTACCATCAAAATCTTTCCTGTCAATTTCTGCTTTATAATAGAGAAGAAGATCAGTGATATAGAAAGATCCATAAATTGAAGAATGGTGCAGTGGTGTTGTTCCGTAGTTGTTTTGAAAATTAATATCAGCACCGTTTCTTAACAGGGTTTCCGTAATCTCTAAATTTTGGTTTTTGACAGCTATAAAAAGGGGTGTTTCGAATCCTTTAGTTATTCTGTTTACGTCAGCCCCGTAATTTATAAATGTATTTACTGCGTTGAGTTGGTTATTCGCAACAGCAAACATGAGAGGAGTGACACCTTCTGATGTTTCAGCGTCCACATCAGCTCCCATAAGTATCATACGTTCAATCTCCATGCTATAACCTCGTGTTGCAGCGATCGTCAGGTTATATTCTATACCTCCTTCAAAGAAAATCGGAATATATTCTGAAGTGTCAATCAATATATCCTGTGACAGTGATCTGACAGGTGTACATATTAATGCAGTAAGAATTACTATCCGGATGAATGATACTTTGTTTGGCATATTAATACAAAGTTAATTTTTTTGATCTTTTAATGAATTTTTTAAAAGATGATTAAATAGAAATAATTTACTGTTGATATTTAAAGCCCTCATTGTAGTAATTTTTGCGTTTTCCCTTGCAAAGTTGAGCAGATTACTTTTATTTTTGTCTCCTGAATTGGGTTTATCTTGTCTAGGTTAAGAAAAATATTGGTAGCCACTTTGCTGGTTTCCCTTGTCAGCTACAATCCTGGGGCAGTTGAGGAGAGCAACATTATCCTCGATAAGCTTGTTCCCGGAAATGTGAGACTTACTAATAGTTATGCAACCAGTAAAAATTTTGCGGCCGCTGAAAGAACTATCACCTCTTTCATGCGTAAATGGTCAATAGCTGGTGCTTCCATCGCTATATCTAAAGATGGCCGGCTTGTTTATGCGAAAGGATTCGGATTCTCTGATACTGCTGCAAGGGAAGAAGTTCAGCCGTATAACAAATTTCGTATTGCCAGCATCTCTAAACTGGTTACAGCTGTCGCGATTATGAAACTCCGGGAGGAAGGGAAACTGGATCTCGAAGACAGGGTTTTTGGTGATGATGGAATACTGAATGAACCCTTTTTCAGTAATCCAAGGGATAAAAGAGTTTATGATATTACAGTTGCCCATCTTCTGAGCCATGAAGGTGGCTGGTCTCAAAGATGGGGCGACCAGATGTTTATGTCCCTGGTGGTTGCAGACAATATGGGTGTAAAGCCTCCTGCAGACACCAGAACAATTGTCAGATTTGCACTTGACAAAAGACTTCATTTTACACCTGGTACAGGAAAGGCATATTCCAATCTTGGTTATAGCATACTGGGACTTGTTATTGAAAAGATATCGGGAATGCCTTATGATGAATATTGCAAAAAAGGAGTTCTTGAACCACTTGGAATATATGATATGACCCTTGCGAGGAATCTTTCATCCCAAAAAGCACCCTTTGAAGTTACATATTACGAACCCTCCGATGTTATTCCGAAACCTTCAATATATGGTACAGGTGAACTGGTTTCACCAACTTACGGAGGAAACGACATTGAAGCTCTGGGGGGAGCAGGAGCATGGCTGGCAACAGCTCCCGATCTTATACGCCTGCTTCTTGCTGTTGATGGCTTCAGAACCCGGCAGGATATCCTTTCCGACCAGAGTATCAAATTTATGACTGATAATGATAATGGTTACGCCCCTGTTGGCTGGAAAACCACCATATATAACGGAACATGGTGGAGGACAGGATCATTTCCGGGAAGTGCAGGTATGATAAAACGACAATCAGATGGAATTGCATGGGTCATTCTTTTCAATTCAAGCGCCTGGAATGGCCCTGAAATATATTCATACATTAATAATATGATGTACAGGGTAATATCGCAGATAAAAAACTGGCCTGACTATGACCTGTTTGATTATTCACTCCCTGTTCCGCTTAAGATGAATTTAGTTGGTTCAACATACTGATTAAAATGTGCTTTTCAGTAAATGTCAACCTTGTCAAGGAAGAACTTGAGGAGAGATATGGTATCAGCTTTCCTGATAAATACCGGTATCAGCCAAGTTATTACTATCATGCATTTAGCTTACCTGAGATCCCGGCGATATGTTCAGGAAATCCTGATAGTATACGCCTTCTGAAATGGGGATTGATACCTTTGTGGGTCAGAAATGTTGAAGAAGGTGAGGCAATAAGGTTAAAAACATTTAATGCACGATCTGAAAGTATTGAAACCAAACCCTCCTTTTCAGGTTCCTTTAAATCAAAAAGGTGCGTTATCCCGGTAAAAGGCTTTTTTGAATGGCAGCACGTTGGAAAAGAAAAGATCCCATGGTATATTTATCGTATTGATAATGAGATAATCTCAATTGCCGGTTTATATAGTGAGTGGACTGACCTCACTTCCGGGGAAATGATAAGTACATTTTCAATTATTACAACTGATGCAAATGACCTGATGGCTGTAGTGCATAACTCGAAGAAAAGGATGCCTGCAATACTGGATGTATCCGAAGAAAGAAGATGGTTAGACCTTACCGCGGCAAAATCCGATGTACTCAACCTGCTCAGGCCGTGTCCTTCAGATGTCCTCAAAGCACATACCATCAGCCCTCTTGTCAATGACAGAACTGCAGACAGGAACACTTCTGAAGTGATCCGTCCATTTGATTATAATACGGGAAATCTTCTTTTATAACCCGGTCTTCATCCTGTTGTACAATGCGCACACAGTAACGTCATGCCACTTTACTTTTATACCGTTGATCCGTTATACCGTTGCGCCATTGCGCCGTTTTCACCTATTGTGCAACAAAATGATACGATAATGTACCTGTCTGAATTTTTGGTGAATTAATATCCTGATTGAACCGGGAAATAAGTGCTGAATTGACAGCTGTTTCAACAAGACACAGGTCGGAAGTTGTGCTCTCGTTTGCAATAACCCTGGCATCTTCGACAATACCTTTCTGGTTTACCTGAATGGATAATACGATCTTTCCAGATCCCAGACACTTATAAATTGGTATTGGCAGATATGTATGATTTCGACCTGCGAGATCGTAATAAATACGAGTAGGGCCCTGGTAGTTTGCAGCCATCTCCTGTGATTCCTTTGGCTTGTCCGATTCAGGATCTTCTGCAGTTTTGTTTTCAAATGCCAGATTCTCCTCGGCACTCATTTCATTCAATCTTTTCTTCTCGTCGATATAATTATCAAGGCCAAGCTTCCCGCTCTGGATTAACTCCTCCTTTACTTTGTCAATATAATCCATGGGATCTATTTTTACATCAGATCTGTTTGCCAGATTACGGGCAATATTGAGCAATTCTTCGTCTCCCTGTAGAATTTTTTCAATGGTTGAAACAGGTAACTCGATAAGTTTTTCGCTAACTTCCGGTTCGTCGGCAGGAGCGATTTCAACCACAAATTCTTTTGAGAAATCTTTATTAAGAGACTGGATCTTAAATGACATAAAAATAATACCTGCAATAAGATGAATTATTACAGTTCCAAGAATGCCGACCAGCTTACCTTTATAATTTCTCATATGGTGCGAAATTATAAATTATTAATTTTAGTCTTATAAACTATTCCTTAATAATTAAATTTATTATGCATCTCATGACACGGGAATGGTTGTTGTAAATGCTACGCAGGCAATTGCATAGTGGCCGCTGGTTACCCAGGTGACATACCATCTATCCCCGGCAAAAGATCATTTTTTAACAGTTTTGTTTTTCTTCTTTTTGACCTTTGTGGCTGAAGGTTTATTGGATTTCTGGTTTCTAAACAATCCCTCTTTAACTTCACTGAAAAATTTTGCCCAGGCAAAAGGATTAAGAAGATTATTTACCGGGAACTGATTTCTGGTAGACATAGCGTTGAAATTTTGTTGCATGGCATACCTGTAACCGGCTTCAGAAGAGACTCTTACTCCGCTCTGATTTGTTACTGCAACATAGATCGATGCAAGATTTTCATTCATGTTTTCGATTTTCGGATCGACAGGACGTTCTTTGGTTACATCTTTAATAAAATCGTTATACGTCCTCCATGGCAGGATAGTTACTTTCTCAATCGGGATAGTATCAATCTCCAGAACAATATCGACCATACAATGCCTGTCCTCATATGCCGGAGGGATAATTGTATGGTATCTTTTAAATCCAAGTGCCCTGAAAAAAATTGTATCTCCCTGGGTGCTTGTTATGGAATAGATACCAGTTTTTTCACTGACGGTTCCTCTGCGTAATTTTTTTGAGATAATTGCCACACCCGGAACAGGCCTCTCAGACTCGTCAGTAATAATTCCGCTAACCTGAACAAATTTCTCAGAACCATTCGTCTGACTTTTCAGAGATGTAAGAGGCAGTATGAATAAAAGAGCTGTATAGAAAAATCTGTTCAACGACAACGGATATGTTGTTATAACGTAACTTAACCAATTAGAGTCTGCAAAGTAAGCATTATTGAACATAACGGTAAAACATTTAACTAAATTTTAATAAATCTCATTTATTCCCTGTAATTTCTGTCTTTCTGCCGGAAGACTCGTGGGGGCAGGCATATTAACTGTTAGAATGTTCCGAAAGTTCTTATTACTCTTCCTTTTTATATACCGAAAAAATTTCAATATTTGTTATATTATTTTATTTGGTGCGCAGGGGAGATTTTTTCCCGATAACCAAATAAATTAATGACTCCTTAAAATTTTTAAGGCAATAATTATACCATAATATGAATAAACTTTTATTATTAGGTGACGAAGCGATTGCGCAGGCCGCTATTGATGCAGGAATGAGCGGAATGTATGCTTATCCCGGAACTCCTTCAACTGAAATAATGGAATACATACAGGCATCAAAAGATGCTTCAGACAGGAATATACACAGGGAATGGTCATCTAATGAAAAAACTGCTATGGAAGCTGCACTGGGCATGTCATACGCAGGTAAGAGAGCAATGGTAGCTATGAAACATGTTGGCCTGAATGTTGCGGCTGACGGATTTATTAACTCGGCTCTGACAGGTGTGAATGGCGGCCTGATTGTTGTCGCAGCCGATGATCCTTCAATGCATTCATCTCAGAATGAACAGGATTCAAGGTTTTACAGCAAATTTGCGTTTGTACCCTGCTTTGAACCTTCAAATCAGCAGGAAGCCTACAATATGGTATTCGATGCATTTGAATTATCCGAAAAATATAAAACTCCTGTTTTGTTGCGGATAACTACACGGCTGGCACATTCAAGGACCAGCGTAGAGCTGATAAAGGAAAAGTTCCATGAAAAAAAATTACGGCTTCCGGCCGATCCGGTTCAGTTTGTACTTCTTCCTGCTATTGCCAGAAAAAGATATAAGTCGCTATTATCCTCTTATGATTCAATAAGATATGATATCAGAATAGGAAAGTATAATTCATTCAAGGACGGAACTCACAGGGATCTGGGAATAATTACTTGCGGAATTGCCTATAATTACCTGATGGAAAATATCAGGAAATCTCACAAAAATTATCCTGTGCTGAAAATTTCAGCATATCCTTTTCCTGACGACCTGATCAGGGATATCACCGAACGATGTAAGGAAATATTGATTCTTGAGGAAGGTTATCCGTTTGTTGAAGAAGGTATACGAGGAATTCTTAACGATGGAATCAAAATTTATGGACGTCTTGATGGGTCAATTCCGCGCGAAGGAGAGCTCAATCCGACTATTGTCGCAAAAGCTATCGGATTACCTGTAAATGCTGTGGAAAGAGTGCCCCATCTGGTAAAAATGAGACCACCTTCATTTTGCAAAGGGTGCGGGCATTCTGATATGTTTACTGCTTTGCTGGAAGCTATAAAACCTTTTGGCCCGGGAAGAGTATTTTCTGATATAGGTTGTTATACACTTGGTGCTTTACCACCATATAATGCAATAAATTCGTGTGTTGATATGGGTGCTTCTGTTACAATGGCAATTGGAGCTGCTGATGCAGGATTATTTCCATCAATAGCGGTAATCGGGGATTCGACCTTCACACATTCAGGAATGACCGGCCTTCTCGATGCTGTAAGTAAGAATTCTCCGATCACTGTCATCATTGCTGATAACTCTACAACGGGAATGACCGGAGGACAGAAATCAAAGGCAACAGGCCGGATTGAGCAGATCTGTGAAGGAATTGGCGTAGCAAGGAACCATATCAGGGTTATGATCCCGTTACGTAAGAATCTTGAAGAAAATGTGCGTATTATGAAGGAGGAGTTTGAATACAAAGGTGTCTCAGTGATCATTGCTTCCCGTGAATGTATTCAAACTGCAGCCAGACGAAAGAGAGCCGAAGTTTCGGAAGAATAATAGTAAAGAAAACCTCAATGAAAAATGATATTATAATATCAGGAGTAGGTGGACAGGGAATCCTGTCTATTGCTGCCACAATCGGACTGGCAGCAGTTGAGAACAATCTCTTTTTGAAGCAGGCGGAAGTTCATGGAATGAGCCAGCGGGGCGGTGATGTACAGTCTCATTTCAGACTTTCCAGTGCACCTGTGTCATCCGACCTGATACAATATGGTCATGCTGACCTTATAATCTCAGTTGAACCGATGGAAGCGCTGCGGTATCTTCCATGGCTCTCAAAACATGGATGGCTTGTTACCAACTCTAATCCTTTTATCAATATTCCGGACTATCCACCCGTCGATGATCTGCTTAATGAGATAAGGAAATTAAAAAACAATATTATTATTGATGCTGATGCTATAGCTAAGGAGGTCGGTTCTTCACGTTCTGGTAATATTGTAGTGCTGGGTGCTGCTTCACCTTTCATTAGCGTGCCGTATGCAAGTCTTGAAAATGCTGTAAGGAAGCTTTTTAACAGGAAGGGTGAAGAGATTGTGGAGGTCAACCTGAAAGCCCTGAAAGCCGGAAGGGATTTTGCTGAAAGATGATATCAGAATTTAAACAGTGCGTTTAAATAGATCAGGTCAGTAATTTGTCTTGCCGTGGTATAAGGAAATGCCCCCTGGTAATTCAAAGCTATTCTTACATTGGGGCTGAATGTATATTGAAGGCCGGCAATAGCAAAGCTCCCATCGTTAAGATAGTTCCACTGCAAAATATCATCAGGCATGATAACTGACGATGAATAGTCATACCTCCCGAATATTTGCATATTTTCAGTAATATTGATTCCGCCGGTAGTAGAAATGCCCCATATATGATGTCCCTTTATTAAATCAATATTTGATTTATAGCTTACCTCCCCGCCGATTAAAAATAAATCATTTTTAAATCCGATGAATCCGATAAAAACAGGTTGCCATAATCCTTCCTTACGCTGGATATCACCATATACTCTGATGGCTATTTTTTCAGATGGCGATATGGTTAAACCAACCGAGGTCCTTAAATTGTCATCAAGCTGAATATTTGAATAACCTTCTCCGTTCATTATAGAGAGATCTGCTTTGAGAACATCATTGATCAGGTAATCGACTACAAGACCAAGATCTGCAACAAAACCGTATCCTTTAATTGACTGGTAAGTGTTTGCTACGTATCTTTTATCCCAGAATCTCTGTTGAAATTCAAAGATTCTCGTACCTGTAATACCCATAGAAATGGTTAGTTTATCGTTAGACCAGGCCAGCGATGCTTCCCTGCAATACGCATATCTGTGTGGCACAGATCCGTCAGCCAGATCCTCCGGAGTACCGATATTGATGATTATCTTTGCCGAAAAATTACCCAATGGTAAGAACTCATAACCCAGATAGGCTCTGTTTAAGTCAAAACCAGTCTTCTTTGCGGTATCGGTGAGATTTAGATGGAAATCAGTAAATATTTCCGCAATTGGTTTTCCTGTACTTTCGACAATCTGCGATAAAATTGACTGGCATAAAAGAGATATAAATATTATTATGGACAGGAACTTTCTCATTTTTTTAAGCTCAACAGGTTTTGCGTGAGACAGCAAAAGTAAAATTATTATTTTTACCTGCCTTTTTAGAAAGCATTTTTTTCTTTGTCTTTATACATTTTTTAAATACTCCGGTTTTAAGAATATTTTACTTTAATTTGACAAAACCAATCCTGATATCGTTATGAAGCGTTTAATTTTAATTCTCTTAGTGATTTTTAGTACTGTTTTTTTATTCGGACAGAAAGCTGACTTTAAGACTGCTGAAAGATTCCTGGATGAAAACCTTGCTTCAAAGTACGGCGACCTTGCGGTTTATCCGAACTGGATCGAACAGTCTGATATTTTCTGGTATTCGTTCAGGACATCGGTGGGGAAAAATTTCTATTATGTAAATGCTACCATGAAAACAAGGCAGCAGATGTTTGATAACCGCTTCATGGCTTCCGAACTCCGGAAAATAACTCATCATCCCTATAATGAGCTTGATCTTCCATTAAGGGATATAAAATTCGAAAAAAAGAGTGACACTAAATTTACTTTCATCATCGATTCGATAAAATTCCTTTTTGATATAACAAGTCAGAAGCTGACTGTTAAAGACACTGTCAGACGGGAGAAACAGAAACCCGTATGGCCAACATATTCACCCGATAGCACATGGATAGTTTATGTCAGGAACCATAATCTCTGGATGATGAAAGCAAAAGACAAGGACAGTATTGAATTTCAGCTTACCACGGATGGTGAACGATATTATAGTTTTTCAGGATATTCTAATGCTGATGATACCATAAAAGATAAAAAAGTAAAGGCAAATGTTAACTGGTTTAAAAATTCAAAGAAATTCTATGTTATACGCCGGGATAACCGGAAAGTGAAAGACCTTTTTATTATAAACGTATTGGCACAACCCCGACCTGTACTTGAGACTTACAAATATGCAATGCCGGGTGATCAGTTTGTACCTCAATCAGAACTGATAATTTTTGATGCAGCTTCAAAGAAGCTTATTAATGTTGATCTGAAAAAATGGGATGACCAGACTATAAATGTTGAGTGGACTTCTCAAAAATCGGCTGATAAATTAATGCTTATACGCAAAGACCGGCTTATGAAAAACCTAGATGTGTGTCTTGTCAATGCTGAAACAGGTGCAGTTACTGTACTTTTCAGTGAAAAGACATGGCCTTATTTCAACGATGATTATATGAGACTCAGGGTCCTTAATGAAGGTAATGACATAATCTGGTGGTCAGAACGAACAGGATGGGGTCAGCTTTATCTTTACGACGGGTACGGAAATCTAAAAAATCAGATAACTGACGGTTATTTTGTTACAGGGAGAGTTGAACGCATCGATACTACAGGAAGGATGATTTATTTTGAGGCATTCGGAAGAGAACAAGGGGTACATCCATACTATAATATGAAATATAAGGCTTCACTGGATAAAGGCGGAATGATCCTGCTCACAAAAGAGGTTGCCGACCACTCGTTTTCAATGTCTAAATCTAACAAGTATTTTGTTGATACTTATTCACGGGTTGATATGGAACCACTGGCAGTGTTGCGGGATAATAACGGGAACATCATTCTGAACCTCGAGAAAGCCGACCTTTCACAGCTTTACCTTACCGGATGGAAAATGCCCGAAACACTTGTTGTTAAAGCAAAAGACGGAGTGACAGATCTTTATGGTGTTATGTACAAGCCTTTCAATTTTGATTCTACAAAAAAATACCCGGTAATATCTTATGTCTATCCTGGGCCTCAGACCGAAAAAGTGCCATATCAGTTTACGGTAAACGGTGAAAAAAATGTCGCACTGGCACAGGTAGGATTCATTGTCGTCCATTTTGGTCACAGGGGAGGTAGTCCGATGCGAAGTAATTATTACCATACTTTTGGTTACAACGACCTCAGGGATTATGCACTTGCTGATGACAAGTACGGAATTGAACAACTTGCTGATAAATACCGGTTTATTGATATTGACAGGGTAGGTATTTATGGACGTTCAGGAGGCGGATTCATGTCTACTGCTGCCTTACTTTCATATCCCGATTTCTATGATGCCGCTGTTTCACCTGCAGGTAACCACGATAATAATATCTATAATCAATGGTGGAGTGAAACCCATAATGGTGTTGCTCAGGTTGAAAAGAAGACCGGTACTGATGGAAAAACAGAAATTTCATTTAAAGCTGCAGTTGAGAGAAACCAGGATATTGCCAGCAACCTTAAAGGCCACCTTCTACTTATTCATGGCGATATGGATAATAATGTACATCCCGGAAATACACTTAGGGTTGTGGATGCACTGATAAAGGCCAATAAACGGTTTGACCTGGTGTATGTACCGGGGCAGGGACATACTTATGGCGCTGCCACCGCTTATCTTGACAGGGTGATGTGGTATTTTTTCGCAGAGCATCTTCTGGGGGATTACAGAAATAATGTTGATCTCCTCGATTATCATTAAGAAGTTAATGGTTTAATGATATATTTGAGAAATTTGATAATTTGAAGATTTGAAAATATGGCAATAAAACAAATTATAAACATGATGAAAAGTTCTTCCTTTAATATTGTAACAATAGCAGTTGTATCAATAATTTTTTCCGGATGTGGCTATGCACAGGATGTAAAAAAAATATATGATCCGACTCTTGATGGGATGAAACAGATTCAGACGGCAATAAGTACTGCTAAAACCAGTGGTAAACATGTTCTTGTTCAATATGGAGGAAACTGGTGTCCGTGGTGCATAAAATTTGACGCTTTTAGTAAAGCAGATACGGCAATATCAAAAGTAATTGCTGATAACTACATTCCGGTAAAGCTGAATTACAGTCCGGAAAATAAAAATGATGCGGCAAATCTATTTCTCGGGAATCCGACCAGGTTTGGTTTTCCTGTATTTATTATCATTGACGGAAAGGGTAAAGTCCTGCATATCCAGGACAGTGCATTGTTAGAAGAGGGGCAGGGATACAGTCAGAAAAAAGTCATCGGGTTCTTGAGTAACTGGACAGCTTCAGCAATAGTACCTCCTGTCCGGAAAGATGAAACAAAGAAATAATCAGTAAGAGGCTGTTGCCCTCATTGGAACAGCCTCTACCACGGGAAACGCAGCGATCGGTTCCTCTTACTCCGGATTATTCTTCATTGTTCTTATTTTTAGGTGATTGCAGAAAAAGAAGATCATTCAGGACAATCTCTGTTATATTCTTTGTTACTCCTTTCTTGTCCTCATAACTCCGGTAGACAATTCTCCCGTCAACTGCCACCTGACGGCCTTTTTTCAGGAACTTTTCAGCTATATCAGCAAGACTGTTCCACGCAACAATATTATGCCATGTGGTCTCCTTGATCTTCTGACCCTCTGCATTTTTATACTCCTCACTGGTCGCAAGTGTAAAACGGGTTACTTTCTTCCCGCTTTCAAGAGTTTTCATTTCGGGATCCTGCCCGAGATTACCAATCAGCTGAACTCTGTTTCTAAGTGCATTCATGATTTCTGAGTTTAAGTTTAACAATTCGTTTTCTGAACAAACTTAAACCAGTTCTGAAAGGTATGCCGGTAAATAATCATTTATATACGACTCAAAATCATTTATAGTCATTTGTATCCGTTTGAAAACGTTTTTTTATATCTTTAATAAAATTGACTTTGGTATTACAATAGCCTAACTTTTCTTTTGTCCTATTCTTTTCGACGACTTACACGTCTAATTCCTTTGCTTTTAAGAGAGCCCAATAGTAAACACCAATTGTTCCAACAATAAACAATATACTTTGAGCAATTGGTTCGACTAAAAAAGCAGTTTCATTTCCACTTGAACCCCAGTGGAAAATATTAAACAAAACAGCATATAGTGCTACAAGGCAGACTGGAACAACCACAAAACTCCAACCTATAGCTCTTGCTTTTTTACCTTTGACTGGATATTTACGTAGTTTACATTTGGCGGAGATAAGAATAATAATTCCCCAGATAAAAAGTAATAAAACGATAATTGTCATTACCCCTGCTACCATGTTGATTAAGATTACAAATGTTTTCATCGTTACAGACTTTAGTTGTTAATTTAAAATTAGTTAGTGATTTGTTCATCAAAATTACGACAGGAAAAATCCAAAGTCAAGTTTATTTTAGCAGTACCAAAATCTATCCTTTAACTTGCATAAAATTTGTACTTATGGAAACAGTTCATAGACCTGACAAAAGTTACACAGTTCCGCAAGTACCTACACCAGTTAAACCAGAGTTTGAAATACTCTCCATTCTCAAGAAGATTCATTTCTGGGTAAAGTTCTGGAGTATTGTAACCATTGTCGCAATTATTTTGTTTTTAATAAGTCAAGTAATGAGTTATTATAAAGTTTAATCCACCCTCTTGTAATAATGAAATCCTAATTACTTATGGCGGGACTTCTTTGTTATGATACGCAGAAAGATAAAAAAAGCGGCACTTCCTAATTGAAATACACCTCGTGCTAAAGGGTAGTCTCGCTACGAGCTACTTTTAGTAGCTATGAGGAAATGCCGCTGAATTAAATATTGGAAAAATTATTAACTTACAATATTAAGATTTAGTACATTGCTTTATCGTATTTATATATTTAAGAAATTAATCTTTCAATTAATATTTAATGTCATGAAGACTTTACTTTTGATTATTTCATTCTTATTTATATCAGTTTCTGCATTTAATCAAAACTAAAACACTAAACAAATGCTTGAGGAAATTAATGGTCAATGGCAACTTGATGAAAACGGGTACGTTACCTATCAAAAAGTAGTTGATTGTTTGAATTTAAACAAAACAGAGCTTTATAATAGGGCTATGGATTATTTTGTTTACAACTACGGTGATGTTAATTCAGTTATTCAAAACAGAGATGTTGTGAATGGTATTATAATTGGAAAAGGAATTTTTAAAAATGTTCATGTTCTTAACGGTGTATTACTAAGTAATATAATAGACACTTGGCATATTTTAAAAGTGGAAGTAAAAGACGGTAGAGCAAGGATTACAATATCATTAACACATTATGATGAAACAGTGAAAGGAGGTGAGTTACCCGATAATCATTATTTATATCCAATATCAGAACAATATCCTATTAATCCTAAAGGCTACCAAAAAAATCTTTATGAGCAAGCTTTCTATAAATCGCATTTGAAAGCACTTGAAACGATAGATTTAGTTGAAAGAGCTTTAAAGGAGGGTAGTGTTACGAAAAAAGATGAATGGTAGCATAAGAATAGAAGGATTCTAAAAACGAGTATATAACATAGTTTTCCGGGTCTCAACTAAGACAATAAAAAACCACGACTTGTAATCCGGATTTCTGCATTATGAAATGGCGGATTGCTCTAAGTTTCTAATGAACAAAGAAACATTAGTGTAGTCAATACTGTTTTATCGGGGCTACCAATTTCAAATGAAGATAATAAAATCTATCCCACCTGCGAGCATTAGTAATTCTTTTTTCTGCCTAAAAATAAAATGTAAATGATCTTTTCCCCATGTAAGGGATAGGTATGCCGATTTTTTACCTGACATATGCCTGTAATATGGTTACTATATAGGAATAAATGGTTCGGGTGATAGTTTGGTATCACTTTTTACATATGCCCTTATATTAACCCTATATTACTGACTGGGGTATGATTCTAAGATAAATTTGACTTGAATCTAATCAAGGTGTAACTTTGTATTTGATAATTGATATTGGCAGCAGAATATATGTTAGGCGTAAATGTGATGCCGAGAAAGGAGACCAGTCATGAGTGAAGAAAATAATCAGGACGATAATCCGCAAGTAGACCAATCAGCGGAACAGAAGCCAATAGAGCAGAAGCCAACAGGGCAAAAACCAAGCTCATTGGTAGAAGCGGCTGGCGCAGGAGCTTTCGGTGGAGCCGCTGCGGGCTTGGCAGCACACTACCTTGCTGGCGGGAAGATGATATTCCCAATCTTCATAGTGGCGTACATCCTGATCCTGAGTGGACTCAAAGGTTGGGGAAAGTTGGTCGGGCTTATCGTATTTACAGCCGTTGCTGCATTGGTAGTTGTTCTATTTCAGTATCTTGATCCAGGGCGCTGAATAAGGTCATCTCTGCCGGGACAACAGAACGCCGAACAACGCACTTCAACAAACATGGGTAAGCAGCGCTGTTGAGCTTAGGGGTTAAGCACTAGATAATATTGACTTCATCAACTGGATATCACTCAAACGGGAGTATATAGTCATACTAAATTGGAGGATAAAATGAAACCAAACAAGATGCAGCCGTTGTGCGTGTTTGTCTTTATGTCGTTATGTTCACTGACGACCAGCGCACAAGATATAATTAAAGAGAAGGCATACCAAATGCGGATACAACCCGGGTGGTTACGCACAGAAAATGTTCCCCAAGGTATTGATGTGGGATTTCGTAAGAAAACGGCAGAGGGAGCCTATGCAACGTTCTACTTTCACCACGAAGTCATACCGCCGGAAGCGGGAGAACCGCCTTCTGATACGTATGGTATGAAGAGCCAGTGGGACGCGATGTTGAAAAACCAGTATCCCGATGTCCGTTCAGTTACCGGTACGATTCCAAAAGTGAGCGGCAGGATTCTGATTAACGGCGACTACGAACTCACTGACGATGGGAAGAAAGTCAGACGTCGGTACACATACTTTTTATCCAGCAGAACAGCATTTGTTGTACAGTGCAGTGCGTCGCCTACTGAATGGGCGAGTGTGTTGGACGATTTCGACATTATGCTCGCGAGTCTTCAACCCAGTGGGTCCACTCCTGAGGCACAAACAAAATCGGACGAATCGGCAAAGGCAGAACTGAAACGCAATCTTCCAACTCTGCTTGGCTCATTCCCGTCACAATGGAAGTGTTCACTCTCTGATGTAGTAATCACACCCACTTCTTCCAAAGACAAACGGACACTTGAGATCGCTCTTTCGTTCGACCGCCCTGACATCGGAGAAATCTACAAAGCAACCAAAACTGTCTTTGGCCTCATCAAAGCCGGCAAATCAGATTCAGATTTGAATAGCCTTCCGGCCGAGACTCAGAGAGCGGCATCGAACAGTGGAGAATTCATTGAGTATGTTGGTCAAGTGTGGGGCTTAGCATGGGGCTACGTAACAAACTGTAATCCAGTAATTGAACGCTATAAAATCCCTATTCTTAATTCAAAAGGCCAGCGAGTGGGATCGGTTAGTATTTCAAGAGAGGATGGCTTAGTGATACTCACTGGCAAGGTCACGACATCCGATGCGCAGAGAGTCGCCAACATGTACGTCTTTGAATAAGCCATACGAACAACGTAGAAATTTACCAAAAGAGGGATTTCTTTTAATACAATGTTACATTTTTCATGGAGAAAAAAGTCACTAAAGTGATATTCAAAAAAATCTTTGACTGTGACTTCATAATAAAATCTCATAGTATTAAACTATTCCAAATTCGGAATAATTTGCTCAAGAATCAGGAGCCCAATCTAACAGGGTTTTAAAACATATATTTATATTTACTTTCCTCCGAACTCTGCCACTAGGATTTGGCAAGCCGATAAGGTGCTTTGATTAAACTTAGAGATCAACTTTCGCTTGTGAAGCTTTGGCAAAGAATCCAGTGAGTAAAATCTCATACTACACCCAGTAATAGAGGGAAAAATGTCTATCCATACAATTGGCCAACCACTCAATGAGCTTTCAAGCCCACTATCTAAAACTGGTTGAAAAGCACGGATCAATCTATGGGCATTTTTGTCATCATTAAGGTCACTAATATAAACTACATAACCTGTCATTGGTTGCAATTCGGTCGTAAACTGCTTGGATTCGATAATCTTCTCAAATCTAAGTTTTTCGGGATTAATGCTGAAGGCAGACATGCGGCGTGTAATTCTTACAGTGCCAAAGACTGGACGAATTCCTTCAAATTCGACTTTGTTAATCGCACAGAAAATCGGAACATTTCCTGCTCCTACACGTTCACCGGTGGAACAAGACTCCGGTAAAATTGAAAACCACCCTCAGAAAATGTGATAGAACCATTCTCATGTCGAACTGCACCCTGCGCCTGCATTAATTGCTCATAATGTCGCTTTCGATATCGTCCGATTGCCAAACCAGCTGCAGTTATAACTGCGAATAGTTAACTACTCCCCATTCTTAGACCACAGGTTTCCAAATATAAGTTTTTCTTCTTGATGATCTTTCTCTTGTAAATACTTCTTCAATCAGATTACAGGTTCTGTCAAGATTCCTGAAAGGACTTGTCTTGATCTTGACAGG
>JALHSP010000115.1 GCA_022865305.1 Bacteroidales bacterium | reverse complement strand
GGCCCCAACGGTTACCGGCGGCGGCTTCATCAACGTGGTCAACAATGGTGCCCATGTAGCGGTTACTGAAACCGGAACTGGAACGATCAACATCGTCAACAATGGTGGGGTGCTTACCGCGACCAACAATGGTAATGGCGTGATGACAATTAACAGCACGGCCACTGGAGCAGTGACGGTTACCAACACCGGAAACGGTCGTGTCACTGTGACTGCGACTGGTTCGGCTGCGATCACCCTCACCCACACCGGTGATTATGACTTTACGTACCCCAGCTCGCTGGCTAAAGGGACAGCGGTCAATGTCTCAACAAGTCCTTTGCCGGTAACTCTTGGTTTGACCGACAGATTTGCAATTCTGTCGTACGCTGGAATCACCAATACCGGTCCTACGAGTATTACCGGAGATATTGGAGCAAGTCCTATCACCGGCGCTTCCATGACCGGATTTGAGACAGTAGCCTTAGTCGGAACGATCTACACGGTTAACGCTGCGGGTCCTACGGGTTACGTGACAAACCCTACTATGTTAACTCAGGCAATGCTTGATTTAACGACTGCATTTAACGATGCCGCAGGACGAACAGTAAATCCTATCGGTATAGCCGGAAATCTTGGCGGACAAACACTTCCCCCGGGACTTTATAAATCCACCAGCTCGCTTGAAATATCGTCAGGCGATCTTACTCTTGATGCTCAAGGCGACGCGAATGCTGTTTGGATTTTTCAAATAGCATCCAGTTTCAATATGACATCCGGTCGCCAAGTTTTCCTAAGCGGCGGCGCGAAGGCTTCCAACATTTTTTGGCAAGTCGGCAGTTCGGCAACTTTTGGAACAACTGCTGTAATGAAGGGAACCATTATGGCTTATGCAACAATTACGTTTGCTACAGGCGCATCTTTGGAAGGCAGAGCATTAGCGCGAACTGCCTCGGTTACATTGCAAGGCAATACCATTGTAAAGCCTACGCTGTAAAATGGTTGGACTAAATTCCAAATCAATGGCTGAACATTGAACCCCCGCTCTTGAGAGCGGGGTTTCTTATTCATTTTCACTAATCACTATAGAGGAATTTATGAAGATTTATACAACAAATGCAGCAGGTTTTTTAAGCCGATGGACGCATTTCGTTGGTGTCTCGCGAAAAGCGGGACTGACCGCTGTATTACCCTTGTTTCTTTTGATAGCGAACTGACACTCACACCCGGGCTCTATAAATCCAGTGGATCACTTGAAATATCGTCAGGTGATCTCACCTTCGATGCCAAGGGGGATGCAAATGCTGTTTTCATTCTGCAGATAGCATCCACACTCACCACCACATCAGAACGCAAAGTTATCCTCAGCGGAGGCGCTCAGGCTAAAAACGTCTTTTGGCAGGTTGGCAGGTCAGCAGTCATTGGAGACTATACCTTATTTAAAGGAACGGTTATGGCCTTAACATCCATAACGATGGGATCAGGTGCAACTACAGTGGGCAGAATGCTTGCCAGAAATGGAGCAGTAGTATTAACCAGTACAAACATAATCAATAAGCCTTAAATAATAAAAAATATGAAAGATAAAACTAATTTTAAAAAGGGATCACGCATGGCGTGGTCCCCTTATAGCCTGCCCATTAAAAGTCTTATTTTAAGCGCTTTGATTTTGACAGGTATTCAGGCGACCCTTCAGGCCCAGGTGGATCAGTTCACGAAACCCTCATGGTGGTTTGGCGCAGCGGCTGGTGCAAATTTTAATTTCTATCGCGGCTCCACTCAGGAATTGAATTCAGATTTAACGGTTCCTACTGCTTTTCATGATGGCAATGGTATTGGGCTTTATCTTGCACCCCTTTTGGAGTTTCATCGTCCTGATTCAAGATGGGGTATAATGCTGCAGGCAGGATATGACAGCCGCAAAGGGTTCGTTCGAACAAGTAGTTACCCCCCTTATAACTGCGCGGCTGACTTATCCGCTAACCTTAGCTATATTACAGTGGAGCCGAGCTTGCGCTTAGCCCCATTCAAATCTAATTTTTATTTGTATGGCGGCCCACGCTTTGCCTTCAATCTGGGAAAATCATTCACTTACAAGCTGGGGATCAATCCCGATTATCCTGATCAAGTGGCCGACCCGGATGTGACCGGGGATTTTAGCAATATGAACAAAACACTAATCTCGATGCAAATCGGAGCAGGGTACGATATTCCACTTTCATCACAGAATAAGCAGATACAATTTGTACTCTCTCCTTTTGTTTCTTTTCAACCTTATTTTGGTCAGGACCCACGTTCAATAGAAACATGGAATGTGACCACTTTGAGAGTAGGGGCAGCCCTTAAGTTTGGGCGTGGCCATAAAATTTCAGCACCGGCAAAGGCTGTAGTATCACTGCCGGCAGCGGTTGTAGTATTAGCTCCTGAAGTCAAGTTTTCTGTTAACTCTCCCACGAATATTCCGGTCGGGCGCAGGGTAAGGGAAACATTCCCGCTTCGTAACTACGTGTTCTTCGATATAGGATCAACTGAGATACCGGATCGTTATGTGTTGATCACGAAAGATCAGGTGAAAGACTTCAAAGAAGACCAGATGGAAGTGTTTGCACCTAAAAAACTGTCAGGTCGTTCAGGACGACAAATGATTGTCTATTATAATGTTCTGAACATCCTCGGTGACCGTATGGGGAAAAATCCTTCGGCAACTATTACGTTGGTCGGATCGTCAGAAAAAGGCCCGGTAGATGGTCGGGCAATGGCAAAGTCGGTCAGGCGATACCTGACAGGTGTATTTGGAATTGATGCTTCGAGGATCAGTATCGAAGGTCGGGATAAACCTAAAATCCCATCTGAACAGCCGGGAGGCACACTCGAGCTTGTCCTCCTTCGTGAAGGAGACCGCAGAGTGTCAATCGAGAGCAGTTCGCCAGCCTTATTGATGGAGTTCCAGATTGGTCCGGATGCCCCGCTGAAGCCGGTGGAAATCATTGCCGTGCAGGAAGCGCCGCTTGACAGCTATGTTTCTGTCAATGTTGAGGGAGCAAACGAAGCGTTCTCATCATGGTCTTTGGAAGTCAGGGATGAAAAAGGAACAGTGCAATATTTTGGACCTTATACACAGGAGAAAGTGAGTATCCCGGGAAAATCCATTTTGGGTGCCCGGCCCGTATGCGACTTCAAGGTGACGATGATAGGTCAGACGAAGAGCGGCACGACGGTAAAAAAGGAAACTCCCGTACACATGATACTTTGGACCCCGCCCGAAAGAGAAGAAGGGATGAGATTCAGCGTAATTTTTGAATTCAATGAATCGCAGTTCATCACTATTTACGAAAAGTACCTCACTGATATCGTAACACCAAAAATTCCTAAAGGCGGAACAGTTATAATTCATGGTCATACCGATATTATCGGAGAGGAAGCCCATAACCAGGAATTGTCATTGGCCCGGGCTAAAGTGGTCAGGAGCATTATTGAAAATGCCCTGTCGAAGGCCGGCAGAAGCGATGTTAAATTTAAAGTATACGGATTCGGTGAGGATCAAAGCTTATCACCATTTGAAAACAAATTTCCAGAGGAACGCTTTTATAACCGCTACGTTATAATTGATATTATTCCACCCAAGTAGGTTTTATGATCAATGTATATTCACTTCTTATAAAAAGAGGCTGTCTGAAAAGAAAATCAGGCAGCCTTTTTCTTTTCATCGTAAATTATGATAAAAAATTTCCTTTGCTGGATTTTGGCCCAGACGAATTGATCTGGAGCAGAGATTAGTCTATCAGGTTGATGGTTCTGATATCTTGATATATGCATGTCGATTTTGCCATTGAAACATTTGCGACAGGCGAACTTTGCATTGAGAATTTATCACACAACCCTGACGTGATCATTTTAGATTATCTTCTTAACGGCATTGATAAAAACGCGATGAACGGAATAGAAACATTAGATAAAATAAAAGCTTTCAATCCGGATATTCCCGTGGTGATGTTATCCTCCCAGGATAAAATTGATGTGGCGGTAAACTGTATGCATCACAGGGCTTTTGATTATGTAGTGAAAAGCGAAACAGCCTTCATGCGCTTACAAAAAATCATCACTACCATTTTCCGTTACAAAAAAATAGAAAAAGAATTGAGTTGGTATATGGATAGGATGTAATCCACCTCTCTCTCCTCCCCTTTTGAATGTCTGATTTATGTAACTTTTTTCCAGAGTTATGTAACACTTCCGGGAATTAAAGGCCTCACCTTTGTTCTATAAAAATTTATTCACAATTTAAAACAGACTAAAATGAAACTAAAAAAAGCGTTTCCAATCATAGCAATGCTATTGGTTGTATTAATGGCCGGTTGTAAAAAAGATGATGATACCGGCGTACGTCCTAAGGTGACTTCAACAGACCCGCTCAACAACGTCACAGGTGTTGCGCGCAACAAGGTAGTTGCATTGACCTTCAGTGAGGCAATGGATCCCTTAACGATCAACACTTCGACATTTACCTTAAAGCAAGGGACAACGGCAGTTTCCGGCACGGTGGCTTATTCCGGAACAACAGCAACGTTTACACCGTCAAATGTCCTGGCACCCAGCATTACTTATACTGCTACAATAACTACCGGGGCAAAAGACTTAGCTGGCAATGCGCTTGCAGCCAACACAGTATGGAGTTTCACAACCGCTGGCGCCACGTCAGGTCTGGCAGTGGTAGATCTTGGAGCAGCAGGCAATTACGTGATTCTGGCTAAATCAGCAATCACTAACATTCCGACTTCCGCTGTTACCGGAGATTTGGGCCTGAGTCCGGCCGCCACATCTTATATCACAGGATTTGCCCTGATAAATGCAACCGGATATGCGACCTCCCCACAAGTGACTGGAAATATATATGCAGCCGACATGGCGGATCCTACTCCCATTAACCTGACCACGGCCGTCAACAATATGATTACTGCTTACAACGATGCCGCCGGGCGTCTTTTCCCGGATTTCTCCGAACTGGGCACTGGAAATATTGGCGGGAAAACTCTTGCACCAGGACTCTATAAATGGACGAGCACGGTTACATTGCCATCCGATGTTACCATTTCGGGCGGCGCGAGCGATGTATGGATCTTCCAGATTTCAGGGAACCTTACCGTAAGCTCTGCGGTGAACGTTACCCTGAGCGGAGGCGCTCAAGCTAAGAACATTTTCTGGCAGGTAGCCGGTCAGGCGACCTTAGGTACCACCTCTCACTTTGAAGGAATTATATTGTCGATGACAGGCATTAATTTTCAAACAGGAGCATCCATGAATGGCAGGGCCCTGGCACAGACTGCTGTCATTCTTGACGGTAATGCTGTTACAAAACCACAATAAATTAAAGGGAATCAAAATCCCGAAAGAAGCGGCCCCCAGGGGCCGCCTCTTTTCAATAAGTTTATAATGATAACTCTAAAGGGAAAGGTTAAATAAGCCAATATTTGTCAACGATTGGCAGATTCATGGGCAGTTTGATGAATGTGGTTTTCGATGCCTGCAATGTAGTTTGGTGCAAAAAGCTATCAAAGAAAATCGGATGTATGTGTCACCTCACATGACAGGGCAGTCAGTTGACTTCGATGTGCAGGGATTGATTGCTGAGGAAGTAAGACAATGGATAATTAAAAATCAAAATCTTTTGCCTTATCCTATCAGGCTCGAAGCTGATGTTAATTGGGTGCATCTCGATACTCGTGATGCTGACAATGGGAAAGTTTATTTATTTAATCCATAAAATTATGAAAAAGTTATTTTTTGCTTTATTTATGTTATTGAGCATTCCTCTATTTGCTCAAGAAGTTAATCTACCTACCGACTGGTTGGATCTGTTTGCTAATTTTAATACATGGCTCGCCTCGCTTGCGGGGATGGCTGCTGTTACTGTTTTCCTTGCTGGTGCTGTTAACACACTATTCAAGACAACAGGATTCGTAAAACAGTTAGTGGCATGGATCATTGCAATTGTCTTACTCATAGCAGGGAACCTTGTTAATCTGGGGTTCATGGCTGATCTTAGTTGGCTTCATACAATCATCTATGGTGTGGCTGCCGGCTTTATCGCTAATGGTATATTTGATATTGAGTTTGTTAAGGTAATTTTGCGACTATTAAAAATAGAGAAATGAATTATTTTTTTTCAGTATTTTCCTCTATATTTGTCATAGTCTCTCATCAGATAAATATGACCCCTGCCAGAGTTGGTGGCTCTAAATGACAGGGGTTCTTTATTTCGCTTCACTCATGCGTTTAAGAAATGTTCTATAACTCAAAACACCCGCACCCTTTTGGATAACTTTAGTTTTTCCGCAAGGCACACAATTATCAGAAATTTTTTTGCCTGTTACTATACTAACATAATTCTCATAATCCACGTCCAGTAACTGTGCAACGACAGCCGGGTTCGGCTTCAGGCCTCCGGTGGATTTTAAATCAACGCCGGAATTTGTCTGGAGTGCATTATCAAATTCCAAAATCGGATTGCTGCAAAGTTTTTCAAACTGTTCAATCGTAGTTACCTTAACCCCGGGCTTTATAAGTCAACTTCCTCGCTGGCTATATCATCAGGCGACCTGACCTTTGATGCATTGGGAAATGCGAGTGCCGTCTTCATTATACAGATAGCATCCACACTCACCACCACATCAGGACGCAAAGTTATCCTCAGCGGAGGAGCGTTGGCATCCAACATTTTTTGGCAGGTGGGCAGTTCTGCAACTTTTGGAACGACCTCGGTCTTCAAGGGAACAATAATGGCTGATCAATCAATCTCACTGAATACCGGTGCAACAATTGAAGGCAGTTTGTTAGCACGCATTGCCGCAGTAACATTAAAAGGCAATACTATTGTAAAACCGTAAATATTTGCATGATGAAAAAAGAGCGCTGCTTATTAAGCAACGCTCTTTTTTTTATAATCTATAAAGCAATATCGCGGGAAAGAAAATGTCTGAATTATGTAACTCTTATCTGTAATTGTGTAACGCTTATAAACATTAAACTAAGCATATTTATACAGAATAATTAATATTAGGAGGACAAACAATGAGTAAACTAAAATTAGTTGTAGCATTAATCATCGTCGGGTTTCTTGGTTTGCAATACACTTTTATTGCACAAGCACAAGATACTCCAAAAAATCAAATGAAAAAGAATCAAACAAACAATCAATCTAAAAACCAAACTACCATGAATATACCAAACAAATTCGAATTTCAACCGCTGCCTTATTCTTAATTCTTGGTAAAAGAGTAATATGTTACCTAATAACCTCACAATCAAAACCGCCACACACGACTTCGTATGTCCGGTATGCCCAACGAAAGTTCTTAAGGGCGATGCTTATTTACAGGATGCCGACGGCACCAGATTTTGTTTCTGCCAATTACCGGTGCGAAGGTTAGTGCCAGTGGTTAATGGTGGTAAAAAATTGGCAGATGTTTATTACCCCTAATAAGTAGGACTTCATGTGGCATGTAGTGCCAAACATGAAGTACCAGGTTGCACTACATCCAAGGCACCGGCCTTTTTCTATGTACTTACCACCGTTATTCGTGATCCATCTGCAGTCCGTTTTCAGGTTAGTTGTATGGGTTTTTGGTTGTATGTTGGTGTCTTTCTAAATTTTTGTTGGTCTATCGCTTCGTTAATCAGTTGGTTTTATTGTTTTTAGATGATTTTATTAATTTTAGACAATACCTTCCCCATCTCGGTAATGCGGGTACATTAATATGTTTATAATCAGTATGATAATTCTTTTGTTGCATAAAGTACATTTGATGGGGCACGTATCTTTGGCAGCAATTCTTTAGTTTGCATGACCCCGGTTTTGCACACCGGACACAGGTTAAGATCAAAACCGGTAAGGCGTACTATGCGTTCCTGCCTGGTTTCTTTGATCTTTATTTCCGGCTTTTTAGCTCTCAGCGACTTAACCAGGTCTTTTTGTTTGCTGCTCAGCAAACCGTAATACCTGATCTTAACAAACCGCTTTGGCAGAATATGCAGGCAGAACCGTCGCAGGAATTCAACCCCGGATAATGTTGTCGGCTTTATTCTGCTTTCGTCCCTGTAGTCCTTGTAAAAGAATGTAACCCCTGAACCGTTGATGTTTTTTATCCGGTGATTACTGATAGCTACCCGATGAGAGTACTGGCCAAGATATTTAACAATTTGCTGTGCATTGCCAAAGGGAGGCTTGCAATACACTACCCATGGTTTTTTCCAGACATCATCCAGCAGGGACTGATACTCTGGTAATCGGTTGCTTAGTTTAAGTTGCTGTTTTAGTTTTTTGAGCAGGATACTACGGAACGAAGGGCTAAGCATGCGCACCGGGTACAGGTATTTACCTTGTTTGGTAATACGCTTCATGTTCCCGGCTAATGTCAATCCTGCTGCCGGAACGATACAATGAATATGCGGGTGTAAGCTCAGGTTTTGTCCCCAGGTATGTAACACGCAGATAGCTCCGGTTTCTACACCATATCTGGTGTATCCAAATTGCAACAATACGCTCCATACGCAATCGAAAAGGGATTTATAAAACATTTTGCTGCCCAGTAAACATATCTGGTTTAATTCTTCGGGAACGGTAAAGACAATATGGAAGTACTTAACATCAAGGGCATCGTTCATCCGGTCTTCGACCCAAAGAGTCTGTTTCGCACCCTGACATTTAGGACAATGACGGTTACCACAACTATTATAACTTATCCGCTGCTCACCGCAAGAGTCACAATAATCTTTATGTCCGCCCAAGGCCGATGTGCGGCATTTCTGCAAGGCATCAAGGGTACGTACCATAAAACTGTTGGGCTGACACTTCTCAACATATTGCTGTCCAAACCGATCTATGATTTGGGCAACCTCAAACTGCGGGCGATGCACTATTTCTGAGGGTACAACGTATCCAACGGACTATGTGCAGATGTTATGGGGCATTGGGCAACATGCAGATAAATCATTGTTGTTTCAATTTTGGCATGACCCAGCAACTTCTTGATGATTAAGATATTTAATCCATCTTCGAGCAGATGGGTTGCATAACTATGACGAAGGGAATGAAGCGTTACATTTTTCTTGATATCTGTCTTTTTCAGTGTCTCTCGCATGATCCAGCTCAGACCTTTCACACTATAACGTCCATCGGGTTCTTTGCCGTTAAAGAGCCAGATATGAGGTTTCTCGACCGCCAGATATTTCTTTAACCCTTTTGCCATATAATCAGACAATGGGACTATTCGATCTTTTTTGTATTTGCTCTGACGGATGTGAATGGATCTTCGTTCAAAGTCGATATCGGATATTTTCATGTTGCTGGCCTCCTGAGAACGCAGTCCGGCAGAATATATCAACGTGAGTGCTATGCGGTGTTTGAGCAGCTTTGGGGCCATGAACAATTGGCGTAGTTCGCTGCGGTTTAATATCACAGGGAGCTTTGCCTCTTTTTTCAGGGAAGGTAAATTGATAGCCCGTTTGTTTTGTCCGATATGTCGGTAATAGTAACGAAGTCCATAGATAGCATGTTTAAAGCTGCTTCTGGAAGGAGATTTTGGGCTTAGGGCAAGAGCGGTGAGGTACTCGTTGATATCTTCTTCCGAGAGATCTTCAGGAAGCTTGTTAAATTCCAGGCTGATAAGAGCAATCTGCCGGATATAGTTATCGAGTGTGTTTTGACTCTGACCCCGCAGGATAGTCTGCTGCTGCAGAGTGTTAAATACTTTCTGAAAGCCATCAACAGTTTGGATAGCTCGTTCAACAGTTGTAAATTCACTTTTTTTTCTCATGATACTGGACGTTAAAATTATGGACGTAGTTTTATAAGGAGCGCTTTCTCCCGTTCAGTATCATTTTACTATTTTTATCTTGATTAAAGCTATCACACCCCAAAAATGGGGTGTGATTTAGTGCAACAGGGTCGGTATGGTTAATTGCCTTTATCGGCAGGCCGGACAACTTCATCATGACAATTAAAACTTCAATAGGCCTGCCGGGACAACTTTCTGGAGAGTTTTTTGCAGCCCAACTTACCAACTTTATCATGACGGGACAATTTCGCGCCATCTACCGGGACCTGCAAAAAACTCTCCAGAATCAGGACCGGCGGCAACTAACCATACCGCCCGGCCGTCAGACTGTCTAATAACCTATTCTATTTGTTGAAAACTATGAGGTTGGTGATTCTTCAAAAAACGATGAGTTTTGTATCTTAACTACATGAAATTCATACAAGGACATAACAGAAATCAGATTAACCTTTTCCCGG
>JALHSP010000114.1 GCA_022865305.1 Bacteroidales bacterium | reverse complement strand
TGGAATATATTCCGTAATACCTGACCAGTCTGAAACTGGGCAGGGGTACATGTTGAAGTAAAAGCGGAAAGAAGTCACGATAGTTAAGGACCAGTTCTCTTTCGATGGGCTTTCCGTTAATGTCTTTGTTTTTGTAGTCCTTGTATTTGAAAGCGATTATTTCATTCTCCATCCGGGTTATCTTACGTTCACTCAGACATGCTCTTTTTGAATATCTGCCTATATACCTGATAACATCTGCCGGGGTTTCCATTGGGTCCTCAAGATGTATTATCCAGTTTTTTCGATTAACACGCTTTATGAATCGTTTAAACTCAATAATGTTCTTGAAATCATGGTCAAGTTTACCTGAGTCGAAAAAGTCAATCAACCTCTTTTCAAATATTCCTCTGAATTTGGATTTCAGGTAGTCATAGTTGACATATTTCCCTTTGATCTGTTGGACAGTCCTGTTTTTATCTATACCTCCCCAGGAGAGGATCATATGGGTGTGAAAGTGATTTTCTTTCTGTTCGCCCGAGGTATGGAGAACGGAGATGATCCCTGGCTGCAGATCAAACTTGTAATTGATCCAGTCTTTGAGTGCTTCGGCAGAAGTCTGCATGAGTGTGTTGAGCAGGATAAATTTATTCCTTATTATCAGGAAGTTGAGTTGGTGAGGAATAGTAAAAACAACATGTCTGTGAGGTATGTTAAGCATGTTCCCTTTAACTTTTTCGGCCCATCTCATTGTGTCACTCCAGGAACAGGTTGGGCAGAAGCGGTTTTTGCAGTTGTGGTATACTTCAGTTGTCTCCCCGCAATTAGGACAGGAATAGATATCTACACCTAGAGCAGTTGTCCGGCATGTCCTTATATCCTGAACTGCTTTGTACTGTTCTGGTTGAATAAAGTGTTTTGGGTGTTTGCAGTATTCATCCCACCAGAGGTCAAAGAAAGCAGCAAGGCGATATTTTTTCTCACCAAACCAGTCATGTTTCTGAGGTGTATGAATAGCACATTCACACATACAGCGAGAGTGTTTGTAAGGACCCCTTCCACCACACAAGGAGGTGGTCCTAAAGCAAACACTAAGATACGTATAAAATCAGAGCTGGTATTCAAGAAAAAGTTATTTTCTGGACTTAATTTTGCCTGAGAAAACCAGATCATCAATTTTCTCCATACTGGCATTACTGATAATTGGTTCACCAGTGTACCCGCATTTAGGGCAGACTGGTTCAGGGTTGAAGATCAGTTCTCCGGATATGTCTAATTCTATACTATCCGTGTAAAGGATGTAAGATGTTGGACATTTTGGACAAGCGAGAATAATTTCCATGATGTAACTTATTTATGCAGTGAGACTTAGTTTACGCGGTTACGCGTTACGTACAACGGTCAGGCAATAAAGTTAGTAAACGTTGCTGAACGAGTGGAGACCGGGAGGCAGTATCCTGGAATCGGGGTAGTCAGTTTCTGAGGTCGGAATGAGTGAAGCATGGCGCGGTTTTTGCCGTCC
>JALHSP010000113.1 GCA_022865305.1 Bacteroidales bacterium | reverse complement strand
TTTTGGAAAAGGTCACTAAGATGGGTGCCAGAATTATAGAATGTATCGGGCAAATCATGATCAATGTTTTTCCCGGGAAAGAATACCAGTTTAAAAAAATGGAGGTAGAATATTAAAATCTACTTTATCAGCAAACCTTAGTTAGACATTTGTTAAACAAATTAGTTGTTAAATAGTTACAGAATAATTACTTTGTATAAATAATGCAAAACTTAATTCCTTAACTTTACTATGCAAAGTTTGCAATAAAAAAATGACAAAACAAAAAGAATTATTGAAACGGATCAAAGACCAATTATATGCATTTTAATTCCCAATTCCCCATTATCTCCATAATCAGTCAATCATATAACATATTTCGAATACCTTATTTGAGGCCATTTCTAGCCTATTTAGGACACTTTTAACCCCTATAGTTCTACATCAAGGAGATGCTACAGTGTCTTAGATTAATTAGTAAGAGTTTATTTGAGTATTTGTTGTAGTAGTGGGAATACCAGGAACATTGACCAACTTTAGCCGGAGTTAAGTCCGTGTTGTTAAGTTCTGTATGTTAATTGTAACCTTACCTGCCAAATGTGGTTAGGGCCTACGGCTTTTGCATGATGGTCATTTCCTTACATTAAATTTATTTCAATTTTGATACATCCGAGTATAATTGTTTCAAATGCTCGTTGGACATATCTAATATCGGTTCGTACATAAAAGAATTAAGATGAATATTTTCAGGAGTCATTAAGTTCACTTGTTCTAAAATATCTATTGTTTCAATCTCGGCAGGAAAATCTTTTTTAAATCTTTCTATTAATACAGATGTTTGATTTGATGTAATACTTTTCCAAAAAGCATTGTCATTGATTTTAACTACCATAAATTGTTCTGCTTTTAGTCTAATTGCGATTGATAAAACTATTTTATTCTCTAACTCAATTATCTCATCTGTCGAAAGAAGAATAATATCTGCTGTTTCATAAACTAAATTAACAACAATATTTTCAGGACTACTTAATGTTAAATCATTTTTATCTTTTAAAATCTCTTTGTAAATAACTTCAAGATTGCTGACTGTGATATTATTAGTATCTTTTTTAATATGTAATAGTGAAGTTAATTTTTGAACGTTGTCACTATATCCGGAATATTCTGCAATGTTCCGAACAAAAGGTATTGAAGCAATTAACATTGGTTTCTTATTGTCTAAATGAAAATTTTTCTTCCAAGTGTCGAATGGATTGTTTTGATATGTTTCTTTAATTAATTGGATTTCATTTTTTGTTTTTACGGTATTTAGTTTATGTTCCCTTACCATATCTAATCTGCTACTAACTGTCCTATGAAAATCAAAATTGTGAGTAAGAATTATTTGTTTAAAAATGCTTTCTTTAGATATGTCCTTTAAATACTCAATAATAGCATACTTGTTTTTGTAGTCAAATGAGTCTGCAATATCATCAACTACAAATAATGTTTCTTGGCTATTTTGCTTTCGAGCTTCTACCTCAAAAATAATGTTCAGTATATACAATGCTCTTAGCTCACCACTACTCAAAACTTTAAATAATTCCTCCACTTCAATAGGCATGGTATCCTTAAAATCTTCAAAGACAAATTTAATATTGGGTCCTTCACTCTTTAAAATCACATCTTCTTGATTATCCACCGATAACTTAAATGGAACAGAAAATCTTTTATTAAATTCATCAATTACCTGTCTCCATTGTGTTTCTTCTTTTTTAGCTTGGGCAACAATTTTTTCAATTTCCTTTTTGCCATTACTATATTCTGACTCCAATGCCTTATATGCTTCAATGTTTCTTTTTAGATAGGAAATCCAAAGTTTTCCTTTAAGACCGTTTAAGTTTTCTAATTCAGGAAGTATGGATGGGTTTATTTCTAAATAATCTCTAAAATCTTTTAATTCCCGGTTTTTTGTTATTGCATCGTCTATTTCCTCAAATGCTTTTACTAAATCAGGATTTTTAAGAATACTGTCTTTCTCCTGCTTAATAACTTCTTCCAATTCAGCTTCTGTGGTTATTACTCTATTCTTTTCCTTTTCCTTTGCATTGAGGGAAACAGAGTGCTTTGCCTGAAAGAATCCGTTATCTTTTAGGTTCTTTGCTATGGTCGTAGCGTTATTATGATTAAAAACTCCTTTTTTGAAATATGTGGATGAATCAATTAATTCATTATATTTATCAATATATTCTGAAAGTTTAGCTTTGAAATCTTTTGTTTCTAAAAAAGCTACAACTTTTTCGCTAAATATTTTTTGATAGACAATATTTTCTAATACTGGTTCAGCCTTGTCTAAAACTTCTTCTTTAATACGAAGAATAGCCTTAAAAAATTCTTTGGGATAATGTGTAAAATCATTTGAGAAAGTTTCTTCAATATTTGCTTTAAGGCCTGAAAGAGGTTTTAATTCCTTAATTAAAAGTTCTTTCTTTTCATCAATATTTAAATGAATTTGTTCATATTTTTCTTTTAATTCTTTATTTACTAATAAAGTTGAGATTTTATTTGATTTGTACTCTTTATTGTATGGTACGATAACAAAAACCTGTTCCCTACTGATTTCTGTTTTGTTTTCATCATTTATAATTCTTTTAGTTTTTCTTCCTTTAAAAATTAAATCTTTGGACTCTACATCATTACTTAAATCCATAAATGTATTGGCAAAAGAAGTCTTCATTATCCCATTCGGAGCATAAATTGAATATGTGCTTTTTTCAGTGAAGTCAAAATTGCATTTCAATTTTTTTATTCCGTAACAGTTCTCTAATTCTAGGTTTAGCTTATTCATTATTAACTTCTATTTATTAGTCTAGATTAAAATCTTAAAGTTACAGAATCGTTGTCATATAGTAGACCCTGGTTGGTAAAAAAGCAACCCGATGAATCGGGACAAGTTGTGTTTGGCGACCCAAAACTTTTTCCTTCCTATCAGGTATGCTTCCTTCCCGTCAGTCACAATAATAAAATTGACCAACGAGGAAATTGGATACTATTAATCCAATATCTTTCAGTAACTTACCCTTTCATTTGAGCGGGCAGCTTATTTTATTTTACTGAATAAACAATCAAAAACTTTCTGGTTACTTAACTGTCTTTCGAAAGTGTTTCTTTTGTACTTTTTTGTTCTTAATAGGAATTATATCTGCTTTGTTACCTGAATTACAATAAAAATATTAAAATTGAATAAGCCTGTAAGTGTCTTATTATCAATTGTCAGTTAAGAGCAACCAACATACAGGAAGCATCAACCAGGAGCCTGCGGTAAAGACGGGAGTAGTTATGAAGTAGTCTTGGGTTGGCAAAAAAAGTATCCCGATTAATCGGGACAAGTTGTGTTTTGCAGCAGGGATGGTTGCAGGAGTTAAAAAGAACTTTTTAATATAGATGAAATGTTATCTTTTCCTGATGCTATATAATTCAACATCAGGTTTACGTCGAAATGATCAGAATGTTTTACAATAAGGGGCTGCATCTTCTCATATAATTCCAGAAGAGTGTGGCAACCTGAATCTTCAAATATCTGCCTTACTTTATCATTGTCTTTTATATCGGAATTCATAAATGAACTTAGTTTGTCGATTGCAAGATATTTTTTATCGAGTTTCTGTAATCCAGTAATTTTTTCGAGTTTTTCACCCTCGGGAGTACCATTGTTTGTTATAAACAGAAAGGTGCGGATAACAACCATGCCATCTACAATATCAACCCTTAAATAGCCTGACCTTAAATCGAAAAACCTGTACTCGATAAGAAGGTTGTTGTCAGAATCCTGAAATACCCTCGGATCCTGAAGTGATAAGAACAGATTGAAATGTAAAGGTCCCGGCAGAAATGAATCGAGGCGTTCGGTAAGTCTTTGAAGTGCATGTGATTGGATATATACATTCATTGGAATATCACTAGAAGGACTATTTATTTCGAGTACAGATGGTTTGATGGTGAGATAAATAATTCCTTCACGCGGGAAGGCAAAACCAACACGTTTTAACGGTCTTATCTTACCGTTTATCTTCACTGTAACAGACTCTAATTTGCCGGAATGAAATATGATAAGATTATCAACTCCGGTTCTCTGATCAGGACTTTCTGCAAGTTGGTTTTCTACCCAATATAGTGAATTACGAATATCTGAACTTATGATGCCAAATGCTTTTAGTGATTCAAAAAGATTTGCTTCTGACTGATTAAAAAGATTATCGAACCCGGTAAAAAAATCATTTAATCCTCTTTTGAATCGGGAAACATATTCAATGGACTCATTTGATAGGCCATTATATAAAGCATACATTGTTATGCCAACGGTGTAAAACTCATTCAGGGTTATATCGAGCTTGTCAGGGAGGAGGTTAATTTTTGTTGATTTTATCCATTCAAGAAGTATTTGCCTTATATCTCTTCTAAGTTCAATTGATATATCAGAACCATCAGAAACTATTACTTTAAAAGAATGTGAACGTTGGTCGTATATCGTGTCAAATATTATCTGAGGAACATCAAAACAGACATCTTCACCAGCAATGGTGTTAATTAAATACTTTAATCTGGAGAGAAACTCCTTTTTATGGTGAATTCTTTCGAGTTTCTGAACCTGATAGGGATTTTGTTTTTTCTTGCGATGAGGCATGGGGGACTAGTCTATAAAGGCTATAAAGTCGGAAGGTGAGTGATATTATCCTGGTTACGGAAAGTTGATTATTCGTCCAGTCAATTGTCTCTCGAATTTATTGGATACCTGTATTAAACCAGATCTCATAGGCCCAACAGGTTCATCTTTTATGAGTTTTTGAATGCTTATGAATTTATTCAAATTGGCTTTAAAGTCGTCATACTCGGATAGATTACTGATCCAGATTTGAAACTCAAGAGTAATTAATTTAATACAGTCCTTATAGACCTGTTTAGCATATTCGAGGTTTTCAAATCCTATGGTTTCTGATTTGTCGAGTTGAACAGGATCTTTACCGTTTATCAGATCAAGTAAATATGTATTTGAAAATGCAGTCTCATAAGCTTTTTGAATAGCCTGTGGAATTCTATTATTCTCAAAAAAGGCAGCTGACCATAACAAGTTAAAAACAGGAAAACCTGTATCATCCGGGAACGCTTTCGAGAACCATCTGAAGTATACCATAGCACCTTTGTAGTCTCTTATTTTCAAGTATAATTCTGGTATTATATATCTTAAACCGGGGCTATCATCATAATCACCAAACATTCTTTTTTCGGCAGCCAGTCTGGCCCGATAAAACTTAATCGTCTTTTTAATATTTTCAATTTGTCTTTCAGTCATTGTAAGATTGTCAAGAGGTTGTCGCTTTATAAGAAAGTTGTCAAGTTAGCTAATCCCGGTAAAAGTGCAAAAGCTTACTCGATATTCGGAGACTGTCTAGTGTGAAAAGTCATGATAGATGGGCAGGAGTTATTATGTTATTATAAAGTTGTCAAGCTGGCAAAATCCCGGTAAACGGATAGGGGGTTTCGTGTCATGATAGAGTTGTCTAAACAGTGAAGTCCTGGTAGGCCAAAGAGCATGTGTTTTGCAGCCTTTACATTTACTCCCTCTTATTAACAATAATTATTAACAAGGAAAGCGTATGTTGTTGATTTTCTTTTCTTTTTGCTTCTTTTTCTTTTCTTTGTTTATTGTTGTTAATATGTTCATAAAGAA
>JALHSP010000112.1 GCA_022865305.1 Bacteroidales bacterium | reverse complement strand
TGACCCGGGATCGAACTTGAATACCGCACTTATCTCCCCGGTGTTAGGAACAAATGTGAATGCTTCATAAGGCTTGTCATTAACCGTGGCAGTAATATCACTCTTGTTCTTCACGTTGGTGACAGTTCCTTTCAGCTCGTGCGTGGCGTCTTCCCTGCTAATGGCTGAAACACTAAAATTAATACCGGGTTTCTGGCATGGTTTCTCAACAACTACCTCTGCAGGTTTGTAAAATATTGAATAAATTATTTTCTGAGTACCGCAATTGCTGGTCGCAGCAATAATGCAAGAGTTGATTCCTGCGTTAAGGGAAGCAGCAAAAATAATTTCACTGCCAGTAAAATTATAGTTTGTTATGATCCTGTCATTTAATGTAATAGAAATCTGGTCTCTGCCAGCAATATTTTTAACCTCAGTCCTGATGGTACAAGAAGGAATGTCAGTTAATAACTTATTCTGAGCCGGTTCTATCATTTTCAGAACAGGAGGAGGACAGGGCCTGGTCTCCTTGATAATTATCTGTGACTTTTCATCCTGACCTGCATCATTCCTGGCAGTAACTATTAGAGTGTTACTACCATCTTTCAAAGAAACAGAAGAATTGAGTACAAGAGAATTATCGTCGAAGGTAAAGTTGGATATGTTAATTCCATTAAAGGAGAGCGATATATTCTCTTTACCCTTTACCCCTGTTATCTTAGCCCTGATCTCCTGCATTGGTTCATAAGTGTTGAATGGGCTGGCACCAGGGATCAGAATATTTATAAATGGAAGAACAGCTTTTATAGGTTTTGTATATGTAATTGTTGCTAAATCTGATGCAATACCGGATTCATTCTTCCCTTTGACTTCCACCCTGTTCACCCCTTCTTTCAAAGGAATGTTGGTTGTTACTACCCCTTCAGGACTGAAATTGAAATTGCTTGTATTTGTTCCGTTAACTGTTACGGTCACATCCTGCCAGGCCTTAACATTCCTTGTTTGTACACTTATTGAGAATATATTTTTCTCAACAGTTACAGGGGAAGCAGGATCAATGAATTTTACAACCGGAAGAGCAACCTGTACAGGTTTATTCCAGTTGATTATAACATCGTCCCTGGTGCTGCCGGTTTCGTTTGAACCAGTAATTACGAGGACGTTGTTGCCCTCTGCGAGTGTTAATCTCGAACTTACATTTCCATATAATGGATTATATTCGAACTCGATATTTTTCTCATTCAAAACTACCTGAATATCCTGTTTGCCTCTCACATTCTTTACCCTTGCAGTAATATCAAGTCTGCCTGTGGTTGTTGAATATGTGTTGCCTGAAGAAGATATAATCTCTACAACAGGAGGGGGGATAGAAATTATCGGATTTGGATTGGCGACCGGTTTAACTGTGTTGTAATTATTTGTTGTTACAGGAGTACTTACGACAGTACTGGTATTCCTGCGAACCGAACCTGAAGATCTGCCTCCAATGATCCATCTGAAGCTGAGTGATGTATAATGGTTCCTATCTTTTTTGGACCCCGTCACAATTTTATTATCTATGTCAATACCGGTTAAACTGTTATTCTCGGTAAGAGAGAAGTTTATTTTATGTTCAATGCCAAGAGAGAAACTGCGTGAAAACTGGTAACCCAGATATATTCCGAGTGTTGGCATTATTGCCGCCTTGTTTATAAGCTTTGTTTCGAATTTCTTGTCCGACAGATTCACCAGGTCTGCATAAACCTGCTTCCTCCCCAAGTTTGGATCTATTACACTGTAATCATAAGGATTTCCGTTGGCATCCAGAAGGTCGGTGGAAGTGATCCCATTAGTTATTCCAAGGCCGGCAAAACCTGATATCAAGATTCTGGTTCTTTCCCTCAGGCGGTTCAGTGCGAGATCAAGCTCCAGATCGTAATTGAAAAAGTCATAACGGATATTGCTGTAAGTACCATCGGTACTGATCCTGTGATCATAAGCCCTGTTCTCACCTGCAAGGAACCGGAATTTCCAGTCAACTGATAATAACGCATTCTCCTTTTTATATATATAACTGCCGAGAGAAAAGTCGAATCCGGTTCCTCTTGAATTGGCTATGTCCGACTGCTGGTATGCAGCTCCCAGTCCGAAACCTATAGTCATACCATTGTTGGTTGTATAAACGGCTTTTTGTGCTGCAGCCTTATTAAAGATCACAATTGCCAGGATTAAAAAGGTCACATTACGGATAGCTGAATTCATCGCAAAGGTTTTAGGTTAGGTACATTTATTTATATAAAGGTAAAAATCTTTTCATCTCAATCTCCACCTTTGTTCGAAATATGAATCCCCTATAAATCTTCAGCCAAAAGTTTACCAGTGATAGTTCAAATTTAAATTGTGGCTCTATATGTTATTGAGATGTGATACTAAAAAACGTCCCATTTTTCCAGCAAAAAATGGGACGTTTTTAGGGCAAGGTCCTTCTTATTTGTACTGTTCAAATAATTTAAATCATGTTTATTTAGTTTAACAAGTTCGTAAATAGCAGAAGAATGGCTATAATGCGACTTCCCACAAATTATATAAATCCATCGCAGAAAAATTTTAGAATACAAAAGATAGAAATATTGACCACATTTGGCCGGTTCAATTACAATTATTAAAAGGAGTTAAACAACAAGCACATAACTCTGGCTAAGGATGGTCAATTTACTCCGGCGAAAATTGGTCAGAGCCACTGGCTTTTCTACTAAGGATGCATTTGACATATTTATGGAGAATTGGGACCTGGATTCAATAGAACATATTGAGGAGTTTAAACTCATGCTATTGACCATGTCAAATAAAGTCCTGGGTATAGCATCAATATCAAAAGGTGGTATTAGTGGTACATTAACAGATGTAAGGATTATATTGCAATATGCAATTAAAGCTAATGCAAGTGGTATTATAATATGCCATAATCACCCTAGTGGTAATGTACAACCAAGTGAATCTGATATTGCAATAACCAGGAAGATAAAAGAATCTGGTAATGTTATGGATGTACAGTTATTGGATCATTTGATAATAGTACCTGAAGGTAGGTATTATAGTATGGGAGATGAAGGAATGATATAGTAATCAAGAAAAGTTTGTTTATTAGTCCCCAATTCCCCGGATTTTGCATAACTTTCTTTAAAATTGTGACGTGGAAGTCGGGTAACACTTACTTACTTTATTGCCGGGCCGTTAGGGACTAGGTGTCCCGAATAAAGACAATCCAAATAATAACAACTAAATGATATATAAATGGAATTCAATCAGAGAATTATTTGTGAGAAGCTCCAAAAGCTACCAGAAAATGAGGTTACCAAAAAATTTATAATGCCCTTGCTTGAGAGCATCGGATTTTTTAAAGTTGAATTTTATGGTGGAGTTTCAGAAGGGGGAAAGGATATTCTTTGCTGGGAGCTTGACAAAATGGATGAAATAAGACTAACAGTTGCTCAAGTAAAGCATTTTAAATTTACTAATTTAGCTAAAGGAGGCACTAGTTTGCAAACAATTATCAACCAGTTAATTAACTGCTTTACAACTCATCTCCCTTACATTGATAAATCAACTCACCTACCCAGTGAGGCGATTTTAATTTCAACCTATGAAATTGACACTAAAACATTACAATCTAGATTTGGTACCCATCCTATTTTATGGGACTACAGGATAAGAATCATAGATGGTCCTAAACTAGTTTCTATGCTAGTTAAAAAGAAGCCAGAGTTGCTAAGGGATATTTTAGGTGTTGATCTGGAAATAACATCAAAACTTTCGATTACTTTAAATAATGAGCTACTTCTAAAAGCTCTTGGCTATCAAAATAAAGTTGACATCAAATCAATTTATACCGACATAGATTTTTCACTAGGAAAAATCTCCACAGAATTGTTTTTCGACAGATCATTTAAACCCAAGAGAACCACAATAGGGCTAAGAAGTATTAACTGGCAACCGTTTAGGTTAAAAATTAGGAGACTTAACCAAGATTGGAGAGTTACATTTTTAAATAAAACAGTATCCAAAATTGAGCAGGAATTTAAAGCCAAGAATGATAAATATACTAGATGGACCATAGAATTAGAATACTTACAAAAAAAGCTCAAGAAAATAACTACTGATTATAACAGTACATCAGATTTAATTGATGAAAAAAGGCATGAATTATCAAGAAAAGTAATCCTTATTAAGAACCGTAAAAAACAAAAATCAGGCAAATTGAACAAAAAACCAAGTATAGCAATAGAACAACAACTATTAAAAGTTAATAAAAAATATGAAACAATAATTAAACCCTTAAAAGTCTCATTAATAGACCTTGAAGAACATATAAATGAGATAAATATTCAAATTAAGAACCACAAGAAAAAAGAAATAATACCATTATATGAATTTGAAATTGATGGAAGTATTATTGCAAAAGAAATATCAGAAAAAAGAAAATGGATTGAAGAAAGAGTTTCTGAATTTAATAATAAAAGATTTAAGAATTCAGATATATCGGATTTCATTATTAAATGTAAACGTATAATGGATTCAACATCAATAGTATTCTCAAATAAGTATTTACGAAAAAGTATTTTAGATGAAAATTTAAAAGCCTATCGGAAAAATTTTGATGCCACAAGGTTAAAGATCAACATCGACAGAATCTTTAATACTGGTCTAAATATTGCTGTGCTTGGAGAAGCTGGTGCAGGAAAGACAACATGCCTACAAATGTATGCCCTTGCAAGACAGAATGACACTTCAAAACTTCACATCTGGGTTCCTCTTTCACGAGTTATTCAAGATTGGTACAAGATTGATTCAAGCATCTCAGATCCGAATAAGGACCATAACTTGATAACTGGTATTGCTAACTATTTATCAAATGTCGGAATATCAATTTCATGTGAAAACCTTATCGATATATTTCATAAACAGAAAGTTGTACTTTTGCTCGATGGAATTGATGAAGCAATTAAAGTTACACCATGGTTATTGGATGGAATAAAGGTTATCTCGGATTTATATCGAAAAAATCTCCAAATAATTGTATCATCGAGGATGTCAGGTCCTTACCTAAATAAGATTCCTTTCTTTGCAATAACCTTATTACCATTTACCGATGAGCAAAGAGACTTATTTATAGAAAGGTGGTTTGGTGAAGATAGAAAAGAGTATATAACCAAGATCAAAGAGCATCTTGAAAGAAGTACTTCAATAAAAGAAATAGTCAAGAATCCTTTACTCACAACTACACTTTGTGTCATTGCGGAAAACAATATTCCACTTCCAAGTACAGAAATCAAACTATATAACGAAAGACTCAACCTACTTACTGGTTATTACGATAATGTTAAAAATATAGTAACAAGAATTACCTCTACACCAAGTTCTTTAAGATTACTTTCGCAAAAATTATCTTATTATTTTCATTCAAATAGCAAAAGAGATGAGGATTATTACATACTTCAAGAACTGTCAATCCAACTCATGTTAAATAAATTAAGTGTCCAAAATTCTACAAACGCATTAAATGAGTTAATTGATCCTTGCAACATCCTAGTGCCGATGACCGATGATGGCAAATTTGGATTTGGTCATCTGAGGTATCAAGAGTACTTAGCTGCAGAATATATAATTTCAAACCGAAATATTGATATAATTCCTCTACTTAAACAACCTTGGTGGAAAGAGGTACTTATTCTATTTTCACAAATGAATGATACTATTAAGTGGTTAATACAAGACATTGGAAACAAATCTGAAGTTAGCAGTACAAAACAGATCCTTATAGATATGATTAATGCAAGACCAAGATTTGAAAGGGCGGAATTATTTTCTTTACTAGATAAATACTTTGCCTTGGAGAGGCTTGATAAAGCATCAAATGATATTGAATATGATGATGTAATTTGATTTAAACCATACAAATCAATTACAATATTATATGCTTAGGGATGTTCATAAGTACTGAAAACTATTGATTGTCAAATAGTTAAATCTCATTAATTTTAAGAAAAAACCCCGGGAAAGCTCGTTACAGCTAAAAACCGGGGTAATTTCTTAAAAACGTCATGAGAAAAATACGAAGAATT
>JALHSP010000111.1 GCA_022865305.1 Bacteroidales bacterium | reverse complement strand
TCCGGCAACAGCTACCTCAAGGGTACGCCTGACATTCTCCTGATCACCGGACATTAGAAAAGAAGTATTAAAGTCTATTAGCCCTGGTTACATCCGGGGAAGGCGGAGTTTCTTTCTAAACCCAGGAGCTTGAGGCGCAAAGCAACGAAAATCCCGACTAAAGCTTAGCGTAATGTCGGGAGGATTGAAGTTGTTGATTTTAAAGATTATTATTTTTTAACTAATGGTCAAACCTGTCAGGAAAAGATCTTTCTAAATATGTCATCAACATATTAAAATACTGCTTTTAATACGTTGATATTACACATATGAAAAGAAAGATAAAAGACAAAAGTTGAAGAAGTTGAAGTGGTTGAAAAGGTTAAAATCCCCTCCTGGAAGAGCCTGTCCCAGCCGAAAGACAGGAGGCTGGGGTGGGTAAACTTGAGAGTTGAAGAAGTTGAAAAACCTCCTTCGCTAAAGCTTCGGAGGTCGAAGGTTGAAAGGGTTGAAGAAGGAAATGCCGCCTAGATCAAATATCGGAAATGTAATTCAGTTAAGTAAGAATATTTATCAATCATTGATAATTGTAGTTGGCTTCAAAGTCCGTACAATCCTATTTACTTTATTGTTCGTTTTAGGCAAAGTTATCATTTGATCAGTACCATTTTCCTGGTTTCCGAATATGCTCCGGATTGCATCCTGTAATAATAAATCCCTCCCGGCAATTTGCTCCCGTCGACCTTAACCTCATATTTCCCAGCTATCTGCTCTTCATCCACCAGTATCGCTATCTCCCTGCCCCAGGCATCGAATAACATTAAAGTAACTTTTGCCTTCAATGGAATAGAATAAACTATTGAGGTATTCTGGTAAAAAGGATTTGGATAATTATTACCGAGATAAAATTCAGTCGGAATTTCGGTGCTGATTTGTTCTACAGAAGTATTTGTACCTGTTGTAAAACTCCATACAGGCGACCAGGTGCTGCTGCCATTCGAATTTTTTGCCAGCACCCTCCAATAGTAGACAGTGTTGTCAATCAGTGGGTCAATTTCTTGTTTTGTTGCAGAAATAGTATAATCTTCAAATACAACCGGATTGAAGGATGTACTTTGTGAGACCTGAAGGCGATATGACGATGCACCTGTTGAGGCATTCCAGTTCATTGTTGGGTTTGTTGTAACATCCGTTGAACCATTTAAGGGAGATACAAGTGTTGGTGATTCCGGGCGCCCATATGGATCCGGTATCGCGATAAAACGAACTGCGGTGCCTACTTGTCCACGTGTGCAATGTGCGTTCACCCTTATGAAATCAAGGTGTGAGTCTTCTGTCAATGGTGCGGTGGGTTTTTTGATCCTGAGGCTTCTCATAAGCGCAAGCGATGACAGTAAGGAAGAAGAATCAGGAAGTGTATTCATCATCTTATCCGTAATTTCAGGACCTTCGCAAAATATCCGGGACGCAGCAGCTGAAGGGGAGGTCTGATCAAACCAATAAGGCCATTTGTTCACTATCGCTGCGGAGTCCGAGCCCAAAGACCAGCCGTTACATGCGCTTAATATTCGTCCCCGGGCTCCATCGCCTGTTAGTTGCCACCATTGTGGTATGTCGTATCTTACAAATGTATTTGCGATTGCCGTAAATTGCCCCGAAAAATTATCTATCGAGACAATAGGCCGGTCCGGATTCGCAGCATAGCACCAGGTCATCCCGCCTATTGCCAATGAACCGGAAGAGGCTCCTGTCAGGTTGATAAAACTTTTTGTGTAGTCAATATCCGCCTCATACCACATGCCCTGGGCGATAAGTTTCCCATTTTTCTGCGTTTCCCACATGTTTTGTCCAAAACCTGAAGCACCGCCTAAGAATGCTATTTGTCCGCCTGTTGAACCACCTGAAGAGAGAACAGATCCCCCTTTAACCAATACGCCATTATAACAATTTCCTATAAGTACACCGGAAAAAAGCATGTAGCTTTGTTCTATGCCATCAATTATCATTGCTGTGTTTGCCATATTATTAGGGTCCCATCCTCCCACGTTAAAAAGTGTACCAGTCACCCGGCTTCCCGGCTTATCGTCTACTTCCGCGTAAATGGCTTCGTTCCCTTCCACTGCGATATCGCGCACCAGTAAATGGCTCGGGGAAGCAATTTTCATTGTGGGTCCTGAAAGGCCAGGGTCTGGGAGCAGAAAAGTTCCACTAAGATATAAACCATCACCGCTTAATGTCATTTCCACATTGGCGGGAAGAATGAGTGTCTTATTAATAGAATATATTCCTTTGGGGATGTGAACTATCGGACGTGTTCCAAGGGGCAGGGCGGCTGCGGAATCAATGTTCTTTTGTATCTCCGCAGCATCATCCGATGTTCCTTTTCGAACTTCAAAAATCTTCCGTGTAACCAGGGGTGGAGTTCCCGGAAGTTCTATTGCCTCAGGTTTTGTGATGGAAGAGTATGGAACCTTCTTTTCCTGTAATGAATAATATTTGCCCCATGTTTCATCCGAGCCGGCCAAAAAGCCTCCGGGTTCGTTTATTATGTTAACGCCGGCCGTATCAATAAGCGAAAATTCAGCTACTTGGAAAAATTCACCATCTCCTGGCTTTTCACCCTTGGTATTCTCCATGACATCCAGCCGATACATTGAAAAAGGAGTCGAATTCTGAAAAGTATAGGTCTTAGCCTCGCCGATGGTCCAGGACTGATTCATCTGGGAATCCAGCAAAGTGACATGGTAGCCCCAGTCATTCGAGCCAACCAGTCTGAAAGATTTCGGATCCCAATCCCTTTCGGATTGAAGTGATGCTGATATTGAATATTTTATCGCAATCCTTGCTGTTCCGGAGGGACAATGCCATGCAATGCCGGTTAGACGAGCAAAGAGCGAGCCAGAATAAAATGTCTTTTTATTGCCATCAACCGCCAGTTGAACAGGCCAATATAGTCCACGAGTGAATGGTTGATATCTGGGTCTGATGGGCCATAATTGAGAAAAAGTGTTGCCTACGGATATACATTTCCCATCTGAAAGTTCAATAGCCGCTCCGGCGTTTCCGCTTGTCTTTACAATATTATCAAGGAGTACCGAAATATATGGCACAGTAAACGCTTTAAGGGTATCCAAAAGGTACCACTCATTTCTTACTATTGTAGTGTCCGGATCATAGATTTCATTCCCCTGAAATAATCCAGTCCCACAATCCCGGTTGAAGCGTTTAGTATTGACGGAAATATTATTGACTATCGAAGCAGGCTGCCAGGAAAGGCCGAGGTCACATATTTTTGAGCGCAAAAAGACATTGCCATAAGCCTGATACCCGCCACAATGAACCCCAAATGAGCAATCCTGAAAAAGGCAATACCATAACCATATATCAAGCGAATTCATATTTGGGCCAAATATTCCGACGCCGCAATTAAAAAACCGGCACCGCAAAAAGAGATTTTCTGCCTGCCCCGCACTTGAGTCACTTCCAAGTTGGACTCCCAAGTTGATATCCTTAAAAACCAGGTCGCTGTATTCCACGCTCGTCCCGAAACTTCCCTCACGAAGGATTCCTATCTTTGCCTTGTTTTGACCGTCAAAGGTCAGGCGATTTACCTTCAGGTGCCATCCGTCAAGCCTGAACATTGTTCCATCGGCAGGCCCGTCCCATAAAAGTATGGTGTTTGACGGGTCTTCTCCGATAATCGCAAGCCCCATATAGTCAGTTCCTCCGTTCCCACGGTCAGCATTCAGTATGGTACTGCCAAGACGGTAGGTGCCTTCAGGAAAATATAGAACGGAATTTTTTATATTACCTATATCCTTGAAAGTATAAAGGGCCGCAGTGATTGCCGGAGCATCATCAGTAATTCCGTCACCTTTTGCGCCAAAATCGGTTTTTATGTTCTTCCAGGTAGGCAGAGGGCCTGAAAACTCCTCGCCGGTAGCGAAGTAGGAAATTGTCTGGGCAATCGCTTGCGGTGCGTTACAGAAAACACTACAACAAATTACAATTATTAAGCATTCAATTTTCTTTTTCATTGCATTAGTAATAGGTTTGTTAAATGTTTTCAGGTATAGAAGTTAGTAAAGAAATTTCAAATTTTGTCTAACTCGTATATATGAATAATAAATAAAAGTAGACATATCATACCAAAATCAGCAGATAAACACACCTTCAATATGTTTTATCCCTAATGTCAAAGTTACATCTGCAAAGAGCCAAAGTCAAATAAATCTAATTCACCACATTTTAATTATTAGCTATATCTGACGAAATTTGATGCGGTTAAAAGATACTTAATTGCCTGTATATTAATATAATACAAAAACAAAATGCCCAAATGTTAAATCTTGGGGCATTCAAATGATATTATAGAACACTGTTTTAAATGTAATCAAGCATTACTTTTCTCGATTAAAAGTTAAAGATTTAGTTGTTTTGTTATTTTCTATAAAGTTCCATACGAACACATCGGGGGATTTAATTTCATATTGCCATTTTACAGGAGCATTTTCAGGATTTGATATATTCTCATATGGAACTTCTATGCATGTATTCTTCGATGTAAACCAAATTCCATAAACCATAATGTCTGAACCTTCAATAAGGTCAGTTTCAATAAATTTATCAATTTTTTTGTCGTAACCTATAATTGCCTCGCCTTCCATTATTGTCTTTCCTTTGGTAACAGTCTTAATAGTGCCTAACAAACCAGTACCATACAATTTTTGTTCTGCAATATAAATTGTGTCCTTTGCTATTTCCCCCTTCCAAGTACCTAAAATTTGCTTCATTAATTCAACCTGATTTAGTTCTTTCGATGTTTCGCTATTCTTAATACTTTGGTTAACGCCAGATTCAACGCAATTAATCACTCTCCACCTGTTATCTATTTTCTTAAATATGGATTGCATTACCCATGGGTCTTGCAGTATAGCATGACCATCTTTAAAATTCTCCAGCCACTTAGAATTTGTTGTGTACAAGACGCATCAGGCTATTGACCTTCCATTGGGTTACGAGTGTTCCAGATGCTTTCAATGCACTTCCATTCTCCGTCTATCTTCTTAAAGATATCAATAAAATTGTCCACATATTCGACAGTCCCATTTGGTGTTTTTATGCTGTAGTGATTAGTTCCTCTGGCGTATCCGAGGTCTCCAGAAGCAGAAACTTCAATATTGTCTGTTGTCCCTGTAATTGTGTTATGAAGAAAAGTAGTATCAGAAAACCATAATTCCCATGATTTCTTAATGGCTTCTATACCAACATAAATTGGTTTGTTTGGTTCCATCACAACAGCGTCTGATGCAAAAAAGCTTACGGCTTTATTGATGTCTTTTGCCTTGTTAGCAGCCACCCATTGGTCTTCGATGTTGCGAATTGCATCAGCATCATTTGATGTAGTTTTGGTTTTGGATTGGCATGCAGTAATTATCGTCACTGCTACAAGCATTAAGTAAAGAGTCCTTTTCATTTTAATGTCGATTATTTGTTACTAAATATTGGAAAGAAATATGTAATGCCTTAATTGGTAGAAGTTACGACAATAATAAGCCAAAGTCAAGTAAATTTTAACAAACTGGAGTGGTAGGCATTTAAAAATAGATATTTACAGCACTATGGGATGCTACAAATGCTACGAAATATTGATTGAAGTGAATAAACCACAATTCACCACATTTTAACTTATGGCTATATCTGAAATTGTATGATGCGGAAACCTGAATGGTCTTTTTGTCATCAGTGCAGTATGATCATCAATCTTGCCGCCTACCGTATGTATTTTTGTTGTTTCAAGAACTTCTTCAAGCGTCAACGGGGGTATGATAGTCGGAACTCTCCTGGCTCACTGCTGAATTTAAAATCGTTAGCAATTTGCATACTTACAGATTCCTATAAAAAAATTTGAATTGGCTTTCTATTGTCGTAACTTGTATAGTTGTTTTACGGCAAATATCAATCAATAAAAATAATGCTTATGAAAAGAATTTTACCCTCCGCTAAAATCATGCTTGTTCTCATTTTTACAGCCTTATTGCTGCAACAGGTACGGGCTCAGACCCTACTGACCGAGAATTTTAATTATCCTGCCGGCACCTTTCTCAACACTGTTGGATGGAATGCACACAGCGGCACGACTGAACCGGTAAGTGTGGTTGTTCCCGGGCTGACCTTTACCGGTTATCCTCTCTCCAACATCGGCGGAGCTGCCCATTTGGATAATACAGGAGAAGATGTCAACAAAACTTTTACTGCCCAAACGACAGGCTCCATTTATGTAGCTTTTATGGTGAAATTTGGTCAACTGCATGAAGGATATTTTCTACATTTAGGTGAGACTGTTACCGGATCCACTCATTTTGGCAGAGTATGGTCAGTTGCCGTGCCGGAAATAGGTAAACATAAATTTGGCCTTACAAAAACAAATGAAACGACAACTGTATCTTCTACTGTATTTGATATGTGGACGACTCATCTGGTAGTTTTGAAGTACAAAATTGTTGATGGACCAACCAATGATGAGGTAAACTTATTTGTCATTGACGGTACTATTCCGGCGAATGAACCTGCCACTGCAACAATACCTGCTTTTACCACCACTGCAGCAGATTATTCTCCGGGTTCTATAGCCCTAAGACAATACGCTTGGTTGCAAGATATAACAGTTGACGGAATCAGGATTGCAAATAGCTGGGCTGAAGCAGTGAGTGCGTCAACAGCGGCCGAGGTTGAATATATCCCGGCAAACCGGATTTCACTCTATCCCGTTCCGGCCGGAAAAGAAATCTTTATCAGCAATGTGAAAGATGTCACTGCCATTGAAGTGTTTGACATTTATGGCAGGATGCAAATGATGGAAATTTGCGACGGCGCCGTTTCCAAGCGGATGGATATCAGCCTGCTGACAAGCGGCATTTATATCATGCGGTTCATCAAACCGGATGTTCCTGAGATAATGAAATTTATCAAGGAATAGCAATCTGTAAAGATGACCCCTTTCAGGCAAAGACGCCGGGCAGCGGCTTGCCTTATCCTCCGCGTGGCTTTCTGGTGCCTTAATAAGTGATAATCTGAATTTAACTAAAATATAAAGGGAGGTTCAACAATCCCCCTTAGACGCTTTTCTGAAAGTACACGGGTTTGTGTACTTTGAGACAATGATTAATCAAATTTACTATTTATTCCACTATTTTGTGTTGTTAAAAAAATATTGGATTAAATTAAAATAGTGGGTAATCGCTTAGCTAACATGGTTTTACCTGATCCGGGAGATCCGATCATAATGATATTATGTTATCCTGTAAAAGCTACTTCAAGGCTGGTTTGATACATTTGTTTACTTTAAAAGAAATATTATAAGACCTTTTTATTTGCTTCAATGCCTGTTACGGCACTGGCAAATGTTTTTACTAACATAATTATACTTTTATTAGCACATCAGGAAACACAATATCAAATATATGCAAAAAAGATAAAAGAAAAAAGAAAAAAGTTGAAAAGGTTTAATGGGTTGAATAGTTGAATGGATTTAATTTAAAAGGATTCCCTCCTGGGAGGTCGAAGCGAAGCGGAGATTCCGCGAAGTGGAAGCCTGTCCCGGCCGAAGGACGGGAGGTCAGGGGTGGGTCTGAAAGAGTTAAAAATGTTGATAAGTTGAAAAACCTCCTTCGCTAAAGCTTCGGACTTCGCCCGACAAAGTCGGCTATGTCCGACGACGTCGGAGGTCGAAGGTTGAAAGGATTTGAAAAAGGAAATGCCGCTGTACCAAATTTCGGAAATATAATTCAGTTAGCAAGTTAATTTGTTACAGACTGTTGAAATCAACTGTAAAATTTGAAATAATTCGTTAATCCTTTATAATTTTCCTGGAAAAGGTTTTACCGGCAGTGACAACTCTTAAAATATAAAGACCTTTTGCATATTGTTTCATATCAAGGTCGTACGCTTCATCATTGATAACAATGGTTTCAAGCAGACGACCGTACATATCATACAGGCTGGCTGATTTTATCACGTATTGCGCTTTTATTTTCAAAATATCTTTTACAGGATTAGGAGACAGCTGCAGGTCAGATCCGACACAAATATCATTCGCCGACAGTATTTGATTGTTCGAGATGGTCCAGTTTCCGGCAACACTATTGTTGAGATTGGCGTCTTTGAGCATAAGGTAATAACCATTACCGTCAGCATTTGGCCAGGGAAGAGAATCACAATAATTAACATTATCTATTATGTTCCCGAAAGCATCTAACAAAACCAGATTCTCACTTTTATTTGAAAGATGTCGTGTAAACTGTCCATAGGGTACAAAACCATACTCTAATTGGAAATATGTAGAGTTACTTGCCAAAAATACTAATTTATATGGGCCAAGAGTGGAATTTGCCGGAAACTGATAAACAAATCCTGTTCCTCCGAAATATATCCCTGTCAAATCTACCGTTTTATCACTATTATTCATTATTTCAAGGAACTCAAGATCATCATTGTCAGAAGAATAAATAGAAGCCTCGGGATGGTACATGATTTTTATAATTACCAGAGGAGGGACTGCAACATTACTGCAAGAGGAATATGGGCCTATGTTGTTTGTTATCCATGTGATCCTGGCATTCAAAAAGTATTTAATATCTGAAATCCGCTGCTGATGGTTGATAGCATACTCCCATCGTGCATAATCCCTGGCCACAGCTTCACTGATAGTTGCGACAGTTTGATCGATGAATATTTCAATAACTGACAGGTTCAATGGCTGGCCTGGTTGAATGAGATCGTTCCATCTCTTTGATAAGTAACATCTGAACTGAAGGTTATCGAAAAGGTCTTTCCAGAATCTGGTTACATCACGGTCACTTTTTGAAAATTGCCATTCAATCCTATAAAATGTCAGGTCAGAATCCCAGACAGGTCCCGCTCGAAGTTTCCCGTTCCTGTCTTTATGAAAAAATGTACTTCGTCTATATGCATCAGAATTTGAAGAAAGTTCATTGATAATTATATAGTTAATAAATGAGGGGATATCAATAACCGAAGGAAATCCGTCTGATATTGAAGCATTACTTGCCAGTGCTTTGGCAGCCAAATTGTTAAACTGGTTGTAAATATAATTATGTTGCAAAGGATCTACTGCTAAAGGTTGGGGGAAATGATGGGCATACGGAACTTGCTTTCCATTCAAGGTTAACATTGTCCAAGCAACAGGGTCACTATCATTATCAGATGTTTTTGTGATGTATCCTCCTGACAATTCCGGTAAATTAATATCGTTTACGCCAATTTTAATGATATTCACCCTGTTATCATCGGCCTTTATTTTTTCAGTGAGCAAATAAAGTCCTTCGTATTCTCCGTTGAGAATTAATTCACAATAGACTGTCCTGGATGCGTATTCCCCCAATCGACGTGAAAGATTAAAACATAGATAATCACGTATCATGGAAGGATCCAAAGCCATCCCGTTGAGTATCCAGTCGTTTTCCTGGGGCATACCAAGAAGGCTTACGTTGTTATTTGTTATATTATCTGCTTGTCTGGTAGAAAAGCCATACTGTTGTTTTGGCTCAGTCCCTGTCAAATCTCCTCTTCTTTCAATATCTATCCTTCCGTTATAATTAAGGTATGCTGCAGTATTCTGATCAGTCACATAGTTTCTTTGATCCGCCCCCCGGTATATAATCTTCATTGATCCCATCACTCTGGGATCACCATATGGGATCGGAGCACCTCCGTCGGTCCAGATAATTACAATAGGCAGATTACTGTCAGTCAGAATCTGAGCACTGACAGAGCCTGGAAGAATAGATAACAGGAAAACTATGGTTAACTTGTGCCTCATTTAATCTTTGACTTATCGAAATTACGATAATAGTAAGCCAAAGTCAATTTTATTATTCGCCACATAATTAATAAACGCTACATCGGAAATTGTATGATGCGGAGACCTAAATGGTCTTTTCGTCATCAGTGCAGTATAATCATCAATCTTGCCGGCCACCGAATGTATTTTTGTTGTTTCAAGAGCTTCTTCAAGCGTCAACGGGGGTATGATAGTAGATTGCAGTGAGACATATTTATTCCACAGGAGATGCCGCTTCTTTCCTATCTGTTAATAATTAATGAAAAGTTGACCTTAATAAAGATTTTTAATAGTTGCGTTTTTCTACAGCAGGGTGTATCTTTGAGTGTACAAAAAAAAGAGGGAGACGTAAATCTCCCTCCAAAAGGTGAACAGGTTTGGACCCTGTTCCATCAGTTGCCGATTACTTCGAGAATCTTTTGGAAGGACTCTCGATTGGACTGTTAAGGACAAACTAACCTCACTCGATTGAACCTTTTTAACTTGGGATGTACACCATCCCATTTTAATTTTAAAGAACTCCCATATATTAAAATATATTTCTGTTATTCTCTGATCTTAATGAGATTAAACGGCCACTGATTTTTTAAGCGGGTAGTTGCTAAATTAGATAAGCGTTGATCTTAATGCAAGACAATATTTTTAAGTTTATTAACATTTGGTGTTTCAGTTATTAACCGCTTGTTATCCTTTGGTTTTCAGCATATTATAAATTAATGTGAAAATAATTAAATAAGTCAGAAGAGCAAAGTGACTAGTAATCTGAGAATTAATCCTTTTCAAAATTTACAACTTAAAAATTGTTTTATGCAAATAAAAAAAGGGTGTTGCATACTAAGGAGGTAGCATCAGGTCTGCGAATGGGATGTTTTGGGGGTACAAAAAAACCCGACCTTTTCAGATCGGGTTCACATTCTTTGAAATAATGGTAGCAACTCAGTGCTTTCTTATTCGTTCCTGAGCAATCTGTAGTTCTTCAGATGTAAACAATTCCCTCCATTGTGGTTGGCAAACCAATGCCTCAGCCGTCAGGTCTAACCTCCCTGCATCCCGCAATACAATAAATCCTTTGGATATTTTCTTATGTAACAGCCGTTTTGCCGTTGCTAAACCGCCAAGCCGATTAAGCATTGCTTTATAACGTCGAGCTGAGTAGTGGCATTCCTGTTTGGCTAATTGATAAATCTCCTCCATGGCAGCATGAAAATTGGATTCAAGTTTTTCCATAATTTATCTAATTTAGTTCCTATAAAAATAAAGGAACTATTTTACAAATGTTTTAGCTATTTGTTTAAGTTGGTCGGAGTATTTGTAAATATCATCTATTGTAGTAAGAGGATATCTGACTTCATTCTTTTTATCATCGAGAAAAGCAATTTCCTTAGTCGTTTCAGCCAAATATAATCTACATATTGTATTTCTAATTGAATCATCAATTAAAATGCTAAAAAATCTCTGAAAATCACGATAGTAAATACGGCTACTGTCAATTTCTTGTCGTAGAATTGTTTTAACAATGTAATAGCTTTCAATTTCTTCTTCAGTGGTCTCTATTATGTTTTCCTTGGTTGTTGGTTCCGGTATTTTCGGCTCAGTTTCTTTTTCCTTATTCAATGCCGTTTTTAGTCGCTCTGTTATTAAATCACTTAAAAACTGCTGGCAAGAGATCTTCACTATTTCCGAAAATTGTTTCATTACCTTTTCTGTTGCCCTGCCGGTATAAACCTGATTAACAAAATATTTTATAAAATCTTCCGATGGTTGTTTGAACTCATTAATTAAAAGTATTTTAATCTCATTGGAATATTTCAAAGTATTTGCCGTAGCTAAAATGTTAGCAGTATCATAATAGGACTTATGAAATTTTTTAAGTTCATCTATCTGATTATCCTTGATTTCAAGAATGTTAATATCAAGAAATGGCTTTACATCCATTATATTAGGTTCCGATTCAGTATAAAACCGATAATTAATCCCATTCGTAAGGATTGCAAATTTTGCTTTGGTTACATTAAAATATCTTAAAAGTTGAGTATTGTGTATATCTAAAGCATCTTTCCAGTGTTTACACTCTATTAAAATGATAGGTAAATCATCCTTTAGAATCGCGTAATCCACCTTTTCACCTTGTTTTATACCAATGTCTGCAGTAAATTCAGGGATAACCTCCTGGGGATTGAAAACATCATAGCCCAGAGCACTAATAAAAGGCATTACAAAAGCATTCTTTGTAGCCTCTTCTGTCTTACTCGAATCTTTTAACTTGTTGATTTTATCAGCAATCTGTTTTAGTTGATCTTTAAAATCCATTTCGTTTAAGTTTAATTTGCTTGTTTTAGCTGAATTATCTATGAGGTTAGGCATAATATTAAATTTTTCAGGCTATCTCTTACAAAATTACAACTATTTATTATTCAATCCTATTGCTTCGCAGGAGTTAAATCTGGTCAATGAATCCTTGTGGATATTCAGTGTGTAGCTGTTTAAGAATATCAAGATTATCACCGAAGTAGAGTTGATTTTTCCAATCCGTTGACATTATAATAATTTATTGATTACTAAGTTACCAATTATCTTTGACTTACTCACCGCTTAGCTGGCAAAGTATGAGGGCTGGGAAAAGCTATGCTACTTAAAAAATATTGAATAAGCGAGAGTTAAAATACTTATTATAATTGCAATAATTGCCCAAGTTTTTGAATCCTTATAATTCTCTATGCTGGCTTTTAAATTTTTAATTTCTAAATCATTTTTATATCTATAATTTTCATTATCAACTTTCTGTTGTTCTTTTACCTCAATTTCTTTCTCCAGTCGTTTAGCATATCCCCCTTCAAATAATAATTTTTTACCCTGGTCTTTAAGAATTAATAAGGTTCTATCGTTTGAAATCTTATTTGAACTTATTACCCCATCTTTGGTCATTTCTTCCACATATCCTCTTACTACTTCTATTGGTACATTACTAATATGGAGGTTTATATAAGTCGCTTCCAGACTCTCCCTTTTATTAGGACGTTTGGATAAATCTTTTAAAATATTATCCTTTAATTCAGCAATTTCATATGCTTTCATTTTTCTATTTATTTGATTTCACCTTCTTTAGATTTCTATTAAAGGTAAACATATTAGACCAATTAAGGGGTTATTACACACTAAAAGATGTCATAAATTAAATCCAGATAGTCGGCAATCGTTTGGCTAACATTGTCTCACCTGCTCCGTGAGGACCGATCATAATAATATTTTGTCCTCCGGCAACAGCTACCTCAAGGGTACGCCTGACATTCTCCTGATCACCGGACATTAGAAAAGAAGTATTAAAGTCTATTAGCCCTGGTTA
>JALHSP010000110.1 GCA_022865305.1 Bacteroidales bacterium | reverse complement strand
CCCGACAATACTGTGTGTAAAAATACAGCATTGTCGGGGGGTATAAAGTGATAGAGCAAGAGGTTATTATGAATAACGCTCATTCGCCTCCACCAAAGCCTTGTGTTGACTATACTGGTGATCAAAGACGAATCAATGAACTTAAGATAAAAGGCAAGAATCAAACAAAGTGTATTGAAGAATTATTTAAAAAATATTATCGGCCTTTATTAGAGAGAGTAGCAAGGAATTTTTCAAAATTTGATCATTATGTCTGCGACGACGTAGCGTCCTGGACCCTAGATCGTGTTCATAAAAAGGCTTATCAATTTAAAGGCACCAAAGATCTATCTGCATATACTTGGATTATAAGAATATGTGATCGCCGCGCGCTTGATGTTGAGAGAGACAGAGAAAAACATCAGAACGATGTGTCTTTGGATGGTCTAGAAGATTACAAGCAACCGACTAGTGGGGAATTTGAAAACAAGTCTATGGCTTCAGATGAAATAAACACAATTCTACGTTTTGGCCATTTGACTAATAGAGAGCTTGAAGTATTTTTGCTTCTTCTGGACGACAAAAGCCGCTTTGAGATTTCCAAGATTTTGAAAATATCCATACCTCGTATTAGCCAAATTATCAAAAGCTTTAAAAGCAAACGTAAGCGCTTCCTAGAATAAATTCAGTAGGGGAACAGAGAGCGACCTGAAACAATCGCATATTATTCAAACTCGTTATAGTTGACTAGTAACAAAAATTGACGTTCTCCCAATGGCAGCGCCCAGAAAGGCCCATACTGCTGGATCCTTCACGCCCAATACAATTGTTACCGTAGCCACAATTAATGTCGCCACAAAGGCCACAACTCCATAAATGTTCGAATTCTCTCTTTTTTGTTTTCTAATATTGTTTTCCATTGCTTCCCTCCAACTATAAGACGTGGGATAAAGCAATTGATTAATACTTTTATTAACACAAAAACAGACTTCAGGAAATCGTCTGTTTTTGTCTTTCAATAAATGCTAGTTTTGGGCTATGTGATTTGCTATAGCACCAAATCAAACAAAATGCGGAGACTTGTTTTTGGATCGATTCGCAAGGCTTTTGATATCGAGGATAGATACTTAATTACCTCGTATGATGTTGCTGTTCCGCTTTCAATTTTATTTAGCAATTCAATATCAATTTTTGTCGCCTCTGAGATATCTATTAGACTATAGTTCTTGGTTTCTCTAAACGTTCTTAATACTTTTCCGAATCTTATAAGTGGCGTGTCCTGGATGTCAGTCGTTGGGGATGTGCGCTCGGTTCCATTTTTATATGTGGTTGACTGAGTACCCATAATTATCAGCTCATTGCTACTCCTTCCACATTGGATTTTTGAAGCCTGCCGCCTCCAGTCCAGCATAGTGCTTCATGGTTATAAATTCAACAGATGACAGTTTTTTGTTAATATAAAAATGATCTGCTGGGTACCTCCTTTCTTCTTGCTTCTTATTTCAATTGTAAAAAAACTTCTCATATATTAGACGAAACAAATAGCAAATAATTAAGTGCCATTCCTCTAACTAAACATCCGCATTATTACTTACGGTAATCCCCGTTAGAGAAAATAACCCGCTGTTAACCACTGTATAACAGTGAAAAATTGACCCTTGTGACGCTGTTTTTCACTGTTCTCAGTAAAACAGGCCGAACAATCTGCCGCGCGTTAGTCTATACGCACTATTGACTTTTTGAATCGAAGTATGTACAATATGAGCAAGATCACCCTCAATCCGTTAGGATTGAGGCGCAACACCGGAGCGATCCGGTGTTTGTTTAAGAGGGCCCATGAAAAACACCATTGTTTACATCGATGGCTATAATTTGTACTACGGTCTTAGACGGTTTGCCTCGGGGGAGAATCCAATAAAATGCAAATGGCTCGATATCCATAAACTTTGTAGCCTTTTGCTCCCTTCTCATAACATTATCAGAATTAAATATTTTACGTCCAGGACATCAGATACTCCAGACGATCCTCATCAGGCAGACAGGCAAAATTTATATTTATCGGCTTTAAAAGCCGATAATACTATTGAAATTTATTATGGAAAATTCCTTCCCCGATATAGGGTAGGCTATGAAGTAATTGAAGTAAGTGATCACCAAGCGAAAATAAGCGGGCCGACAAGAATAAAAACATGGGAAGAAAAAGGTTCGGATGTTAATCTTGCATTGCATGTTCTAAAAGATGCTTATGATCATGAATGTAATTTCCCAGTAATCATTACGAATGATTCTGACCAAGTAAATACACTCAGATTAGTCAGAAGCTCGCCATTATCGCTTCCTGCCGGGGTGATTAATCCTCAGCCGTGGCACGGCAGTGGTTCAGAGCTGCGCTCTCTTTCCACGTTTTATAAAGAACTCCGAAAAAATGTCCTTCTGCGTAGTCAATTTCCAGACAAGATTAACACTGACATAGGGTGGATTCATAGACCAGAGGGTTGGTGATTTCCTATTCAAAGATATGGGAGGCTTAACCATGATGCCAGCGCCAGTTCTTGAAAATGTGGGTTTTTTTTTAAATCCATTATATATGACTGAATCTACCGATATTATTTTGTTATCAGACCTTCATTTTAGTCGCCAATACAACAGATTCAACCTAACCCAAGGTCTTAGAGGCCCACTAACTTTTTTAGACATTCTTACAAAAAGCATTAGTACGTCTATGGCTGGGAAGAGCAAGACCAGTAATAAAATACCTGCCGCAATCGTTTGTACTGGTGATATAACACATTCGGGCGATATAATTGAGTACCAAGAAGCCCAGACGTTCTTTAGTGGGCTCTTAGCAAAGCTTGGCTTAACCAATAAGAACTTATTAATTGTTCCAGGAAATCATGACATTCGATGGGGTGTTCAAACCAATGGTTATGATGATAATGAGGCGGTAACTAACCCAAGCAATCAAGCTGAAGATAATTACAGAAAT
>JALHSP010000109.1 GCA_022865305.1 Bacteroidales bacterium | reverse complement strand
AAATAACTTTGTAAAATCACCCTGGAAATTGTGATAAAAATGAAGCAAAAAAGGATGTTAACTTAGGGGTGGTCTTTCACATCCGGTTAAGCATGGTCTCTCAAAAACGGTGAAGGGTGGTCTATATGACCGATTTTTCCAGGTAATGACTCAAGTTTTAATAATTTATTACCAGAAATAAGTTTGTCGAATTGCTTTTCTATAAAAACATGTTGTTCGAACATATCTTTAATATCTTTTATTTTTTTTTGCTTTTTAGTGTCGAACCAATCAATAATAGCCAAGGGAAAAAACCCATTCAAAAGTTGAAACAATACAATCCCGACTTGGTAAATATCTGATTGAAAGCAATATTCTCCTTTCTCGACGACTTCTTTAGCTCTATAAACCAATGAATTCTTTGAAGCCACAATACTATTTTGACTAAAAGGAATATATTTCACAGATCCAAAATCGGCAATTATTGCTGTTTTATCATTATCAATGAGAATATTATTCGGTTTAAGATCACGATGCAATAATCTATTTGGATTCTTATGCATTTCAGTAAGCCCCATCAAAATCCCTTGAGTAATTTCTAAAGCTGAATGAGTATCTAAAACAGTTTTTAATCGATACTCATCTAAGTCTCCTCCTTCAATTTGTGGAGTTAAAAAATACGCATAATTATCTCCAATAATTCTTGCATCAAGAATCTTAAGTATATTCTTATGATCAATTTGTCTTAAAATTTGAGGTTCTTTATGAGATAATCCATGTTTATCAATATAGTAGAATTTTAATGCAACCCTTTCATTAAATATTTTATGACTCCCGAAGAATAACTCACCGTTACATCCAGAATCAGAGTGTTTATCAATTGTTATATCCTTCTGAGATTTAATAAAATCTTTTATCTCATCATCTATATTTAAAGAATCAAGATCCATTTTATTTTTTTAAAAGGTATAATGCTAGGTTTAGTGCATTTAATTGATATTTGAATTTTGGAGAAATTGTAAATTGTTTCTTTTTTAAAAATGCTCTTATTGATGCCGAGTTGATAAGTTCAACATTCTTAGATCGGTATGATTGTATGAGTCCTTCCACTTTAAATGATAAAGGACCTGATGCAAATTCACCAGAAGATTGTCTTTCAATTATCCCAATCCTATTTGGATTGATTAAATCAATTTTTGATTTAATCAGCTCACAGAATTCCCAGATTGATTTACTTTCCTTATGATTTTCAAGAGTAATTTTTGAACAAAATTCATGACATAAATTTATATCATCGTTTTCTCCTTCAATTGTAACGAATGTTGCTGCTAGTCCGTTAATTTCAACACCAGTTGTTCGCATATATAAGGTTTTTCTTTTAAAATGTACTTTGCAAATAATCTTAAATTCTTTTCCCTTTCATCTTTTAATATGACAATGAGATATTTTCGTTTCAATTATTATAATCAGACCAGAAGCAAACAATATCAAAATTACTCCTTGTTAACATAAAATGCAATTTTATTTAATTAGTATTCTCTTGCTGTTTTCTATAAGGTCTTATTAGAATTAGAGTACGATCTTTACTTGACTAATTAAAATTTATCTTGAAAATGTTGTGTATTTATCTGATTACGCGCATATTGTAAAAACCGTCACCAATTCCGTCAACAAGAAATTTAAAGACCCCTGCAAATCATTGATCTACAGGGGTCTGCGATTTAAGGTTGTGGTGCCACCAGGAACTGAACAAGTTAAAGAGGACGAAGATGTGGAGTAAGACGACAGTCGACCGAGCAATTCATGATCGACTACAAAAAAATCAGAACAATGTCTAGCATTAGGGATGGGATAGGATGAGCAAGGAGCCCCGTAGATATTTTTTAGCACAGCGCTTTCAGTAAGCCTTTAGCAGCCGATGGAAGGAGTAAAACTGTATCATAATTGTCGAGAATATCAAGCACTTTATAATACGCCTCATGGAGATCAACCAGCTTATTTTCCTTGGCGGTATTCGCCATCTTGAAAGCAGAATCACGGAGTTTTGGAAAGTAATGCATGTAAATCTCTTCAATACCATAGAGATCAATACAAACTACTTTCCTGTCGAGTACCACAATAAGACTATTACTAACCTTTTCAGGTGAATGCCCATAATTTTAACTTTATAAATATGTGCGTAAAGAATATATTAATACGAACAAGAGAAGGATTTATGGAGAAGGATTATTATATAAAAATATAAATATATCCAAATGTCAATTATGTAACAAGCAGAATATCAACAATATGAAATTAGTTAAATATGATTCATAATCATGAGGTCGCGGGTTCAATCCCCGCTCTCGCTACAACGGAAAGCCTTGACGCAAAGCGGCAAGGCTTTCCGTTGTTAAGCTCCCCTGTACGAAATCGTTAAAGCCAATTTCCCATCTTGAAATACAAAGAGTCCGGTTTTAAAATCCGGGTTCATTAACATGTAAAAAAGTAATGGAGAAATAGTATAACTTTATTGTTAAAATATTATGTATATATGAATCACAAACTTAAATTTAAAATATTAGTAATTTTTCTGTTGCTTTTCCAGATCTCTGCCAGTATCTTTTCACAGGAAAAGAAGATCCAGGTGCACGACCCTGTTATGATAAAACAGGCTGAAACGTTCTACCTTTTCTGTACCGGTATGGGTATATCTGTGTGGTCATCAAAGGACATGGTGCAATGGCAAAAGGAAAAGCAAGTGTTTGAAAAGGCTCCTGCATGGGCTGTTGAAGCCATTCCTGGTTACAGGGGTCATACCTGGGCTCCTGACATCTCCTTCCATAATGGGTTTTATTACCTTTATTATTCTGTATCTGCTTTCGGGAAAAACACCTCTTGTATTGGGGTGACCACCAATAAAACACTTAATCCGGCCGATCCTGATTACCATTGGGAAGACCACGGTAAAGTTGTCCAATCGGTTCCCGGCCGTGATATGTGGAATGCTATCGATCCCAACCTTATGATTGACGATTCGGGCACCCCCTGGCTGGTGTTCGGTTCTTTCTGGGAAGGTATGAAACTGGTAAAGCTTGATCAGAGCCTTGTTAAAGTAGCCGAACCCCAGGAGTGGCATACAGTCGCCGCACGTCCTCGCGACTATTATACAGATGAGAAAAATGCCGGTGAGGGATCGATCGAAGCTCCCTTTCTGTTTAAGAAAGGAAAATTTTATTTTCTGTTCGTGTCCTTCGACTTTTGCTGCAGGGGGATTGAAAGCAATTATAAAATAATGGCCGGCCGGTCGGAACAGATTACCGGTCCATATCTGGACAGGAATGGCAGGGATATGAAATTTGGAGGAGGGACGCCCGTACTGACAGGGAACAAAGACTGGCCCGGGGTGGGGCATAACGCAGTTTATACTTTTGACGGACAGGACTTTATCATTTATCACGGGTATGATGCTAAAGACCAGGGCAGATCGAAGTTGCTTATAGATAAGCTTAACTGGGATGATGAAGGCTGGCCAATGGTAGAACAAAGTATTAAGGAATAAAAAGCCATCTTCCGGCATAAGGAAGATGGCTCTAAAGGAATTATATAAATGAAGTATGTAACTTTGCGAGCCTCTAAATGAGAATCTGTCTTGCGTACTGAACGCAGGTTTTGACCTCCTTAACAGCATCAGACCATGGCTTTATTTCATATTCCAGTTCTATATCGCAATAGATAGGCCACTTGTTCTTTTTGATTAAAAGGAGAACATCTGCAACCGGGACCTGGCCCTGACCCCAAACCTGGTTTTCATTGCGAGGTTCAACATCCGGGCCTGTCTTATCCTTGAGATGCACGCTGAAGATACGATCATGATATTTCTCGATAATAGTATTCGGGTGTATACCTGTTGAACCGTAGAAGTGGCCAGCGTCAAAGTTCATCATCACTGCAGGAGAAACAACAAGGAACGGATCATAGCTGAAACCTTCCGTTGCAAATTGCATATGATTGTGGAATATAGCTAACATGCCATGTTTTTCAGCAATCGGGCCAAGCTTTTTGACAGCGTCTTCACCGATCTCCTCACATACACCTTTTGCGCCCATTGCCTTTGCGGCTTTGAAGGCATAATCAATCTCCTCATCAGACCAGCGTGCTGGCGAGAACTTAACGATATGAACTCCTATCCCGGAGTCCCTGAACATCTTTCGAACCTCTTCAAATTTTGACATGGACAACGACAACCGCCATTCCTTTAAATCCTGGTTGAATTTAGCAATTGAGGCCTGCTGCTCAGGTGTCATTTCGCGGCGTTGAGGAAAACCACCACCGGGAGCACCACCAGGTGCAGCACCGGCAGGCGGGCTACCAGCGGGACGCTGTCCACCCATACCCGGGCCGAACATTCCCGTTCTTGGATTCTTTGGTGCACCAAGATAATCTTCCAGATCATTGCTCATCAACTCAATTGAGCTGATACCGGTTTCTTTACAATACTTAATAATATTTTCAACACCACCTGGCATACTACGCCAGCTGTAAGTAATGGCGCCTATCTGAACGCCACCAAATTTTGAATTAGGTGTGGTGCCGGATGAAGCTTCACTTCCTGTTCTCTTACAGGAGTAATTCAGTGGTACCATAGAAAACGCTGCAATTGCTGCGCTGTTTCCAATGAATTTGCGTCTTGAGAGTTTGTTGATAGATTTCATTTTTATATGTAAATTAATTTAATGTGTAAGTAAATATAATATTAAAGCGTCCACCCACTCCGGTATTCGTAGTGGAACAGGCTATCGGCTGCAGGGAGATTGGAGATCTTAATATTAACAGCATCATACTCAAGAGTAATATTAGCCCTTTGATTTAATACAGCGATATTTGTCAGCAGCATGATCTCGGTTAATTTTGCAGCAATGGAAAAATCATTACACGATTTTTTACCATTCCTGATAGCATCAATCCAGTCTTCGAATATGTTCCCTGTTCTTGGGAGCCATGGATCAGGGCCTTTGAAGTTTTTGTCTGCTGGAATAAGCTCAGGCATTGCACCATGACTGCCGTGAGTAATGATACCTTTATCGCCGATATAGGTAGCATCTTTCATTGCCCTTCCAGCTTCCAGACCTTCGGGACGGGGAGGCCTTAACCCACCGTCGCACCAGGTAATTTTTACCGGAGGCAGATACCCGCGGGCAGGAAATTCATAGGTAACAAGCTCACAAAGAGGCATATAATCAGTACTATACGGTGAGCTGGTTGCCTGGATTTTAGCAGGCATGCCAAGGTTTAGTGCCCATATCGGAGCATCAAAAATATGAGCTCCCATGTCTCCCATTGCGCCGGTTCCATAATCCCATAAACCTCTCCAGTTAAAATGCAATACATCGGGATTATAAGGTTTCTCGGGTGCCGGCCCTAACCAGATATCATATTTAAGATTCTTTGGAGGAGTTGTACCTGCCGGTCTTTTCATATCACCCTGTGGCCAGAATCCCATCGGACGGTTGGTTGACAACAATACCTCCCTGACACGACCTATAACATCTCCCTGGATCCATTCAACTGTTTTACGGGTGCCTTCAGTGGCATGTCCCTGGTTGCCCATCTGTGTCACTACTCCTGTCTCTTTGGCAATCTCTGCCAGCTTGCGACACTCATAAATGGTTTTAGCCATTGGCTTCTCAAGATAAACATGTTTTTTAGCCCTCATATATGCAGCCGCAATTAATGCATGGTTATGATCCGGTGTTCCGATCACAACAGCATCGATCGATTTCTCCCTGTCGAGCATCTCACGCCAGTCGGTATATACTTTTGCCTTCGGATAACCTTTAATAATATGTCCGGCATAGTCTGCATCCACATCACATAATGCATAAATGTTAGCTAGCTTAATTACTTTACCGCTTCCTGCAGCTCCCATTTGTACCGCTGCATTCGGATTAGGCTGTCCACCCGGTTGTCTGCCCGGTTGTCCGGCTGGTTGTCCTCCTGGCTGTCCGCCCGGAGGAGGATTACGTTTCATCATTTCGGCCATCCTTGCCTGCTGAGCAGCAATCTGTTCCTTGGTCATGGGTGTACCATTGCTATTTCTTTGTGGTCTGACTATAGGAACATCAGGAGAGCAAACCTGTTGTATATCGCCGCCACCCTGACTGCCAACACCTATACCCGCAACATTAATCAGATCACTCGGAGGTGTGTTTCCTTGACCTCCCATCACATAACGTGGAATAATTGTGAAAGCAGCAGCAGCCGAGGCTGTCGTCCCCAGAAAGTTTCTCCTTGACAGATTATTTGCTTTGTGCTTTTTGTTAGGAAGATTTTCGTGCTTCATAATCAGAAGATTTTAGGTTTATTTACACTCATTAAGTGAAGATAAGATTATAAAAATACATAAAACCTGATCCATACCTGCGACAGAAACAGGAAAAATCAAAAAAAATTATCAGACTATTTGTAAATTGAAAATTATTCAGTTAATTATAACCAAATTATAACTGAAAGTTTAAATTTAGTTAAAAACTCTAAAACTATTAAATCCTATGAAACCGAAGATCAGCATAATCCTTGGATTCATGATGTTTCTGCAATATTACATCTGGGGTTCCTGGTATGTGACAATGGGAACTTTTATGACTAAATTTCTGAATTCAACAGGAATACAGATTGGAGCAGCTTACAGTGCACTGGCAATCGCTACAATGATTTCACCATTCTTTATCGGAATGGTAGCAGACCGTTTTTTTGCTGCGCAAAGAGTAATGGGGGTGTTACATATCCTCGGGGCGATATTACTTTTCCTTGCTTCCAGGATTACAACTAACGGACCTTTCTACTGGATTATTCTACTATATTCCTTGGCTTACATGCCAACAATTGCTCTTTCAAATAGTGTCGCATTCCGGCAGATGACCGATCCGGGAAGACAATTCCCGCTGGTGAGGGTCTTTGGTACCGCCGGGTGGGTTGTTGCGGGATTCATGATAGCGATACTCGGCATAGAGCAAACACCTTCGACATTTTACATGGCAGCTATTGTATCACTTGCCCTCGGATTGTTCAGTTTTGTACTGCCTGACACACCACCGCAGGGTAAAACGCCATCTTCGGCAAAATCGATCATGGGCATCGATGCTTTGGTATTGTTCAGGGACAGGCCATACCTGATATTTTTCATTGCAGCCATATTTGTTTGCATTCCACTTTCATTCTATTTCGGATTTGCCAATCTTTTCCTGAACCAGTCAGGGATGGAGAATGCCGCAGGTAAGATGGTTATGGGGCAGATATCCGAAGCCTTGTTCATCCTTGCCATACCTTTTCTGTTTAACAGGATCGGAGTAAAAAAGATGCTTATGATCGGAATGACAGCATGGATACTCAGATACCTTTGCTTTGCCTTTGGTAATATGGGTGCAAATCTTTGGATGTTGTATGCCGGCATTATTCTTCATGGTGTTTGCTATGATTTCTTTTTTGTTACCGGGTATATGTATACTGAAAAGAAATCGAATGAACGAATCAAGAATGCGGCGCAGGGATTATTCACCTTTGTCACTTATGGATTAGGAATGTTCATAGGTACCTGGTTCTCAGGCTTTGTAACAAATTACTATACGGTAGATCAGGTGTACCAATGGAGGAATATCTGGTATGTGCCGGCTTATATTGCGGTTGCGGTGCTGATATGTTTCATATTCTTCTTTAAGGAAAAGAAAAAGATTGAAATTGCACAGTAGTATTTACTAACAGTCAAAAGGAACAAAAAAATACTTCTGAAAAAAAAGATCCGCTTGCTACACGGATCTTTTTTCAGTTCATAAGTCCATCTTATTTCTTTTTCAAAATAAAGTTCTGGACTGTCAGATTACCCTCAACCACTTTTACCCCTGTAAAACTAACTGTATCATAATTTTCCTTAGTTGCATGTACCGAATATGTTCCGGCAGGTAAGCCAATTATTGCATAATGTCCCAGAGTATCACCTACTGTGGTTGCTACCACTGTATCTTGTTTTACCCAGACAGTAGGATTTTTTATTTTTATTTTTGCTGTATCAGTGACCATTCCTGCTATCCGTCCTGCTGTCGTGCTATTGACTGCTCTTATGACAGGCTTAAAAATAAATCCGTTAATGCCGGAAGGTTTGTGAAGATTACCTCTCATTACGAAAGACCGTGACAGATCAAAATCGATTAATAGCTCTGAGGTGAGCCCGCCTTCAACATTTATTGCAGGTTCAATGAAAACTTTAATCCCTGTCTGTTGTCCGCTTGGCACCTTGACATTATAGGAATCGCCATCTTTTATTTTCAGGCTGGCCTTGTCAACATAAAGTCTTATAAGGTCATATTTACCCTGGGGAATTTCAATATCGAGCAATTCGTCAACAATCCCGTTCCTCAGTTCAACGAGGTTTAACGTGATAGTATCTTCGAAGATTACCATAAACGGATTACCATCAGCAATGCCATCGCCGGCTTTCCTGATTTCCACTTTTATGATTGTGACAGCAGCAGAATCAATAAAGTCAATCGGGAACGGGGCATCCGTTACCTTTACGACCAGCCTTCCTGGCTCATTATTGTTATTATTAATTTTATCACTGCAGGAAGATAACAGCACAATAAAGGCTGAAGTAAATAATGCAAAGAATAACTTTTTCATAAGTTCTATTTTTATTTTTAAATGAATTCTGATCGGACAAATATAGAACCTCTAAAATGAATATTTCATGAATTTTCAGGCAAAAAGAAAAGAAAATGTTGTCCCTTTTTCAGGTTCGGAGGTGACAGATATCTCTATATTATGAAAATCGGCTATAGATTTAGTTATTGCCAGCCCGATTCCGGTGCTGTTCTCACCAATATTAATTTTAGATTTGAAACGTGAAAAGAGGGTGCTCTTCTGGCTATGAGTCATACCTCTTCCGGTGTCGGAGATTGTCACAATATATCTACCATGCTGAAACAGGCTTTTTACAATAACCTCACCGCCGGTGGGAGTAAATTTTACAGCATTATTTACTACATTGTATAACATTGAAAAGAACAGTGACCTGTTGGCTGCTTTAAACCGTAAATCCTGAATATACTCTTCTTTTAAAATTACACCTTTATCTTCTGCTATCGGACTGATCTCATTCAGAATCTCCTGTAATACTACATTGACTTCAATGGTTTCTTCACGGAGGTATTGATGACTTTCAATGCGGGCAATAAACAATAATGAGTTTACAAGACTTTGAAGTCTATGGAGGGTTTTGAGCGATTCTTCAATCTTTTCAGAAATAGCCGGATCAATATCTTCCTTCAGGAGAAGGTTCTCAAGCTTGCTTCTCAAAACTGAGACCGGCGTCAGCAGCTCATGGGAGATATTAATTGTGATCTCTTTTTCCTTTTGAAATAATTCATCAATATGCTCCATCATTTCTCTTAATGCATGGTCGAGGGAAAAGAAATCAGAGGTGTTGGTTCTGACTGGGGTCTTATCAAAAAGCGATGGGCTGGAGATTCCTTTTAGCTTTTTTATAATCTTGTCAAGAGGACGTAACAGGTAATGATTATATTGCAGGTCAGTCAGCAGGGTTATAATAATTATAAAAACCAGAAAGACAAGAATAACTTTTGTGATATTCCGTTTAGCATAAAGGATACTGGTAAGACTATTTCCAATTTCAAGAAGGTACTTCTGCCCGTCAACCATGAAGGAGTAATTAAGTACACGGTATGCTATCTCTTCATCTTCAATCAACCTGCTGGTAACCTCAATGTAATTCCAGTCTTCCTCCATGTTAACTCTCTCCAGGCTGATGAATTCCTCTTTAAGAATATTATAGCTTCCGAAAGCATCAGTTGAATCTGATGTTAAAAATGGGTCGATACCAATCCTTGCTATCAGGTCCAGTACCTGTTCCCTTTTCTGGATGAGGTTATTATCAACCTGTCTCAGGTTGATTCTTTCAATAATATAAGACATGAATATCAGGAATAGTGCTGTAAAGGCCAGCTTTGAAAGCAGGTTGAACAATGCGAGCTTTGTTTTCAGTTTGATCATAGAAGGTTTAATATCCTATTGATCTGCACTTACCCTGTAACCGACTCCCCTGACTGTCTCAAGCCATGGAGTCGCAGCAAAAGCATTAAGCTTCTTCCTTAAATTCTTAATATGAACATCTATAAAATTACTATCGTACTGATCATCCAGAATATTTCCCCAGATATGTTCATAAAGCTGCAGGCGGGTTAAAACCTTATTCTGATTGAGAACCAGGTACAGGAGAAGGTCATACTCTTTCTTTGTAAGTTCTACTTCCCGACCCTCGTAAAGCAGTTTGCGGGACTGTGTCTGCATAATAAAATTACCAAGTTGAATGACCTGGTTAATGACATTGAATTTTCTTCTGGCTACGGCATTGATCCTTGAAAGGAGTTCTATCAATGCGAAAGGTTTTGCCAGGTAGTCATCAGCACCGAGGTTCAGCCCCTTTACTTTATCCTCAACGGCTCCTCTGGCAGTTATAATAATAAAAGAAGCCTCACTATTATTTTTACGGGCCTCTCTGATAAGGTCCAATCCGTTATAATCAGGCAGACCCAGATCCAGTAGAACAAAGTCATAAAGATTAATTGCTATCTTTTCAGAGGCTTCTGATCCGGAATATGCCATATCGCACAGTAGATTCTCTGCTTTGAGGAATGCAGCTATTTCGTTCGCAAGACCTTTTTCGTCTTCTACTATCAAAACATTCATACGTGTAAAGTTAAAAAATCCTGAAATTGGCGCTTAACATGAATACAAAACCTTTTGATCCGGGGAAATCGGAATCTTCATAAACAGGGAGAATATAGCTCAGTTCTGCTTCTACAGTCATAAAGTCCGAATTAAAGGCGACAGGAAGTCCGAAATCGACCTCCATAAATCCGAATTTCCTGGTATATGAATTATAAGTGGTACTTTGTATGAAAGATTTCCATCTGCCATAAGGAGGAGAGACTCTAAGGCTTGTCCCTGTTGTGGTCTCAACTTCTATTAGTGTCCCGAATAAAAGATTTACATATGGATCGAAAGATAGATAGACTTTATCCTTAAAAAAACCTGGTGTTTGGAAATACCTTGAATTCTTAAGCTGAAAATATGCCCGGTTTTCATCCGATAATAATCCACCGGCTGAAATTTTTGAATAAATCAACCTCCAGTCAATACCCAGGGTAAGATCGCCATAAGAAAAATTACTAAAAAGAGAATCTGTGAGGGATGGAGCAACCTGGTATCTGTACATTCCTGCTGAGATATCCAGCCACGAATTAAACACATGATTATAACTCATGGAACCGGCATAAAAAGCAAGGAAGGGATTAAGATCCGTAAGATGTACTGCCGACAGAGAAGCATAAAACTCATTATTGAATCCATAAGTTAAGGCTGCATATTCAAAAGGCTGGTTCCGGGAGATAGTTGATCCCATATAGATCATATTACTGCCATAACCAATGCCTGAATAGAATGAATGACGTGAGCTTTTAGGCACAGATTTTAAAGTATCTGTTTTTAAGGTGTCAGTCTGTGAAATGCCCTTCAGAGGTACCACAAATATCAGCATGGAGAAAACTTTCAACCAGGAGATTGCCCTTGAGTGCATCATTTATAAGTTATTAGTTTACCTCCCGCCACGTTTTCCAACTCCGCCCGGTTTGCCAATACCCTTAGGTATACCTGATCCTGATGGTCTTACAATTGATGGTGGACGAGCCCCCTTTGCTTTGCTCATGTCGGGACGCGCTCCCTTAACCTGCTTTACTTTCTGAGAGGCGTTACCTTTTCCGGAATTACCTGCCTGGTTGCCCTGGTTACCTTTTGCACCCTGTTCTTTGCCCTGTGCGACAGATTCGCTCTTTTTAATCTTAAGTTGAAGAGTATCTCTTTGCTGAAATAAATCCTGCGCAAGGCATATATGACCTGTGAAAAGAAAAAGTATAATAAAAGCGAATATTTTCCCCGGTTTTTTCATTTTCTGTCTATATTTAAGAATCAGAAATCAGTAATTGAAAGCTTATTAATCCTTTAATTATATTATGTTTAGCCAGTAGTCGCTAATGCTTGAAAACAAAGGTATGGAAATAAAAATGAAGAACAAATGAACAAAATACCTGTTCAGGTATATTTCACAATTTATTTTAAATTTATACCTACAATTTTAAAGAATGTATATGAAGAGCTTATTAAGATTCAGGAAAATCTGTTACATCCTCGTTATTCTCAGCTTTACAGGTTGTAACAACCGTCAGGTATCCTCTGGGGGACTTGAATATGTCGATCCCGATATTGGAGGAGTTGGCCTGCTTCTTCAGCCTACACGTCCGACAGTTCAATTGCCTAACCAGATGATCCGCGTATATCCTGTCAGAAAAGATTATCTCGATGACCAGATAAGATATTTCCCGCTTACAATTATATCTCATCGTCTGGGTGAATTGTTCGGTATTATGCCATTTACAGGAGCCTTATCACAGGAACCGCCTGTTTCTACATGGGATAACCAGCTTGAAATTTCAACGCCATACTTTTTATCAACATGGCTTGAAGCTTATAACATTACTGTTGAATTCACACCCGGAGAGAAAACAGGCTATTTTCGCTTCACCTTTCCCGGAAAGAGTGTCAAAAACCTGTTTCTGACAAACCTGAGGTCAGGAACCTGGTACATGCACGACCGAAGGACTATTAGTGCCGAAGATTCATTTTCGGGGATGAAAGCTTTTATTTTCGGTGCATTCAATAATGATGGTTCATATCGCGATACAATAATTACTGGAAGAAAGAGACAGTTTATTACGTTCCATGAGAGTTCAGGAAATGTAGTTGAATTCAAATATGCAGTTTCTTTTATCTCTGTTGAGCAGGCAAAGAAAAACTTGGGCAAAGAGATTCCTCAATGGGGATTTGACAGATTAAAAGGCGATGCAAAAGAGGCATGGGAAAAAGTTATGAACCAGATCAGGGTTGAAGGAGGATCAGATGCACAGAAAAGAACTTTTTACACAGCTTTATACCGCTGTTATGAAAGAATGATAAACATAACTGAAGAGGGCAGGTATTACAGTAATTACGACAGACAGGTGCATGAAGCTGACAGGGATTTTTATGTGGACGACTGGATATGGGATACTTATCTTGCTCTTCACCCGTTGCGTAACATATTGAATCCGGCAATCGAGGCAGACATGATCCAGTCGTATGTAACCATGTATGAGCAAAGCGGCTGGCTGCCGACATTCCCTGTACTCTGGGGAGATAATCCGTGTATGAACGGTTTCCATTCAACAGTAATGATACTGGATGCATACAGGAAAGGAACCATGAATTTTGATATCGCCAAAGCATACGAGGGTATGAAGAAAAATGCAAATGAAGCGACAATGCTTCCATGGAAGAATGGTCCGGCATGTGTACTGGATACCTTTTATTATGAACACGGCTGGTACCCGGCTCTTCATCCCGGAGAAAAGGAAACAGTTCCTCTGGTACATTCTTTCGAAAAGAGACAATCTGTTGCAATCACGCTTGGTCATAGTTATGACGACTGGGCTCTTGCGCAGATGGCAAAAGAGCATGGTAATAAAGATGATTATGAGATTTTTATGAAAAAATCAGAGAATTACCGCAATCTGTGGTGGCCTGAAAAGGGTTTCTTTATGCCGAAAGATGATAAAGGAGAATGGATCGATATCGATCCTGTTTTTGACGGAGGTATGGGCGGACGAGATTACTACGATGAGAATAATGGCTGGACATATCTGTGGCAGGTGCAGCACGATCTTCCCGGACTGATCAACCTGATGGGAGGTAAAAAAGCTTTTGAAAACAGACTTGACCAGCTATTCCGTGAAAGCCTTGGCAGAAGCAAATATGAGACATGGGCAAAATTCCCGGATTTTTCGGGAATTGTGGGACAGTTCAGCATGGGGAATGAACCCTCGTTCCATATCCCATACCTGTATAATCTTACTGATTCCCCGTGGAAAACACAGAAAAAAATACGGATGCTGCTTGATGCATGGTATCCCGATAATATTTTTGGTATCCCTGGTGATGAAGATGGAGGCGGAATGTCGGCCTTTATTGTATTCTCCTCTATGGGATTCTATCCATTGATACCGGGATTACCCGTTTATACGATTGGCAGCCCGCTTTTTGAAAAAGTCACAATTAGCCTGCCGAACGGAAAAAGATTTAGCGTTGAGGCACCCGGTGGCACAGCCACAAATAAGTATATACAGAAAGCGTGGCTGAATGGAAAACCATTAGATGCACCATGGTTTAACCATTCCGATCTGATAAACGGAGGTACTTTAAAGCTCGAAATGGGACCTTATCCGAATTTAAACTGGGGAAAAGGAACAAATATTGATTCACTTTTTGCTAACTTACAGTCTACTAATTAATTATTAATTATGATAGTCACCTGTGTGTATGTTCATGTAAAACCTGATGCGGTTCAGGACTTTATTAATGCCACTGCTGCAAACCACCTCCAATCGGTTAAAGAACCCGGAAATCTGCGCTTTGACTTGAACCAGCAAGCCGATGATCCTTGTTGTTTCATGATCTATGAAGCTTATGAATCTGATGAGGCATCTGCAGCTCATAAAAACACTCCTCATTATCTAAAATGGCGCGACACAGTCAGCGATCATATGGCCGAACCACGGAAAGGGGTAAAATACAATATCATCCAGCCTAACGACCGATCAAAATGGTAAAACCATTCCAGTTTGCCCGATTGCCTTTAATTCATTTCGGAAATGGCAAAATAGCACTTCTGCCCGGATTAATTAAACGATATGGGATGACTATTATTCTGGTTACAGATCAAAAATCCTTCATCGATTCTTCGGGTGCAAAGGAGCTTTTTGATTCATTTCAAAAGCAGGGCATCAGGTATCATCATGTTATTATTTCAAATGAACCTTCACCAGAGATGATCGATACAGCAGTTAACAGTTTGAAGGATGAAGCTATTGATGCTGTAGTTGGGATTGGTGGCGGAAGCGTTATTGATGCAGGGAAGGCAATTTCTGGAATGATGTATAAACCGGAATCTGTAAAAGAGTACCTTGAAGGCGTAGGGAACAGGGAACATCCCGGAACAAAACTTCCATTTGTCGCAGTACCAACTACTGCAGGTACAGGAAGTGAAGCAACAAAAAATGCAGTTATCTCACAAATCGGGGAAGATGGATTTAAGAAATCACTTCGTCATGATAATTTTGTTCCTGATATTGCAATTGTAGATCCGGGACTTACTCTTAGTTGCCCAAAGGATATAACTGCGGCAAGCGGGATGGACTGTTTTACTCAGCTCACCGAAGCTTATCTTTCGGATAAATCAAACGAATATACCGACGCACTTGCAATAGAAGGGCTTAAAGCTGTAAAATCATCACTTGAAAAAAGCTATAAGAATGGACAGGATATCGGAGCCAGTGCAGGAATGTCATTTGCAGCACTTACCTCGGGTATATGTCTGGCTAATGCAGGTCTTGGTGTCGTACATGGTTTTGCATCCTCACTAGGAGGAATGTACATTATTCCGCACGGTATAATTTGCGGAACGCTCATGGCATCAGCTAATGCAATAACAGTAAGAGAATTAAGAAAATATTCCAACAATAAATTTTTAATAAAGTATGCATCTCTGGGAAAATTATTTCTTGATACGGAGGGAAAATCTAACGATTATTATATTGATGGTTTTGTTCAGTTGCTTCAAAAGCTTACGAATGACTTTCAACTACCCCGACTAAGAAAATATGGACTGGAAGATAAAGATGTTGAGGTGATTTGTAAAATTACAGAGAATAAAAACAACCCGGCAAAATTATCAACCGGCGATTTAGCCGAGATCATTAATTCCCGTCTTTGAAACAAATGTGAATTCAATTAAAACTAATACTTAAATCATATGAAAATCAAAACCTTAACCACAGCTTTTTTATTGGTTGTTCTGTTAATTATTTCACAGTTGATTCAAGCCCAGTTGCCACGGGAAACTGAAACCCAGAAAATTCAAAGGATGAAATGGTGGACCGACGCCCGTTTTGGCATGTTCATTCACTGGGGATTGTATGCTTTACCTGCCCGGCACGAGTGGGTAAAGAACTATGAAAGAATGACAAATGAACAATACCAAAAGTATTTTGAATCTTTCAATCCCGACCTTTATAATCCGCACGAATGGGCAAGGATGGCTAAAGAGGCCGGGATGAAATATGTCGTACTGACAGCTAAACACCATGAAGGCTTTTGCCTGTTCGACTCAAAATACACTGATTATAAATCAACTAATACACCATTTGGAAAGGACCTGATAAAAGAATATGTTGAAGCTTTCAGGGCTGAAGGGTTGAAAGTGGGATTTTATTATTCACTTATAGACTGGCATCATCCGGATTATACTATTGACAGCAGGCATCCCCAGAGACAGGATTCTGATACAGCTTACGCCCGCCTGAATAAAGGAAAGGATATGAACAGATACCGTGAATATATGAAAAACCAGGTGAGGGAATTGCTGACAAATTACGGCGAGATAAGCATAATCTGGTTCGATTTTTCCTTCCCCGGGAAGAATGGGAAAGGCCGGGCAGACTGGGATTCCGAAAATCTTTTAAAGCTTGCCCGTTCGCTTCAGCCAGGAATCATTGTTGATGACCGTCTTGACCTGAGGGATGTTGAGGGAGGATGGGACTTCACTACCCCTGAGCAGGTGAAAGTTGCAAAGTGGCCGGAGATGAACAGGAAAAAGATACCATGGGAGACCTGTCAGACATTCTCGGGTTCATGGGGCTATTTCCGTGATGAGACTTCCTGGAAAAGCCCGGCACAGTTACTGGAGTTGCTTATTGAATCGGTAAGCAAGGGAGGGAACCTGCTGCTGAATGTAGGACCAACTGCACGCGGCATGTTCGACTTCAGGGCTCAGGAAAGACTGAAAGCAATGGGTGAATGGATGAAATATAACAACCGTTCGATCTATGGATGCACAGAAGCTCCGGCCGGATTTACTGCTCCTGCAAATTCAATTTTAACATATAATCCTGCAACCGGACGATTATATGTTCATTTACTAGCATACCCTATGAGCAGGCTGACTCTTGTGAATATGGCTGATAAGGTCAAATATGTGCAGTTTCTGCACGATGCTTCCGAAATCAGGTACAGCACTGGAAGCAATGAGACTAAAAATGACATAACCCTGCAATTGCCTGTTCTGAAACCTCCGGTGGAAATTCCTGTGCTGGAGGTGTATCTGAAATAACTATCTTTTTATTCCCCCCTGGAGGGGGGCAGGAGGGTGTTAGATTTGAGGCTTGATTGAATTCTAAGATTACTGATACATCCCCCTATTGCCCCCTTCAAAGGGGGAATATTTTCTTATTAGATTTCAATAACCAGAATAGTATCAGTTTTGTCAATTATTTCAGTCGGGACTGAAACTGTTATTCCAAAAGTATCCTGTTTGTACTTCAACTTAGCTCCTTTAGAAAAAAGAGTTATGCTTTTAACTTTTTTACCGAAATCAGGGATCAGCAAATTCATATCTTCCGGATCGAGAACATGAACAAATACTTTATTCCCCTTCTGGGTTGTAACACCCCATGTTTTCGGAGCAATCGGCCCTCCGCGTGTTCCATAAATAGTCTCTCCGTTTTTTCCCAGCCATGATCCCACCTCTTTAAGAGTGGTGATGAATTCAGGTTGAATTTTCCCGTTCGGCATCGGACCAACATTAAGCAGGAAATTAGAGTTGTAACCGGCTGCCTTAACAAGGTACCGGATCAGGTTCCTGGTTGATTTATAATTTTTATCCTGGAGATTAAATCCCCATGAGTTATTCATCGTTTCACATGTTTCAAGCGGAAGCTGACCAACGCTCTGCTCAGGATTGAATCCAGTCGTTTGTTGTCCGGGTAGATCTTTCTCGAACATCTGGAAATCCTCACCGGGAAAAGGAACCAGATGATGGTTGTTCCCAATAAGGCTGGCAGGTTGTAAACTATGGATCAGACTATAAGTTTTATCAAGGCGCCAGTCAGAATCTTTCTTATCCCAGTGTCCGTCAAACCAGATACCGCCAATCTCCCCGTAATTTGTCAGGAGTTCACGAAGCTGGCCATCCATGAAATCGAGGTATTTGTACCAGTCGCCGCTGTTTGGGCGTCCTGCTGTCTGACCGGTATTACCTCGCGGAAAATAATTCTCCTGGAACCAGTCAAGGTGTGAGTGATAGAAGAAGAGTTTTATTCCCGCTTTCTTACACTCATCAGCCAGCATCTTCAGAACATCCTTTTTATAAGGTGTGCGGTCAACAATATCCCAGTCAGTCAGCTTGGAATCGAACATGGCAAATCCGTCGTGATGCTTGCTTGTTATTGTAATATATTTCATACCTGCAGCTTTTGCCAGGGCAACCCATTCAGCGGGATTATAGTCAATGGGATTGAAAAAAGCAGGAAGCTTCTGATAGGTCTGCTTATCAATTCTCTGGTTGTTCATTACCCACTCACCATCACCAAGAATACTGTAGACGCCCCAGTGAATGAACATCCCGAATTTGGCATCCTGAAACCATTCCCTGGCTTTGAGATTCTCAGGTGCAGGGGTGTAGTCAGCCTGTCCGCTTACCTTTATAACAATGAGCAATAAAAATGGAATAAGTAGTTTACGTGACATGATTGTGTGTTTTTAAAATGTATTTAGTTTTAAAATGAAAGTTTTATTCAAGGTTCCCGACTTCTTTTTCAACTTCGTTAAGTATCTCACATGATTTTACCAGTTCTTTCATAACTGTATGATCGGGATAGAGCGGCCTGTCAATATCAAGGAACTTAACATACTTCCTTATTACATCCTTCGCCTTTTGCACGCCTGTGCCAAATTTGTATTCTTCCTTCCTGAAGTCGAGAGCCTGTGCCGCTGCCATAAATTCAATACCCAGTACCCCGTACGCGCAATCGAGTATCTGGTTATTCTTTATAGCTGTATTCATTCCCATCGATACAAAATCTTCCTGGTCGGCTGCTGCCGGGATTGACTGAATTGAAGCGGGCATTGAAAGGATTCTTTGTTCAACTATCAATGTGTCAGCCGTATACTGGCTCAACATCATCCCTGAGAACATACCAGCTCCTTTTGTAAGGAAATCAGGCAATCCTACACTCAGTGCAACATTATTCAGGCGATTCATTCTTCTTTCTGACATCACACTTACCATAGTAATGCATGCTCCTGCCATGTCCATTGGTACGGACACAGGCGATCCCTGGAAGTTGGCACCCGAAAGCTGCAGGTTTTTATCCGGGAAAAAGATAGGATTATCCCCAACGCCATTCAACTCAATTTCTACCTGCGACCTTGCAAACTCGAGCATGTCATGGGCCGATCCGATTACCTGTGGAGATGATCTCATGGAATATGCATCCTGAACCTTCGATTTTACTCTTTCTTCCTTGAGATCACCTCCTGAGATGCATTTATTTATTGATTTTGCACTTTGGACTGCACCTTTGAATCCTCTTACTTCATGGAGAAGAGGCGTATAGGGTTTCATGTTGGCTTTAAGGGCTTCAAGCGACATTGATGCTGCTATCTCGGCCTGCTTTAACCAGTTGTTGGCATCGACCAGCCATATTGCACTCATTGCTGTCAGCATATTTGATCCGTTGATTGCTGCCAGTCCATCACGTGCCTGAAGTCCGGGTACAGGTATTACGGCTTTATCCATTGCAGTTTTTCCATCGAGAAGCTCACCTTTATAATACGCCTGCCCTTCACCTAAGAGCAGCAGGGCGATCTGCGACATTGGTGCCAGGTCGCCTGAAGCGCCGACTGATCCTTTCTGGCATACATATGGTGTTACACCTTTATTAAGCATCTCAACAAGAGTCTCGGTTATCTCAATGCGGTTGCCGGAGTTACCATGGGCATGGACATTGATCCGGCCCAGCATTGCTCCCCTGACAATTTCGATTGAGGCAGGTTCTCCGATCCCTGCTGCATGGTTATAAACGAGATATTTCTGGAAATCCTTGACCTGGTTATCGTTAAGCACTATTTCCGAGAATTCTCCTATTCCGGTATTGACACCATACATGATTTCGTGAGCCGCAATTTTCTTTTCGAGCATGGCACGGCACTCATTTATTCTCTTACGGGCATCTGGATGCAGTTCAACTTTTTGTCCGTATCGGGCAACATTTACTACGTCATTTACTTTAAGGTCAGATCTTGTTATTATTAAGGTTTTCATGATTGTTTTTTTAAATTTAAAATGGAAATCAATTAATTTGCCCCATCCCTGAAGGGTGAAAATTGATTTTCGTTGTCCTTTTAACCGGGCAACAGGTTTGAACAAAAAATCAATTTATTTATCTGATTTAATGGTATCTTCACCCGGTCATTCAGCAGAGACCGGAACGGTTGATTTTAATCTTGTATTCAAGCAACCAGCTTTGATGCATGTGTCAGAATTATATGTTCAAAAATAAAATAAATATCGGTAATGTACAAAATACTGGTTTGATTTGTATATGGTTCAATGGATCAGGGGCTCAGGGGTGTAGAGGCGCAAAGGCGCAAGAGGCCCTACGGCACGATGGTTTCTTTGCAATTATTTTTTGTTAATTAAAATATTGCAGAAATTGATTTTATCAGGGAAATCAGGTAATTTTAACTAAGGGAACGTTTCTAAGATGGATTATTATGAAAATCATACCTGTCACTACGTCAGATGATCTTAAGAGATTTATAAAATTTTCCTACCGGCTATACAAAAATGATAAAATCTGGGTACCTCCGTTGCTAAATGAAATATATGGTCAGTTCAACAAAAAACGCAATCCTACGCTCGATCATTGTGAATATGCTCTCTTTATCCTGGAACATAATAATGAAATAATCGGACGTATCTCCGCATTCATCGACAGGCTTGCTCTTGATACATGGAAAGAACCCATTGGTCTGTTTGGTTATTATGAATGTATTAATGACAAAGAAGCTTCAAAGATGCTCCTCGATACTGCTGTCTGCTGGCTTAAAGAGCAAGGGATGAAATATATGCGCGGACCATGGAGTTTTGTTTCGCAGGAATGGGGACTGGTAGTGGAAGGATTTTTACCGTCACCAACAGTTATGGCACCATATAATCCTGCATATTATATTGAACATCTTGCTGAATTTGACCTGGAGAAGATTAAGGATCTGCTTGTTTATTATATCTCGGTAAAGGAAGGTTATACAATACCTGACAGGATATTGTCTCTTACCGATGATGTTAAAAAGCGATATGGCATAAATGTGCGGCAGATAGACATGAAAAACTATGACAACGAAGTCACTAAAGTTATAGAACTTTCAAACAGAAGCCTTATCGACAACTGGGGCTTTACCTCAGTAACAAAGGAAGAGGCTGAAGCAGTAGCCCGCGATCTTAAACCGATAATCCAGCCAAAAGGAGTACTTTTTGCTGAAGACAAGGAGGGGAGACCTGTCGGATTTGCCATTACCATTCCTGATATAAATACCCTTATTAAAGGTCTTAACGGACACCTTTTTCCCTTCGGATGGCTTAAATTGCTATGGGGAATACCCAGGTTGAAAAGCTACCGTATGTTTGCCCTGGGTGTACTGCCCGAATATCATGGGAAAGGGATTGACAGTCTTTTATATCGTGCGTTATGTGAATCTCTTTATACAAAGGACACATGGCTGGAGATCAACTATGTGCTTGAAGATAACACTCCCATGAATAATGCCATCAGCAAACTTAATGCGAAGCCGTTGCGAAGGTACAGGATTTATCAGAAGGAAATAGGGTGATAGGAACTATAAAAATTTGTAATTTTAAGTCAGATTCCTCCGTACTTAATTTATGAAGTCCCAGTAATTAATTAAAAAGAATGAAAATGAAAAAATTGTCCATTCCCTTTTTGTTATTTTTTGTGATGCTTAATTCTTCTTCATTTGCACAGTCTCCTGAAAAAGCTGCCCTTGCAAAAGGAATGAATTTTATTGAAACCAGGATTTATTCTGCAGAAGATGATGCGAAGATACTGGATCTGTACAAAAATTTACGCGTAGCCGATGTCTCCGATGGTCTGGATATGGTTGGACTTCCCGGAACCGGCCTGGTCAATCCGGAAATCCAAGCCTGCTGGGTTGATCTTAAGGATTTTAAACATGTTTTCAGAGGGATTGCCGTAACAGTTCGATATGTCCCGACGCAACGGCCTGCTCTTCCGGCACCAGGAGAGGACTTTTCAAAATGGGAAGGCAATTTCTATAATTCTTACTCACATGAGGCCTTTTCCCGGATAATAAGACCCGGTTCAGCAATAGTTATTGATGATGTCGAGGACATGGATATCGGGTCAATCGGGTCAAATAATATACTTGGATGGTACAAAGCGGGAGCTGTAGGCGTGGTGACAGATGCAGGTGCCAGGGATACCGATGAGGTAGGACTCGAGGGGGTGCCACTTTACCTGAGGAAAAAGGGACGCGGTATCCGCCCCGGCAGGAATGAAATTGAATCGGTGAACCGTCCTGTTTCAATCGGTGGTGTACTGGTTTGTCCTGGTGATGTTGTCGTGGCTGACGGGGATGGCGTTGTCGTTGTTCCACGTGCGGTTGCAGAAAAGGTAGCGCAATTTGCCAATGAGATTCTCACAAAAGACAAAGCCGGCAGAAAAGGTCTGTACGAAAGTTTAGGACGGCCAATGGATAAAACTGTAAAATAAAAACGACTAATATGAAATTCACTCAGTCAAGCGTTTTGCCATTGAATTACGGAATGGTAAAATTGTCGGCTGTAATTATTGTTTTATTCTTCGTCATCTTATCGTGTCAGAATAAGACCGCTCCATCAACCGCCCGGGTCAAACAGGAAGATGGATCAGGTGCATTTGCAACGGGAAAGTACCGGAACCTGTTTCTTGAGAACGGACATTCACAGCAGGAGATCACTGCAAAAAACGAAGCTGCTTTCCGGCAGCTTTTCCATGGTGATTCCGCAACCCAGGCAGTTTATTTTGAGGCAGGCAGGAACGAAAATGGTCTGCTTGCTTACGTCAGCGATGTACTTCATTACGATGTCAGAAGCGAAGGGATATCATATGGTATGATGATAGCGGTTCAGATGAACAAAAAAGCTGAGTTCGATGCAATCTGGAACTGGGCGATGGCCTACATGTATGTAAGTGATCCAAAGCATCCTTCGGAAGGATACTTTTCCTGGTCGCTGAAGACAGATGGCACACCCAACTCCGAAACACCTGCACCTGACGGAGAGGAATATATGGTTATGGCACTTTACTTTGCAGCAGGTCGCTGGGGGAATGGTACAGGTATATATGACTATAAAGCATGGGCTGATAAGATACTGACAGCAATCAGACACCGTCCTTTAAAAAGAGGAATGACAAAATTCGGTCCCCGGACTGTTCACAATATGGTAAACGAGGAAGCAAAGATGATACGTTTTGTTCCGGATAGTGGCAGCTGGGGATTTACTGATCCTTCATATCATCTTCCGGCATTTTATGAACTATGGGCAAGGTGGGGACCGGAGGCCGACAGGTCATTCTGGGCAGCAGCAGCCGATACAAGCCGTAACTTCTTCCGGAAGACAGCAAATCCGAAGACAGGTCTTGTACCCGATTATGCCAACTTTGATGGTACGCCACATTCCACACGATGGAATCAGCGTTCGTCCAATTTCTCTTTCGACGCAAGAAGAACTCAGATGAACTGGGCAGTTGACTGGTCGTGGTGGCAAAAAGATCCGCGTGAGGTGGAGCTGAGTAACCGTATCCAGGCATTTTTTGCCTCCCAGGGGATGGAAACGTATGGAACAGAATATACTCTTGACGGGCAGATGCTCAATAAAGGCCATGCTAAAGGACTCATTGCAACAAATGCGGTTGTCAGTCTTGCTGCTACCCATCCACCGGCAAAGGACTTTGTTGAAGCACTCTGGAATACACCAATACCATCAGCATTTAATGAGAGATATTACGACGGCTTGCTATATCTTATGGGTATGCTTCATTGCAGCGGGGAATTTCGGATCTGGATGCCGAAGCTGTAGTATTTGCTCGGTTCTCGGTGCTCGTTGCTCGGTCAATTACTTGCACTAAACCCGAAACATATGACTGCACGACCGTCCCGACACTTCGGTCGGGATATTCGCTTTGACACGGCTGCATGACTATTATTTATCAACCCATTTTTTAAAATCAGCAACCTTCTCCCGGCTTACAACATAAAGATCGCCCGTTTCTTTATTTTTCAAAGTCAGCTGTAACCTGCTCGAAGAGTAACTGTACATTAAGGCTATTGCATCGATGTTAATGATACATTCACGGTTAATTCTGAAGAACTTACGAGGATCCAGGATAGTTTGCAATTGTTCCAGTGAGTAATCAACTCCATAGTCTTTACTTAGAAAATCGCACAGAAAGACATTTCGTTCGCTTATGTGAAAGTGGCTGATCTCTTTTGCTGGCACTGACTTATATTTATTTCCGATTTTAATAAGGAACCTCGATTTATATTGATTCCTGAACTCATTAATAAGTTGCTTGAAATCCCTCTTAAATGGATCTTTATCAACGTAATAAAGCTTTTTAAATTTACTCAGAGCTGATACAAGCGCCTCTTCATCAATTGGTTTCAGGAGATAGTCGACACTGTTTACCTTAAAAGCTTTGAGTGTGTACTCATCGTAAGCCGTAGTAAAAATTACCGGCGTGTCAACACTGATTGTTTCGAAAATCTCAAAGCAAAGTCCGTCATCAAGCTGTATATCCATAAAGATAAGATCCGGTTGTGGTTTCATCTGTAACCGGTTTATTGCTTCTTCGACAGTCTCAACAACACCCAGAACTGTTATGGATTTATCGATTTTTTCCAGAAGCTGGACGATCTTGTCGGCAGCAGGTGTCTCATTCTCAACAATCAGGATATTCATTTTAATAAAGGCAATTTTACAACGAAATAATTATTGGTTTCTTCAATAACCAGATCTTTTCCGGTTGTGAGTCTGATTCGTTCAGAAAGGTTCTTAAGTCCTATTTTCATAGATTGTAATTGTGTTGCTTTTTTCTGCAAATTATTGTTTACCACAATATATTGACCTTCAATATAAATTGAAATTCTCAACGGATTCTCCCTTGTTGCAATATTATGCTTTATCGCATTCTCAATTAGTATTTGTAATGAAACCGGAAGTATCTCGAACTTACCTGTATCAATTTCTTCAATATTGAGTATTATTTTTTCTTCATCCCTTACCTCATGCAGATTAAAATAACCGATAATAAAATCAAGTTCTGATTTAAGCGCTACTTTATCTCTTGGACCATTTTCAAGAATATAACGGTAGACAGAAGAGAGATTATTTATAAACTTTTCAGCTGTTTCTGGTTGTAACTGAATTAAGGATGAAATGGTATTTAAACTATTAAAGAGGAAATGAGGATTAACCTGGTTTTTCAGTGTTTCATTCTGGAAAATGAGATTTTCCTCACGAAGTTTCTGTTCTCTTTTGAGAGCATCCTGCCATTGTATGAAAATGAATATTGCGGCGCCAAAAAGCAATCCGCCGATTGTTGCCTTTAACCATTCTCCAAATCCCTGACTAAAAAAGCCTGTAATTGCACCTGCCGGATCCTTATCCTTGATCAGGCTGATAACAGTTATGGAAAACATATTTACAATCAGGGCAATAATAAAACAGATAACAAGAAATAAGGCAAACCGCGAAAGTATTATTTTTGTCAACTCTTCCCGGTTAGCACCGGGTTTTATTCTCCTGAAGATTTTGCGGGCGACGTAGATGAACAGTTCAAGCTGTATTAAAAGCAGGATGAAGAGACTGATTTGATCCTCAGCAGTAACCAGCCCCGGCCTTAATACTGAAAATAGCACTGCAATGATAAATGACATAAGAATAATCGTCAAATGTAACAGCAGGCTCTTTTTTTCAAGTAAATTTTCAAATGTCAGTGTTTTCATTCCTTCAAAGGTAAGTGTTACTTACTGAATTTTATTAACTTCAAGTTCCCTTATTGTTTTTACCAGAAATTTGTCTTTCAGCCCGTTAACTTCTATCTCCTGGATAGTTCCCCCATACATTACCGCATGTTCAATGTTTTTCGTCTTAAGTGAGATCAGGATGGTACCCCAGTATTGTTCTGTTCCTTTGGTTTTAATCTGCGCCATGTTCATTTCAATCCTGTTATCAATAGCATTGAATTCCAGTACAGCGCATAATTCGTTATTAACCTCTGAAATTCCCCTCCATGTTAACATTATCTTGTTATGGGAGTATTTACCAATATCTGCCATATCAAATTGCCCTGTTATATCCGGTAATACATAAGTCTTATTTATTTTCAGCGAATCACAGTAAGTCCATGCAAAAATTTCAAATGAAAACATATCCCAGATCAGGTTTCTGGCAAAAATATTTTCGGGAGATGAAGGAAAATTCCTGAATGACTCCTCCTTCAGCATTTCCGGAGAGGGGATATATCTGTAGTTTTCCATATAATCCTGCCGGACACCCTGTGAAAATGGTTCATCGTAAATCTGTGAACCCGAAATGAAAACATTTTTCCAAGAGGCACTGTCCCCTGCAAGACCCCTGGTATAATCCCCGGAAACTTTTGTCTTAGACATGAATTTCCCGTAAAGATCCATGTTTGTATAAACAGCAATCATCCTGTACTTTTGAAGCAAACCATCATTTACCGGTCTGCCTAGAGGCAATTCTGTAAGATATTTTTTAATCAGTGTCTTTTGTCCGTTGCTGACAACAGGTGAAATAAATCCTGAGATCATTAAAACACCTGCAATAACCGGAAAGAATTTTCTTTTCATCTCATTAATTTTTATGTTTTAACAATTAATCTGATTCAAAGAAACAATATGAATCCACCGGATAAAAATAAAAGATGCTGAACTGTTAAATAGCAGGTGCGAATCGTATAATTCTATGATTGAGCAGACATAGCCTGCAACATGCAATCTGCAATCTGACATCCCCCTGGCCCCCTTCAAAGGGGGAACCTGCAACCCGGCATGCGGCACGCGGAACGCTAAACGCTCAACCTTTATGTCAATATTTTTACGAAATTTGAATCTGTACAATAATTATTAATGATTTACCACATCCTCGACATATTTTTTGTCATCTTCCATTCTTCCGTGGTCCTCTTTAACCTTTTTGGCTGGATCTGGAAAAAAACAAGAATCTACAACCTGGTTATACTGGGATTAACCGGTGCATCGTGGTTATTTCTTGGTCTGTTGGTCGGAACACTAGGTTATTGTCCTCTGACAGACTGGCATTTCAGTGTTCTTAATAAGCTTGGAGTAACCGATCTTCCGAGCTCTTATATGAAATACCTGGCAGACAGAATTACAGGGCTGGATATTAGTGCTTCGCTTGTAGATAAAGTCACCCTTTATACGTTCCTTGCGGCTATAGTCATCTCCTTACTTTTAAATATAAGGGATTACGTGAAAGCAAAAAAATAACATTCGCGCAGCACTACGCTGCATGATAAAAATGAATAAGAATAATCCTGAAGGCTTTTAAACTATCTGCGCAGTATACCTCCAAGGAGTGATCCTATGCCGGAGATGCCTGATGAACTGGCGTCCCGCTTTTTGGTCAAAGCTCCGAGAATCAGAGGAGCCAATGCGGGTATCATCTTCTGAATCACTGAGGAGTCGACATTCATCTGTTTTCCTAGTGTCTGGGCAGCGAGTGTGCCTCCTCCCGTTCCCAGCAATCCGCCTAAGTTGGCATCGGTGGAGGTATCAGTGGCTTTGGAAGAGATCAGGTCCTTTATGTTATTCAGAACTGATGAATCACCATATTTGTTCAAAATGTGATCCACCCTTTCATCACCTCCCTGGTCATCTTTTTGCCTTTTCAGGCCGCTGAGAATAAGGGGAGCCAGCTGAGGGATAAGTTTCTGCACTGTTCCCTGGTCAATATTAAAATTCGAAGACATCTGCCTGGTTACTTCAGGACCGTAGTTCTTCATGAACTCATCAATATAATTTGCCATAGTCGGATTAATTTATATGAAACATAAATTTGAAATCCGAAAAGTCTTTCCTGATCCGAATAAATCTAAAGTTATAAAAGATTTTTAAATTGTCAAAAGTGACAGGATTTATATTTAGAGTGACTGCCATTCTACCTGCTGCTGCACTCTATGTTTGTACAATCTTATGCTTGCTGATAAATTCCGGATCTATTTCCACTCCTGAACCCGGACCTGTCGGAACTTTAATCAACCCATCAACACTTTTTAAAGGGGATGTTTTACATTCAAAAACAACATCAGTATTTAATCCTTTGAATTCATGGTAAGGCAGGGCATTGGGAAGAGCTGATACAAAATGCATCATATAGAGGAATCCCAATCCGCCTCCTGACATGTGAGGTGTACATAATTTTCCGAATTCATTTGCCATAAGAGCAACTTTCATTGAACGGATCATTCCTCCGAAATAATAAGTATCAGGCTGAACAACCTGCAAGCCGTCATTTGCTATTAACCAGCGAAATCCATGAAGGCTGTATTCCTGTTCTCCTCCTGCAACAGGAATTGAAAGTACATCGGCGACCTTTTTTGTCTCCTCATACCAGTCAAAGGGAACAGGCTCTTCAAAAAACTCAAAACCGTATTCTTCCAGTAATCTCCCTGCACGGATAGCTTCTTCTACTGAATAGAATCCATTTGAGTCGGCATAGAGAACCATATCATCTCCGAATGTCTTTCTGACCAGTGGAACAATTTCTTCAGTTCTTCCGGGAGGACCTGAGGCATTAATATCATCAGTCATGAACATTAATCCCCCGACCTTGATCTTTAGAGCTCTGGCATTGTATTCCTTTACATCGCGAATAATCAGTTCCATTGATTCTGCCACCGGTTTTTCCCGGTATTCGGTTGCCTGGTAAACCGCGACTTCAGGATTATAGATATTGCCTATCAGTTCGCCAATAGACTTCCCCGCAATGCGCCCCATCATATCAAGGATTGCAAACTCAATAGTGGCAAGGGGTACCCCAAGAGCCATCCCTGATAACCTGAAATTCAGATTGTAGATAAAAACTTTTTCCAGTAAAAGATCAAGGTCACGGGCATCTTTATTGATAAAAAAAGGTTGTAAAAGGTTAGTAAAAATCGGGTATAATGACCTTAACTGCCCGCTATGGCCAACTGAAATACCCTCAGCCCCGTCTTTAGATCTTACCCGGCATAAAAAACTATTCCTGTAGCGGAGCAATTCAAGCGATTCAATAATTACGGGTGAATTAAACAGTGCTTTCTTAAATACAGGTTGTTTAAGTATTTCATCAAGCCTCTGGTAATTAACTCTATACGTTTCCGAATCAGAGCCTTGCATAACTTTGCGGCAGGATGACAGCGGCAATGTGGCAGCCAGTCCGCCGGCAATGGAAGTTGTAATGAATGTGCGACGATCGGTTTTCATAAATCTGTTTTATTTCGTGTTAGTTATATCAAATCAATTGCGATAATCTCGTGATCAGGTATCTGCGGGATATTCAGTATTACCTTATTTTCTTTTATTTCAGCAGACAGCTTTTGTCCACTAACCAATAAGTGTACTGCAGACACTTTTAAATTCTGAGGAACTTTAATTACTGCCTGTGCGGATACAGGTATCAGCTCGCGGAAAGGCCCTTTCATCATCATAGGGTTAGTCAGGTTTACCAGATGAACAGTCATGGAGTGCTCCTGGCGCCAGACAGTTACATCCACTACGCCCGGGCCTTTTACTTCAGCTATCGGTTCTTCGTTAAGAGCCCAGCGGATTGTATTTCGGAGAAGCTTACCATGATCGGCACACATTATTTGCCAGAAAGACCGGTCAATATCGTTGGGGAAATAAGCTATTCGTCCTTTTCCGGTATCGCGAAGGTAAAGCTCACGGATGTCAGTATCAGGAAAACGCGGGTACACATGTTCCATTGGCAGATCAGGATATGTCGGTATCAGAGTAACCGGACCGGGAAATTCTGATCTGGATTTTACTTTTATCCTGTGGATTGTGTTGATAATCCTGTAAGCATCTTCAAGGCCTTTCAGCACCGGATGAAATTGATTTGTTGCCGGATCACTTTTTAAGCGCAGATAGCTGTTCTGCATTGGTCCTTCAACGCCTCCGTCATAAGAGACCCCGAACAGATCGGCAAGACCGAAATCTTCTCGTCTTTTACCATTCTCATCATAGAGTGATGTCTCAAAAGTAGCCAGCAGACTGCCACCTTCCTCAACGAATTGCTTCAGCTGATTACACTGTTTAACGGAAAGTGTGGGAATGTTTGGCAGAATCAGAAGACGGAAAGGCTTCAGATGTTCAGTGTCAAGCAGGCGATCATTGACCATTTCGAATGGCATCCGGTCCTCTATAAGAGCATGGTACATCCCAAGCGCATGATCGCCGCTTCTCTGCTGCCACTTCTCAGCTCCATAATTTCTGGTCTGTTCAGAAAACACCATTCCTACACGTGCAAGAGGAGCCGTATTTCTCAGGTAACCCTCATTCCGGTAATGTGTATTATAAATTTTTTCAACTATATCGAGCCAGCGCCTGTCGTAAAGCACACCGGAAAATTTTGTGAACCATGGACGCATACCATTTGCAATACCTTCCGCAACCCAAACCCTGATCTCAGCCTCATTTTGTACTGAATCCTTCCACCGGTATTGTTCCTCAAATCCCACACTGAAAATTCCTCCCAGCGGCTTCATGCCTATTGACGCCCGTAGTTCTTTTGCAACTTTGCCGTTAGACCATGGCATTGTTACACCGCTCCTTGCCTGATGATCGGTAAATACTATATCTGAAAGCTGACCGGTAATTACTTTGTCAGGAAATCCGTTGGGAATAAACCGGGATGAAGATTTATGCTTTCTAATTACACTGTCCCAAAGGAGCCAGAGGTCTTTAAGGCGGGAAATATTCCATTCCGAATATTTCTGGTATGCCGGATCAAACCGGTTGCTGGTTACGGGCAGTTCCAATCCGGAATATTCTCTGAAATTCTTTTTACAGTGTTCGCAGTAGCAAATACCATGACCGGCCCATCGGTTGGAAAAAATGCCGTCAGGCTGGTATCTCTCCATTATTTCATTATGTACCTGTGTCATGAGCTCAAAATTATATGGACCTAATGCACATGTCACCCATAATTCCGGATTTGCCCAGTGGCGACGTTTTTCACCATTGGCAGTCACTGCGATCCATTCGGGATGAGCCTCGAATACATTCTGCCATGTAGCATGAGGATCGGTACGGGCAATTACCGGCATATTCATTTTACGGCATCCTTCCAACAGGTATCCGAATGGATCAAAGTCACCCAGCCAGTTGCTTCGGTGGTGCATCGGCACATCAGTGGGATAATATGCTACAATCCCGCCGGCACTCAGGGTGGCACCGTCAGCATGAACGCGCTTAAAATATGCGAGCCAGAAATCGGGATCAAAGCGACCCGGATCATTTTCTACAAGCGTCAGCTGTGCCCATCTCATCGGCCGGTCGAACCATGATGTCTCTTGATGCATCCTGACATTCTCAAATATTGAGGGTTCTGAAATAGCATAACCCCCAGCTATTACTGATGTAGTCCTTATAAAATTTCTCCTGTTCATATTCCGGATTTTAGGTATAAAAGGTAAAAAAATTATTATGACTTCTGATTATAGAAGTGCGATTTCTTTTTCTGGTTCTCTTTTCTTATTGAAAATTAAATCATCTGTCTAAATTTTATATACATTGACAAAAAGAAAATATATTTGAAATGTATTTAACTATTGATCTGAATATCATGAAGAAACTTTTGAAAGCATCTTTATTTTTCCTGCTTGTTTTATTTTATTCTGTCAAGGGATTCCCGCAGGCAACTCATACTGAACCAAAAACTCTCGAAATTGGTAATCGGGCACCTGATTTCAGCCTTCAGGGAGTTGATGGGAAAACATATAACCTGAAGGATTTTGATAAAGCTCCGGTACTGGTTATTATTTTCAGCTGTAATCATTGCCCTACCGCCCAGGCATATGAAGACCGCATTATTGCTCTTGCAAAAGATTATAAGCCGAAAGGGGTTGCTGTGGTAATGATCTCTCCAAATGATGTCAATGCTTTGAACTATTCTGAACTAGGTTATTCGGATATGGGCGACAGCTTTGAAGAGATGAAGCTAAGGGCGGAAGATAAGGGATTTACATTTCCCTATTTATATGATGGTGATGAGCAGAAGGCCGCCCTTGCCTACGGTCCTGTAGCCACACCACATTGTTTTGTTTTTGACAGGAATCGCATTCTACGTTATGCCGGACGTGTCGACGGATCAGAAAAACCCGGAACAGGTAAAGGTGAAGATATAAGGAATGCTATCGATGCTGTCCTGGCCGGGGAATCCGTTAAAACTCCGGTAACTAAAGTGTTTGGCTGTTCCATTAAATGGTCGTGGAAGGATGAATATACCAAAAGGCTTTATAAACAATGGGCTGAATTACCAGTGACGCTCGAGGAGATTGAGGTTCAGGGCATAAAAGAGCTTATAAAAAATTCCTCCTCAGGAAAACTGCGACTGATAAATATATGGGCGACATGGTGCGGGCCATGCATTACAGAATTTCCCGACATGGTGATCATTGACCGCATGTATCGCGGTCGCCCATTTGAGTTCATCTCAATCAGTGCTGACAAGCAGGAAAGAAAAGCAGATGTACTTAGTTTTCTGAAAGTACAGCAGGCATCCAATAAAAATTACATTTTTAATAAGGATGATGTATATGAAATGATTGAAGCAGTGGATCCCGACTGGCAGGGCGGCTTACCTTATACGCTGCTTGTTGAACCAGGGGGGAAGATTATCTACAAAAAACAGGACACAATTGATCCGCTTGAAATGAAAAAGCTTATAGTTGGGAATAAATATATCGGCAGGTATTATTAATCAGGTCATCAATCATGAAAAAAAAATTCAGCAGGCGTCATTTTATAAAAAAAGGTGCTGTAATAGCAACAGGTTTAACCATTATGCCATCAGTTTTAAAAGCAGGAAAGAACAACATGAACGGTTATCCTGTACGGCTTGGTGCTCCTGTACCGGGTAAATTCTCTGATCCTGTGGAATGGGTAAAGAGTGTCAGGTCATTGAGATACAGTGCTGCATATTGTCCTGTCCAGCCTGGTGCACCCGGAGAACTTGTAAAATCTGGGATGGACCTTATCCCGGAAACTATACCCGGGAAACATTCGATTTAATTGTGGAGACAGTCAGATATATTATAGATCAGGTAAAACCGGTGAGTGCTTTTTATACGCTTGAGCCGATGCCATACATGCTTCCCGATTCACCCGACTCATATCTTCAGTTGATTAAAGCAATCGACCGTAAACAGTTTGCTGCTCATCTCGATCCGGTGAATATGATTTCGAGTCCTCAGAGATATTTTAATAATGCTGCATTCATAAGGGAATGTTTTACCAAGCTGGGTCCATATATCAAATCAATTCATGCCAAGGACATAACCATTTTACCGGAATTGACAGTTCACCTGGAAGAGCGCAGGCCCGGGCAGGGTTCGCTGAACTATGCTGTTTTATTACAGGAAACAAGCAAACTTAAAGATATTCCATTTATGCTTGAGCACCTTGAAAAACAGGAAGATTATATTCTGGCGGCTGAATATGTTCGTGAAACATGGAAAAAAACAGGGATAAGTTTCCTGGAATAATTTTAAAGCACGTAGCTCATTTGCCATTGATGCTTCATAATCAGGATTCACTGCAGATGCGTGGCATGAGGCCAGGTATGGGTCCGTTATGGATGGATCGACCGGAACGATCCGGAATGCCGATGGACAGACCGTTGCTGGACAGGATTCCCAACCTGACAGAAAAACAGAAAAAAGACATTAATGATCTCAGACAGAAACAGCGACGCTCTTTCCGGGCGTCGTTTTTTATTTTAAAATCAGGACAAGAGCGAAAAAATATTAATTTTGAATTTAATATTAGTAGCCTGTAAGATTCCTTGTCTTAGCGGGAGAAAACGGGTTAAAAAATAATTAATAATCAATTTAACCAGTTGATACAGCTATTTAACAAGAATCTCAGACTTTTACTTGGCATCAGCTTTGGTATCTTTTTATTTATCCTGTTTTTTCAACCTTTTCCGATCGACAGGTTTGATTTTAATAACAGGCTGCTGTTTATTGCCGGATTTGGGGCTATAGTTTTTCTGTTTATGTTCCTGGTAAGGGTTGTTTTACATTGGATTATCCGTAATAAGTTAAATTCCACTAATACATCTGTTATAAATATATACCTGGATGGGATTATTATTCTAGCTTTAAGCTCGGTAGCTTTTGCTTTCTATCTTAGGTACGTTGGATTTGTAAGTCTCTCATTTTATATTGTTTTCAAAGTAGTTTTAATATGTCTTGCTCCGCCGGTGATATTAAGGTTATATGATTTAAATAAAGAGTTAATACAACAAAACGAATCCCTCATTTCAGAAAAGAAAATAATACAAAATAAAGTTGAAAAATGCGAAGATGATAATCTGAACAAATCCATTGAGTTTATTTCTGAAAACAAAACGGAAATCCTTACACTCCTCATTGCAGAGATCGTTTTTATCAGATCGGCCGATAACTATGTGGAAATCGTATATAAGCAGGGTGACGATTTTAAGAAAAGCCTCATCCGGAATACTTTAAAGAATATTGAGCTTCAGTTAAAAGAGTATTCAAATTTTATTCGTTGCCATAGAATATGCATTGTAAACAGGCATTACATCGAAAAACTCAGTAAGAGTTATAATAACCACTGGATCACAATAAAGGGATATAAAGAGCAAATCCCGGTTTCACGCCAGTATCTGTTAAAGCTTAAAGAGTCCCTTTAGCCGTTCAGGGATGAATGCCATTCACCCTGAATATCTGACATTAGTCCCCATTTTGTCTGGTTTATCCCTGTTTGGTGTTGATTAGTCCCTTCTTTTTGTTGTGAATATAGCCTGGAAATAACTTTACCGAAATTTATTTTATTATTGTTATGAATATTCTATTGGTATATCCTAAATATCCTGATACATACTGGAGCTTTAAACATGCCCTGAAGTTTATTTCGAAAAAGTCAGCAAATGTCCCATTAGGTATACTTACCGTGGCTTCGTTACTTCCTGATGAATGGAATAAGAGGTTGACAGACCTCAATGTTTCCAGGCTTAAGGATGAAGATATTAAGTGGGCTGATTTTGTGTTTATCAGTGCCATTTCCATACAGTCAGTTTCGGTGAAACAAATTATCGGGCAATGTAAACACCTTAAAACCAAAATAGTGGGCGGAGGTCCATTGTTTACAGAAGAATATGAACAATATCCTGATATTGATTACCTTGTACTGAATGAAGCAGAAATAACTCTTCCTCTTTTTATTGAAGACATCAAAAACAACAGGGCAAAAAGAATTTATCAATCGGATAAGTTTGCTGACATCACAAACTCACCATTACCCGATTATTCATTGATAAAATCCCGTAATTATGCAACCGCAGCGATACAATATTCACGAGGTTGTCCCTTCGACTGCGAATTCTGCGATATAACAGCACTGTTTGGACATCGTGTGCGTACAAAAACTCCTGTTCAGGTCATTGCTGAGTTAGACCAGTTGTTACAGATCGGATGGAAAGGCAGTGTGTTCTTCGTGGATGATAATTTTATCGGACATAAAAAGAATCTGAAAACCGAGTTGCTGCCTGCTATTACCAGCTGGATGAAGTCCAATGGCCAGCCGTTTAATTTCATAACGGAAGCTACTATTAACCTGGCCGACGATGAAGATCTGAGGGGTATGATGGGTAAAGCAGGATTTGCCAAGGTTTTTATAGGTATTGAAACCCCTGACGAGAGTTGTTTAACGGAATGTAACAAGCTTCAGAATAATAATCGTGAACTGATCGGGAGTATAAAAACAATCCAGCGGCACGGTATTGAAGTAATGGCCGGTTTTATAGTCGGATTTGACAATGATCCCCCGAATATCTTTCAACGTCAGATCGACTTTATTCAGAAAAGCGGAATCATAACAGCAATGGTGGGGCTTCTGAATGCACCGCGATTATCAAAACTCTACGGGCGATTAAAAAATGAAGGCAGGATAATTGGCAAATTCACCGGCGACAATACGGATTACTCTTTGAATTTTGTACCGGTAATGGACAAAGATGAGTTGCTATCAGGATATCAGAAAATTGTTCGCGAAATATATTCCGGTAAGTTGTATTATGCCAGGGTATTATTGTTTTTAAAACAATACAAGCCTCTGTTTCGGGACCCAATTTCATTTAATAAGATTATGGCATTAATAAAATCAATGGTATATATAGGTATTTTTAATAGAGACCGGAGATACTATTGGAGCCTCCTGTTCTGGAGCATCTTTAACAAACCGAAATTATTCCCTCTGGCAGTTACCTACAGCATTTATGGCTATCATTTCAAAAGAGTGTTCCGGGATGTAAGCTGATCAATCAATGTGAAGGTTTAACCAGTAGAATTTAGACTTTGTAATCAATCAAGTTTTTATTAGCCAGCCTGCTTAGCAGGTATTTGCCGTTTCCTTGATCCCGGTCATCATCTCACAGCACATATCCCAGGGCATTTTACCTTCTTCATTACCTTTATCGGTTTTACTTGTTTTTCTGCCCATCATCATTGACATCATGCCCATCATGGGATTATTACCCGTCATCTGGCCCATCATCTTTGGCATCATACCTGAAAAAATCTCTTTCTTTTCATCATCCGTCATTGATGAAAAGAATTTATCCATCATGGTTTCCATCATTTGTTTTTTATAATCTGCTGACATGCTCTCAAATTGACGTCCCATCATTTCATTCATAAATTTTTCTTTGATTGACATTGCGAATTCCTCCTATTTTTTATTATTGAAATTATTAATTATCCAGTCAGAACAAAATCGAGAATTGGTTTTATATTTTATTTCTGAATTTTAAAAAGCTCTAAGAACAGGTTAATTGCATAAAGGATTTTTTTGTCTCTTAAGTAGTAATATATAAATGGTCCATTTCGTTTGGTTTCAAGAATCCAGCTTTCTTTTAAAACTCTCAGGTGATGTGATACAAGAGGTTGTGATAGTTTTGTTGCTCTTACAATTTCTCCAACTGAACATTCTTTTTCGCAGATAAATCTTATTATCCCTAACCTGTTATAGTCAGACAATGTTTGAAAGATTAGTTGAAGTTTTTTTAAACGCGAGATGAAAAAATCCATTCATCTGGTTAAAACATATTCCAATAGGTAAATGGATTTAAGATTATGATGGTTGCTGACGGCAGTGGATTTATACAATATTATTAGAGGTCGGATTATTTCATCTTTTTACTTTTTCCCTCAATATAGGTTGTAAATTTTTGACCATCCTGAGACATTTCAAATTTTGTATTTATAGTTTCATTATCAAGTAATGTATAGGTCAGGCGAAAAATGGGAACATTCACTATTTTCTCGCTTATGAATACGATTGTTTTGTCAGAATAGATTATTGAATAATTAATAGTGTTTCCTTCATTATCAAAATAGATAGCTTTTGATGGATTCCCCATATTGTCTGGAAAAATTATCATTAAATCTTCATGTATTACCGCAGGTTTATTTTCTGTCTTAATATATTCCGAATGGCTTTTTCTTACAAGGATTTTATTATCAAGGTCCGGTTTAAATGAAAAGGTTCCTCCTCCTTGTCCTGGTTGTCCGGAACCTTCCCCAATCCAGTCACCCATTAACCAATCCCATTTATCCCATGTCGAACTTTGCTGCCCAACGCAAGTGGTGCAGAATCCTAATAATGCTATAGTTAAAATTTGTATTGCTTTCATTTTAATTGTTTTTATGTTAACAATTTTGTCTTTTATTCCTGGCACTTACCTGCTTATTTACCTGCTACAAGGTGCTATATACCTGCCAGAACACATGGATTAAAGCACATCTGGATTTTTCTGTTGTCAACAAAGTTACACCTTGTTTAAACTTAATTAAAATAAATTTTAATTCTATTCTTGGTTTTAATCAGTTACTTTTTTACTGATAGGCAACAACCCGGAGAGCCTGTCAGTACCCCCATTGATTATTTTGTTTCAGAATTATGTCACAATAATGTTTTTTTGACGTCTTTTATAATGATTAATTCAGATAGGATCCCTGAATTTTTTCAGGGAGACTTTCGGGGAAGCAATATCCATGTTATATTCTGAATTATTTAATGGCAAATTCTGAAGATGTTAAACCTAGACTTAGAAAACATGGATCATGTTGTCTGTCTCGATGTTGATAAAAGAAATAGAAAACCTGATTAAGGGTAATAAGTCAATGATTATCTGTGGAGCAGATAGTATAAAGCCTCCTCATGGCAGAGTTAATGAAGGCGATGTCCTGTATTTCATTTATAATAAAGGAGACGGAGTGATCAAAGCCAAAGGTGTTGTCTCATTGGTTTTTAATTCTGATCAATTGTCTGTAGAAGAGTCATTTAAGACTATAATTATGCATCAGGACAAACTTCAATTACCTGATCAGCAGTTTGATAAATGGGCAGGGAAAAAATACCTGGTACTGATCGGACTGGCTGATATTGAAGAGGTTGAACCTTTCTGCATCAAGGAGAGCAATTTTGTCAAAACGGATGATTGGCTTACTGTCGGTATTATTGAAAAGGTAACAGTGACTCAAACCCCGGGTGAAGTTTTGCTTTTTTTCTGTTTGGTCTGCCAGGATCATTGGACGATACAAGGGTCATAGCTTCTACCGGACATAATGCAACACATTTCCCGCAACCATTGCAGGTCTCTTCAACGATAAACGGAATAAAATTGCTTGTATGAACGGGGTTTAGAAATCCGAATCTCCTTGCAGCTATCAGTGCTTCGCAACAGCATCCGCAGCAGTTGCAGATGAAGTTCACTTTTTCCTTTACATTTTCACCGAACTGTACCAGGTTGTTATCCTGTGCTTTCTTTAAAATATCTATCCCTTCAGCAACATCGACCCTTCTCGCAATTCCATGACGTGTTAATGAATCTGCACTGCTGTTGAATGTCATGCAGATATCCATAGGTGCATCACAGTTTTTCCCGAGGTGTTTCATTTTATGCCTGCAATAGCAGACCCCGATGCCTATAGAAGAAGCAGTTTTTATGACCTCCGATGCTCTCTCATAATCAAGCACATGCAGAGCGCTTTCGTTGGAAAGAACCTCTTCGTTGACAAATACTCTTCCTAACTGGGTTTCCCCCATGGCTATGATGAAACAAGTCCTGCTTCCCTTTCTGAAAAAAGTATTTTCAATATTTCAAAAAGCAGATCTGAGGCAACGGCTCCCTGTGGAAATAGATTTATCCTGTCAGTAAGCTTTTTGTAACTATTATATTTAATGGTATTTTGATGAGCCATACCTGAGGTTGCTGGTTACTGGTTGCAGGTTACGGGTGTGATTAATGCAGTGATCTGATCAGGATTGATCCCGATCCTGTCCATCTCCAGTTTAAAGTTCCTGTCATTCATACCTGCATCAACCATAATATAATCCTGCTCCCCTTTAAAAATATAGGAATTAACAAACTTGTCCTTTATACACCAGACCGTATCGTTTATTGGACCTGTTTCAGCAGGAGTCATCGCTTTTGTTGCTAATAAGAAGTTTATTACATAGACTGCAACTAGGATAATTAATAATCCAAGAATAGTTGCCACGACCCAGAGGCTTATTTTAAGAGTTTTATTCATGATAAATATTTTTAATATGCTAAGATATTAATAAAGGTGCAAAGACGCAATGTTGAAAGGGTGTCATGCGACTGCCAAACTTCATTTACTGCAACAATTTCCTGATGAGAAGACCTGTAAACATGCACGACCGCTTGACCGCAAGACAATTATTGCATTATTGGAATGTTTTAATAGAAATTCCATTAAATTTGGATATGCACAATTAAAATTGAACAATTAAGCTATGAACGTTAAAAGAATATTCTTTGTTATTTCATTCCCTCTGATAAGTTTATTTTCATTTGGACAGGTAAGCAAACCTGAAGGGAATGCAGGAATTCTCCGGGCTGGTTTTGCAAAAATTGATATTACTCCGTCTATTCCCGTTAAACTGTACGGATACTCTTCAAGAAAGACCTATTCGGAAGGCACTCATGATCCATTATCTGTCCGTGCTGTAATTTTCGAAAATAACGGCAAAAAATTTGTTCTGGTTTCCTCTGATATAGGATCCTATGGCAGTGAAGTGTTTCCGGTCATCCAAAAAAGTATTCTGGAAAAATTCAATCTGAAAGAATCCGAACTGTTCCTTTCCACTATCCATTCACATAGTGCTCCTGTATTATCGCTGAATGCAGAAACGGGAGATCCCAATAATATAGAATATACAAAAACACTGCAGCAGAAGCTGCTGACTGTTATCAGAGAGGCATTTGATAATTTGAGACCTGTACATACGGGTATTGGTACCGGTTCGTCCCCGGTAGGTTCAAACCGACGTGAAATGAGACCAGATGGCTCAATTACTCTCGGCAGAAATCCTTATGGGATTACAGATAAAGAAGTACTTGTAATGAAGATAGCATCTCCTGATGGAACTCCTGTCGGAGCACTCTATGATTATGCAACTCACTCTACTTCTTTAGGACCGCATAACATGCAGATCAGTGGAGATATACTGGGTCTGTCAGCCCAGTTTGTTGAAAAAATACTGGGGAATGAAGTTATCACTCCTGTGTTTGCCGGTGCGTCAGGAAATATCGATCCTTGGTACAGGGTTCTTCCTGAATTCAACAATGAGCCAGGCTGGATACCTGAGCCTGTTTTGCTGGGGACCTTACTGGGAGAGGAAGTTGTGCACGTGTACCGGAGTATAAAAGGTGTAAATCCGGGAGGCGAAATCAGCACTGCTTTTGCTACAATTGAGTGTCCCCGCAGAAAAGTGGAGGATAACAAAAGCACACCAGATCAGCCCCTGCCTGCGACTATACCTGTGAATATCACTGTTGCACGAATTGGCAATGATGTGGCTTTTGTCGGATTTAATGTTGAAATGCTGACGGAGATAGGAATGGAAATAAAATCGGGCTCACCATACAAGCATACTTTTATAATAACTCATTGTAACGGGGCAAGCGGTTATCTTCCTCCGGCAGAGCTCTATAAAGAAGGAGGATACGAAATCAGTGCAACAAGGTTTGAAATCGGCTCATCAGATATGGTAGTAAAGAAGGCTCTCAGAATGCTGTATGATTTAGAATAATAGCTGGTATTGTTATACTCCTTCAGTAGTTTGTCCTGACAGACGGAGTTAATCACGCTGGAAGTTGTATCTGGCCCGAGTTTCGCCGTGTCTTTTTATTCGCAACATTGAAAACGAAAAAGAAATTGCTGAAATTTTAAAATATCAGGCAGGCTGTTTCGTCTATGTAATTAAATGATCTCAAGATGAGTCCCAAAGATTCAGAAAAAATAGGTACTGTTTATAAAGAGGAGCGGAAGCGGCTGCTCGGCTATATAAGAAACAGGATACCTGACAGGGTAGAGGCAGAGGATATTCTGCAGGATGTCTTTTACCAGCTTACCGTAGGATTCAGGGATATCAGGAGGATCGAAAACCTTACCGCGTGGCTTTATAAGGTGACAGATAACCGCATAACCGATATTTTCCGTAAAAAGAGACCTGTCACTATTGGTTATAAGGAAAATACAAAAAATGGTGAAGATGGTCCGCTCTCACTCGAAGAGATTCTTCCGGCATTAGGATCCACTCCGGAAGATGAAGAACTTAAAGAGCTGATATGGGAAACAATAGGGGAGGTGTTGTCTGAATCCCGGTATTACAAACCTCCAGCTATGGTGTGACGGAAAGATTTCAATGAAGCCGGCAAAAATCAGGGTGACTCATAACAGATACTTTTGTTAAATGAAATAAAAAGGCTTAACTTTTCATTTTAACAACAGGATATGAGTCTTGCCTGGTTCAGGTTTTATGAGGAGCTGAATGATTTTCTGCCTTCAGCGAAAAGGAAAAAGCTGATTCCATATGAATTTACAGGAAATCCTTCAGTGAAAGATGCCATAGAGGCTCAGGGTATACCACATGTTGAAGTTGACCTTATCCTGGTTAACAGCCTTTCGAAGGATTTTTTATATAAGATTCAGGATGGAGATTCAGTCTCGGTTTATCCGGTATTTGAAAGTATTGACATTTCTGCTGTCACTCGTTTAAGGAAAAAACCTCTCCGTAATCTGAAATTTATCACCGATGTACACCTCGGAAAACTCACAAAATATTTACGATTGTGCGGTTTTGACACATATTACCGGCCGGACTGCAGCGATAACGAAATAATAACCATCGCATTAATTGATAAAAGGATCATACTTACACGGGATAAGGAATTGCTTAAAAACAAACAAATTACTCACGGTTACTGGATAAGGTCGCAATTCCCTGATGAACAGCTGAAAGAACTGATGATCCGCTTTGATCTGAAAAACCTTGTCAGCCTTTTTAACAGGTGTATGGAGTGCAACGGAGTACTTACATTTGTTTCAAAAGAGGAGATCACAGAAAGACTGTTGCCCAAAACCCGGCAATATTATCAGAATTTTAAAAAGTGTCCGGATTGTAACAGAATTTACTGGGATGGATCTCATTATAACCGGATGAAAGTGCACATTGAAAATATACTCAAAGGATCGCAATTATAATGACGTTCGGATCTGTGGTGCAAGTCTCACCACTCACCTCTCATTACTCAATAAATATCTCCTTCCCTGTTTTCATTTCTTTGCTGATTTTCTTCTACATTTACAGCAAACCTTGATGATCGATGGAGTGGATAAATGATCTGCTTTTTGCATGACAAATAACACTTTTTGTTTATTAATTGACTTTGTGTACTATATTCAGCAAAAAAATATCAGGAATTTAAAAAATATTAAGTAATAAAATATAGTATGATCAGAGAGTCATTTATTTTATCCGGATTCCTTGTGATGTTTCTTTTATCCGGTTTGAACACAGCAAAATCCCAGGACAGCAACTGGACACATTTCAGGGGAAGTAACCTGAATGGCATTGCAAATGTCGAAAGTGCCCCTTTAAGGTGGGGAGATGATCTGAACATAAGGTGGAAAACCGAAATTCATGATAAGGGATGGTCTTCACCTGTCGTTTACGGGAATCAGATCTGGGTGACGACAGCAACACAGGACGGGACAGACCTGTATGCCGTTTGTGTTGATTTTCAGACCGGTAAAGTAATCCATGATATTAAAGTATTTTCTCCGGAAAGTGTTTTCGGGAAACATTCAATAAATACCTATGCTACTCCAACCCCCTGTATTGAAAAGAACTTTGTATATGTACATTATGGCAGCCTGGGAACAGCCTGTATTAATACATCCAACAGTTCAGTAGTCTGGAGGAGAACTGATCTTAAATGCAGACATGTCCAGGGACCTGCTTCATCCCCGATAATTTATAAAAACCTGTTGATCCTTCACTACGAGGGCACAGATGTAAGGTATATTGTGGCGCTTAATAAGTCGAATGGCAAAACTGCCTGGAAGACTGACCGTCCGGCAAAACCTTATGAACCTCTGACGGAAATCGGGAAAAAGGCTTATACCACACCTATAATACTCAATGTCAGGGGGCGAGATCTGTTAATATCCAATGGATCAGCCGTGTGTAATGCTTATGATCCCAACACAGGTGAAGAAGTCTGGAGAGTTATAAGAGGAGCCGAATCTACAGTTTCAATGCCCTTTACTGAAAATGGGATTGTCTTTTATTATACAGGATTTATGGTTGACACGGACAGATCTGAATTTTCTGAAATAGTGGCAGTTAATCCTGACGGTAAGGGCGATATCACCGCCACAAATGTTTTGTGGAAGAAGCGTATGGAACCTATGCAGCTTCTGACACCTGTAATAAAAGACGGGTTGATATATACTGTTGACACAAAGAATAATCTCATATGCATTGATGCATCAACGGGAAAAGAAATATGGACCACTCATTTAAAGGCAAACTTTAATGCTTCACCTGTTTATGCGGCAGGCAACATCTATCTGTTTTCAGTTAAAGGAGAAAGCCTGGTCATTAAACCAGGCCGGGATCTCGAAATTGTTGCACAGAACCAGGTAAAAGATCAGATATGGGCAACACCTGCTTTCCTGAGGAATTCCATTATACTTAGAACTGATAAATACCTGTGCAGGATCGTGCGGTAAGTCCTGTCATTTCATTCTATAAAACCTGGGTTTGAATTGAATGAGGCAAGCTGGTTATTTCAGTGGCATTACGGAAAACTTCCTCTTTCCCTGGCAATAATGGCAGGCTTGCTCATCGTATTGATTTTTATCAATATTCAGATTCGCGAACTGCCATTTGGTATACTGAAAGCATCATTCGGGATTTATCTCGGATGGATATGTATTGCCACCATTGCCAATGTCACGGCTTTGCTTGTTCATTATAACTGGAACGGATTCGGCTTATCAGGAGAAATCTGGACCATAATTATGATCTCAGCAGGCACTGTCATTGTGGTGTTAACTGTATACCGGCTTGTTAATCCGTTTATCGGGTTATCGGTAATTTGGGCCTTTACAGGAATAATTCTGAAGAGACATGAGGATTACCGGTCAATTGTAATAACAGCAGCAGTTGCTATTATAGTTGTAACTATTGTAACAACATGGGGCTTCTTAAAGCGAAAATTTGTTTTCTGATATACCAATTACAAGAACCTGGAATCCTTAAATCCGCAACGAGCAACCAGCAACCTACCTCATCAGCCAGCTCAATACCTTCTCCTTAAAACTGTTATAGGGAGGGTATCGCAGGAAAAAATCCACAAGATTTGACTTAATCAATACCGACCGCATATTTGAAAATGTTTCAAATGATTTTCTCCCGTGATACTTTCCGATACCGCTGTATCCGACACCGCCATATGGAAGGTAGGGAGAAGCTATCTGCAAAACGGTCTCATTGATGGCTGCAGTGCCCGATCTGGTTTTCCTCAGGAAGTCATGGGCAAGTTTTTTATCCCTTGTAAATATATAAGCAGCAAGTGGTTTCGGATTTTTTTCGATTATTTCATAGACTTCATCAAAATTTTCAAAGTCAATTACAGGAAGAATGGGGCCGAAAATCTCTTTCTGCATAATGGGATCATCTGGTTTGACATCTTTTATTACTGTCGGGGCAATATAACACCTTTCTATGTCCACCTTGCCTCCTGCAACAATTTGTCCTGTTTTTATCAGTGCGGAAAGTCTTCTGGTATTTTCTTGATTTATGATCCTGGCATAATCGTTACTTTCAGCCGCATTTTCTCCATAGTATAGTCTTAGTTTATCAGTTATTAGCTCAAGTAAACGATCTTTTACTTTTTTATCAACCAGGATGTAATCGGAACATATACATGTCTGGCCTGCATTCATGAATTTACCCCAGACAATCCTCTTTGCTGCAAAATCAAGCTTTGCATCTGCTGCCACAACACAGGGATTTTTGCCTCCCAGTTCAAGAGAGACTGGTATCAGGTTTTCCGATGCTTTTTGCATAACATACTTGCCAACTTTGCAGCTGCCGGTGAAGAAGATATAGTCAAACTTCTGGTTGAGTAAATATTCACTGACAGAATGATCACCGTTAATCATGGTTATGAGTTCCCTGGGGAAATTCCCTAGTATCTTTTCCATTACAGCGGTGATATGGGTGACGTGTCTCGAAACTTTTAAAACAACACAGTTCCCTGCAGCAAGTGCGCCAACCATAGGAAGAAAACTCAGTTGGATTGGATAGTTCCATGGTGATAGCACAAAGACCTGTCCATAGGGCTGCGAGGTAATATAGCTTCGGGCAATAAAGTGAATTATCGGCGTTCTGACCTTCTTTGGTTTTGCCCATTTCCTGAGTTTGCGTATAGCAAGGTTTATCTCTTTTATTACAAACCTCGACTCTGTAGCAATTACCTCAAACTCCGGTTTATGAAAATCCTTCCATAAAGCATCCTTGATCTCTTTTTCATTCTGAATGATCAAGGAGCGTAATTTCTTAAGTGTTTCAAGCCGGTAACTGATATCAAGAGTTTTCCCGCTGGCAAAAAATTTCTTCTGGTTGTCAAGTATTAAACTGATTTCTTCTTTTTCCATTCGTTTTCGAGAAGTATTAGTTGTTTTGAAATATCTGTTTGTACCGATCCTTCCTTTGAAGGAATCTGGCTCATCGCATATTCCGCCATTGCTGTTATTGTAAGTCCTGGATTAACTCCTATATTGCCCTGAATAATAGAACCATCAATGATATAGAAATCCGGATAGCCGTGTACTTTCAGGTTCTTATCCACAACCCCGGTTTCTGACGAATCCGACATAGGGCATCCTCCAAGAATATGGGCGGTTGTCGGACGGTTGAAGAATACTTCCAGCAGTATATTCTGAGGTATACCAGTCACTTTTCTTGCGTAACGTTCCATAACTTCCTGTCCTATAGGAATATATGCAGGCACCTTTTTGTGTCCTCGGTTGTCAATTTTCATTTTTCCTCCAAAAAGAGTATTCTTCCATACCATCCTCATTGCATTGTCTACCGTCTGCATTACCAGGAAAATTACAAGTCTCGTTGACCATTGGAAATTAAAAACGGTTTTAAAGAAAAGAAGCGGGTGTTTTACTGTTTTTATTAACAGTTTAAATGACCTGTGAACAGAAGTTCTGGCACCCTCCACCGAAAGCCCGAAAAACCATTTCATGGCATTTGAATTATCAGGATATTTCACTATTTCCACATGTGTTTGCGGATCGGGACTGAAAACAGATGTTATTGCCAACCCGTTATTTAATTTCTCCCTTGCACCTGATACTGCACACAGTGTTTCCGCATTGGTTCTCAGCTCATATCCCAGCCTGTCGGACAGCGAAGTGAGAGTGTCAAACCTGTATTTCTGCTTAAGAAGCAGTTCAAGTGTTCCGAGAGTTCCTGCAGCAACCACAAGCCCTTTTGCCCTGAAAACCTTCCTCTTCCGGGGTAAGAATGAGGTGATCTTTTTTGTTTCAATATGGTACAGGTTATCACGGAAGATGATCTTTTCTGCCCTTGTTTCAGGAAGTATTTCAAGGCCAATTTTTTCAGCAAACCAGAGATAATTCCTGTCAAGAGTGTTTTTTGCATTTTCCCTGCATCCGACCATACATCCCCCGCATTCGGTACATCCTTTGCGAAGCGGTCCGAGAGAGTTAAAATAGGGATCTGTTTCCTCCTTGCCACCATCAAGATTGACACCAACATATACTGTATCGAAAGTTTCATGAGCATTCATTTCCTTTGAAACTTCCTCAAGCACAATATCCTCGGCATTTAACTTAGTGTATTTTTTTCTTCCCAGCATGAATGAAGCCCTGTCATTAAATGAATCGATTACTAACCCAAACCAGTCGGTATTTGGATATGCATAATCTCTTTTTTTGCCGAATGCCCTGATGTTTGCAGGATCGATGTGATCTAATATACCTGAGACGTAAAAATACTCATCATCATAAGCAATCTTTATTACGGAATGTTCAGTCGGTTCACCTCCGGCTACCGGTACATACATCACCATCTGCAAGGAAGGAACATACTGCCAGACCTCTTCATCGGGAATTCCGTCGAAATTGATGGCATCTGTAATTCTTGTAACAGTAAGAGGTGCCTGTGAAAAGGCGTTTGAGATAAACAAAATAAAGATAACCAGAAAGAGTGTTCTGGAACGCGCAACCTGAAACATGGAACCAGAAATATGCATTTTATTACATCCCCCTGACCCTCCCTACCTTTGCCAGGGATAGAATATTCAAAGGGAGAACATTTAATACTAATTTACTTCCCGGGCTTAATTTCCTGCTTAAACTTCTCAGTTACCAGCTCAGGCCATTTCAGATCAAGTTCCTCAAGCGTTTTCAATACGACACCTCCAACGGAATATAATTTCTGCCAGTTCGTATCTGACGGAGCGATATGCCACGGAATTTCATTACAGGTATTTATAATCTTTTCATAAACAGCCATGTATTCATCGAATTTTTCGCATGTATCCCAGTCTCCATCCTTATGCTTCCAGTGTTTTTCCTTTAATTCAATACGTTCCATGAGCCTCTTTTTTTGTGCTTCCTTCGATACGTTTAAAAAGAATTTCAGGACTTTGGTATCATTATGCTCAATAATTTTTTCAAATTCATTGATCAGCTGGTAACGTTGTGCAATAATTTTGGCGGGGATATATTTCCCTATTGTGGGAACTAGAATATCTTCATAATGCGACCTTATGAAGATCTGCAGCTGCCCTTTGCGGGGACAAACCTCATGAACTCTCCAAAGAAAGTCGTGCGCATATTCCTCCTCAGTCGGTTTTTTAAAACTGTCGATGCTTATCCCGATGGGATTGCAATATTTCAGCAAACCTTTTGTAACACCATTCTTGCCGGAAGCGTCCATTCCCTGTAATATTACCAGCAGGCTGTATTTATTCTGGGCAAACATTTTGTGCTGAAGTTCCCCAATCCTTTTCAGCAACTTTTCTGTTTTCTCCTGAGTTTTTACTTTGTCCCAGTCTTTATTAAATGTTGGATGATCAGAAAGCTTTATTTTCATTTTCATAATTTTAAGTTTCAGAATAGATACTTTTTAAGTAACGCAATTCCTTTTTTAATCTCATCCCGTCCTGAAGATTCGATTCCGTACCAGCCCCGGTACCCGGAGTCTTTTGCAAGCCGGATCATTTTAGCTGTCAGCTCTTCATTTGGCTGGTTACGGTACGACATACCCCCGGCATAAGGCAACATCTTAAGCAGGTAATTGACATTATCGAAATTATCGGAAGGCTGACGCCAGTCAGGATAACTTCCGAAGTAGAGATTATTAACTTCTTTAAAAAGGGAAACCATCCAGTCAGCATCATTTGAGACTCCACCATGGTTTTCGATAAGTACGCTTATCTTTGCAGGAACTGCGTATTCCATCATCATCTGGTATGTTTCTATGGCATATTTAAGTGCCTCTTCTTTGGATACACCCTGTGTGCCACGGCAATTAGTCCGGATAGCATGACATCCAAGATATGCTGCTGCATCGATCCATTTACGGTGGTTTATCTCAAACTGACGGCGTGCTTCTTTAGTCGGTGAGCAGCCATCTCCCTCGTCGTCAACCATTATAAGTACCATTGTTACACCATTGTCTGCTGCATTTTTTTTGAGTTGCCGGAGGTATCCTTCAGTCGTGACCTCAAACAATGTATTCACGAATTCAATCCCATTGAGCCCGAAATCGGTCTTTGCAACTTTAGGAAAATCAAGAGTTTTCCATTTGCCTGCATTAACCTCTTCCACAAGAGCCCACTGAGCAAGGGATATATCATCTTTAATCGGTTTTGGAGTCGGTTCCATTGCAGTTGCTTTTAACAGTGAGGGTGCAGCAATGCCTGCTGCACCCATTACCATAGATTTTTCAATAAAATTCCTGCGTGTTATGTTAGTCATAAGATTACGTATTGATAAACTGAAATCTGGCTATTGACAAAAACAATTTTGAATATTATAATTCCCATCCCTGGCGGTATTCCCTTGTCAGGAACTTGTCTGCTTCGGGAACATTGGTGATTTTCATATTGACACTGTCATACTCAACTCTTTTTCGGGCACGTAACGAGACAGCTCCGAGAAGGATTGTTTCAGTAACCGGTCCGGCGTAGAGGAAGCTGCCGGGCGACTGGGTTTTATTCCTGAATGCATTAATCCAGACATCATTTCCGGAGATTCCTGACTCTGTTGGTTGTTCGGTGATGATCCCGGCCATTCTGCTTTCGGGTATAAGCCTGGGATTTTCACCTCTGAATTCTGCCAGTATTTTACCTTTATCGCCAACAAACATCATACCTTCCCTGGTTAATGATTTTCCGTCAGCAATAAGTTCATCAGGTGTGAGTGGTTTCATTCCACCATCATACCAGTACAGGTCAAAAGGTTCGAATTCCTTTGTGGCAGGAAACTGGAAACGTATCATGCATGATAATGGAAATGCCACATCATTTACTACACCGACAGCCACGTTGTTTTTAAGTGTACAGGTAGTAGTGCCGTACGCATCTGCACTCCTTGCCGGTTTATCTATTCCGAAAGCAAGGAAGAGAGGGAAGAGGCTGTAGTGTCCCATATCGGCAATGCTTCCGCCACCGAAATCATACCAGCCGCGGAAAACTGCATGTGTATAAATTGGATGATATGGACGGCTGGGAACAGGGCCAAGCCATAGGTCCCAGTCGAAATCTTTCGGAACAGGAGGTGTATCAGTCGGATTTGATTGCCACTGCGGCCATACAGGTCTGTTCGACCAGTTATGAATCTCCTTCAGGTTGCCTATCCGGCCTTCTTTGATCCATTTTTTTGCGAGATCATAACCGGGTTTTATACTCCAGGCAAGGAGATGAGTAATACATCCTGTCTTTTTTGCAGTATCAGCTGTTACCCTGAATTCATTTATCCGGTTGGCAATCGGTTTATGTGTGACAACATGCTTCCCTTTCTTCATGGATGCTATAGCAACTGTGGCATGAAGATGATCGGGAGTCATGATCTTTATTGCGTCAATATCTTTTTCTTTCTCAAGCAATTCGCGGAAATCAGAGTAAGAAGTGCAACCCTTGTATGTGCCTGAATCTTTTGATTTTGCATAATATTTCTGAACAAATTCCAGTCCAACATCCCTTCCACCTGGAATCCCAGTAAGATTCGCCCCCCATGAATCATCCCCGAGAGCTCTTCTTATACCGTTCCGTACATCATTCTGTGACCAGTCCACATAATCTGTGGTAAATTTATTTGGATCACATACAGAGACGATCTGCAGGGCAGGATTGGCGATAAGAGTGGCCATCTCCCTGAGACCCTGTGTTCCGCAGCCTATGTATCCAAGCGTCAGTCTGTCATTTGGTGCAACGAATCCTGGTCCTCCAAGTACGCTTCTTGGAACAACTGTTAGTGCAAGGGAACCGGCAGCAGCTGATCCCAGAAATTCACGACGGTTAATTTTTTTTGAAGTTGCCATTTTCTTTGTATAGGTTAATTGATAAAAAAGTTAATTTGAAATATAAAGAAGTCTGTCAATCAAATTTACAAAATTATATATGATATAATGAGGATCGCCGGGAAAATGATTCGAAAGAATTAATTATTTAATGCTAAATTAGCTCATAATTATTCTGAAGACTGGACACATTCAAACCTCCTTGCAATGAAAAACCCAACAAAAATTCAATTCTTTTTCTTTCTGCTGGTAAGTTTATCATTAATTCCGGCATGCAAAGAATCAACTGAAAGCGGAGAAACGTTTTTCAACCTCAAAAAAATCGCAAAACAGAATCCTGATATTTCTTCAGTTTCAAAGGGAGAAGGATTTGACCAGCTAGTGCTGAATGTTACGCCCTCTTCAGAAAATGCAACCGTAACGATTTGGAAAACAGGAGATAATGGTAACTGGACTGAAGCAAAATATCTGGTTTTTGAGATATGGGATGCAGAGGATTACAGCGGGGTGATCAATATCGAATTTTACAAAAAAAGTGAAAGTTCAAACCCGGAGAAGGTAATACTTCAAAGCGGGGAGGTAGCAACAGATACAAAAGAAACACCGTGGCTCTCATGCCTTATGGGTGTACTGCCTCGTCTTAAAACTAAAGTAGTATTGCCACTGAGTTACCTCGATGCCCAGAGCCTTTTTGTAACTCGTTCGCCAAGGCAGCTTAAGGGCACCATGAGCGGAGACAGGCTTGATCCGATCGATATTAAAAAGGTGGCTCTCAGGTTCGGCCCATTTGCAGAGCCATGGTTTATTCCGCAGTTCGAAGTTGGCTCAATCAGTCTGACTGATACACTACCTGAACCGTATCAACCGTGTGAAGTACCGGTGATTGACATTTTCGGGCAGCGGAATGACAAGGATTGGTCCGGTAAAATTAAGGATGAAGATGATCTGATCAGGCAAAACCTGGAACTTGAGAAAATGGTCACCGGAAACAGTTTCCCCTCAGAATGGAGCAGGTATGGCGGATTGAGAGAAAAGAGATTTAAGGCAACAGGATTTTTCAGAACACAGCACGATGGAGAACGCTGGTGGCTTGTCGATCCGGAAGGGTATGCATTCCTTAGTGTAGGTGTTGATTGCATCAGACTTACTTCTTCAGGACCGGTAAACGGGATTGAGGATCTGTTTGAATGGCTTCCGGGAGAGGATGATTCATATTTTTCCGATGTTCTTTCACTTAACAGGAATGCAAAAAACATGGATTTCTACAGGTCGAACCTGATACGGATTTTTGGTGATAGTTGGAAAGAAAAGTGGAGCCTGGTTACTGCAGGACTTATGAGGGAATTCAGGGTAAATACGGTGGGTAACTGGTCAGATATCGCTTTTGCGCGCGGAAACAGGATACCATATGTGCTTCCGTTAAACCGTTTCCCGACTACCAGGGTCCAGCTTTACCGCGACTTCCCGGATGTTTTTTCTGAAGAATACCTTAAGAATTCGGAGGAATTTGCGAAGCAGCTAAATGATTATAAGGATGATCCATTCCTGGTTGGTTATTTCCTTCGTAATGAACCTCAATGGGCATTCGGATACCATAACCTGGCTTACGAGATGTTCGGGACAAACCAGGCATCAGTTACAAAGAATGAGTTCATAAACTGGATTGATGAAAAATATAACGGTGATATTGAACAATTAAATAAAGCATGGGCGCAAAATCTGAAAGATTTTGAGTCTCTGAAGCAAATGACCTTCAAAGATTACCCGTCAGTCAGAGCTGACAGCGATTTCTATGCTTTTTCAACTATTATGGTAAAGAGATATGTTGATATCCCCTGTGATGAGGTATCTAAGATTGATAAGAATCACCTTAACCTGGGAATGCGTTATGCGTGGATAAGTTCCGACCTTTTATATAAAGCCGGTGAAAGGTTCGATGTCTTCTCAATTAACGGGTATGGATACAATCCCCCTGCTACCGCTGAAATATCAAAGATAAGCGGGAAACCGGTGATGATAGGGGAGTTTCATCACGGTGCCGTCGACCGGGCTCTTCCGGCAACCGGAATAACCGGCGTTCTCAACCAGGAACAAAGAGCTGCTGCATACAGGAATTATATTGAACAGGGATTTGCCAGACCGGAACTTGTAGGGATGCACTATTTCCAGTGGGTGGACCAGCCATTTTATGGCCGTTTTGATGGTGAGAACTATAATATTGGAGTGGTTACTTTAAACAATATTCCCTATCAGGAACTCACCGAAGCAATGAAAATCACCAATGAACGTATATATAAAGTGGGAACAGGAGAGAAAAAACCATACAAAGCCGAAATCACAAAGATACCGTCGATACATTATTGATAAGGGAAAATCATTTTAATCGCAAAGATCGCAAAGCTAAAATCAAGATATCCAATTCTTTGCGAACTTAACATAGTATTCTTTGTGTGCTTTGCGGTTCACTTTATTATTTTAAACATCCCCTTATTTCCAAATACAAGCAATTGGATATTATTTCTTATTCTCTTTTTATCATTTCGACAGGTAACAATTAATATCATGTATTCGGTAATGTACCATTAAAACTTTTAAATTTGATGAATATCTAATTTTTGCCCTTTCCGATGGAAATTGTCGTTTATATTATTCCAGCAATTTTAATTACAGGTATAATAACCTGGCTGGTTGTTAAGTCTGTTTTAACCAGCCGTTATAATGAATTGTTATTCAATAAACAGGAAGAATTAAATGAACTTAAAAATCAGAATGGTGTTTTACAGGAGAAAATTGTTGCCCAGAATAAAAACCTTGATGAGGTTAAAGAAGCAATGATCCACACTTTTAAATCAGCGGCATCTGATGCACTTGTGCAGAATAACAGACAATTTCTTGACCTTGCAAAAACCCAGCTTGAGGCAAAGGTAAAAGAATCGGAAGGGAATCTTGATCAGAGGAAAGCAGCAATTGAGGAGATGCTAAAACCTGTAAAAGAGTCGATCGACAGCTATAAAAAAAGAATTGAGGAACTTGAGAAAGGTTCCGAAAAGACTTTCGGACAGGTTACAGAAATGCTTACATCCCTTCAGAAAACCCATGCTGTTCTGCAGAAGGAAACAGGTGCCCTTGTAAATGCATTGAGGAATCCAAGGGTAAGAGGAAGGTGGGGAGAGATAGGCCTGCGGCGCCTGGTTGAATATTCAGGTATGCTGGCTCATTGTGATTTTGTTGAACAAGTGGTAAAAGAAGGAGAGGATCTGACATTAAAGCCTGATATGGTAATAAACCTTCCGGGGAACAGCCATGTGGTGGTAGATTCTAAACTCCCGATGGATGCATACCTAGATGCCCTTGAAACTGATGATGAGATTCATCGTAATAACCTGCTGATAAAGCATTCGAAGGATCTTAGAGATCATATTTATAAACTAAGCAAGAGGCAGTACTGGTCGCAATTTCAGCCGGCACCTGATTTCGTGATTCTGTATATGGAGGTTGAATCAGCATTCAATGCTGCATTACTGACCGATAAGAACCTCCTTCAGGATGCCATGAACAATAAAATAATTCTTGCTACACCCACCACCCTGATGGTTATATTAAAATCAGTTGCCATGTCATGGCAACAGCATAACATAACTGAAAACGCCCTGCTGATAATGGACGCAGCCACTGATTTTTATAACAGGGTAAATATTTTTGCCGGTCATCTCGATAAGATGGGAGGAGGATTAAAGTCAGCCCTGAAGAGTTACAATGATGCCATAGGCTCATGGGAGAGCAGGATCCTGCCTGCAGGCAGGAAACTTGAGCAGTTAAAAGCAACTGACGCTAAAGATGCTTTACCGGAATTTGAAAAAATTGACAAACCTTTAAGAGAAATCAAGAAGTCTGAAGATTAATTATGGTAACTGTAAGATCGACGATACTGATCCTGGCTGCAACAGTTTTATGTCATTGTTCTGGAGGACCCAAAAGAGAAAAAATGGCACAGGATCAGCTAAAACAGATTATTGCTGAAAAAGACAGCACTTACCTTTTTGACGGAGAGACTCTTGACGGATGGGAAACTACCAACTTTGGTCCTCAGGGACCGGTATATGTTTCGGGAAGTGAAATAATTCTCGTTATGGGAGATGGTTGTACAGGAATAACATGGAAGAAAGAATTCCCTCAGGTCAATTATAAAGTTACTCTTGAGGCTAAACGTGTATCAGGTAATGATTTTTTCTGCGGAATGACCTTCCCTGTCGGGGAAAACCCTTGTACTCTGATCGTTGGAGGCTGGGGTGGCACAGTGGTCGGACTCAGCAGTATCAACGGCATGGATGCCTCCGAGAATGAGACAACAAAATTGATGGAGTTTGAAAAGGACCGTTGGTACAGAATTTGCCTCTTAGTAAAGAGTGATACTATCAAAGCCCTTATTGATGATGTTGTAGTTGTAGATTTTGCAAAGGGAGAAAAAACATTATCCATACGTCCGGAAGTCGAGTTGTCAAAACCATTTGGCATAGCTTCCTGGAATACGACAGCAGCCCTTAAAAACATAAGGGTGGAAAGGATTTAAGAAAAACAAATGTTTTATGAGAAAAAGTATTTATCTATTATTAATTGTAAGCTTACTGATGTCTTGCAAGACACAACAGCTTTACCTTAATGTGGTTGAACCTGCTCCTGTGACATTGTCTCAGAATATTAAAAAGATCGGGATTATCAATCGTACTACACCATCCGACGCAACAAAAGTCCTTGATGTCATCGATAAAACTTTATCGCTCGAAGGTAAAGAACTTGACATAGAGGGGACGAAGGAAAGCATTAGAGGAGTGACCGATGAGCTTCTTAGTAACTCCAGGTTTGATGAAATTAAATTATTGAGCGACATTGATTTCAGAACTCCGAAACTGAATGTTTTCCCTGCTCCGCTTTCCTGGGAGATTGTCAGTAAGATATGCTCAGAGACCGGTACAGATGCACTTTTCTCACTCGAAATGTATGATACTGATACCAGGATCAGTTATTCTACACGGAGTGCTGACAGGAAGGGTGCCCTTGGAGCGATACTTGGAGCAATCGAAACTCAGGCTAATATGGAAACAATTGTAAAAACAGGCTGGAGGATCTATGATCCGGCCGGTCAGATAATAGCTGATGAATATATTTATGCAGAGTCGGTAGTTTTCACAGGGAGTGGACTCACACCGGTAGTGGCAGCCGCAGCGCTGCTTGGTAGAAAAGAGGCGGTTAAAGAAGTGAGTAATAAAGCAGGCCACCGTTATGCTCTCCGGCTCCTGCCTTTTCAGTTGCGTGTGATGCGTGATTATTTTGTAAAGGGTACTGATAATTTTGAAATTGCTAAAAGGAAAGCTCAGATGGACAAATGGGATGAAGCGGGTCAGCTATGGGAAAAGGAAACGGATAATCCCAACATGAAAATAGCCGGAAGAGCATGCTATAATATGGGTATTATCAATGAGATAAATGGTAATCTTGATGAAGCATTATCATGGACTCAGAAGGCCTGGGAAGACTATAAAACAAGACTGGCTCTGAAATATGCCAGGATACTGGAAAACCGGAAAATGAAGAGGGAAATTTTAAAAGAACAGCAGCAACAATAAACTGGAGGCAATAGATTCCCCCCTTGAGGGGGGGCTGGGGGGTGTTAAGACATCCCCCTCACCCCCTTCAAAGGGGGAATTGAACCTGTAACCTGCAACTTTTAAAAACATTAACGAAAATATCAATCCGTTAAGGATTATCATCAAAGATAATTTGTCGTACCTTCATACTTTGTTAATTTCCTTCAGGTATTTTTTGAATGTTACTAATCCCAAATAGCCAAACCATGAAAACTATTATTATCTTTTTTACTTTTGTAATTGCTTCTTTATCTGTTACATCGTGTAAAGTTGAAACAAAAGAAGCCCCCATTCAGAAAACTGATATTTCTGAATTCCTTGGTCAGTGGACAATTGATATAGAAGGTGGTTCTGTCGGCTGGATTGAAGTACGTCAGGAAGACAATTACCTGGATGCAGATATCCTGTGGGGTGGCGGCAGTGTTTTACCTGTATCTGCAATCTTTCTGGCAAAAGACTATGTTCTGGTCATTCAACGTTCAAATAATATTATCAGAAAGAGGGATGAAAACAATAACCCCGTAAAAAGTCATGTGGTTGCCAACTGGCTGGAAATCACCAAAAACGGTGATAAAATTAATGGAATATTGTTATCACCGCGCAGGAACGGATTAAGTGTAGATTCTACACTTTTTACAGGAACAAAGCTTCCTCCTGTTCCTCCCGCACCTGATTTGACCAGCCTTAAATTTGGAACACCTGTTATTCTGTTTAACGGTAAAGACCTGACTGGCTGGAAGCTGATCGATGAGAAACAAACTAATGGATTCAAGGTTGTTGACGGAGTCCTTGTTAATGATCCTGTCCAGACCGAAGGTGCACCACATATTAGTTACGGGAATCTCAGAACTGATCAGGAATTCGAGGATTTTAATCTGAAGCTGGAGGTAAATGTACCTGCCGGCAGTAATAGCGGAGTATATTTGCGGGGGATTTACGAAATTCAGGTTATGGACTCCTATAAAAGAGAACTGGATCCTCACAATATGGGAGCTGTATACAGCCGTATCAAACCAGTCACAGCCGCTGAAAAACCGGCAGGGGAGTGGCAATCAATGGATATTACTCTTTGCGACCGGCATATTACAGTGATTCTTAATGGAACTAAAATAATTGATAATCAGCCTGTTTATGGTCCTACAGGCGGTGCTATGAAATCTGACGTGTTTGCACCGGGTCCTATTTATCTTCAGGGTGATCATGGAAAAGTCTCATACCGGAATATCTTACTCACACCGATTGTAAAATAGATAATTTATCACTTTCACTACTCCAGAGAGATCTTTTTAAAATTTAAATCATTAACTGATCTGCAATTGAGATCCCGGGTGAAAAATGGATACTGATTATCCGGCACATCCCTTTCAAAAACCAGTTAACAAGAATTCAGCGAGTTTTTATCCTTTAATGAGAATGTCAGTACTTAATCATATTATACTCTTATCTGCTTTACTAAACATAAATTGCTACGGTTCTCTGCCATCCGGTTGCATGCCAAAAAAAGGATTTCAGGATACTCCGCTTGAGAAACAGTTGATTTATAATGGGAGAATATGGCATAATCTGTATATCAGGGTCAATGGCGACCCATTCTTCCTTTCAGGTGATTTTCTTACCGGGAATGTCTTCTTTAATGGAAGGGAGTTCCAAAACCTGAAGATTAAATATGATATCTGTAATGATGAAGTTATTCTTTATGTAAATCCTCAGACTATCATTACCTTGAATAAAGAAATGATCGAAGAATTCACAATTGAATATCAGAACAGATTACACCATGTTTTAAACATGGGAAATGATAGTGCAAGTCTGCTTAATGGATATGTTAATGTTCTTTATGATGGTCCGACTGCGCTTTTTGTAAAATATATCAAGAAGGTTGATATCCAGTCTCTCAACAGGGTAAATGATGAATTTTATCAGCAGCACCGTATTTATATAAGAAAAGACAGTGCAATTGTTCAGGTTTCCGGCAGAAGGGAATTATTCAATCTCCTTGGGGACAGGAAAACAGAGATCAGGAGTTATATTAAACGTGACAGGTTAAATGTTATAAGAAAAGATCCCGACAGTTTCGTTCCGGTACTTCAGTTTTATGATAGTCAAAACAGATAGCTTCACTGAAGCATGAAAATTAAGATACTGATATTGGCTTTGTTATTCCTGGGTAATTCTTTTGCAAAATCTCAGGAAAAGTATCTGATTACCTGGGATTACAAAGGGCTTGGTTTTAATGAGTTTGTTGCCAGAAGTGAATCACTCTATCCCGTCAGGTTTTTCTATAATGACGAATGGATTAAAGATCTGAAACTGGGAGAATATGAAGGCAATCTATCATTGACAGATATTCTCGACAGCCTTTTCAGAGGCACAACTTTATTTTATTATATTGATGATTCCCAAAACATCGTTCTGACAAGGAATTTTGCTGTAAAGATTGCTGATGCGGTAGGTGAGGAGAAACAGAACTATATCCCCGGTAATGATTATAAAGGACCTGTAGAGGAGAACCCCTCAGCAGATAATCTGGTTGCTGACATTGGAAATCCTGCCGATAAAAATAAATCCGGCAATGTGATTATATCAGGTTACATAACGAATAAAGATACAAGAGAAGCTGTTGCCGGTGCAACTGTTTATGTTCCGAAACTATCTGTCGGTACTATTTCCAATGAATATGGCTTTTATACACTGACCATTCCCAGGGGCAGTCATACGGCACGGGTTTCATTTATCGGGATGAAGGAGCGGGTAATTGATATTAACCTTTTTGGATCCGGTGAACTTAATATTGAAATGAAAAGTACCCTTGTACCGTTGAAAGAGACTATTGTCTCAGCGGATAAGAATATTACTCTGCAGCGTTTTGAGGTTGGAGTCGAGAAGATTAATATAGTATCATTTCGTCTTATGCCGACTTCAATGGGGGAATCAGATATAATTAAAAGCATACTTTTAATACCGGGAGTGCAGTCAGTAGGTGAAGGATCGGCCGGGTTTAATGTCAGGGGAGGTTCTGCAGATCAGAATCTTATCCTGCTTTATGGAGCCCCAGTTTATAATTCGTCGCATTTTTTTGGCTTTTTCTCAGCAGTCAATTCTGACATAATTAAGGATGCCACCCTGTATAAGGGCGGTATCCCGGGACGTTATGGCGGGAGAATTTCATCGGTTCTGGATATTGTTCCCAGGGAGGGAAACAGGAGAGAATTTGCAGGTAACGCTGGAATAAGTCCTATTACAACTCACGTTGTGATTGAAGGACCTGTCAAAAAAGATACCTGTTTCTATCTGCTGGCTGGCAGGACAACCTATTCAAACTGGATATTAGGATTGATCGAGAATCCTGCACTGAGAAACAGCAGAGCGGCATTCTATGATATAAACGCAAGAGTAGCATATGATATAAATAAAAAGAATAAGATCGATTTGTCAGCCTATTACAGTCATGATTCTTTCAGATTCAATTCTGATACAGTATATAAATATCGTAACAATATAGTAGCCCTGAGATGGCGTCATTTTTTCAGCAGTCGTTTTTTCTCAGGCCTGACATTTAACAATAGTAATTATAATTATGATATTTCAAGCATGAAAGTGCCTCAGGAGGCATTTGTACTGTCACATAAGATTAACAGCACGGGTCTTAAAGCGGATATCAACTGGTATCCGGGCAGCAGGAACGAGATAAATTTCGGATTTGATCTTACCAGATATGAAGTACTTCCGGGGAGCTTCGAAGCGGCAGGAGACTCTTCAATAGTACATCCTGATATAATTACAAGGCAAAGAGCTCTTGAGTCAGCATTTTATATTGAAGACAGGTATATTGTGACAGATCATGTATCGGTGAATGCCGGAATAAGATTATCTTCATTTTTTGCATTTGGTCCGCAGACATTCTTTCTTTATAACGATGCTTTCACACGGAACATTTCATCTGTAACCGATACAATATCCTTTGGCAGATCAGAAAATTACAGGACATATGCAGGACCTGAATTCAGGTTATCAGTGAATTACAGGCTTAACGATAACAGTTCCTTTAAGCTTAATTATAACCGGACCAGACAATATCTTCATCTGCTTTCAAATACCACATCAATTTCTCCTTCCGATACATGGAAGCTAAGTGACTATTACCTGAAGCCACAGATAGGTGATCAGTTTGCTGCCGGGTATTACCGGATGCTGAGTAAGAAAAAGATTGAAGCGTCAGTGGAAATCTATTATAAAGTGATAGGAAACATGGTTGATTTCAAGGGTGGCACCAACCTGATAATGAATAAATATATTGAAAGGGATCTCATTGATGTTGAGGGGAAAGCTTATGGAATGGAACTCTTATTAAAGAAGCAGGAAGGACGGATACGCTGGAGCGTCGGATATACTTATTCAAGGATCCTGATCAGAAGCACAAGCAGTTTAAGTGAGGAAAAAATTAATGCAGGGAACTGGTTTCCTGCAAATTTTGATAAACCACATGACCTCATACTCACCTTTAATTATCTGTATTCACGGCGTTTCAGTTTATCCGCAAATTATACCTACAGTTCAGGACGACCGGTCACTTATCCTGTTGCAGCATATAAAATCGGAGATATTGTTCTGACTCATTTTTCCGACAGGAATAAATACAGAATTCCATATTATTCCCGGCTCGACCTTTCGATAACAATAAGCGGGAACCTGAAATCTAAAAAAATAGCTCACCCGCACTGGATATTTTCCATTTATAATATTCTGGGACGACAAAATATTTATTCAGTATATTTTAAATATGAGAAGAACATGGTAAAAGGGTACATGTTATCTGTTTTTGGCAGACCAATTCCATCTGTGTCATTCAATTTTGATTTTTAAATTAACATGAGATATTTAATACTTTTTATAACAGGTTTGTCACTTTTGCTGGTTACCAGCTGTATAATTCAGTTTATCCCTGAAATCGAGGAAGACAAAGCGCTCCTTGTTGTTGAAGGATTGATCACTGACCAATACCGGACTAATACGATCAAAGTTTCTACCTCACTTCCCCTGGGTAAAATCCTGGTTCCTAAGCCTGTGAAAGGGTGTAAAGTCTCAATTACCGATAAGCATGGCATGAAATATGACCTGAAAGAATCATCTCCTGGTACATACATTACTGATTCAACAAAATTCCATGGACAAGTAAATGATATTTATACCTTAACAATCCAGACCAATAATCGAACATTTGTTTCAAATCCCATGGAAATGAAGCCTGTCCCTCTCATTGACTCTGTTTATTATGAAAAGACAATTATCGACGAGTCAAATGAGTTTGGTATTCCGTTGGAAGGATGCCAGATTTACATAGATAGTCACGATCCTTTGAAAGAATGTCTTTACTTCAGGTGGAATTTTACCGAGACATGGGAGTTTCACCTGCCATTCAGTGTACCAAACAGAGTGTGCTGGAAGACAAATAATTCCGATAAGATTTTTATTAAAAACACATCTCTTTACAACCAGGCAAGAGTTACTAAATTCCCTATTAAGTTTATATCAAATGAAACCGACAGGCTAAAGGTAAAATACAGTATACTTGTTACCCAGTACTCTTTGAATAAAGATGAATACACTTACTGGGAAAAAGTAAAAAATGTTTCAGAGAATGTTGGAGGGCTCTATGATGTCACTCCAATGTCAATCCCCAGCAATATTCATTGTTTCGAAGATCCTGATGAACCTGTCCTGGGTTATTTTAGTGTATCAGCATTGACTCAAAACAGGATATTCATTCAGGATAAATTCCTGGGTTCGCCGAATTTTTATTCACAATGCGTGCCAGGTGACACGGTATTTGGTTTAAAACCAATTCCTGGTTTGAATGTGAGTGTCTGGATTATCGAGGATCATACTTTTGCACCTCCTATTTACCGGATAACAACTCCTTATAGAAGGTGCGCAGATTGTACAGCAGAAGGCTTTATCCGTAAGCCTCCTTTCTGGATTGATTAGATAAAAATGTAAAAGATAACTGATGACCAGGAATCTCAATACAGCCGTTATTTCCATATTAATGTTTGTCTCACTGACTGACGGCCTGCTTATTGCACAGACTAAAACGGATGAAAAGATCCTGACTCAGCTAAATAATTTTTGCTCAAATTTCCCTTATGAAGAGATATATGTTCACTCCGACAGGGAAGATTATATTGCAGGAGAAGACGTCTGGTTTAATGTTTTTGTTGTTGACAGAAAAACCGGTAAGCAATCGGGGAAAAGCAGACTGGCATATTTTGAGCTTCTCAATCCGGATAATTTTCCGGTTGTTCAGAAACGCATTATAATCCGTGATGGATATGGCCCTGGAAATGTTCTTCTTCCGGATACTCTTAGTTCAGGCACATATACATTAAGAGTTTATACCAACTGGATGAAAAACTTTCTCCCTGTTAATTGCTTTATGAAAAATATAAACATATATAATCCATTACGGGATAAGAGCTTTAAAAGAAAGATTATTTATGAAAATAGATTCAGGAAAAACCGGAATATTGAATTCTACCCTGAGGGAAGAACACTATTAAGTGGAGTTCCCTCGAAAGTAGCAGTAAAAGTATTTGACCGTTATCAGCGTAGCCAGCAATTTGCCGGTGTTATAAGAGATATTAAAGGCGACTCAGTAACATATTTTAAAACCGATGAATACGGAACTGCTTCATTTGAATTGATACCTGCGTATGGCAATAAATATTATGTATCAACAGCAGACTCTGTGACATATCTTCCGGAAGTGTCAGATAAAGGTTATGCCCTGAAGGTGGACAACTTCAGTAATGATTTAATTTCAATTCTTGTTTCAGTCAATGAAAATATTGTTTCTGACATTAATAAAACTTTTCTTCTTTTTATCCATACACGTGGTACTAAAGACTATTCCGAATATTTCAGAATATCCGGCAACAATGTCAGGATCACCATTCCCAAAACCAGTCTTACGCCGGGGATCAATCATATCACATTATTCGGAAATGATGGAAATCCTTTATGTGAAAGGCTGATATTTACCAATGGAAGAGATCTGTCCGGTTTAAGTATAAGCGGAAATGATAATTACAAGAGAAGAGAAAAAGTGACACTGGAACTTGATCTGGAAAAGGCCGGCATCACATCATCAAAGGAGACAAACCTTGGTATATCCGTCACTCCTCAATCTGCTGAAATGTATACCAGGGAAATTGATGATTATCTTGTTTTTGGAACCGAGTTTGGCTATTTACCCTGGGATGGAATAAAAGGCAGAATCAGTGATATTGATAATAAAATGATTGATAATTTCCTGATTACTGCAAAGAGCCGGTGGATATCCTGGAATGACATACTATCAGGCAAAACAGATCATTTTAAATTTATGCATGAGGAGGAGGGACACCTGCTTTCGGGTTGGTTAAAAAAAAGAAATTCACCGGAAATTGATACAGGAGGTGTGCTTTACCTTTCTGTACCAGGTAAAGTAGCAACATTTCAATATGCCAGGACCGACAGCACCGGGTACTTTAATTTTTTGTTACCTGCTGACTATTCCCGGAAGAACCTGATTATACAGCCTGCCTTGCCTGATGATAACATTACAATTGAGATTGAACCATCTTTTTCATGGATACTGCCCACATCAGTGAGTTACACAGATTCGTTAAATAAAGGATTTCCACACCTGGTCTCAAATCTTGGTGCCAGTTACCAGGTAAACAAAATTTATGGAACAGTTCTCAGGAAAGAAAACCAGACAGCTGAAAATCAGATACCTGGTACAGTAAGATTCTATGGTAAACCAGAACAAGAGGTTTTCATGGATGATTATATCAAACTGCCGGTTATGCAGGAAATATTTTTCGAGCTTGTTCCCGGGACAAGGCTGAGATCGAGAAAATCGGGTTATGAAATGCGCATAATGAATCCTTTAGACAATATTTTTTATACCCAACCACCTTTAGTGATGATTGACGGTGTTATTATAAATGACCATTCACTTCTGGCAAATCTTGATCCTGAGACTATTGAGAAGATTGATGTGACAAGAACTCCTTACCTGACAGGCGATCTTTTACATTACGGGATAGTAAATGTTATTACCCGGACAGGGAATCTCAGAAATATAACTTTAGCTGATTATGCTGCCAGATTACCCTATAAGGTTGCAGATCCTATACCGTCATTTTATGCACCTGATTATTCAGATCCCGGCACGAAACAAAGCAGGATACCTGACTTCAGGAACACACTCTTCTGGAGCCCTTCCCTGAAACCAGATAAAGATGGTAAGGTCAGAATAGAGTTCTGGACATCTGATAGTGCTTCTGATTATATAGTTAATATTCAAGGTATGACTGGCGATGGTGAATTAATTTCTGTGAAAAAATCCATAAGAGTCAGTCAATAAAATCCTTTTTGCAGAAACAGTATTCAGCAAACCGGATTGTTTTCCGGTTAAAATCAGAAATGAAGCCGGGAATTAAAAAAAATAATTATTTTTCCTTTTTAAAACTTTAAAAATCATGAAAAGGTCAGACAAAACCACCCGCCGGGAGTTTATTACCAGAACAGGTTTATTAACAGCTGGAGTTGCATTGGGTGCCACCAGTTTGAACGCTACAAGTTACCGTCGCATTGCAGGCGCAAATGAAAAGATTAATATCGGTTTTATCGGGCTTGGCAACAGGGGCTCTCAGCTTTTGGAGCTTTTTATGAATAATCAGGATGCCCGTATTGCAGCATTCTGTGACACCTATGAACCATATATGCTTCGTGACAGGAATCTTGTCGACCCCAGGTACATCAAGTTGCTGGGAGGACAGATACCTCGTATGGGTGAGAATTTTCCTGAAAAGGTTGAACAATATTCCGACTTCCGGAAATTGCTCGAAAACAAAGATATTGATGCTGTAGTGATCGCTACTCCTGATCACTGGCATGCCATTCAGATGATCGGAGCAGTAAAGGCCGGGAAAGATGTTTATGTTGAGAAACCTCTGACCATAACTTTAAAGGAGGGCAGGGCAATGGTCAATGCCCAGGCAGAAACAAAAAGGGTTGTTGCTGTAGGCCTTAACCGCCGCGGCGCACCTGTTTACCAGAAGCTAGCTAAGGAAATACCTGCAGGAAAAATAGGCAAGGTCTCTGTAGGATCTGCATTCAGGATTAATAATATGTATCCTGAAGGTATAGGTAAAATGAAACCTGAAGAGCCTCCAAAGAATTTTAACTGGGATATGTGGCTTGGACCACGCCCTTTCAGGCCTTACCAGTATAATATCTGCCCGTACAATTTCCGGTGGTGGAGCGACTTTTCAACCCAGATGGGCAACTGGGGTGTTCATTATATGGATGTGATCCGCTGGATGATGGGTGAGAAAGCCCCGGTTGCAATCAGCTCTGTGGGTGGAAAATATGTTTTAAATGATGACCGGACTATACCCGATACTATGCAGGTAGTATTTGAGTTTGCTTCGGGAGCAATGATCACATTCTCCATATTTGAAGCCAGCTCCGGAGGACTCTTCCAGTATGGAGAAGTAGAGCTTCGCGGAACCCTTGGAACAATGAATGCGGGAGAAAGTGGTTACCGGATCAGAACGACTGGTAATGGCCAGTTCCAGACCTTCAAGAATACTCTGCAGGCTGAAGAATACAATATTAAAGATGTTCCTCTTGCCGATGGCAGCAGCGCCAACAGTACTGGAAACCTTGTGAGGAACTTCCTCGATTGTATTAAATCGAGACAGACTCCATTATGTTCTATCGAGGATGGCCACAGATCAACAAGCTTTGCACACCTTGCAAACATTGCTCTGGCAGTAAAAGACCGCCTGCAATGGGATCCCGAAAAAGAGATATTCACAAACAACAAGGCTGCCAACAAACTTCTCCATTATGAATACCGTAAACCCTGGACACTATAAATAAAATATAATGAAACAAAATCGAAGGGATTTCATTACAACCATTGCTGCAGCAGGTGCTGCTATTCCTTTTTATTCAGCTACCGGCCATGGATATAAGCCAGACCCTGACAGCAGGTTTCCGATCCGGATCTTTTCCAAACCCCTTGATGCTTATGATTTTGGCTTTATGTGCGAATGCACTGCAAAATCAGGTATCGGCGGTTTTGACCTTACTGTCAGACCTGGTGGAAAAGTTGAACCTTCTGAGGTGGAAACAAAACTTCCATTACTGGTTAAGGAAGCCAGGAAATATAATCTGGCCCTCGATATGATGGTGACGGGGATAGTTACAGCTTCCGACCCTCTGACTGAAAGAGTCCTTAAAACCGCATCATCTCTCGGGATAACACACTACAGGTTTGGTTATTTAGAATTTGATTATAAAACAGGAATATGGGAATCGCTTCAGAAACATAAGACAAGTCTTAAAGAAGTAGTTGTACTTAACCAGAAATATAATATCCATGGAGATTACCAGAATCATGCCGGGACAAGGGTAGGGGGGCCGGTATGGGATCTTTACGAACTTCTTCGTGAACTTTCCCCTGCATTTGCCGGATGTCAGTACGATGTAAGGCATGCAATGGTTGAAGGCGCAAATGCATGGATTATTGGTATGCGCCTTATAGCACCCTATATAAAAACACTGGCAATAAAAGATTTTACCTGGATGACGGTAAAAGGAAGACCATCAGCAGTAACCGTTCCAATGGGTGAGGGAATGGTAAACTGGGATCTTTTCTTCAGAACAGTGAAGGAGCTCAACATCTCAGGTCCGATCACCCTTCATGTTGAATATCCCCTTTTTGAAAAAGGTGAGGAAAAGTTACCACTTTTACAACAACAGGAAATAATTGTAAAGAAACTGAAGAAAGATGTTGATTTCCTGAACGGATTTCTTCTTAAATACCAGCTTTTGTAATATGGCAATAACAGACCGAAGGACTTTCATCAAAGGTGGTCTCATGGCAGCAGGAACAGCTGTTATGGCTTCCCCACTGGATTTTTTTGTTTCAGGGTGTGCAGATGTTGAACCGAAAAAGATCAAAATTTCCAGAGTCAGCTCTAACTTTGAACGTGAACCGCTTATCCGTCCATTCGGATTTAAAGGGGGCTATATGACCGAAATCTGGCAGACAGCATCTTTCCTGGAAAGCAATTCAGGAGCTCATTCAATAGGACTTTGCTCCCAAAGTGTACTATGGTCTGATGCACAGGTATTTGCATCACACTCCGAAAGCGGAGGCAATGCACTTATGTATGCCATGACTGAAAGAGCGATGCAGATAATTAATGGTCAGAGTTTCAATTCTCCGGTTGAACTTCTCGATAATGTTCTTCCGGAAGTATATGAATTCGGGCAAAAAATTACATCAAATCCCCTCTTACGTAAAACATTTGCTCTTAATGCTCTGGTTGGAGTTGATAATGCTGCCTGGCTTCTGTATGCAAAAGAAAACGATATCAGGACATTTGATGAAATGATCCCTGTCGCATATAAAAAGGCACTTTCGAAGCATCATAACAAAGTTGCAGGGATACCACTTATGGCTTATAATATTCCTATAGAGGAGATAAAGGCTGCAACTGACCAGGGATATTTCTTTATGAAGATCAAGATAGGGCAGCCAGGTACACAGGAAGAGATGCTGGTAAAGGATAAGGCAAGACTGACAGCCATTCACCAGGCAATTGGAAATGTAAAAACAGACTACACTAAAAACGGGAAACTCCCTTACTATTTTGATGCAAACGGGCGGTATGAAAAGAAAGAGACACTTCTCAGACTTCTTGACCATGCCCGGAATATAGGAGCTTATGACCAGATTGCTATTATTGAAGAGCCTTTTGCTGAAGAAATCGAAATCGATGTTAGTGATATTCCCGTTCGGCTTGCTTCCGATGAAAGTGCTCATACCGTGGAAGATGCAATTAAACGGATACAGATGGGGTATAAAGCAATTGCCCTTAAAGCGATAGCCAAAACATTGAGTATGACCATGAAAATTGCGCAGGCAGCTTATGAACGCAATATTCCCTGTTTTTGTGCCGACTTAACTGTCAATCCAATACTTGTGGAATGGAATAAAAACGTTGCAGCAAGGCTTGCCTCATTTCCCGGAATCGGAAATCTTGGACTTGTTGAAAGTAATGGACACCAGAATTACAAAAACTGGAACACAATGCTTGAGTATCATCCCAGGAAAAATGCTTCATGGGTGCAGGTAAAAGGGGGTGTTTATGAACTTGGCAGGGAGTTCTATAACACAGGAGGAGGTATCTTTGACGAAATGCCTCACTATGACGAAATGTTTAAAAATTAAATAATTAGCTTATCAGTTAAACTAAACCTTTTACATGAAAACGCAACTTCTTATCAGCCTGATAATTCTGATGTTTTCATTTTGTCAGGATCTGATTCATGCCCAGAAGATTTACCTCTCGCCTTCCGGCAATGACAACAATCCGGGTACTTTAGAGAGGCCTCTTGCCTCTTTAAGCAAAGCCCATGAACGCTCAAGGGAACTTCGGAAAGTAAATTCAGGTGATCAGCCTGTTGAAGTAATCGCTCTCGGAGGTGAATATCTCATGCGGGATCCTCTTGTTTTAAACAGTGAAGATTCAGGAACTCCTTCTGCTCCTCTGGTTTTCAAAGCTGAAGAGGGGACACAGGCAATCTTTACAGGGGGTGTTAAAATTTTGGGATTTGAAAGAGTGAATTCAAAACTCTGGAAAGCATTTATACCTGAGGTTGAACGTTATGGGTGGTATTTTGAACAATTTTTTGTTAATGGGAAAAGAGCAGTAAGAGCAAGAACACCCAATGAGGACTTTTCCTTTGTAAAAAATGTTACAGAAACAGTGGTTGAAAAAGGGACAGGTCGTTCTCCGGAACTCGCAGTTCAGAAAATATTTCTTGACAGCACAGATACTGGATTCTTTAATTCATTTTCCGAAGAGGATTTCAGAGATGCGGTAATAACCTTTTATCATAAATGGGATAATACAAGAAAGCATATTTATGAATTTGATAGATCCCGGTCAGCAATCTACACGGTTGGTTCAGGAATGAAACCATGGAACATCCTTGATTCCCAAACACGCTATTTTGTTGAAAACTACAAAGAAGCCCTTGATGCTCCTGGAGAATGGTTTCTGGAGCGTTCAGGAAACCTTTATTACATTCCGCGTGAAGGTGAGAATATCTGGAGCAGCACCTTCTATGTTCCCTTTATAAATGATTTTATTTTGCTCCGAGGAAATGAAAAAAACGGGAAACCGGTTGAGAATATCCGGTTTGAAAATATGGTTTTCCAGGTATCCGGATACCAGATGCCTGAAAAGGGAAATGAACCTGCCCAGGCTGCATCACCTGTCGATGCTGTAATAACACTCGATTTTGCAAGGAATATCACTTTTAAGAATTGTGAAATTGCACATACCGGCACTTATGCTTTCTGGTTCCGCAGGGCATGCAGTAATTGTTCTGTTTCAGGTTGCTATTTACACGATCTGGGTGCCGGTGGCGTTAAAATCGGAGAGACAATCATTCGTTCTGAGGTTAATGAGATCACGAATAATATTACAATTGATAATAATATTATAAGGGATTGCGGATATATTTTCCCCTGTGCAGTCGGGATAATTATCTTCAATGCAAGCGATAATAAGCTGACTCATAATGAAATATCTGATCTTCGCTATTCAGGGATATCTGTTGGTTGGGTATGGGGGTATGCTAACAGCCCATCAAAAAGAAATCTTATAGCATTCAATCATATCCATCACCTTGGATGGGGTGAACTTTGCGATATGGGAGGCATTTATACCCTCGGTCCGTCAGAAGGTACAGTTGTATCCGATAATGTTATTCATCATGTTTATTCATTTGACTATGGAGGATGGGGTCTTTATACAGATGAAGGATCAACCGGTATTATTATGGAGAACAATCTTGTGTACGCCTGTAAGAGTTCTGGTTTTCATCAGCATTACGGGATGGAGAACGTAATAAGAAATAACATTTTTGCTTTGAATTTACGGTCTCAGCTTCAGGCTACACGGGTAGAGGTGCACAAATCCATCAGTTTTACCAATAATATAGTTTATTTTGAAAAAGGTACTCTTTTAAGCAGTAACTGGCATAAATTCAATTTGTTATCCGACTTAAACTGTTACTGGGATGCACGGACGAAAGATATCCGGTTTTCTGACATGTCTTTTTCTGACTGGCAGAAATCTGGTAAGGATGTTAATTCAATCATTGCTGATCCTCTGTTCAGACGTCCTTCGGAATATGATTTCAGGTTTAAAAGCCAGTCGGTTGCAAAACAAATAAAATTTATACCCTTCGATTATTCAGAAGCGGGTGTTTATGGAACAGATGAGTGGAAAGAACTTGCAGTGTTTGACTCTGATCTGGAGAAAAAATTCAATTATATTATTGAACAGATGGAAAGGAAGATTAATAAATAAAAATAAAATGAAATCTGCAGCAGAATCTAACTTTGGAAAGGTATTGCCCTGGTTTCTTACAGTTATCAGGATTGCAATCGGGTGGCACTTTTTGTATGAAGGTATTTCAAAAATTATGGCGGAAGCCTGGAGTTCTGCGCCATATCTGGCGGGTTCCAAATGGATTTTTGCGCCGTTGTTCAATGCAATGGCCAATAATAGCTCTGTAATTGCTGTTATCGATTTCATAAACATTTATGGGATGATCCTTGTCGGTGCAGGTCTTATGCTTGGTTTGATGACCAGGTGGGCGAGCGTCGGCGGTGCCCTGATGCTCTTTTTCTATTTTATTGCATATCCTCCTATCCCTGGTTATATGTTCGGAGTTCCTGTTGAAGGTAATTACCTGTGGATTAACAGAAATCTTATTGAGTTTTTTGTTTTATCCGCATACATTTTTATTTCACCGGGTTATCTTTTCAGTATTGACAGGCTCTATTCAAAATGGAAGGAAGAAAAGGCCCGGAAACCGGTTCCTGGTCTGTCTGCTGAGAACAGAAAGAGGCTTGACCGCAGAGAGGTAATTAAAAACCTTATCTCTTTCCCTGCGATAGGTGTTTTTGCTTATGCTCTCTACAAAAAAAGGAAATGGGACAGTTTTGAGGAAAAACTATTAAAGGTTGAAGGAATAGACGCAAATTCAGGAGCAACTCTGCTGAAGTTTAATTATGCCACTTTGAAAGACCTGAAGGGAGAGGTGCCGAAAGGAGTGATAAACTATAAAGGTAAAGACGGAAAACCAGCGCAGTTTGAACTTAGCCGGTTAATTGCCGGAGGGAACCTTATTGGTGGCTGGGCTCATGCCCGCGATCTTATCTACGTTTCAAAGCTTGTAAAGACTTATCATACCGACGAAAAAGTGATGCAGACCCTGGCGCTGGCAGAAAAGTGCGGGATAAATGCTATCATAACCAATCCCCAGCTTGGGCGGGTTTTTCAGAAGTACAAGCATGAATTCAAGGGTAAAATGAAGTTCATTTCCGACTGTGGTATCAGCCTCGATTTTCAGAAAGGCATTGCAATGTCGCTGGCTGTTGACTCCGATGCTCTATATTGCCAGGGAGAAATCACCGACCGTTGGACTGACGAGAAATGGGACGATCGTGAAGGAAGAACAGTTGCGCAGCGCATAGAACTCATACATAAAGGATTGGAGGAGATTCGGAGTCATGGAAAACCTGCAGGTATCGGTGCTCACAGAATAGAAGCTATAAAGACTTGTGTGGAATATGGATTAAAGCCAGACTTCTGGGTAAAAACCTGCCATAGCCATAATTACTGGTCAGCTCAGCCGGATTCGACATGGCAAGATAACATGTTCGACTACAATCCGGAGGAGACTATCAGGTTTATGGGAACACTTAATGCACCATGGATTGCATTTAAAGTGCTCGCTGCAGGAGCTATTAAACCTGAAGATGGTTTGAAATATGCATTTACAAACGGTGCTGATTTTGTCTGCCTCGGAATGTATGATTTCCAGATAGTTGAAGATGTTAATATTGCTCTTGAAGCGCTTTCCGGTTCAAGGGAGCGTCTGCGTCCATGGATGGTGTGAGAGACTTTGGTAAATCAATTTATAGAATATGATCAAATATTTTTTGGTATCGATTACCTGTGTACTTCTGTCGGCACAGCTTATGGTAGCCAAAATCACCCCGTCGGGTTTAACTTGCGAATATCTTAAAAATCCACCGGTAGTCGATATTGCCAATCCGCGTCTTTCATGGATCAACATTGCCGATAAAGATGAGCGAGGACAGTTTCAGACTGCATGGGAGATTAAAGTCGCAGGTTCAAAGGAATTATTGCTTGCCGGTAAGGCTGATCTCTGGGAAAGCGGTAATGTAATTTCAAATGAATCAGTTAATATCCGATACAACGGAAAATTTCTTGCTTCGGGCCAGGATTGCTGGTGGCAGGTAAGGGTGTGGGATAAGGACGGGAAGGTCTCTGACTGGAGCGAGCCGGCATTCTGGTCCATGGGAATTATGAATCCCGATGAGTGGAAGGCAAAATGGATCGGAGCCCCATGGGAGGGTGAAGAACCAATTCCTGATAAGGAAAGACCTCTTACGGCTTCACGCGCGAAACCTGGACAAACAATTACTGATATTTATTCTTTAAAAACTCCATCCCCGGCTCCGATGCTTCGAAAAACATTTTCAGTGAAAAAAGGTCTTATTTCGGCAAAAGCTTATGTGACCGGACTTGGATATTTCGAATTCTACCTGAATGGTAAAAAAGTGGGAAATGATGTGTTAGTTCCGAACCAGACAAACTATGGTAAAAGGCCTGGATTAATGAATAATGCGATTCCTATCCCCGATAATTTTAAGGAGTACAGGGTTATGTACCTCTCGTATGATTTGAAAGACCTCCTGACGAATGGTGAGAATGTTGCAGGTGCGATTGTCGGTAACGGCTTCTTTAACGCACCCATCAACTGGACTGAGTCTTATGGCACACCGCGTTTTTTGGGTCAGATCCACCTGAAATATTCTGATGGAACAGAGGAAGTTATCGTCAGTGATGAAACCTGGAAAGCTGCGAAAAGCCCGATACTGATGGACCTGGTTTTTGACGGAGAGCATTATGATGCCCGTCTTGAACAACCCGGCTGGTGTGAAAAAGGCTTTGATTATTCCAAGTGGGTAAATACTGCAATAAGAAAGGCACCGGAAGGAAGGATGAAGGCTCACATGTCTTATCCCGACCGTGTTATGGAAACACTGGATCCGGTTAAGATAGAGAAGCTTGGGGAGGGACGGTATAAAGTGGATTTTGGCCAGGAGATTTCGGGCTGGGTTCATCTGAAAGATATGACTGGAGAAGCCGGACGGAAAATTAACATCAGGTATCTGCATCAGACTCCTTCCGGAGATAATTCTTACACTCTCAGGGGAAGTGGTCTGGAGTCCTACTCCGCTCGTTTTACATGGTTTGTTTTCAGGGAAGTGGAAATATCAAACTGGCCGGGAGATCTGAAACCTGAGCAGATTAGAGCAGAAGCAGTTTACACCTTCATTGAGACTACCGGTAAATTTGAGTGTTCCAATCCGTTGCTTAATGATATTAACAAAATATGGTGGAGAAGTCAGACGGATAACATGCATGGCGGTATTGCCAGCGATTGTCCAAATCGTGAGCGTTCTCCGTATACCGGCGACGGTCAGGTTGCATGCGTGACCGTAATGCATAATTTCGATGCACGGGCATTTTACAATAAGTGGATCCACGATATTATCGGATCATGTAATGAGGAGACAGGTTATGTACCCAACGGAGCCCCATGGCAGCCCGGATGCGGGGGAGGCGTAGCCTGGGGTGCCGCGATCAGTATAATGCCATGGGAATTTTACCTGCATTATGGTGATGTTGATATTCTTAAGGACAGTTATGATGGGATGAAAGGTTACATAAGATACATGCTTACCTGGACAGATGAAGAGGGTATAATGTTTTCGCAGGTTGTTGGCCCCGATGGAAAACCCAACAGGTGGATGAACCTTGGTGACTGGTCTCAGCCATTTGAATTGCCCCCTGACAATATGGTGCATACTTTCTATCTCTGGCGTTGCGCAGATATTACCTCAAAGATTGCTTCAGTACTCGGACATAAGGAAGAAGCAGAAAAATATGCAGCAATAGCAGAAAAAACACAGCAGGCATTCATGAAGCGATTCTATGATGAGGAAAGAGGCACTTATGGTAAATATGGTGGAAATATTTTTGCGCTGAAAATAGGTATTCCTGAGGACCAGAAGGTAAGAGTTATAGCTGCGCTGAAGGCAGATATTCAGTCCAACAAAGGTCATCTGGATACCGGAATTTTCGGGACCCAGTTTTTCTTTGAGGTCCTTGCTGAAAACGGGATGAATGAGCTTGCTTATGAGGCGATGAGTAAGCGAACATCACCCTCATATGGATACTGGATTGAGCAGGGTGCAACAACTTCATGGGAAGGCTGGGATAATCCAGGTTCTGGCAATCACCCGATGTTCGGAGGAGGACTTGTATGGCTTTACAGAAAGCTGGCGGGTATCAACAGCGATCCTCAGAATCCGGGTTATAATCATATAATTTTCAGACCTCAGCCTGTTAATGATTTATCGTATGCTAAATATTCAAATCTAACACCTTATGGTAATTGTGGAATAAGCTGGAAAAAAGACACCGGCAAATTTACAATGACTGTTGAAGTTCCTGTAGGATCCACAGCAACCATAAATGTTCCCTCAAAGAGCATGAATTCCGTTCTTGAAAGTGGAAAGAAAATAAGAAAAAATTCTGGAATAAGTTACGATAGAATGGAAAATGGGTATACTGTGTTTAGAGTCGGATCAGGAAAATATGAATTTGAAAGCAATATTATCAGATGAATATATTTATGAAAAGAATCAATTTCAGTTTATTTCTGATTTTTGTGCACCTGATTTCCGGCGCACAAACATATACTTTTCAGGATACCCGCCTTTCTGAAGATGCACGGATACGAAACTTATAACAGAAAAGGAAATTGATGAAGCAATTTACGGTAACCTCAGGGTTCTTTTAAAACTCGGTATGCTCGACAATTCTGAAAGGAATCCTCTATTGTTCCCGTTTGGTTACGGGCTGACTTACACCAGCTTCAAATATTCAGGATTAAAAGTTGAAAAGAAGGTGTTGGGAAAAGGTGAAATGACTAATATCACATTTAACCTTCAGAATACCGGAAATTATGATAGTGATGAAGTAGCACAACTTTATGTTAGTTTCCCTGATTCCAGAGTTGAACGCCCGGCAAAGGCATTGAAAGGATTTAAGCGTGTCAATGTTAGTAAAGGAGAAACTCTGAAAGTTACAATTCCTGTTAAAGCATTCCACAATCCGATCCACTTTCCGGTAACCTTTAATACTGAGTTCCTCAGCAATATTCCGTTAAAGATTAAAATCTGGCTTTTATTTTGCATTAAGCAAAAGCAACAGATTATTCAAAAAACTCATGTTTCGCTATAATATATTCACATTTTCTATTAATATTGCGCAAAATTTTTTTCAGATCAGCATAAAATGTAATAAATTGAAAAAAACAGGATGGAGATATAATAAAATTGCAATTAAGGTCGGAAGTAATGTCATTACCCAAAGTGATGGATCGCTTAACACCGGAAGGATGTTACGAATTGTTGAGGATGTGGCAATTCTTAATAAACAAGGCCTTGAAGTAATACTTATCTCGTCGGGAGCAGTCGCTGCCGGCAGAAGCTCAATAACTCCGTCGAAGAAAACAAACATTGTATCAGCAAAACAGATTTGGGCTGCAATTGGTCAGGTTAAACTGATGTCAACATATCAGTTCCTGTTCAGTAAATACGGTATCAATGCCGGACAACTTCTTGCAACAAAGGAGAGCTTCAGAGACCGCAGGCATTACCTTAACATGAAAAACTGCATATCAGCAATGATTGAAAACAGCGTCCTGCCTATTGTGAATGAAAATGATACAATATCAATAAATGATCTAATGTTTACTGACAATGACGAATTGTCAGGTATGATTTCTTCTCTGATGGATTGTGAGGCTCTTTTCATTCTGTCGAATGTTGATGGAATTTATAATGGTATACCAGGCAGCCCTGAAGCAGAAATTATTAAAGAAATTAAACCGGATGTTGATGACATCAGAAAGTTTATCTCAACGGGAAAATCAGGATTTGGAAGAGGTGGAATGTTAACTAAATGTTCCACAGCAAAGAAAATAGCCTCTGAGGGTACAGATGTCTTTATCGCCAATGGGAACCGCGACTCGATCGTAACTGACATTTTAAGAGGTAAGGATGTACCATTCACTCATTTTATTGGTAATAGTAGCAAGATAAAAAGTGTAAAGAAGTGGCTTTTTCACTCCGATACATTTGCCAGAGGAGCTGTATATATTAATGACGGGGCAAGGGAGGCACTGCTGAACAATAGGGCAACAAGTCTGTTGATGATAGGAATAGTAAAAATTGAAGGCTTTTTTAAAAGTGGCGATATTATCAGAATTCTTGATAAAGAGGGGAATAGTATCGGATTAGGAAAATCTCAGTATGACTCAAAAATAGCTGAGGAGAGTATTGGTGATAAACGAAGCAAACCCTTTATACATTACGATTACCTTGTGGTGAATGAGGAAAGTAAAAATGGTGTTCAGGTTTGAACCTGAATGCAGAAAGGATAATTAAAATGAACCTTACACGCATATTTGTAAATGTTTTAAATGCAAGCCGGACTTTAAATACTCTCGATCCAGGAACTATTGACAAGATCCTTATTATGGTCTCTGAGGAAGCAATAAAAAATTCAGAATTTATTATTGCTGAAAATAATAAGGACCTTGCTTCACTGGATAAAAGCAATCCTGGATATGACCGCTTGCTGCTTAGTCACGAACGTATAAAAGGAATATCATCCGATATAATGAATGTTGCCCGGATGAAAACTCCCCTGGGCAGGATCCTGACAGAAAACATACGTCCGAACGGATTGAAAATATCCAAAATCTCAGTTCCTTTCGGGGTTGTGGGTGTTATTTATGAATCGAGGCCAAATGTTACATTTGATGTGTTTTCGCTTTGCCTGAAATCGGGCAATGCCTGTATCCTCAAAGGGGGAAGTGAGGCGATAAATTCAAATTCAGCAATTGTCACTATTATCAGAAATGTTTTGAGAAAATTTAATATTAGTCCTGATATTCTGACACTTATGACCGGGGATCGCGACGAAACTGTAAAATTACTTAATGCCCGGGCATATGTTGATCTTTTAATACCCCGCGGCAGTAAGGGCTTAATTGATTTTGTCCGAAAAAATTCCACCATCCCGGTTATTGAAACCGGCGCCGGAATATGTCATACATATTTTGACGAATTTGGTGACAAAGGGAAAGGCAGGGATATAATAAATAATGCAAAGACAAGGAGAGTAAGTGTTTGTAATGCTCTCGACTGCCTGATAATACATGATAAGCGTCTGGAAGATCTTGGATTCATTGTGGAACCCTGTGCCAGATCGAACGTGGAGATTTTTGCTGATAAAAAAGCATTCAAAGCATTAAAGGATAAGTATCCATCGGAGCTGCTTCATGCAGCTACGAAAGATTCATTTGGAACGGAGTTCCTCTCATATAAGATGGCAGTGAAAACTGTCAGAACATATGAGGAAGCACTTGCACACATTGAAAAATATGGCTCAAAGCACAGCGAGGCTATTATATCAGAAAGTACTGAGCGCATAAATCTGTTTTTCAATCAGGTAGATGCTTCATCAGTTTATTCCAATACCTCAACTGCATTTACTGACGGGGCTGAATTCGGACTTGGCGCAGAAATAGGCATTTCAACCCAGAAGCTACATGCAAGGGGTCCGATGGCACTTGAAGAACTTACTACGTACAAATGGATAATCGAAGGTAATGGTCAGATACGAAAATAAACACAAATTGAGTCAGACTATATGAGCTTTGATATTGATATTATTAAATCTTTTTATCAGTCGCTTCCGGAAAAAATAGATGAAATCAGGAAGTACCTCGGGCGCCCTTTGACATTAAGTGAGAAAATTTTGTACAGTCATCTTGCTGAAAAATCACATATAACAAGGATCAACCGTGGATCAGACTATGCAGACTTTGCACCCGACCGTATTGCCATGCAGGATGCTACTGCTCAAATGGCATTGCTGCAGTTCATTGTGACGGAAAAGGAGCGTGTCTCAGTTCCTTCATCTGTTCATTGCGATCACCTGATCACAGGAAGATCTGGTGCAGAATCAGACCTGAAATCAGCGCTTGAAATAAACAGGGAAGTTTATGAATTTCTCAGCTCGGCGTGCAGCAAATATGATATTGGTTTCTGGAAACCGGGTGCCGGGATAATCCATCAGGTAATTCTGGAAAACTATGCATTCCCAGGAGGGTTGATGATAGGAACAGATTCCCATACACCTACCGCAGGAGGACTTGGAATGCTTGCTATAGGAGTGGGAGGAGCTGATGCTGTTGATGTAATGACAGGAATGAGCTGGGAACTGAAATTCCCGGGTCTTATAGGGGTAAAACTAACCGGGAAGCTCAATGGATGGTCATCGGCAAAGGATATAATTCTTAAGCTGACCGGGATGCTTACCGTGAAAGGAGGAACAGGATCAATCATTGAATACTTTGGGGAAGGGGCCGAATCATTATCATGTACCGGTAAAGCAACAATTTGCAATATGGGCGCAGAGACAGGTGCCACTTGTTCGGTTTTTAGCTTTGACAAATCAATGTCAGATTACCTTTCTTCTACAGACAGGATGGAGGTGGCTGAACTTGCCTGCAGTCACAGAGATCATCTTACAGGAGACCATGAGGTTTATGCCAATCCGGCTTTGTATTTTGACAAGTATTATGAAATCAATCTTTCATCACTTGAACCATATATTAACGGACCATTTACTCCCGACCGTGCTATTCCGATATCACAAATGAAGAGGGAAGCCGAAAAACACGGATGGCCTGTAAAAGTAGATGCAGGACTTATCGGATCGTGCACCAATTCTTCATATGAAGATATTTCAAGAGCTGCATCAGTAGTTAAAAACGCATTATCTGAAAAGCTGAGTCTCCGGTCTGAATTTATAATTATTCCTGGATCAGAAAGAATAAAGGCCATTGCAGAGGATGCCGGATTTATGGATCTGTTCAGAAAAGCAGGAGGTAAAATTTTTGCGAATGCCTGCGGCCCATGTATTGGACAATGGAACAGGAACGACAGCAATAACACGAGAATTAATACCATTATCCATTCATTTAACAGAAATTTCTCAAAAAGAGCTGATGGAAATCCAAATACACATGCTTTTGTGGCATCTCCTGAAATAGTCACTGCTATTTCTGTAGCGGGAGATCTTACATTTAATCCCATGGAAGATTTACTTATTAATTCCGATGGTGAAAAAATGAAATTAACGGAACCGGAGGGACAAGCTCTTCCTCAGCATGATTTTAACGAATTAATAAATGGTTATCAAAAGCCTTCGTTCGACAAAACAAAGGTTGAGATAAAAATCTCCCCCGGTTCTGAGAGGTTGCAGCTGATCAGGCCTTTCAATGAGTTTAATGAGCCAGATTTTCATAATATGCCGGTACTTATAAAAGTGAAAGGCAAATGTACAACTGATCATATCTCAATGGCTGGAGTGTGGTTGAAATATCGCGGACATCTCGAGAACATCTCTGATAATTATATGATCGGGGCAATCAATTATTTTAATGAAAAAACCGATTCAGTTCTTAATCTTCTGTCAGGGAAATATGAACCGGTTCCTCAGGTAGCAAGATGTTACCGTGATAATGGATTTGGTTCAATTGTTATAGGTGAAGATAATTTTGGAGAAGGTTCTTCACGCGAACATGCAGCTATGGAACCCAGGTTTCTTGGGGTAAAGGCAATTTTAGCAAAATCTTTTGCCCGTATTCATGAAACAAATCTGAAAAAGCAGGGTGTGTTAATAATGACATTCGCCTATAGTGCTGATTATGAAAAAATCAGAGAGGATGACAGAATTGACATTATCGGACTGGAAAGATTCTCACACGGCAGTCAGTTAAATGTCAGGCTTAACCATAAGGATGGCACTGATGAAGAGTTCCATGTAGATCATTCTTACAATAAAAAACAAATATTGTGGTTAAAGGCAGGAAGTGCTTTAAATATTATCAGAAAAAATCATAAGCACAATGGGTGAAAAAATTACAATGGTTAATGGAAAGCTGAAGGTTCCCGATGATCCAATAATCCCGTTTATTGAAGGTGACGGAACCGGACCAGATATCTGGAGAGCATCGGTTCGTGTTTTTGATGCAGCAGTAAATAAATCATACAGCGGGAAAAGGAAAATAACCTGGAAAGAGGTTCTTGCAGGTGAAAAAGCTTTCCATGCGACTGGGAACTGGCTCCCGGAGGAGACTTTACAAAGTTTCAGGGATTATATTGTAGGTATTAAAGGTCCGCTGACAACCCCAGTAGGTGAGGGGATGCGTTCTTTAAATGTTGCATTGCGCCATGAACTTGACCTCTATACCTGCTACCGGCCGGTCCGCTATTTTCAGGGCGTGCCGAGCCCGGTCAAAAAGCCTGAAAATGTACACATGTACATTTTCAGGGAGAACACTGAAGATATTTATGCAGGTATCGAGTTTATGAATGGTGAACCTCCTACTGAAAAGCTTAAGAAATTCCTTATTAATGAGATGGGTGTAACATCGATCCGCTTCCCGGATTCATCTTCTCTGGGAATAAAGCCGGTATCAGTTGAAGGGACCGAACGTCTTGTAAGGCAGGCAATCAGGTTTGCCATTGAAAGGAGACTCCCTTCAGTAACGCTTGTCCACAAAGGAAACATAATGAAATTCACTGAAGGAGCATTCATGAAATGGGGATATGCGCTTGCTGAAAGGGAATTCGGGAAAGATGTTTTTACCTGGGAACAATATAAATGTATTTCAGATGAGGTTGGCGAGGAATCGGCACAGAAAACGTTGAAAACAGCAGAAACAGAAGGAAAGGTAATAATTAAGGATATCATAACTGATGCCTTCCTTCAGCAGATATTGACCAGGCCATCAGATTATTCTGTCATTGCTACTCTGAACCTTAACGGGGACTACATTTCCGATGCTCTTGCAGCTATGGTCGGAGGCATTGGCATTGCCCCGGGTGCTAATATTAATTTTGAAACAGGGCATGCAATTTTTGAAGCAACACATGGAACAGCACCCAGATATGCTAATCAGGATAAGGTTAATCCGGGATCAGTGATTCTGTCAGGTGCTCTTATGTTTGACTATATTGGATGGGAAGAAGCAGCTGAAAGTATCTATAAAGGGCTGGGAAATGCTATTCAGAGCAAAAAGGTAACATATGATTTTCATCGTTTGATGGAGAATGCTACTCTTTTAAAGACATCAGAATTTGCAGATGCAATAGTCTCATACATTTAAACTTAAAAAATCACAAAAATCAAATCTTATGGAAGATAATAATTTCTTTACAAAGTTGGAGAAAGCGGTAAGAGAATCATGCCAGATTGAAAATACATTATTTGAGAAATTCGATGTTAAACGTGGACTGCGTAACTCTGATGGGACGGGTGTTCTGGTCGGATTAACCAACATCGGTGATGTTGTAGGCTATGAGAAAGAAGATGGAAAAGTTGTGGCTATCCCCGGGAAATTGTTTTACAGGGGGATTGATATTGAAGATATTACTATGGGGTTTCAAAAAGAAAACCGGCATGGTTTTTATGAAACTGTTTACCTTTTATTAACCGGTCATCTTCCCACAAAAGATGAGTTGATGGAGTTTTCTGAACACATGGCTTCTTTACGCTCTTTACCAGATGATTTTGTAAAAGACATGATATTATCAATGAAAGGAAAGGATGTGCTTAATATCCTTGCAAGATCGGTGCTGGGATTGTATACTCTTGATGATAAGCCTGATAATATCTCTCTGGATAACATGATTAAGCAGTCTTTAAATATTATTGCAAAATTTCCGACAATTGTTGCATATTCATATCAGGCATTAAGGCACCTTTATAAGGGAAAGACTTTATCCATCCGTCATCCGCAGCCCAACCTGAGTCCATCTGAAAATTTTCTCTATTTAATCAAAGGCGAAAGTAAAGGTTATTCAAAACTTGAAGCTGATTTGCTCGATCTCATGCTTGTCCTTCACGCGGAACATGGAGGTGGTAATAATTCCACCTTTACTATGAGGGTAACCAGCTCTTCGGAAACAGATATTTATTCTGCCGTTACCTCCGCTATAGGATCATTAAAAGGGCCATTACATGGAGGAGCAAATGTGAGAGTTCTGGAAATGATGGAAAATATGAAAATCAATGTAAAGGACTGGACAAGTGAGGAAGAAGTGAAGGAGTATCTACTGAAGATCCTTAATAAGAAAGCAAATGATTTTTCAGGTAAGATATATGGTATCGGGCACGCTGTTTATACTATTTCTGATCCCAGGGCTGCAATTTTAAAGGCAAAAGCAAGAGAACTGGCAATAGAAAAAGGCCGTCTTGAAGAATTTGAACTTTACTCACTGGTTGAAAGAATTACACCTGAGGTTTTCAGAGTATTTAAAGGAGAAAAATCAACAAAGGTGGTCTGTATTAATATTGATTTTTATTCCGGATTTGTTTACACCTGTCTTGATATATCAAAGGAGCTTTATACTCCACTATTTGCAATTGCAAGAGTTTCCGGATGGTGTGCACACCGTATAGAAGAACTTACTTTCTCGGCAAAAAGAATCATTCGACCTGCCTTTAAAAATGTTTATGGAAGGAAAGAGTACACTCCTATTAATAAACGGTGACCATGCCTCTGCATTTCTGCGTGATATTATGCTCCCGCATAAACCAGCAGGGCAAGTCCTGCAAGGTATGCAAGGAACATTAAGAGGATCAAAGTATTAACTGGTTTTGATGCTCCTTTGAATTCTTTCCAGATAAAAACACCCCAGAGAGCTGCAATAAGTGTTGCTCCCTGGCCAAGTCCATAAGAAATAGCAAATCCAGCCTTCCCTGAAGCGATTATGCTCATCGACATTCCGATGTTCCAGATTACACCACCGAGAATCCCGGTAAGGTGAACTCTAAAGCTTCCTTTTGTATAATCACTTAAAGAAAGAGGTTCTCCCTCAACGGGTTTCTTCATAAATATATAGTTGAACAGAAAATTGCTAATCACTACACCGATTGCAAAGAAGAAGACAGCAGAATAAGGGGTAAGCTTTCCGGCTTCGGGAGTAGCAAAATCCGTTGCCATCGAACTGGCGACAAAACGATAAAAGAGTGACATCAGAATCCCTGCTGCAACTGAAAGAATAATACCCTTACCGGATACTTTCTGCTGTGAAGCACTGTGTTTTTTATAAGCCAGGGCATCAATTATTATTGCAGCCACAATAAGAGCTACTCCGGCAAAAAGAATAATTGGATCACCTTTTGGTGCAAATATATAGTTCAAAATCACTCCAAGCGCAAGAGCTATTCCCACACCAACCGGAAACGCAACCGACATGCCTGCTATTGCCATAGCCGCGACAAGCAGGATATTCGACGCATTAAATATTACACCACCGAGAAACGAATTGAAAATACTTTTTGAATCAGCTTGTCTTATGTCAGCAACGAAACCCCTGCCCTCCTCACCGAAGCTGCCGAGAGTAAAACCGAGCAGTAAAGAGAAGAGGAGTATGCCGATCACATAATCCCAGTAAAAGAGTTCAAAGCGCCATGATCTGCCTGCCAGCTTCTGGGTATTACCCCACGAGCCCCAGCAGAGCATTGTTACGATGCAGAGTATAACTGCCAGCGAATAAGATTGAGGTATAAACATATCCTTTAAGTTTAAAGTGAGCTAAAGTTTGGAGTACTTAAAGTTAAAAAAGAGATTTAAATAGTGGAAATAACTATAAGTACTTTAGGCACTCCAGGCACTTTAGGCATTTTTTACAATATTATTCCTCAAATGAAAATTTCCAGTTTTCATTCTTTTTTGAAGCTGTCTTGAAAATAATAACTCCTGTGATATAAACACTGGTTCCATCCGATTCAGGACGTTTTTCTCCTCTGACCACCAACTTTACAGTATGTTGACCTGACTGTAAACCGGTCGCGTGCCACAGGCTCACATTTGAATGTTGTTGGCTGCTGAAATAATAATAGGTATCAATGGTTCGGTGCATCTGGTTATCAAGATAAATGTCTGCCCTGCCTCCATCCCTGAACCAGTTTCCGTTAAGTGAAATCCCTGTGCCTTCAAATTTAATAATCAACTCGTCGCCTGCTTTCCCTGATACCATTGCCTGGTCGCGTGGTTCACGGCTCTGTCCAGATAGGATTGTATGTTTCTTCCAGGCACCCTTTAATATGAATCCATCCTTATCAAAAACAGATACCGTCCTGTCGTAAACCATATCGGGGAAGGCAACTTCAAACTTGAGCGGAACCGGCTTTTGTACTTTGATCCTCAATTTTTCCCTGGTTACTTTACCATCATTTTCTTTAATGAATCCTATAGCATAATTATAAGTACTTTCTACAGCTTTGTTGAATGAGTAATTTGTATTAATGAATGTTGAATCGCTAATTGCTTTGATTCCGTCTTTCATGTCATCCGGAAGATTGCTGAATCCTTTTATTACACCTAAAACTGCGAGGGCATTGGATGGATTACAGTCCGAATCCTGACCACAGCGGGTAGAAATTTCGAGAGTCTTCAATGGATCGCCTTCTCCATATAAAAGTCCCATTACAATATATGCACCATTTAGTTTTGCGTCAATATTAAATGGATCGCCCGCACCACATATATCAACATCTCCCCATTTATCTTCAAGAGTTATACCGTTAATTTCCAAATAAATTTATGTCAATACTCTACAAATATTATTTAAGTTTGCATCAAAAGATTGCTTTTAGGTGATGCCGTATTCGCATCGATAGATGCTTGGCACCCTTCCAAAGCAATCTTT
>JALHSP010000013.1 GCA_022865305.1 Bacteroidales bacterium | reverse complement strand
CAATAAGTTATCCGGATATTTTGATTTTCCAGTCATTTTAGAACAACGTTAAGTATAAAATATACTGTAAATATCTGTAAATGAAGTTAATCGCTTAGCGCTAACTCCTTTATAACCCTGAGTTTTTCAGGGGTAACCAACCATATTTGGTGGATAACCCTGTAAAATGTCAGGTACTATTTCTAAATCTATATAGTATTTCTTAGAAAAGATCTTCATAGGGCGATTTTATACTCTGTAAACTTCTTGTACTTACATGCGTATAGATCTCTGTTGTCCTGGTACTGCTATGTCCAAGCAATTTCTGAATATACCTTATATCCGTCCCCGATTCAAGCAAATGAGTAGCATAAGAATGACGTAACCAATGCAACGTGACAGGTTTTTTAATACCTGCTTTAAACAATGACTGCTTTAATACACTCTCAAGACTTTTTTCACTGTACCTGCTACCTTTTACTTGTCCTTCAAACAACCAGTTAACGGGCCGGCATGAAATACAATATTCCTCAAGTAATTTAATTATTTTGTCCGATATAGGAGTTATCCTGTCTTTCTTTCCTTTCGCTTGTCTGATAACCAAAACCCCTCTCTGTCTTTCAATATCACCGGGTTTTAAGTTAAGTAATTCACTTCGCCTTAATCCGCAGGCATAGATAAGGGAAAGCATCGCTTTATGCTTAAGATTTGAAGGAGCCTGTAAGATTGCTTTGATCTCTTCCTTGCTAAGGACATTTGGTAACCGATGCTCCCTTCGTGGTCTCTTAAAGGTTTCAACCTCAAGATCCAACTTATTGAAATGGTTGAAAAATAACTTTCCGGCACTGATCACCTGGTTCTGGAATGTATAGCTCAACCCCCTGGGAATAATATATTCATTGACAAAACGAACCATATCATCAGAACCGATCTCTTTACTCTCCTTCGGTTTAATAAACCTTAATAAGTGACCCACCATTACCGTATAGGTATCAATTGTCGAATCGCTATACCTCCTGTTTATCATCCATTTTCTGAATTCATCAATTTTTACTTTGTCTTCAGCACTCAGTTCTGACTGCGGGGCAGGAATTGTTACTTCCGGAACAGGTTTTGAAACCTTTTCTGGCTGAAGCGATGAATGATCAAGGAACGCTTTTCCTTTTAACAGACTGAATAGATTCGAAACCATCTCAGGATTATCAGGTACATGCCAGCATTTCATAGTGCTGCTCCAGCGGGAATCGTCAACTTTCTTTATTACTGAAATAAGATTAAAATCATATTCAAAGCTCAGGGTTAACCGGGGCTCTCCGCGATGTACCTGCCTTTTTATAATAATTGTCTTCATGCTGACTCAGATTAACCAGATGCGATATCAAATTTAATCCCTGAAATATAATTATGCTAATGCCCCGTCAGTCACATAAGAATACTTCAACAACGTATTATAATACATGCTGACATAATGCGTATAGAAACCTTTCACAAATCATACAGCAAGTTAAGCAAAATTATTCAAGTAGTATTAATATGAACTTCAGTGTTTTAATTGATACTAAATATTACGGAACCAATTGCAAAAGCCGGACGTCTTGACCACATTTGGCCGGTCAGATTACAATTAATATACATAACTAAACAACAAGCACTTAACTCCGGCCAAGGATGGTAAATTTACTCTGGCCAAAGGTGGTCAAGGCCACAGGTTTTTCCAATAAAGTAAATAAATTTCAGTTTTTATTTTACATTATTAAAAAAAATCCTACCTTTACTTTCTGAAAAACACAGAAATGAGACTTTTGGTTAACAATTGGTGGTGGCAAATCTTACCGGTAACATACGGGAGGTAGGATAGCACTACTATATTGTAATGATATATCAACGGCCTGTCGAACTCTCGGCAGGTCGTTTTGTTTTTGACCCAGGCATCAAAAAAATTCAAAATGAGAGAAACAAAACTGTTTACGAGTTTACATCCTTTTCCTCCGGGCCTCGCTGATATTATCACGCCGGTTACTATTTACCTTAAGATCAGGGACCAGTTTCCTAATACCATATTGCTGGAAAGCTCTGACTATCATGGCAATAGCAACAGCATGAGCTACATCTGCTTTGATGTCATAGCAGTATTTAAAGCAGATGATTACAAAATAGACATCACTTACCCGGATGGTGAAAAGGAACAAATCGGGATAGTAGACAAATTCACTTTACCCGATACATTTAATACATTTTTAAGGTCGTTTAGTGTCAACATGAATACCGACCTGATTGGACTATCTGCTAACGGACTGTTTGGTTATACTACTTATGATGCAGTTAAATATTTCGAAAACATTCACTTTAATAACACGGTAAGAGAAGACTGCCATATCCCTGATATTCATTATTCCCTTTACAGGTATATTATAGCAATCAATCATTTTAACAACCGTATTTTTCTTGTCGAAAATCTTTTCGAAGGCGAAGAAAGTAGAAATGAAGAGGTAAAAAGCCTTTTGCGGAACCGCAGTCTTGGAGCTTTCCAATTTGAATCCCTGAATAATGAAAGTTCAAATATTACCGATAAGGAATATATCGAAATGGTTGGAAAAGGAAAAAAACATTGCTTCCTGGGGGATGTTTTCCAGGTAGTTCTGTCGAGGCAATTCAGTCAACAGTTTCTTGGTGATGAGTTCAATGTGTACAGGGCTTTACGGAATATTAATCCTTCTCCCTATCTGTTTTATTTTGATTATGGGGGATACAAACTTTTCGGATCTTCTCCCGAGGCTCAACTGATTATTGAGAAGGGAGTAGCCAGAATAAATCCTATCGCCGGAACCTTTAAACGATCTGGTGATGATGAAGAAGACAGGCAATTGGCCATTGATCTAACAAATGACAGGAAGGAGAACGCCGAGCACGTCATGCTGGTCGATCTGGCAAGAAATGATCTGAGCCGGAATTCGGATAATGTAGTTGTAAAAACCTATCGGGAAGTGCAGTTTTATTCACATGTTATTCATCTGGTTTCTGAGGTGACAGGCGAACTTAAGGAGTGTTTTAATCCCATAAAGGTTTTTGGGGATTCATTCCCGGCAGGAACTCTCTCCGGAGCCCCCAAATTTAAGGCAATGGAGCTTATCGACAGTTTCGAAAATCGGAACCGCGGATATTATGGTGGCGCCCTTGGATATATTGGCTTTAACGGGGATATTAATCATGCCATCATTATCCGTTCATTTCTTAGCAGGAACAATACCCTCTATTATCAGGCAGGGGCAGGTATTGTGGCTGCCTCTGTTGAAGAAAACGAACTTAATGAGGTGAATAATAAGCTTGGAGCCTTGAAAGCAGCTATCGCGATGGCCTCACGGATATGATAACTTAAAACTGGCAACAATGAAAATAATGGTATTGGACAATTACGATTCATTTACTTACAATCTGGTGCATATTCTGAAAGAATTGAGCAAGGGGCCTGTGGATGTCCACAGGAATGATGAGATCGGCATGAAAGATATGGATAAATATGACAAAATTGTAATTTCTCCCGGGCCGGGAGTTCCCAATCAGGCAGGGATTACGAAGAAAATGATCGAATATTTTGCTACCACAAAGAGCATCCTGGGAGTTTGTTTGGGATGTCAGGCCATAGCAGAGGTTTTTGGAGGAAGTCTGATTAACCTCGACAAAGTCTACCATGGAGTGGAAACAAACATAAATGTACTGGATGAGAACGACAGAATTTTCAGGGAGATTCCGGTAAGATTTACAGCCGGAAGATATCATTCATGGGTGATCAATGAAAAAAAACTTCCTGCCGATCTCAAAATAACAGCAAAGGATGATGAGGGAATGATTATGGCTATAACACACTTAACTCATGATGTTAAAGGAGTCCAGTTTCATCCCGAATCGGTTCTTACCGGGTATGGAAAACAATTGTTACTTAACTGGTTGAATGTTGAAGTTAAGTGAATCTGAAAATTTGAAAATGAGACAATGTGACAATGAAAGAACGGCATGATATAAAAATAAACTCAAGAACTTGCAATGAATTACAGTAAATGACAATTTCAGAATTATCTTATAAATACTTTTAAATAAATGAAAGATATTCTCCAAAGATTAACATCCCACCTAACCCTTGAAAGGGAAGAAGCGAGGAGTATATTGAAAAAAATTGCTAATGGTGAATATAATAATTCACAGGTATCATCTTTTCTTACGGTTTTTATGATGCGTATGATAACTGTTCACGAACTGGCCGGTTTTCGCGATGCGCTATTAGATTTGTGTCTGGTAACAGACCTTTCTGAATTTGAAACGATCGATCTTTGCGGGACAGGCGGAGATGGAAAGAATACTTTTAATATCTCCACTCTGTCGTCGTTTGTTGTTGCAGGAGCCGGTGGCAAAGTCTCCAAACACGGCAATTACGGGGTCTCATCAGCCTGTGGTTCCAGCAATGTAATGGAATACCTGGGATATAAATTCACAAACAACCGGGATACTCTCAGGAAGCAGTTGGAAAAGGCGAATATTTGTTTCCTTCATGCACCTTTATTTCACCCGGCCATGAAAGCTGTTGCCCCGATCAGGAAGGAACTGAGTGTGAAAACCTTTTTCAATATGCTCGGTCCAATGGTTAATCCGTCATCCCCGCGTAACCAGTTCGTGGGTGTATGGAGTCTGGAGACAGCAAGGCTTTACAATTACATTTATCAGCAGACCGATAAAAATTATACTATCGTGTATTCATTGGACGGGTACGATGAAATCTCGCTTACCAGTGAATTTAAGATGATCTCTAATCATGAAGAAGAACTACTTTCTCCGGAAAAGGTTGGCTTACCCAGACTTACTCGTGAGGATCTTTTAGGTGGTGTAACAGTAGAAGAATCTGTTAAGATCTTTCTAAATATTTTGGAAGGTAAAGGTTCTGAAGCCCAGCAGGCAGCCGTAATTGCTAATTCAGGGATGGCCCTGAGAAAACTTCATCCCGGAAAAAACATCCCGGAATGTTTTGAAATAGCAGAAAGTTCATTACAGGGAGGCAAGGCATTTTATGCATTAAAAAAACTTTTGGAACTTTAAGAAAATGGATGTACTGGACAAAATTATAGCTTTTAAAAGAAGTGAACTTAAATGCAAAAAGAAATTACTGCCTGTAAGTAAATTTGAGGATTCGGCATTTTTTAAATGTGAAATGCCCTCTTTTTATGACGCACTGGCAAAACCAGGACCTTCTATCATTGGGGAGTTTAAAAGAAAATCTCCCTCAAATGGTATAATCAACATTAATACTGAAGTCGAACAAGTTGCAAGGGAGTATGAGGAAGAAGGAATTGCTGCTATGTCAATTCTTACCGATATGGAATTTTTCGGGGGAGCGGATCATGACCTTCGGAATGTTGCAGGTTTTGTTAAGATCCCTCTCTTAAGAAAGGATTTTATTGTGGATGAGTACCAGGTGGTAGAATCAAAATCGATCGGGGCAAGCGCAATCTTGCTCATTGCCACTGTCTTAAGTAAAAAGGAAGTAGGTGCGCTTACTGAATTATCCTTAAACCTTGGCATGGATGTACTTTTTGAAATCCATGATGAGAAGGATCTGGAAAAAATAAGTCACAGAATAAAGATTATAGGTGTCAACAACCGTAATCTTAAGACTTTCGAGGTTAATATGGATCATTCCGGAGAACTTTTCTCACGTTTGCCTGAGAATTGCCTTAAGGTGGCAGAAAGCGGTTTTCAGACATATAAAGAAGTAACAAAGTTATTTACTACAGGGTATAATGCCTTTTTGATTGGAGGGAAATTTATGAGGTCGAAAAATCCAGGAAAGGCTGCTGCACGGTTTATGAAGGATTTAAAAAAGAGCATGGAATGAGTTTAATGATAAAAATATGTGGAATGCGTGAACCGGAAAATATGCTTGAGGTTGCAAATCTTAAACCTGACCTGATGGGATTCATCTTTTATCCAGCCTCCCCTCGTTATGCTGCCAAAATATTAAATCCTGAAATCTTTACCAGGTTCCCCCCTGATATTAGAAAAGTAGGTGTATTCGTGAATACTGGTTTTGATGAGATAAATGAAGCAATCCGTAAATACTCCCTCGATATGGTACAGTTACATGGAGATGAAAGCCCTGAAACATGCCATCGGTTAAGTGAAGCAGGTATCCATGTTATTAAATCTTTTAATATAAAAGACAGTAGCGGATTCAAATTATGTGCTAAATACATCCCTTATACAAACTATTTTCTATTTGATGCTTCCACCTCAAAATATGGCGGATCGGGATATAAATTCGATTGGAAAATACTTGATAAATACGAATTGGGGCATCCGTTTTTTCTTAGCGGAGGAGTTACCTCCAAGGATGTTTACAATATTCTGGAAATTACCAATCCAGCATTTTATGGAATTGATCTTAACAGCAAGTTTGAGGTTAAGGCGGGTTTAAAAGACTTTAAAACACTGAAAAAATTTGTTTACGACATTCGGAATAAAAACAAATCATTATGAACGAGACATTTACAGCTGACAAAAATGGTTATTATGGTGAGTTCGGGGGTGCATTCGTACCTGAAATGCTCAGGCAGAATGTAGAATTATTGAGGGTTGTTTATCACCAGATCATTGAATCTGCAGAGTTCCAAAAGGAGTTTACCGGGTTGCTCAGGAACTATGCAGGGAGGCCATCCCCTTTATCTTTTGCAAACCGGCTGAGTGATAAGTATGGGGCAAAGATTTATTTGAAACGAGAGGATTTAAATCATACAGGTTCACATAAAATAAACAACACCATCGGTCAGATTATACTTGCAAGAAATATGGGGAAAACCAGGATCATTGCTGAAACTGGTGCAGGTCAGCACGGTGTAGCTACGGCTACCGTATGTGCTCTCATGGGACTGGAATGTGTGGTTTATATGGGCGAGACCGATATGGTGAGACAAGAACCTAACGTAAAGAGGATGGAGATGCTTGGAGCCAGAGTAGTACCGGTAACAAGCGGTAACAAAACCCTCAAGGATGCGACTAATGAAGCTTTGCGTGATTGGATATGTAATCCCGTTAACACTTTCTATATCATCGGCTCTGTTGTAGGTCCACATCCGTACCCTGATCTTGTAGCACGGTTTCAGTCGGTTATTAGCGAAGAATTGCTTTCTCAACTCAGGGAAGCAGAAGGGACAGAAGACCCGGGATATATTCTTGCATGCGTTGGCGGAGGAAGTAATGCAGCCGGGATTTTTTATCATTATATTAACAGGAAAAACGTCAGACTGATAGGTGTGGAAGCTGCTGGTGAAGGAGTAAATACTGGTCTTACAGCAGCCACAATTGCAGTGGGTGAAACAGGGATCATCCATGGCAGCAAAACCCTGGTTATGCAAAATGAGGACGGACAGATTACAGAACCTTATTCGATCTCTGCCGGCCTCGATTATCCTGGTGTAGGTCCAATTCATGCATGGCTGGCACGGACGGGCAGAGCAGATTATTTGAATGTCACTGATAAAGAAGCTCTTGCTGCTGCATATGAACTCACGAGGCTCGAAGGAATAATTCCTGCCCTCGAATCGGCTCACGCACTCGCAGCTCTTGGTAAATTAAAAGTCAATAAAACTGATATTATTGTTGTAAATGTCTCAGGCAGGGGAGATAAGGACATGCAGGCCTATTTTGAAGCCAAAACATAAAAATCAAATTCAATGAATCGCATAGATAAACTTTTTCAATCTAAAAAGCAAAATATACTTTCCATTTATTTTACAGCCGGATTCCCGTCACTCATTGACACATTTCGTACTATTCAGGAGTTGGATAAAGCAGGTGTGGATATGATTGAGATCGGAATGCCCTTTTCTGATCCGGTTGCAGATGGACAGGTAATACAACGAAGCAGCGAAAAGGCTCTTTCTAATGGCATGACCATAAAACTACTGTTTAAACAATTAGCCTGGGTGCGCGAAACAACAGATCTTCCATTAATTCTTATGGGGTATATAAATCCGGTTTTTAAATTCGGAATGAAAAATTTTCTTCACAAATGCCAGAAGACTGGTATTGATGGCATCATTATTCCTGATCTCCCTGTTGAGGAGTACCGGGTATCATATGAAGCACTTTTTGAAAAGTACAATATCTTTAACATTTTCCTGATTTCGCCGCAAACGCCGGAGGAGCGGATTACTTACCTGGATTCTGTTTCAAAAGGATTTTTATATATGGTTTCCATAGCTGCCACTACCGGAACAATAAATAATTTTGACGAATCACAGATAACCTACTTTAAAAAGGTTAATGATCTTAAACTGAAAACACCAAGGTTGATAGGATTTGGCATTTCAAATAATGAAACTTTTATTCAGGCTTGTAATTTTGCGAACGGGGCAATAATTGGAAGTTCATTTATCAGGGCACTTAATGGAAATGGAACACTACCGGAGAATATTCATGGATTTATCAGAAAAATCAGGGGTTAGGTATTACTGCAGAATTTAATATGGGTACATATATCGTTAGACCTATTTTCAAATCCGGATATTACCGTAAGTACTTTGAAGAAGTAGCAAAAATTAATAAGTTCATGAGGATTATTAATAAAGAAGTAAACTTGCCTGGAGAAAATGCCGGTAAGTGTTAAATAAAGAGAGTTTTCATCATATTTTAAAAGAAAAAATGAAGGCATTAAAAATTGGGAGTCTTTCAATTGCTGTTCCGATCATTCAGGGTGGAATGGGCGTTGGCGTATCGCTTTCAGGTCTTGCTGCAGCAGTGGCTAACGAAGGCGGTGTAGGAGTTATTTCAAGTGCGGGGCTTGGACTTTTATACAAGGACTTTTCTGAAAACTTTCTTGAGGCCAGCATTCTCGGACTTAAGGAGGAGATACGCAAAGCAAGGGAGAAAACGCTTGGTGTCATTGGCGTTAACGTTCTGGTTGCCATGACAAATTTTGCTGATATGATAAAGACTTCCATCTCAGAAAAAATAGACATCATTATAGCAGGGGCAGGACTTCCACTTAATTTGCCATCCTTTCTAAAGAAAGACTGCACAACAAAACTCTTACCGATTGTCTCATCTGCCAGGGCAGCTAAGATAATTTGCGAGAAATGGAAGACAAACTATGATTATCTGCCGGATGCTGTTATTGTTGAAGGACCTAAGGCAGGCGGTCATCTGGGCTTTAAGGAGGAACAAATCGGAGATAAGGATTATGCACTTGAAAAGCTTGTTCCGGAAATTGTTAATGAGCTGAAGCCTTTTGAAGAAAAATACAATCAATCTATACCGCTTATTGCGGCAGGAAGGATATATACAGGTGAAGATATTCATAACATCATGAACATGGGAGCCTCGGGAGTACAAATGGGAACAAGATTCGTAACCACCGATGAATGTGATGCATCGCAAGCCTTTAAACAGGCATACATTGATGCCGATGAGAAAGATATTATAATAATAAAGAGCCCTGTTGGCATGCCTGGGCGAGCCATCCTTAGCAATTTCATCACAAAAGTAAAAGCAGGTAAAAAACAACCTAAAAAATGTCCGTTTAAATGTATCAAAACATGCGATGAAGAGTGAAAAGCAGCAATAGTGAAAAACATGCGACTGATCCTTCAGCTTTGTACCATGCAGGCCCTGATTATAGATTGTGTCTGTCCAACGCCAATATTTGCTTCTTGCTATTAATAACACTTGTGATCGATTCTTTTTAAAAAATTGGGGATTACCTATTTTATATAATCATCAACCTTCTCCTTGTTCTGTCCCATCAGGATATGCTTCTTAATGTGTAAGCTTCAGTAATGGGCTAAAAATCAGCATACTGATACTGTATCAAGGCTAATAAACTCAGGAAAATTAATTTTGCATTCTGCTAGTCTGTATTTGTCATTGCAGGAACACCTCCAAAATGATTCGAAAGTAGGAATGTGATAATTGATAAATGTGCTCATAGTCTGATCTGATAAAACATCCTTAAATGATTGGTGATTGTGACTTAATAAGTTGGACAATGTCCATAATTCACCTTGGGATCAGTCTTTTCTCAAACTCTCTGTAATAACCTGAGTCAATCCGAGCTTCTTCACCCTGATCAATAAGTAACTGACTATACACTTTCCCCTAAGTCAGACCTCTGACATCATTGACAACAACTGAGCAGCTAACATAAACTCCATAATGAGAAATAATAAATTCATGGATTAGCATTGCAGTCTTTCCCTGCTGGATCCATTCATAAACCTGTCTTTATACTCATCAGGTATTTTAGCCTTATCAATCGGGATAATCCTGTTTGTATTTTGGAAACCTTTTCTAAAATGTCCGTTACAGTATCCAAGCATACACTCAACGTATTTGCTATGGCCCGCTGACTTTAACCTTGCTGATTTAATGCCTTTACTATGTAATACATGTCCACTCTATACATTATGGCCTGGCATTGATTATATAAGCCTGTTATACGTTCACTTCTTAGAGTGGTGCAGTTTACTATATTAAAAACAGATCTTTGAGATTAAGGTTTCTGTGTATTTGAATCAGGATAACCAGTAAAACCGCCATTGAATTTTTAAATCAGTCACAAATAAAAAAGTGCTGTGTTATGTGTGAGTTTTAATTACTTAGCAGCTTATGGTTTTTCTGCTGAAGCGCTTTTGACCGTTAATACTAAATCCACCATTATAATCAATAATGCAAATGAACCAAGAATGGCCGGGATAATATATATTTTTTCATATACCAATCCGCCAAACCAGTGTCCAAAAACAGGTGAGCCCAGCCAGGCACCAATCCATCCAAAGATTACTTTTGAAACAAATGAAACAATACCTGACCTTATATAGAATTTAAGCACATAATGCAGTACTGCTGAGACTACAATACTTATTCCCAGTAAAATTAAAAAACTGATAAAATTCATTCCAATCATAGTGATACCCTTCCTTTTAAGTTTAACCTTAGATTATAACACAGCACTATTATTAACAACTTATTTCTACTCATCTCGAATTACTAAATCAACTTTTCAACAAGTAATATGGAATAAGCCTATTACTCTCTCGGTAGCATCATTCCATTTTTCGATTGCTTTTGGAGTCGAATACATATTCATTTTACATTTCTTCTTTTTTAAATAACCCGCAGCTTCGTCCGAAAGATTCACCATTCCTTGATGGCCTGTTCCGATTATGAGCCGTTCAGCGCTGTTCTGATAAACATACTTTGCTTCCTCCAGGGAAATAATATGTGATGTACCGTAAATAGCTTTTGAAAGTTTCTTCTTTCGTTTTTTTATTTCTCCGGATAATCGGATAATGATGTCATGATCAATCTTTGATCCCTCAACAGTAATATAACCAAACCCAGAATCGCTAATAACAGGTTTCATTATCTAATTATATTATACAAGTTAAGAGATAATCGTTTGAGATACAACAATAAAAGATTATTTTTTATGAGTTTGTCCATAAGCTCCAATCATAATAGATTCTCCTTTTACAAAGTTACTCCCTCTTTAACCCAAAATCATTTTTTTTTTTAGAATCATACCACATGTCGTAATATATGGGTAATAAAAGGGCATATATACTTGGTAAGTGTATACCACTACTCAACCCACTTATGACTATTGGGTATATATTCTCAGGGCATTGGGTAACTAAATTCTTTCGTACATCTCTCTTGCGAGTTGTTTAGGGATGTTCGTAAATGGTGATAACTTCTGATTGACAAATAGTTAAAGCTTAGTAATTTTAAGAAAAAACCCCGGCTTTTTAGTTCCGGGGTTTCCTCGTTCAAAGATCAGGGAAAACCCCCTTCCCCTTTGTTCTGTAAATGTATTCGAGCTATAATAAAATAGGGTTCAGTTTTATCTATATCCCTTTATCTTGCCTTGCACTGCCCTTCCAAGAAGAAATAACACTAATGACAAGATTATGTAATTTACGCCAAGTTTTTTGAATAAACAAATGGATTGTAAGAGAAATGCTATATAATGTAAAAAGTGACCTCAAATAAAGCCTTTAGAGCGACAATCTCGACCAGAGCAGATGTAGAGTACCACCCCAAACAGCATAGTTATTTAGAATCAATTTAGATAAACCTTACAATAAAAAGGAGGGAAGCTGATGTGGAAAAACCAGCGGCCTTGGCCACCTTTGGCCGGAGTAAATTGACCATCCTTGGCCGGAATTAAGTGCTTGTTGTTAAATTATTTATGTTAATTGTAATCTTACCGGCCAAATGTGGTCAAAACGTCCGGCTTTTACAAATAAGGAAATAATTCTTACATGGAAACGTATTAAATAATGATTTGAAGTATGAAATACTAATAGTTATTATCTTAATTGAATGCCTCAAGATTTATTATTTTGGGGCATTTTTATTAAACCGTTTTTGTTGAAAATATAATTCTGTAATGGTGTAATATATTAATATACAGTTATTTAATTGATTTTTTACCACATCAATGTTCTTTAGATGTTGCCCAGGTTGGAGGGGGAACAAATCCACAGCCGGGTGAAATATCCCTGGGGCATAATGGTGTTCTGTTCCTCGATGAACTGCCTGAGTTTAAAAGGACAGTTCTGGAAGTGATGCGTCAGCCTCTTGAAGACAAGGTAATTACAATTTCAAGGGCAAAATCAACTGTCGATTATCCTGCAAGCTTAATGGTTGTTTATTTGAATGTATTTTATAATTGAATGATATTTAATAAGATAAGAATTAAAAAACCATTATTTAAGTGGTGATAATGTATAAACAGTATCCTTTAATGACTTTTTGAGGATTAAAATAGACCGAATTAGTAAATGAATATACTATTACTTAAATTTACCACAAACCCAACCCTGGCTTACCATCGAGGCTTGGTTTGTTTATCGGTCTCTTAAAAACAGGACAACTCAAGTATGAATGTAAGCAGCACGAAAATTAACGAATCCTTGCTCCGTATAAAGACAGACCTCTTTGGAAACGGTTTCCCAAAAAAGCATATTGGAGGGGAACCACCACTGCGCTCGGAGTTATTCAGTGCCGATCAGATGGAACAGCACGGTAAGAACCTTGCAGGCTCACACACATTGGTATCGCGGCAGGTTGTGGACCAACGTCTCCTCACACGGTTGGCTGAGAATGAGATTGTCCTGCTTGAAGTCCGCAACCTTGTGACTGAAGTGGTTAAGGCAAACCGTCAGATTACACCAGCCGGGGAGTGGTTGCTCGACAACTTTTATCTGATCGAAGAGCATATTCACACGGGCAAGAGGCATTTACCAAAGGGTTACAGCAGGGAATTGCCTCGCCTTCTGAATGGCCCGTCAAAAGGGTTTCCACGCGTATATGATATTGCGTTGGAAACGATATCACATGGCGATGGGCGGGTAGATCCGGAAAGTCTCAGCCGTTTCGTAGCAGCCTACCAGACGGTCACAGCCTTAAAGTTGGGCGAATTGTGGGCAATCCCTATTATGTTACGCCTGGCACTGATTGAGAATCTCCGCCGCATTGCAGCACAGGTCGCCGACAGTAGGATTGATCGGGACCTGGCCGACTTTTGGGCCGACCAGATGATGGAGATCGCTGAGAAAGATCCGAAGAACCTGATCCTGGTGATTGCTGACATGGCGAGGTCGAACCCCCCGATGACGACACCGTTCGTCTCGGAATTTGCACGCCGGTTGCAGGGACAGAGTCCCGCTTTGGCATTGCCGTTGACATGGATTGAGCAGCAACTCGCTGAATCGGGCCTTGCAATCGAGCGGTTAGTACAATTGGAAAACCAACAACTGGCCGCAGACCAGATTTCTATTAGCAATAGTATCGGCAGCCTCCGCTTCCTGGGCGCAATGAACTGGCAAGAGTTTGTCGAAACGATGAGCGTTGTTGAACAGACCTTGCGTTATGATCCGGGAGGAGTCTACGGCAGAATGGATTCTGCTACCCGTGATCGCTATCGTCATATAATAGAAGAAATTGCTAAGAGTAGCCTATTGTCCGAAGTCGAAGTGGCGCGTAAAGCGATCAACCTGGCGCTGCAAAGCGCGGCCGAGAAGAGCGACGGCGATCGAACGGCACATGTCGGGTTCTACCTGATCGATAATGGATTGCCACAGCTCGAGAGACTGACGAGGGTGCGCTTTTCTGCTTCCAGAGCTCTCCGAAAAGTGAGCGACAGGTTTCATTTACTGCTGTATACAGGCTCGTTTATGCTGATGACAATGATCTTCGCAGGGGGCTTACTGGCAAAGGTATATGCCGGAGGAGTTCATGGTTGGCCACTCGGACTGATGGGTATACTCTTGTTTTTATGCGCAAGTCATCTGTCGGTTGCACTGGTGAACTGGCTGGCGACGTTACTGGCAACACCTAAACCTTTGCCACGAATGGACTTCTCCGATGGAATTCCACCAGAATCGCGCACTCTTGTGGTGATTCCGACAATGCTCATGAACTCTCAAAATATCGAGGATCTGATCGAGGCGCTGGAAGTCCGGTTTCTGGCAAATCGGGACGAAAATCTATCTTTTGGTCTGTTGACTGATTTTCGGGACGCTGACAAAGAAACCCTGCCGGAGGATGAACCTTTGGTACAGCTAGCCCGGCAGAAAATTGAAGAACTGAATGAAAAATATATACGTACCAATAGCGACACATTCTTCCTTTTCCAACGTCCACGCCGATGGAATCCCCGTGAGCAATTGTGGATGGGTTATGAGCGCAAGAGAGGAAAGCTTTCGGATTTGAATTCTCTGCTACGCGGCGGCTCAGAAGATCACTTCTTGCTTATCATAGGTAATACTGAAGTTTTGTCAAACGTGAAGTACGTCATTACTCTCGACACGGATACGCAACTACCGCGCGACTCGGCAAGGCAGTTTGTCGGGACTATGGCACACCCTCTAAACCGTGCACAGTATGACGAAAATAAGCAGCGGGTATATGAGGGGTATGGTATACTGCAGCCACGTGTGGCGGTTAGCCTGCCTGGAACGAACTTTTCGCGATATGCGAAGCTGTATGGAAGTGAGCCGGGCATCGACCCTTACACGCGTGCGGTCTCAGATGTTTACCAGGATGTGTTCGGTGAGGGATCTTTCATTGGCAAAGGGATTTATGACGTTGATATTGTAGGGCGGATACTCAATGAACGCTTTCCAGAGAACAAGATACTCAGCCATGATCTTCTGGAAGGATGCTACGCGCGGGCAGGCCTCTTGAGCGATGTACAGTTATTTGAGGAATATCCATCTCGCTATATCACAGACGTTAACCGCCGACACCGTTGGATCCGTGGGGATTGGCAAATAGTGCAATGGCTGCTGCCAATCATTCCCGGTCCTAATGGCAGGTTACAAAAGAACCCACTCTCGGGACTGTCTCGATGGAAAATTTTCGACAATCTTCGGCGTAGTGTCACTCCTTTGGCGCTGATACTCCTGTTACTGCTGGGCTGGACACTCTTGTCACAGGCCTTATTCTGGACTTTGTCGGTGATCGGAATCATCCTGATACCTTCTTTGATCATCTCCATTCTGGATGTGTTTCATAAACAGGTCGATGTGCTTCCGAGGCAGCACCTCACTACTGCGATGCATTTCGCTGCAAGGCACTTCGCTCAGGCAGCATTTACGTTTGTATGTCTGCCCTACGAGGCGTTTTACAGTTTGGATGCTATTGTACGCACGGTCTGGCGCTTGCTTATCTCACATAAACGACTTCTTGAATGGAATCATTCGGGCATCAAGGATCGCAATAGCCGCACTGACATCATTGGAACATATCGGACTATGTGGATCGGTCCGGTGATTGCCATTGCCTCTTTGGTCTGTCTCGCGCTTCTGAGGCCAACCACCCTTGCATTTGTTTGGCCCATACCGGGCGTCTGGTTTGCCTCCCCATTTATTGCATGGTGGTTAAGCCTGACGCTCGTTCATCGCAGAGCAAGGTTGACGGCTGATCAAACCATCTTACTCCGTGAACTTTCCCGTAAAACATGGGCGTTCTTCGAGACCTTCGTCGGCCCTGAAGATCATTGGTTACCGCCTGATAACTATCAGGAGCATCCCGTTCCCGTAGTTGCCCATCGTACGTCGCCAACTAATATGGGACTTGCACTACTTGCAAATTTGTCTGCGTACGATTTTGGCTATATTTCGGCTGGACAACTCATCGAACGTACGACTAATGCATTCCAAACCATGGAAATCCTGGAACGGTACAGAGGCCATTTCTTCAATTGGTACGACACACAATCTTTAAAGCCATTACGGCCTAATTACATTTCATCGGTTGACAGTGGAAATCTTGCGGGTCATTTGCTGATATTGCGGGCTGGATTGCTTGCACTTCCTGATCAAAAGATACTGGGGCTATGGTTGTTTGAATCGATCAGCGATACACTAAGAATTCTCGAGTCCGTTACAGAAGGAGCGGCTCTGGCCAGGCTCGTTCAATTTCGGAAGGATTTGAAGTTCGCGATCAATTCCCGACCTGTTACGCTCATAGCTACGCGGCTATGCCTTGATCAATTGGCAACATCCGCCGCGGAAGTTGCCGAAGGTTTTATTACCTGCCCTGAAAACCAAGCCTTATGGTGGGCGCGTGCCCTTGCCCGGCAATGTCGGAGTGCCCTTGATGAGTTGATATTTCTTACCCCATGGATATTGCTGCCTGCCTTTCCGGACAAGCTGAACGATTTTCCCGGCATTGATGAGATACCAACATTACGTGAACTGGCAAAACTTGATACTAAGTTGTTACCAGCCATCGGGCATTTGCTCTCCACGGACGCCACACCTGAGAAGATCGAATGGGTTGATAAGCTTCGGCGGTCAATCACGGAAGCCAGTAACCGAGCCAACGAGCGGATAGCCTCTATTGAACGCTTTGCCCTGCAATCAAGCGAACTTGCCCATATAGAGTATGACTTCCTGTACGACAAGGCGCGTCATTTACAGACTGTCGGTTACAATGTTGACGAGCGCCGGCGAGACTCGAGTTATTACGATCTGCTGGCTTCGGAAGCTAGATTTTGCAGTTTCGTGGCGATTGCACAGGGACAAGTACCACAGGAGAGTTGGTTTGCACTAGGTCGCTTGCTAACTACCACAGGTGGCGATCCGGTTCTCCTTTCGTGGAGCGGTTCAATGTTCGAGTACCTGATGCCGCTCCTGGTAATGCCAACTTATGAAAGCACGCTGCTTGATCAGACCTATAAGTCGGCGGTGAAGAGACAAATCGAGTATGGGAGACAGCGTGGCATTCCATGGGGCATATCGGAATCCGGCTATAACATGGTCGACGTTCATCTGAATTACCAGTATCGGGCATTTGGCGTGCCAGACATGGGACTCAAGAGAGGACTCGCTGAAGACCTGGTCGTTGCGCCATATGCCTCGGTGCTCGCACTAATGGTGGCGCCCGAGGAAGCGTGCCTGAACCTGGAGCGACTCGCTGCTGAAGGGTTTGTAGGAAAATTCGGCTTCTATGAAGCTATAGACTATACCCCGTCACGTCTGCCTCGCGGCCAATCGAGCGCAGTAGTGCAGTCTTTCATGGCACATCACGAGGGAATGAGTCTCCTATCTTTGGCCTATCTGATCCTGGACCGTCCGATGCAGAAGCGGTTCGAGTCGGATCCTCTGTTCCAGGCAACTATGTTACTTCTCCAGGAACGGATTCCAAAGGCTACAGCGTTCTATTCATACACTGCCGGGATCTCTGACATTCGTGCGATTTCCAGTAGTCCGGATATACCGGTACGCGTGTTCAGCAGTCCTGACACTCCAATACCGGAAGTGCATTTGTTGTCAAACGGCAGGTACCACGTGATGGTCACGAACGCTGGAGGCGGCTATAGTTGCTGGAAAGACCTTGCTATCACACGCTGGCATGAAGACAGTACCTGCGACAACTGGGGCATGTTCTGTTACATCCGTGATCTGAAAAGCGGCGAGTTCTGGTCAACAGCATATCAACCGACACTCCGACAATCGGAGAATTACGAAGCAATTTTCTCAATGGGACGTGCAGAATTTCGCCGCCGTGATAACGATTTCGATACTCATACTGAGATCGTTGTTTCGCCAGAAGATGACATCGAATTGCGAAGGGTACGCATCACTAATCGCTCCCGGTCACGCAGAGCGATCGACGTAACAAGTTATGCGGAGGTTGTTCTCACATCATCTGCCGCAGACGCGATACATCCGGCATTTAGTAATCTCTTTGTTCAAACTGAAATTATCGAGCAGCGGCAGGCAATACTCTGCACCCGCAGGCCTCGCTCCATCGATGAAAAGGTGCCATGGATGTTTCACATGATGACAATGCATGGGGCAGAAATCGGGGAGATTTCCTATGAGACAGACCGTATGCAATTCATAGGTCGTGGAAAAACTGTCATCGCTCCACAAGCAATGAATAATTCTGCAGCGCTTTCTGGCAGTCAAGGCTCAGTTCTGGATCCGATTGTTGCAATCCGGTATAACATCATACTCGATCCGGAAGAATCAGCAAAGATTGATATGGTTTCCGGCATCGTCGAAACCCGCGACGCAGCCTTAAGTCTTATTGATAAATACCAGGATCGGCGACTTACGAATCGTGTCTTTGAACTGGCATGGACGTACAGCCAGGTAATATTGAGGCAGATCAATGCCACCGAGGCAGACACACAACTATACGAACACCTCGCCAGCTCCGTCATATATGCTAATTCTTCCCTGCGTGCAGACAGGAACATCCTCATCAAGAACCGTCGCGGACAATCAGGTCTATGGGGCTACTCCATTTCCGGCGATTTGCCGATCGTTTTGCTGCGGATTGAAGATCCGGCTAACATCAACCTGGTGCGACAACTTGTGCAGGCTCACGCTTACTGGCGTTTAAAAGGACTGGCTGTGGACCTGGTGATCTGGAACGAAGACCGCGCCGGATACAGGCAACTACTCCATGACCAAATCATGGGATTAATTGCTGCAGGTGTAGGAGCCAACATTATAGATCGACCAGGTGGAATCTTCGTGCGGGCTACGGACCAGATATCGAACGAGGACCGCATCCTGATTCAAACAGTTGCCCGCGTCATCATCGCCGACAAACGAGGAACTCTGGTGGAACAGATTAACCGTCGTGGTCTTGCAGAAGTGCCAATTACGCGTTTCAAGCCAAAAAGGAACTATAGTGCAGATACCCAGATAGAAGCAGCTTTGCCTCGCCATGATTTGATCTTCTTCAACGGATTTGGGGGATTCACCCCTGATGGGTGCGAATATGTAATTACAACCTCGCGCATACAAGTAACGCCAGCACCTTGGGTGAATGTGTTAGCAAACCCGCGTTTTGGAACCGTTATCTCAGAGAACGGTTCTGCCTATACGTGGAGCGAGAATGCCCACGAGTTCCGCCTTACTCCATGGCACAATGACCCAGTGAGTGATTCTGGCGGAGAAGCTTTTTACATCCGTGACGAAGAGAGTGGCCACTTCTGGACGCCTACACCGCTGCCATGTTGTGGAACAAAGCCTTATGTTATTCGTCACGGATTTGGCTACAGCGTATTCGAAAATACAGAGGACGGAATACGGTCTGAGTTGTGGGTTTACGTTGCCCTGGATGCAGCTGTGAAGTTTTCGGTGTTGAAATTACAAAACGAGTCGGGCCGGCCGCGTCGGCTCTCTGTCACAGGTTACGTAGAGTGGGTTCTGGGAGATCTGCGGCCGAAATCGACTATGCACGTGACTACCATAATTGACCCCAGCAGTGGTGCGCTATTTGCGCGAAATCCATACAACACGGAATTCGCTGACCGGATAGCCTTTTTCCAAACAGACGATGCGTATCGTACTTTAACCTGCGACCGTACTGAATTTATCGGGCGTAACGGCACGCTAAGAAATCCGGCTGCCATGACCCATTCGCGTCTTTCCGGTAAGGTGGGTGCGGCTTTGGATCCCTGCGCGGCCATCCAGGTTTCCTTCGAACTGGCAGAGGACCAAGAGCGTGAGATTATTTTCAGGCTTGGCGTAGGGCGGGATGTTGATGATGCCACCAACCTGATGCGTCGTTTCTGGGGATCAACGGCTGCACGCAACGTACTTGAAGCAGTATGGCAGTTCTGGAAGCACACCCTTGGTGCAGTGCAGGTGGAAACACCTGACCAGTCAATTAATGTACTGACCAACGGCTGGCTCATGTACCAAACTTTAGCGTGCCGTATTTGGGCACGGAGCGGATACTTCCAATCCGGGGGTGCCTTCGGTTTTCGCGACCAATTGCAGGACGTGATGGCACTCATTCATGCCTCACCGCACCTTGTACGTGAGCACTTACTCCTTTGTGCTAGCCGTCAGTTCAAGGAAGGGGATGTCCAACATTGGTGGCATCCACCGTCAGGCCGTGGGGTGCGTACACATTGTTCGGATGATTACCTCTGGTTACCATTGGCAACTTGCCGCTATATACTTCATACAGGGGATACCGGGGTGCTTGAGGAGCCTGTTCACTTCCTGGAAGGCCACCCTGTAAAAGCAGAAAATGACTCATATTACGATCTTCCCAACCGGTCAGAAGAAGTTGCCAGCTTATACCAACACTGCGTGCGAGCCATCATGAGAGGACTTAGTTTTGGTGAGCACGGACTGCCGCTCATTGGTACCGGCGACTGGAACGATGGTATGAATATGGTAGGCAAACAAGGTAAAGGAGAAAGCGTTTGGTTAGGATTTTTCCTTTATGAGGTGCTCATGCAGTTCATCAGGGTTGCGCGAATACATGATGACCTGCCATTCGTTGAACGCTGCCAAAATGAAGCGACTATCCTGCGCCAGAATATTGAGAAAAACGGCTGGGATGGTGAGTGGTATCTCCGCGCCTATTTCGATGACGGCTTGCCTCTTGGATCTGCAAGTAATCCCGAATGCCAGATTGATTCCATCACGCAAAGCTGGTCTGTGTTATCCGGTGCAGGCGATGCCAATCGTTCGCGCATGGCAATGGAAGCGGTGGATAACCGCCTCATCCGCTGGAAACATGCTCTTATCCAACTACTGGACCCGCCGTTCGACAAGTCGAATTTGAATCCTGGTTATATCAAGGGCTACGTCCCTGGTGTAAGGGAAAATGGCGGGCAGTACACTCATGCAGCGATCTGGGTGGCGATGGCGTTCGCTAAATTAGGCGACTACCGACATGCCTGGAAATTGCTGACCATGATTAACCCGGTAAATCATGGGGGATCTCAGGATGGTATTGCAACATACAAAGTAGAACCTTATGTGGTAGCGGCCGACGTATATGCGCTTTCGCCCCACATCGGCCGGGGTGGATGGACATGGTACACCGGATCGGCCGGGTGGATGTACCGGCTTATCATGGAATCACTCCTGGGGCTGAGCCTTGAAATAGACAAACTACATATAGAGCCGTGCCTTCCCGCAGATTGGGAAACGTTTAAAGTACATTACCGATACAGGGAAACGATCTACCACATTACCATCATACAGATACACGATAGTAAAAGAGATATACGTATAACTGTCGATGGTGTTGAGCGACACGATGAAGCTATTCCCCTTACTGATGACCGTAAGGAGCATTCGGTAGAAGTAAGAATAGTGCAATGTGGATCATCTATCCTACCAGTTTAAAAGGGGATTTTCAGGAGTAAGGACAAATTACTGGAATGAGTAAAATTCACAACCTTGAGTTTTACTCATTTTCCATTTTGATAGTCACCAAATTGGTTTTTGAGCTGTATTTTTCACAAAGGGTAAATTATTGGGCAAAATTAT
>JALHSP010000108.1 GCA_022865305.1 Bacteroidales bacterium | reverse complement strand
CACTCCAACGCCGCCCTAACAGGTCGGTAAATGCCATGCTTGCATTTGAGTAGAAAGACAAATTACTAACTTTAAGAAAACAACTGATAATTGAACATTAACTGCCACTAAGCCGCACGGCACTTACCGCCAACCGTTATGTTTAAGCCGAGAGAGTCGTGACAAGATTTAAACACACTGACTTCCATGGCCTAAACATAACGCATATAGAAGAATTCTATCGTTCAATTACGTGCAAGTTTAAACATTTATCCAAATATATTTGTTTCCTAATAAAGAAACATTTATCTTTACATAAACACTATTACAGTGACAGAAAAATTTAAAGTTCAGTTTTTAGAAGAGGCCAAGGAGTTCCTTGACAATCTTGATGATAAGCCTAGAGAGAAAATAATCTATAATATCCGTAAGGCTCAATTAACACAGGATAAAGAACTTTTCAAAAAACTGAATGATGAAATTTGGGAGTTCAGAACTTTATATAACAAAATACATTACAGACTTTTTGCTTTCTGGGACAAAATAGATAAGATAGACACTATTGTGATTTCTACTCATGGACTAATTAAGAAAACAGATAAAACTCCTCCTGGTGACATTGATAAAGCAGAGAGATTAAGGAATCTGTATTTCAAACAAAAAAATCAAAAATAATGAAAAATAACAAACTTAAATTATACAGCTTAGACGAGATAACCGACGAATATATCGGTAAACCCGGGACCCCAAAAAGAGAAGCTTTTGAGTATGAACTCCGTCTCGACGTGATTGGAGAAGCAATCAAACAAGCTAGAAAAGAACGACACTTGACACAAGAAGAACTCGGACGGCTTGTGGGTGTAAAAAAAGCACAGATTTCAAAAATTGAAAATAGTCTTACAGACGCAAGATTTGAGACAATAATGAAAGTATTCAAAGCATTAAATGCTAAGATTAACTTTAATATTGAACTTCTTGATCAGAAAATGACTCTTGCATAGAAACCAGATAATAACGGGATCATAGAGATTGATTTGACAGGTTTCATAATATGTAAATTTACCTTGACAAATTTCTCACGAAAGAAAGCTTTAACAAAACGGGCCTAAACATAACACGGACAATAAAGGTAAGTTGTTTGTCACGGTTTTTGCTTTCGCTCCTGCATCCAAGACAGATTCGTATTGAGAGTTAAACCCGGACACGCTCATCTGCACGCAATTAAAATTCTGCACCATGACAAATTTCAGGCTCCGAGACAACTTGTACCGCGACACTGCGCCGGTGCCCATTTACCAACCCTCTGCAACCGAGACAACTTACCGGCCACTTATAAACTTTGTACCGCGACACTCGTAATGCTCAATAAAATTTGTACCTGGACTGCAAAAACGCGTGCCATACCCTCCTTGCACCGTGACAATTTTTTGGCTAAAGTACCAGGACCCTGCCCGGTGCTCGCGTCGGGTAATACAACCTCCCTTTATTGCCGGGCCGTTATGGCACATTCTCCAGGGGAGATTTTCTGTTAAATCCGGTGAAAAGTTGCTGCTGAAAAATTGTAAAAAATTGTAACATTTATTTGAATATTAATGACAAAAGTTATGAAAGATCAAAAAACCATTAGCATAATTTACAAACATTATGTTCCTGAAGACTGGATTGAGGAATTTGAGACAGCTATTCAGACATCTTCCATATCGTTTAAAAAGATAAAAGACGAAGATAAATACTCCAACTTCACTGGACCTGAATTATCTCCCATTTTAATTTTCATTCGGGACAATCCAGAATCCATCTTCCTAGCACCTGCACTGTATGACATTTTAAAAACAAGCATTGTCAGTCTTTGGAAAAAACTAAAATCTCTGAGTGTAAAGAAAATACGATTAAGCGAGACAGAACCTAAACAGAAAAAAATATCTATCCGATATGAGGACGCACAACAAAGACAAGTAACAATTAACATTGATGGTGACCTTAATAACGATATGATAGAAGAAATTGTCGAAGAATCATTGAAAATTATCAAAACTGATATCAAAGAAGAATTCTTCCAGCAACCTGATTTTGTCACCAAATCACAGGAACATGACATCATTGAACTAAAATATAATGTCAAGAGTAAAGCATGGGAACCAATTAATTTTGGAGATATAAGACGGAAAATGGATGAGTACCAAAAATGGGCTAAAGAAAACTTTGACAGATAAATGAACATATCAAGAGAAGAGTTATCTCTAAATATAGAAGTTGGAAATATTCAAAACTAAGACAGTCTAAGAGTAAGCTAATGAACACCAAAAGACTTACCGATAACGAAATATTCGATTTAGCTATTCGAAAGGAAGAATTGGGGGAGCGCTTTCATGATAAACATAGTCTAAATCTAAAGGATTTTCGGGATTACAAGCAATCACATCAGTTTTTTCTGGATGGTTATAGGGTAAAAAGTAACCAGCTATTAAAACCATTTCCCAAAATTATATACAATTATATAAATAAAGTTACCTTCAATGCTCATGCATTCAAGTATAAGGAGTACTACATAATCGCGATTCACCTTGCTGTTTGGGCCATTATAACTGATCTTTTTCATAGAATGCTTGCCCATAAGGAAATTCTTAAAGGGATTGGCAATCCAAACAAAGAAAGTTCTGCTACCAGTATTGGCGATTATTATGACGATGTAGCAGACCTACTCATAAATACTCCTCTTGATAAGTTTAGTTTAAAGTTTCCCAAAGACACTACCAGACAGCACTATGCCTATCATCTTTCAGGGCTAGCAATGGATTTTATATTCGAACATGAACTTGCTCACATTCTATTTGGTCATGTTGATTATTTATCTAATTGTTTAAGCATGAATTGTATATCAGAATTTCAATCTTCTGAGATACTATATCAAAATCAATTCAATTTACAAACTTTAGAAATGAATGCAGATACAATGGGCTTAGCAAGCTGTATTTCTCGTGCAATAAATGCAATCAAAGATAATTCTTTAGTCAACTTTAATTATCGTATTTTTTATAAAGATAAATACCAGGTCTTTTCAGATTTAGCATTTGCAGTATTCAACACCCTTCGAGTATTTGGAGATGGAGATTATAAAGAGACTCGCATAGGTAAAAGCACGCACCCAAACCCTGGAGTTCGCCAAGTCATATTACTTTCCTTTCTTGAGCAAATCATGCAAAGCCAACAGACTATCAAAATCGAACATGAAAAACTTCATGAATTGCTAATTAAAATAATGGTTGAAAGTGAAAATGCATATAAACTAATAACAGGCAAGGAACATAATAGATACGTTTATACTCCTGAATATTTTGCTAATCATCCATTGACTAGCAGACTTCCCATTAATTGGAAGGAAAATATAAGAAACAAGCTTATGAACTACACTTTTGTTCCTCTGCCAACATAAATATTATATTTGGATTACATTATGATAGGATCAAGAACAAAAACGTGCCATAACACGGACAATATGGGTAAGTTGTTTGTCACACTTTTTGCTTTTGCTCCTGCCCTCAAGACAAATTTGTAATGGTTCTTGCACCCGGACACGCGCATCTGCCCGCAATGTAAATCCTGCACCGTGATAGATTTCTGGCTCCGAGATAGTTTGTACCGCGACACTGCGCCAGTGCCCGCTACCAACTTTGTAATCGGGGATAAATTCGCGGCTCCGATCAGCATTGTATCGCGACACTCGTATAACTCACAAAACTTGTACCAGGACGGCAAAAAGTGCGCCATACCCTCCTTGCACCGTGACAACTTCTCAACTAAAGTACCAGGACCCTGCCCGGTGCTTGCGTCGGGTAACACAACCTCCCCATATTGCCGGGCCGTTAGGTGGCATAGGGAACAGCCATGACAACCAGCAATTAATCTAAAATATAAACTATGGATCCGAATAACCATTTCAGTTTCTGGACAATGTTATATCCTGTAATTACACTATTACTAGGGATTATCTCAACTATGATTGTCTTTTGGTTTAAAGAGTCGCTGAATCGGAAAACTAAAATCAAATTGGAAAAAATAAAACTATATGATAAAAAAAGATTTGATGCTTATTTCAACCTTTATGAATTCATTAGTAAATGCTATGCGATGTTTCCTCTGGAAGATCCAAGAAGAGATTTTGTATATCTCATAAAGGAGCAATATTTCCCAAACGTAAGAAAGTATTTACCATATTTTCGAAAAGATATTAGATCAACATTAAAAACTATTGAATCTCAATACGATTGTTTAAGTAACTCAGACTTTCAACCCAAAATCCCATTCGATCAATTTGTACGATCAAATTTCCTTGATATTCTCAATACATTAAATTCTGAGGTAGAGAAAATCTTCGACAAATGGGAATAAAAATTTAATCATTAAAGACAATTCTTATGGCAAGCTACGAAAGACTTTTAGAATTGATAGAAGATCATTTAGACTCAGGGGAAACAATTCATGAATCCATTTTTGGAGTTTATGAAGGTAAATTAATGGGTGCCGATGTAATTCGAGATGGAATTTTTGTTGCGACTGAAAAACGGGTAATCTTTTATGCAAAAAAACTCATGGGTTATGATTTAGAATCATTCCCTTTAAGAAATATTTCATCTATTGACAGATCTAAAGGTTTAATGGGACATAAGGTTACAATTATTGTTTCTGGTAATGAGGCAACACTGAAATGGGTCAACCAAGGAGACGTTTCATCATTTACGCAATATATTAATGACAGAATAGGTAATAGAGAACAACCTACTTCAAATAAAATTAGTGATAAATCAGATATTCCGGATCAAATTGAAAAGCTGTCAATCCTTAAAGACAAAGGTATCTTGACTGAAGAGGAGTTTACAAAAAAGAAAAATGACTTACTATCAAGACTTTAACATCCTACGACCACCTAACACGGACAATATGGGTAAGTTGTTTGTCACACTTTTTGCTTTTGCTTCTGCACCCAAGACAAATTTGTAATGGTTCTTGCACCCGGACACGCGCATCTGCCCGCAATTAAAATCCTGCGCCGTGACAGATTTTTGGCTCCGAGACAGATTGTACCGCGACACTGCGCCAGTGCCCGCCACCAACTTAGTAACCGGGGATAAATTCTCGGCTCCGATCAAACTTGTACCGCGACACGCGTAATGCTCAATAAAACTTGTACTTGGACGGCAAAAAGTGCGCCATACCCTCCTTGCACCGTGACAGCTTTCTGGCTAAAGTACCAGGACCCTGCCCGGATGCTGCGTCGGGTAACACAACCTCCCCATATTGCCGGGCCGTTAGCGGGCATTAAAAGCAACATTTCTAGATAGTTATCTAATTATTGACAGCTCCGTTTTCCAGATAAATTGTAAATTAGATAATGGACATTTTTATAGAGAGAAACGCCCGCTAACATCAATGGGAAAAATTGTAATATCCTGATAATACATTTGGTACAAAATTTGTTCCTTTATCTAAGAACTTACTTCCTATGAAGAAATTAACTTTAACACAGCTTGTATTTATTCTTGTATTATTGGTAAATAATTCATGCAAAAAAGATCCAGTTATCGAGCCTACTCAAAATATTACTGGTCATTGGCAATGGCTTTCTTCTTGGTATGATGGGCCAATGAGCGACTCTAATCCTAAAACTCCACAGAATACAGGTATTCAGGAGATGCTTGAGTTTCATTCAAATAAAACATGGTTAAAAATCCAAAATAATATCCATATCGATTCAGGTACTTATTCGACAGGACATGGATCTTATTTACCATATGTAGGAGCTTATCATTTCATTTATGACAGCATTGTCTATTATAGAAACGGGATTTCAGAAAAGAGAAAGCAGGACTATTATAAAATATTTAACGACACATTGCAATTTTCTCCTGGATTTGCTGGATTGTATGGAGGAATAGCCAAATTCTATATAAAACAAAAATAAAAAAACGCTCCGCTAACACGGACAATAAAGGTAAGTTGTTTGTCACACTTTTTGCTTTTGCTCCTGCACCCATGACAACTTCGTAATGGCCGTTGCACCCGGACACGCTCATCTGCAAGCAATTAAAATCCTGCACCCTGACAAATTTCTGGCTTCGAGACAACTTGTACCGCGACACTGCGCCAGTGCCTTCTATCAACTTCATCTACCGGGACTATTTCCCAGCCGTCTATCAAACTTGTACCGCGACACGCGTAATGCTCAATAAAATTTGTACCTGGACTGCAAAAACACGTGCCATACCCTCCTTGCCCCGTGACAATTTTCTGGCTAAAGTACCAGGACTCTGCCCGGTGCTGTCGTCGGGTAACACAACCTCCCTTTATTGCCGGGCCGTTATAAGCAAAGCAAAATCGCATCCTGCAATTGATTTATATATTAGATACCGATCTATTAGAAAGTTAGTTTTGATACAAAACCTATTCATATTTTTGACCTTTTTTTTGTTGTACAGTTGCTCTGTTTACTACCCACAAACAACTGACATTCCTTTGATAAAAGCGAAAAATGATCTGCGAATTGATGCTGGAGTTTCTGTATTTCCCTTAGCTCATGCAACTATCTCCTATGGACTCACAAACAAATTCGCACTTCAGGCATTTGGATCATTTGGAGCTACCGACAGATATTACTTTCACCTTGCACCTGGATTATACAGAGATTTTGGGAACAATAGAGTTATGGAAATGTATGGTGGTTTTGGTTATGGCCATGGAAATGCACATGAAATAAACTATTCGGATGATATTTGGGACGACAATAATCCTCCAAGCAGGCTCTATGGTAATTATCAGGTGTATTTCCTACAATTCAACTTAGGGAAATATGAACAAACCTCTAAACATTTGGACTATGGATTTGGAATAAAAACCGGGTACTTTCATTCCAATTTAACTGACATAAACTATTATACCTATTCTTCAGAGAATGGGCCTTTCCCCACATACAGAGAAAGTAGTTTATTAATTGAACCTATACTATTTTTCCGCACAGGAGGCGAACGGGTCAAATTCAGTTTCAAAGTCGGATTAAGTCGTGTGTTAACACTTTCAAATCCGGACAATTATGTACCAACTCCAATAATAAACTTAGGACTCGGGATAAATTTCACTCCTAATACTAAATGAGCATATTTTATAATCCAATCTAAATAATTAATTGACATTTTTTTAAATAGCTCAGCTTATAACACGGACAATAAAGGTAAGTTGCTTGTCACGGTTTTTGCTTTTGCTTCTGCACCCATGACAGCTTTGCAACTGGGGATAAACCCAATCCGCGCAGCTGCAACGCATAAAATTTGTAACCGGGGATAAATATATGGCTCGCTATCAGTTTTGTACCACGACACTCGTAATGCTCAACAAACTTTGTACCTGGACTGCAAAAACACGCGCCATACCCTCCTTGCACCGGGACAGCTTCCTGGCTAAAGTAACGGGACTCTGCCCGGATGCGGCATCGGGTAACGCAACCTCCCTTTATTGCCGGGCCGTTAGGGCGCATTCGGGCCATTATATTTTGATTATTTCCTGACTGGATATTAATCTGTTCCGTGATTATGACCGGACTTAAAAAACCAGATAGTCACTTAAGATAATAAACGCTACTTTGAATATTTGCTACATCAAGACAT
>JALHSP010000107.1 GCA_022865305.1 Bacteroidales bacterium | reverse complement strand
TGAACTACCACATGCAACTAACTCAATAGTTGGATCCACCCATTTCATAATCTTCGCTGCCTCTTTTGCTTTTTTAGCATAATCCTCTGCTGAAAGTTGACAAGTTTGCCAGAGTCCATCCATTTCATTCCCTAAGCACCACACTTTAAAATTATGTGGGTCTTGATGACCATTTCTAATTCTTAAATCACTCAAGGTAGTACCAGATTCAATATTACAGTACTCAACAAGTTCACCAGCATCTTTTGGTGTTCCAATTCCTAAGTTAACAGCAATCATACCTTCTGCCTTGGCCTTTTTTAAACTATGGTTTTTACTGTCTATATTTTTCTTGAAATAGCCCTTGGCAAGTCACTAAAACGTCTAAGTTTTATCTCTCAGTAATCCATACCATCATTTCACCAGGGGTACGGTTTGCCCAGGCATAATATGGTATAAATTTTACAGTAACAGGTCGGTATTGTGACTCTACTTCAGCTTTGTACAGTTCATCCTCCACCCATGGTGAATTATATCTTTGTGCTTCAGCAGTTATAACTGTTATCCCGCCAAGTAGATTATCATCAAACTCTACCTTTAATTCAGATTTATTGGGTAACACAATCTCGTGTAAATTCGGCCCATTATCAATCTCTTCAAGACAATAAACAACAGGTCCACGCTGAAGTGCGACTTTCCCTATATTTGCCCTGACATTGGGATGTGCTTTTATACGCTGTATCATCATTGGTAAAACCAGTTCAACAACGTCCCCGTTTTTCCAAATTCGTTTTAATTTGGCATAACCATTCACTTTGGTATTACAAACATTGATCTCCTCACGGTTAATACATATTTTTGCATTATCACACCATCCGGGAATACGCAGCAAAAGTGAAAATTCCTTCTCTTCATCCAAAGAAACACTAATCATCACTCTCTCATCCCATGGATACCGAGTTTCTTGCTTTATTTTTACTTTACTTTCAGATATATTTATTTCTGTTTCGCTATTAATATATAAATGGGTGTATATTTCATCCTTATGTGTTGAATATATGTATTGACCAATAGAAGCCAATAATCTTACAATATTCGGTGGACAGCAAGCACACCCAAACCAAGATTGTCTGGTTACTTTTACATGTTCCTTTATCTTACTTTTTTCGCTTGCCTCCGGCCAAACCTCAAGTGGATTTACATAGAAAAATTTCTTTCCATCAAGGGATATTCCGCTAATAACTGAATTATATAATGCCTTTTCCATAATATCCGAATAGGCGTTATTTACATCCATTTGAAGCATTCTGTGTGCAAAGAATACCAGACCTGTTGATGCACAGGTTTCAGCATATATGGTATCATTAGGCAAATCATAGTCGAATGTAAAGGATTCTCCATATGAAGTGGACCCTATACCTCCGGTAATGTACATTCTTTTTGATACAATATTTCTCCACAGCTTTTTACATGCTTTAATTAATGTCTGATCACCTGTTTCTATTGCAACATCTGCCATACCCGAATATAAATATACAGCCCTGACACTGTGCCCTTCAGCTGTAGTCTGTTCACGTACAGGTAGATGAGCCTGATAATACCTTAAGCCTAATCTTCCCCATACTTTATCTGCTTTCTCCCCTCTGGCCTCAGCTTCTTTATTAAAATAATTTGGATCTTTGCCTCGTTCATCAATAAAATATTTACTCAAAGCAAGATATTTCTTTTCACCGGTAACTCTATAGAGTTTAACCAGGGCAAGTTCAATCTCTTCATGGCCGGGATAGCCCCTTTTTTTACCTGGTTCTGCCCCAAATACTGCATCAATATAATCTGCAAATCGACACATCACATTAAGCAGCTTGCGTTTTCCTGTAGCTTCAAAGTAAGCTACGGCAGCTTCCATCATA
>JALHSP010000106.1 GCA_022865305.1 Bacteroidales bacterium | reverse complement strand
TCTGCCTTTCCCATCCATACTAATAATAATCTCCTGGTCTTTAAGATATTCCACCCAACCTTCACACGTAAATTGCGAACCCTGATCCGAGTTCACCATTTCTGGCTTACCAAAGTCGGAAATCGCTTTATGGAGCACTTTCAGGCTATTTCCGGCGTCCAATGAGTTGGACAAGCCCCAACCCACAACATACCGGCTATACACGTCAATAATGGCCGTTAAATAGAGAAATCCCCGTTTCATCGGGATGTATGTTATGTCAATGCACCACACCTGGTTCGAATGAGTAAGTTCGAGTTCACGAAGCTTGTACGAATGAATATACCGGGCCAACCCCAACTTGCTCAGGTTCCGTTGCGGATAGATCGCCATCACGCCCATTTTCCGAAGAAGCCTTCTAACCCGTTTAGGTCCGACCATAAATCCCAGCAGGAACAGGAAATCAACCATTCCTTCAACCCCTTTGGTGGGATGATCCAGAAACTCTTCATCCATCTTGCGCATCATCTCCAGGTTTTCCGGCTTCTCCCCAATGGGTTTATAATACAAACTGCTTCGGCTCAACCCCAACAGCTCGCATTGTCGACGCTCACTAATACCAGATCTCGGGATCACTATTTTTTTGAGGACCTCATGATCCCCAGTTGCTCTGAGGCCCTCTTGCAAAAATCCACCTCGACCTCCAGGCGGCCGATCTTTTCATACAGGGCCTTCTCCCGTTTTTCCGCCTCCTCGTCTGGTGCCTTCGTCTGGAAAATCTCAGCCCCATGGATAGAAACTCGCGTTTCCAGTTCGAAATCATTTGCGGATGAATCTCAAAGCGCTTTGCCAGATCGCTCAGCGTCTCTTGTTCCTTAATCGCCTCAATAGCTACTTGAGCTTTGAATGCTGCAGTGTGTTTCTTTCTACTCTTTTTCATAATGGATAAATTTAATCGTTTGTATTAAACTTAACCAGTGGTATGAATTTTAGGGAGTATTATAGAGATACATCCCGATTCAGGGGTTTTATTCGATGGTTATTATATCCCTTTTCTTAAGGAGGCTGTTGACCTGTGTTTACACGCGCATAAATTCTTGTATAGTAACTTTGTAATAGGTTGGGATGTAGTTATAACTGATAGTGGACCATTAGTTTTAGAAGCCAATGAAAAACCAGGAATGAATGCTGTACAATGTATTGACGGGGGTTTGCGTAAAATAATTAATATGTGTTATTACAGAACAATAAACGACTCTGATTTATAGATATTATTGAATTTCAAGTAAAATGAAAATTTCAGTTTTTTGTTTGGGATATGTTGGATGTGTAAGCCTTGGATGTCTTTCTAAAATGGGCCATAATGTAATTGGGGTAGATATCAATGAACACAAGAATGATCTGATAAACAGAGGACTGCCTACCATTATTGACAAAGGAATAGATATATTGATTAAGAAAGGGCGGGAAAATAGTTTAATACGGGCAACACAAAATGCCACAGAGGCTATACTAAACTCTGAAATATCTTTTATTTGTGTTGGCACTCCGAATGATAAAAATGGCCATTTAAATCTAAATCAGATTAAAACTGTTGCTTCTAAAATTGCAATAGCTTTGCCTCAAAAGGTGGGCTTTCACACTATTGTAATCCGAAGCACGGTTCTGCCGGGTACTGCGGAAGAAATAAGCAAAATAATAGCCGATGCCAGTCATAAAATACCAGGTAAAGACTTTTGCGTATTGGTTAATCCGGAATTCCTTCGTGAAGGAAACGCGGTAGATGACTTCTTTAATCCTTCACTCACTGTTATAGGTGGCTCAGATAAAAAAGGAATAGACTTAATAATGGAAATATATAAGAATATCCCGGGGGCAAAAAGAGTTGTGGACTTAAGGGTTTCCGAAACTATTAAGCTTTTGAACAATTCTTTTCATGCGTTGAAAATTGCTTTTGCCAACGAAATAGGCACCATTTCAAAAGCATTGGATATCAATACTCACCAGCTTATTGATATTTTCCTTCAGGATAACAAACTCAACATATCCCAAGCTTATCTGCAGCCCGGTTTCGCATACGGAGGATCATGCCTTCCCAAAGACCTACGGGCTCTGAACCTGATTGCGCATGATGCCTACCTAGAGACACCTCTTTTAAACAGTATTGAAAAAAGCAACAATCATCAGATTGACAGGGCAATTAGTTTAATAGAGGAATTCAAAATTCAAAATATTGGTTTCTGGGGCATCAGCTTTAAAGACGGCACTGATGATTTGCGTAACAGTCCTATAATTCAAGTAATCGAGCGGCTTATTGGCAAAGGGTACAAGGTTTACTTATTTGATGAACAAGTGAACGATTCTCAGCTGATTGGAGTAAATAAAGAATATATTGAAAAGGTTTTACCCCACTTTCACTCCTTACTGCTAAAAGATTTCGATAAACTTCTGAATAATGTTGAACTGCTTGTAGTTAATAAAAAGGGAGATAAAACCGTTTATAAGAAAATTTTTAAAAACATAGAGTTAAGGCTATTTGACTTAATAAATATCCCTGAATTAAGCTCTCATAAATATTATCACGGGTTTAACTGGTAGAAAATCTATTTTAAATATAATTACATCGTGAAAGTTCTGATGATTGCCTTCGGGCATCCGGACAACGTTTTTAGCCTTTCAAAAGCTCTTTCAGGAGCAATTGATTTTAACCTTATCTTTTTTGTGTCGGGTGATTTGTTTGAAGAAGGAGTTTTATCCATGTCATTAAAGGATCTTGATTATGGCTTAAACTCTTATGAGAGATCTTTTAAGGCTCTGCCAGGAAATATAAAAAAGTACCTAGGAGTCGATTTTAAAATCAGGATTTTCAGATCATACGATCGAAAACTTTTAAAAGATAAACAATTTAGGAACCTCCGAAAAATCATTTCTTTTGCTAAAATAGTTAAAAAAGAAAATTATAGGATTATCCATTATAATGGAATTTCTGGATTCATGCTTTATCTGGTAATTTTTCTGAGGAAATCATGTAAAGTGTGGACGCTTCACGATTATTTACCTCATTCTGGAGAAGAAGACAAACGGTCATTTGGATTCCAGAAACTTCTAATGAAATTTAATTTTCACTATATTCAGCACTATAAATATTTACGTGATCAACTAATCAAATTATACCATTTACCGGAAGAAAAGGTCAATTATATACCCTCCGGAACTCTGACGGTTTTTAAAGACTTTGAACCTGACTTTATCATTCCCTCAAGTGTTAAATACGTCCTGTTTTTTGGACGTATTTCTAAATATAAAGGGATTGATTACCTGGTTCAGGCTTTTGATCAAGTTAGTAAAGATTTTCCAGATGTAAAACTTTTAATCGCGGGGCAAGGAGTTTTATGGTTTGTACCGGGGAGCAATGAAAATATTATTTTCCTGAATCGCTATATTAAAACTTCTGAATTATGCGGTTTAATAAAGAATTCATTATTTGTAGCTGTACCTTATACAGATGCTACGCATTCAGCGGTAGTGGCTACATCTTATGCATTTTTAAAGCCGGTTATTTCTTCAAATGTAGGAGGTTTATCGGAAGTGGTTAAAGATGGTATTACTGGATTTCTGGTACCTCCGAAAGATTCGGATACATTAGCCTCAAAAATAGAACAATTAATTTCTGATACTGAATTGCTGGAGCAAATGCAAGATAATATTCGAAGTATTACAACATCGGGAGAGTATTCATGGTCTCAGATTGTTTTGAAAATGCAAGAAAGTTACGCTGCCACATTATCTAATCGGAATGACAAATAATCTCATTCAGATTAAATGAAAATAGTATTCACTACTGATACAATTTATCGCGGAGGTAAAGAAAGGCAATTGTTTATCCTTACCCGGTCATTATTGGATAAAGGTGTAAGGGTGGATATTATTACAAAAGATTTTTCAGAAGAAAATTATTTGTCGGAATATGGGTTGAACAATAATTTATGTCATACTTATAAGGGGGGAACATGGATAGGGAAATACTATAGTTTCAAACAGATTGTTAGTTCTGAAAAACCAGAAATTCTTATATCATGGGATTTGCAAACCTCCATTTTTGCACTTTTACTACACAGAAAATTAAATTTTATATTTATTAATGCTTCTATCCAGCATGGAATAAGGTTGTTAAGATTATCTCATATTCTCCGCAGTATAACATGTTTTCTTTCTCCTTATGTCATTGCAAACTCGGAAGCCGGACTAAGGGTAAATAATCTGAAACCGGGCAAAAGAAGATTCGTGCTTTATAACGGTATTGAAACTAAGTTTATTAATGACCTTTCAAAATCCGATATTGAAATACTGCGAAACAAATTGATTCCGGGTTACTTTGAGAACCCGGGTTTTGTTTATATCTCTGTAGCCAACTTTGTCCCGTATAAAGACTATTTCACTGTATTAAAGGAGCTTGCAAAGTTAAAGAGCGATTTTGTTTTTTATTATCTTATTCTGGGTGACGGACCGATGAGGGGTGAAATAGAAATGTTTATAAAAGATTTTAATCTTGAAGAGAGGGTGTTTTTAATCGGGAAAACCGAAAATGTAAAAGACTACCTCTTTGCAAGCGATATAATGATCCACTCCTCCCGTGGGGAGGGTATTTCAAATGCAATTCTTGAGGGGATGTATGCCGGACTACCGATAATTGCTACAAATGTCGGAGGGATTCCGGAAACAGTTTTTCCAGCCTCATCCATGCTGTTCACATATAAGTATCATGAAGCACTTTACCAGTGTCTGATTAAATCACAAGAACTTAAAGCTTCATTTGATCCGCAATCTGAAGAATACAAGGCTCATTTGAAGAAGTTTTCAGTGGATACTATGGTTAATAGATTTGAAGAGATAATAGAAAAGGTGATGGAGGGAAAAGTAATCGGTAATCGGTAATCAGTAATCGGTAATCAGTAATCAGTAATCGGTAATCGGTAATCAGTAATCAGTAATCGGTAATCAGTAATTGGTAATCAGTTAATACCATCGAATACTGAATACCGAATACCGAATACCGAATACCAAAAACTTGGCGTCTTAGCGGTGAAGAATAATGAATGTTTATTCAAAAATACGAGCCTCTCTTTCAGTAAGGAATCAGGGACGTTTGACAAAATTCCTTGTTAATTCCGGGATTAAACCTACTGTAAATAAAGCCGCCAAATCACCCTTTGAAAAAGGTATTGTAATTTTTTCCGCCGATTTTGAAATGGCATGGGCTTTCAGTTTTTCGAAAACGAAACAGAAAGAAGCAATTGAAAAAGGACTTTCTGAAAGAAAAAATGTACCTGTTATACTAGATCTTTTTGAGAAGTATAATATCCCTGTTACCTGGGCCACTGTCGGACATCTGTTTCTCAGTCAGTGTATAAGAGGGGTAAATGGGTTGGCACATCCGGAAATGCCTCGTCCCGGATTTTTTGAAAACAGGAATTGGAATTTTAGCTCAGGTGACTGGTACCAACATGATTCATGTACAGATGTTAAAAGCGATCCGGCCTGGTATGCCTCTGATCTGATCGACCGGATTATAGCATCAAAGACTAACCATGAAATTGGATGCCATACTTTTTCGCATATAGATTTTACATATAAAAATTGCCCGAAATCATTAGCTGATGCAGAGATTGATGCCTGTATAAAACTGGCCGCTGATAAAGGTATCAAACTGAATAGCATGGTTTTTCCTGGGGGAACATTCGGGAATTATGAGAGCCTTAAAGAGAGGGGATTTACCTGCTATCGCAAGCCGATGAGATATCATATTGATCTGCCTTATGTAGATTCACATGGTATGGTTGCAATTCCCAGTTCGCTTGGACTGGATAAAGATCCTTATGGATGGACTAAGGAATTCCATTTAAAGATGATCCGGAATTATTTAATTAAGGCAGCAAAATACAAACTTGTCTGCCATTTCTGGTTTCATCCTTCGATGGATAAATGGTATCTTGAAAACTTAATGCCGGAGGTTTTAAAGATGGTTGCTGATTATCGGAGTTCTGGCAAGATAGAGGTTAAAACGATGAGCAAATTAGCGGAAGAGGTAGTCGGTAATCGGTAATTGTAAGGTAAACCCGAAACTGAACGCTGAACTCTAAACTCTTTTACAATAGTTACCAGAAATAAAAAAGTATGTATATTTGCAATGATATTGCAAAATAACATAAAATGATAATTCACAGAAGAATCACTGAACATCTGCAAAAAATGTTGACAAAATTCCCGATCGTTTCGCTAACAGGTCCTCGTCAATCGGGAAAAACCACGTTGCTTAAAACTGCTTTCGGTCATTGCAAATATTTCAATCTGGAACGAATAGACATCAGGGAAATGATATTGGCCGATTCGATTGGCTTCTTAAAAGATACCGGTCCTCAGGTGATTTTTGATGAGGCCCAAAACCTCCCTGAATTGTTCAGCTATATCCAGGTGGTTTCTGATGAGCGGAATACCACCGGGCAATACCTGCTATCAGGTTCTCAAAGCTTTCTCCTGAATAATCATATATCTCAATCTCTGGCAGGGAGGGTGAGTATTAACCAATTATTGCCTTTTGATATAACAGAACTGAATTCGTTGAATAATCAGGATCTGGCACAGACCATTTTAAATGGATTCTATCCGCGGCTTCATGATCAGAAAATTGGACCAGAGGACTTTTATCCTTCTTATTTACAGACATATATCGAAAGGGACATCAGAACCTTAAAGGCTGTGGAAAATCTGCAGACCTTTTCACGTTTTTTGGGTTTATGTGCAGGCCGAATCGGGCAGGTATTAAACCTGACATCATTGGCGAACGATACCGGAATTGCGGTTAATACTGCTAAATCCTGGTTATCGTTACTCGAATCGAGTTACATTATCTTTCAGTTGCAACCTTACTTCCGGAATTTTAACAAGAGGATTATTAAATCACCAAAAATCTATTTTTATGATACTGGCGTTGCCTCATCCTTACTCAGGCTTATCCAACCTGAAATATTACGCACACATTTTTTATACGGAGCTTTGTTTGAAAATCTAGTCATCAGTGAAATCATTAAATGTCAAATGCACAGCGGGAAACGTCCTTCAGTATATTACTGGCGCGAAAGCAATGGTGTGGAAATAGATTGTATCATAGAAAGAGGGAATGGCGAAATTATCGCACTTGAAATCAAAGGAGGCCAAACTTTTAACGTTGATTATCTTAGAAACCTGAAACTTTTTCCAAGGGGCGATAAAACAGACAAGATTAAAAAAATGGTTATTTATACCGGCCAAAACACAAGCAATATACTGGGGATTCAGGTTATTACCTGGGAAGAGTTTTCTTCGGTAATTACTCAAATAATTTAGAAACATCCGATTTTTTGCTTAGCTGAGACAAACTGGTGTAAGAAAGTAGGGAGCAGGTAGTGCCAGGCACCATTAGCTGCAAACCGAATACCGGATGCCGCACGCCGGATGAAAGAGGTAGCGGAGAGAGGTGAGCAGTTAGTCAATTAGTAGTCGGTAATCAGTAGTCGGTAATCAGTAATCGGTAATCAGTAAGTCGGTAAAACCGAATACCGGTTACCGTATACCGAATACCAGGACAGGAAGAGAGAATGATTGAATTTCTTTTAGATATACCATTAAATAGAAAATTAACAGAAGTAACAGATCTGTTTGTTAAAAAACCGGTAGTTGAATTGCATTTTCAAGATCCGGCTTATGAATTCATAGCCTGGGGTGATCCGATAAGCAATGAGGGATTTAAAGAAGAACTTCAAAAAAATCCTGAACCGGAATTTATTGTAAGCAACCTGTATGGACATTATTATTATATTTTACTGAACAAAGCGAACGGTGAAACATATATTGGAAACTCGATGTTCTCCATTCTGCCTTTGTACTATTATCAGAATAGGGATAGGATAATCTTTTCAGAAAATGCCCTAAGCCTTGGTGAACATCTGCATTTAAAAGACATCTCCCGCCAGTTTATACTTGAAACAATTTTATTCAATTACCCTCTTTTTAACAGCAGTATTTATAAAGATGTAAAACTTCTTCCCTCAAATTCATATTTAAAAATTTCAGGCACAGAGGTAAAAATCATAAAACATACTAAAATTGAGGAATACTTTTCATCATCTCCAAAACCATGGAAGAAATCCGTTAATCATGTCAGGGATTTTTTCCTTGAAACAGTAAAAAAATACCTGCCCGAAAAACCTTATGTTCACGCTTTGACCGGAGGATTTGACGGGCGCACGCTGGTTTCAGCGGGACTTTATCACAAAAAGGAGTTCTCATGCTACAGTTTTGGATCAACTGCATCGAAGGATACACAAATTGCTTCACAGTTAACTAAACAAGCCGGGATTCCTTTCATAAATATTGAGCTTAATGATCAATATGCCCGGGAAAGCAGCCTTAATTGCGGGCAGGAGTTCATCCGGAACTCATCAGGTACTGCAACATTTGCAAGAGCCCATTATCTTTTTGCTGCAAAACAGCTTTCTGCAAAAAATGGATATATAATTACAGGCAATTTTGGAAGCGAGATATTCCGTGCAGCACATGTTGCCGGGGCGGTCATCTCCGGGAACCTGTATACTTTGTTTAATTCCCGGAATGCGGAAGAGAGTATAAAAGCAATTGAAAACAGTAAGGAATTTGATTGTCTGAACAGAGATACATACAAGAACTGCTGGGGAGCATTAAAAGAAGATATTCTGCAATTACCATATTATAATCAAACTTATTCCGGACTTACAAAGAATCAAAGGTTTTATGTTTTTGTGTTTGAAGAGATATTCAGGAAATATTTTGGGGCCGAAATGGTTAATCAGTTTAAATATCTGAGGAACAGGACCCCATTCCTTGATATTGATTTTCTGAAGGCAATTTTTAAAACAGGACTGGTTGGTATCCATTCTGATTTTTTTGAGCATAATCCTTTAAAAAGATATAAGGGACAGGTTTTATATGCACACATAATTAAGAAAGCTTATCCTCCCTTTGGCAAAATGATAACTGACAAGGGATACAAGCCCGATGATCTGATAAATTTCTTTGGCAAAGTGAATATTGTAAAAGGCTATCTGAAAAAAATAACCAGTAATGTTCCTCGGGATTTGGATCCATACGGTGTAGTAAAGGCCTGGGATACAAATCGGGATTATTGGCAGAGTATCCCAGTTTCATCTGACTATTTTAATACGGATGATATTAATAACATTAATAAAGAAGTTCTCTTTAAGATTATAAGTCTGTCTTATTTGATTGAAAAAATTTAAATGCCACCAGCACTAAGGTCTATTGTTGATTTAGTTTAAGTGTACAAGGGGTAATCAGTGATCGGTATTCGGTAATCGGTATTCGGTATTTAATTGGGAAATTTGAATAAAAATGGAATATGTTAAGAGTTTCAAAGAACTTGAGGTTTATAAAATGTCTCGAGAATTATCAAGGGAGATATTTATTCTTAGTAAGAGTTTTCCGGTTGAGGAGAGATATTCATTAACTGACCAAATAAGACGATCCTCAAGATCAATAGGGGCACAAATAGCTGAAGCATGGGGGAAGAGGAATTATGAAAGACATTTTATTTCAAAACTTACAGATGCTGATTCTGAGCAACAAGAGACACAGCATTGGTTAGAGATTTCTCAAGAATGTAAATACCTCAATATTGAAGATACTAAACGGCTTCTTGGAATATGTGAATCAATTGGTAAAATGCTTTATTCCATGATTGATAAGTCAGCAAAGTTCTGTAAAATCAGTAATCGGTAATCAGTAATTCTTTGTAAATCGAATACCAAAAACCAAAAACCGAATACCGCTTACCGAATACCCTTTTAGTTATCAGTAGTCAATACTTTTAGTCTGGATCCCTGTGGGGTTGGAACAATGCAGGGCGCAACCTGTCCCGCCTTATCAGGAGGGCTCAGGGTTTAGAGCATGGGGCATAATAAAGTCGTTTTTTTATTATGGGAGGCGTCCCGGACATTTCTGAAAAGGAGTCAAAAAACAACGCCGAGGTATCATAATAGTTTAAAAATGTTTGTAAATTTGTACTATGAGTACTAATAATCAAACAAAAATAAACCTTTTGCTTCAATCTCAGCCATCCGGGGTTGTGTTCCTGGCTTCGTGGTTAGAGACTAACGGGTATTCCCGCGATCTACAACGCAGATACATCAAATCAGGATGGTTAAGACCTATTGGCAGAGGCGCTTTGGTCAGGACAGGGCAGAATGTCAATTGGCTTGGTGCACTTCATGCTATCCAAAATCAGGCAAAGAGCAAAATCCATATTGGTGGTCGTTCAGCTCTGAATATCCATGGGCTGGCTCATTACCTGGAGATGGAGGAGAAGAAGAGAGACCTTTTTGCTCCCCGTGGTACATTTCTTCCTTCCTGGTTCATAAACTTTGATTGGGGATTGGAATTTATATTGCATAAAACTGATTTTCTTCCTGATGATGCGGCGTTAGTTGCCGTTGAAGTAAAAAATTTCACCGTTATGATTTCTTCACCAACACGTGCTCTTATGGAGTGTTTGTATCTTGCACCCCGGGAATTCAACCTGCTAGAGGCATACCAGATTATGGAAGGATTAACTGCGTTGCGCCCGGTTGAGGTTCAATTCCTTTTATCAAAATGTAATTCAGTTAAAATTGCCAGGCTATTTCTTTATCTGGCTGTTAAAGCAAGACATTCCTGGGTAAAACACCTGGACATGAGCAAAGTAGATATTGGTAAGGGTAAAAGAAGCATCGTAACGGACGGAGTTTTTATTCCTGATTTTCAAATCACAATCCCATCCGATTTGGCTAAAGCATGAATGATAGTTATAAAAAGCAGGTATCACTTTTAATCAGGATTTTACCTGTTATTGCCCGGGAACCTGATGTAGCATTGCATGGCGGAACTGCAATTAACCTTTTTATCAGAGAAATGCCCAGATTATCTGTGGATATTGATTTGACCTATCTGCCATTGAAAGATCGTGATGAAAGCCTGACAAAAATCAGGATGATACTTGAAAGAATCAAAACCAACCTGAACAGAGTAATTCCGGGAATTCATATTACTGGTCCGGACGAACATACAGGGGAAAGTAAAATTGTCTGCGTATTAAAAGGAGTTCAAGTTAAAATCGAGGTAAATACCGTCAACCGGGGTTCTCTTAAGACACCTGAGACAAAATCTCTCTGTAAATCTGCCCAGAAGGAATTTGCACTTTATGCTGAGGTACCTGTAATCCCTTTGGGTCAACTTTATGGCGGTAAAATATGTGCAGCGTTGGACAGGCAACACGCTCGAGACATTTTTGACATTAGATGTCTTCTTGAGGAAGATGGTATTAATGACGATTTGAAGCAAGGGTTTCTGTTCTGTCTGCTCAGCAGTTCAAGACCATGACATGAAATTTTAAATCCTGCCCGAATTGATCAGCGGAGTACGTTGGTAAATAATTTCACCGGCATGATAAGGGAGGTATTTACCTATGAAGATTTCGTGAAGACAAGAGAAGATCTCATTACTTGTATCAGGAACATTTTAACAGAGGATGATAAGAGGTTTATAATAAGTTTTAAATCCGGCAGCCCTGACTGGAGTCTCGATTCTTTCAATGATTTTAAAAACTATCCTGCGATTAAATGGAAGCTGCAGAATATTAATTATCTGAGAGCATACTCCCCGAAAAAGCATCAACAACAACTTGAAAATCTTAAACAGGAATTAAAATTAAAATCCAACGCTCATCGTTATCAGTAATCGGTAGTCGGTAGTCAGTAATCAGTATGTTGTTTAAAGTAAGACCGAATACCGAATGCCGCTTACCGAATACCATGATCTTATCAGTAATCAGTAGTCAGTAATCGGTAATCAGTAATCGGTTATTCTGAATCCACTAATTACCGAATACCGAACACCGGATACCGAATACCTTGTGTTGTAAAATGGTGATGCTTAAAAGTCAGTAGATCATTGTCTTAAGAAAATGAGAAAGATTAAGGTTATAATATTGCGGAATGAGCAAGAAGATGACCACATCCTCTGGGTTAAGGCATGTGAAGAATACAGGAATGATATTGAATACCGGGTTGTTAATCTGACTGCTTCAGACTGGCTTGAAGAGATACAAAAAGAACCTTTTGACATTCTCCTTGCTAAACCGGGAGGATTAACTGCTCCATTCAAGCAGCTTTATGATGAAAGAATCTATATTCTTGCTTATATTCTGGGTTATAAAATATTCCCGTCTCCACTGGGAATATTTATATATGAAAATAAGCGCTTCCTTTCTTTCTGGCTGAAAGCGAACAATATACCTTATCCTGCCACTGATGTATTTTACTATCGGAAGGAAGCATTTAAATATTCAGAAGAATGTGAATTCCCTTTTGTCGCCAAGACAAATATCGGTGCATCAGGGAGCGGAGTCAGGATAATCAGGAACAAAATTGAAGCGCACAAGTATATTAAAGATACTTTTTCAGGGAAGGGATCTCCTCAGCGAACAGGGCCAAATCTTGACAAGGGAGGAATCCTGAAAAGAGGATTTCATTATATTCTTCATCCGTCAGATATATTAAAGAAACTCGATATTTATCAGACCAAAACTGTCAATCTTCAGAAGGGATTTGTGATTTTCCAGGAATATATTCCTCACGATTTTGAATGGAGGACGGTGAGAATAGGAGAAAGTTTTTTTGCTCATAAGAAATTAAAAACAGGAGAGAAAAGCAGCGGTTCTCTGCTGAAGAATTATGATAATCCGCCCCTGGATCTGCTGGATTTTTTAAAAGAAATTACAGACAGACATGGATTTTACAGTCAGGCATTAGATGTTTTTGAATCTGAACGAGGTTACCTGGTAAATGAAATGCAATGTATTTTCGGGCAGAGCGATCCTTTCCAGATGCTTGTTGATGGCCAGGCAGGAAGGTACAGGTTTATCGGGGGGAGATGGGTATTTGAATCGGGTGATTTTGCCAGGAATGGGTGTTATGATTTGCGGGTAGAGTTTGTTTTAAAAAAGTTTGCAGGTAATCAGTAATCAGTGGTCGGTAATCGGTAATCAGTAATCAGTGGTCGGTAATCGGTAATCAGTAATCAGTGGTCGGTAAACCAGTTGAAAGAACCGAACGCCGAATACCGAATACCGAACACCGAATACCGAATACCGAACACCGAATACCAAATAACAAGCGTCTTAGCGGTGAAAGAAAGAATGAAAGTACTTTTTGTCTCAAGCGGGAAAAGCGGGAATGTAGGGAATGTTGTCAGAAATCAGGGCGAGTCCCTTAAGGCCGCCGGGATCGAAATTGATTATTATATTATTAAACCCGGTCTCTCCGGATATCTTTCAGCTATTCCTGATATAAGCAAAACCTTCAAAAGAGGTAATTATGATCTGGCACATGCGCATTACAGCCTCAGCGGATTTGCAGCATCATTGGCAGGGTGTTCTCCCTTGGTGGTGTCTCTGATGGGTTCAGATGCTTTTATGTCTGGATTTTTACGAACAATTACACAGTTTTTTTACAAGTACAAGTGGGATACTACAATTGTGAAAACCAGACAGATGAAAGAGCTGTTAAGGATGAAGAGGGCTCAAATTATTCCCAATGGTGTAGATATTGAGAGATTTAAACCTATAACCATGACCGAAGCAAGAACTCATATAAATTATCAGTCTGACAAAAAGATTATACTTTTTATTTCTGATCCAAACCGAACTGAAAAAAATTATGATTTAGCGAAGGAAGCAACGGCCATAGTACATAATAATAATATTGAGCTTAAGCAAATTTACAATGTGCCAAATGCAGAAGTCCCTTATTACCTGAATGCAGCAGATGTATTACTCTTAACTTCAAAATATGAAGGTAGTGTAAATGTCGTAAAAGAGGCTATGGCTTGTAATTGTCCCGTTGTTTCAACAGATGTCGGGGATGTGAAATGGATGACAGGTGGAATAGAAGGTTGTTATATCACTTCCTTTGAACCTGAAGCTGTGGCAGATAAAATCAAGGCGGCTCTTGCTTTTGGTAAAATTACCAACGGGAGGGAGAGGATTATTGAATTGGGGTTGGATTCTGAGACTATTGCCAGGAGGGTAGTTGCGTTATATGAAGAGGTATCCGGTAATCAGTAATCGGTAATCGGTAAAACAGTATAAAGACCACCGGATACCGAACACTGAATACTGCTTACCGAATACCTTTTTACTTGATTCAAAGTGCCCCTCATAAAAATTGTGGAATAATATTAATGGAGATCTTATTAAACGATTCAATCCCCCTCCGAGCATGGCGGGAATTTCTTTCCGGAAATCCTTATGCCACACCTTTTCAGTCGCCGGGATTTTACAATTTATTCAATTCAGTTAAAAATTTATCTGCAGAAGCCATTGCCGTCACCGATTCAGAATCAATAAGGGCTCTGGCTGTAGTTACTTTGCAAAGAGAGCCGGGAATAAAAGGAATTTTTTCACGACGAGGTATTATTTACGGAGGGCCAATAGTTGATGATGATTATCCTGAAGCATTAGAAATGCTCCTGAAACAGATCTCTGCTAAATTAGAAAGAAAAGCTATATATATTGAAACCAGGAACTTTTCTGATTACAGCTTGTATAAAGATAACTTTTTAAGTCATGGATTCAGATATGTACACTATTTGAATTTTCATATTGCAACCTGTGATATGGGATCTATGTGTGCTGCAGTAAGCAGCTCCCGCATGAGGCAGGTAAAGAAGGCTCAAAGAAATTCCGTTACATGGGAAGAGGCTGAAAATATTGATGAGATTAAAATATTTTATGATATTTTGTCAAATCTTTACAGATACAAAATAGGCAAGCCACTCTTACCTGTTGAATTGTTCACGAATTTCTTTGAAAGCGGACTCGGGAAATATCTCTTGATATGGTACAAAAATAAAATAATCGGTGGTATCATGTGCCCTATACTGGAAGGGAAGTCTATATATGAGTTTTATATATGCGGTCTTGATGAGGAATATAAAGAACAGTATCCAAGTGTTATGGCAACCTGGGCTGCTATGGAATATGCAAATCAGAATAATATTCCGGTTTTTGATTTTATGGGAGCAGGTAAACCGGATGGACAATATGGTGTAAGAGAATTTAAGGCCAGATTTGGAGGAGAATCGGTTGAGTACGGAAGGTTTATGAAAATTAATAATCTTTTTTTGTATAATATGGGGGAATTTGGGTTGAAAATAATGAAGGTCTTTAATAAATGAAGATTTTAATAGACATTGGTCATCCTGCACATGTTCACCTTTTCAGGCATTTAGCCCAGGAATTGATAAAAAACAATAATGAAGTACTATTTACCTGCAGGGAGAAAGAATTTGAGGTTGAACTATTAGATTATTTTGGATTCAAATTTAAAACATTCGGAAGGAAATACAAATCATCTGCCGGTAAAGCTTGGGGATTATTGAAGTTTACACTGAAAGAATATTTAGCAGGCCTGCAATTCAAACCTGATCTTTTCATCAGTCATGGTTCGATTTATGCTGCTTTTGCAGCATTTTTATTAAAAAGGCCACATATCGCCCTTGAAGATTCCGGTAATATGGAGCAAATAAGGTTTTATCGCCCATTTACCAAAGCCATCATTACACCTGATGTATTACCAGAAGACTTAGGTGAAAAACAAATAAAATATAAAGCATATCATGAGATAGCTTATCTCCATCCGAACTATTATAACCCAGATGATACTATATATGATTTATTGAAAATCAATAAAGACGAAAAATATTGCATAGTAAGGTTTGTTTCATGGAATGCAACTCACGATGAGGGTCAAAAGGGATTTTCAGATGATGAAAAAAAACATATTGTTAGTCTATTATCAAAAAAGATGAGAGTTTTTATTTCTTCTGAATTCGAATTGACAGATGAATTGAAACCCTATAAAATATTGATGCCTCCCGAAAGAATGCATGATGCCTTATACTTCGCATCAATTGTAGTTGGTGAAGGGGCCACCATGGCTTCTGAAGCCGGAGTCCTTGGCACAACAGCAGTTTATGTAAATACAATTCGCAGATCTTATTGTGAGGATCAGGAAAGATTCGGATTGGTTTATAATTTTCAGGATGCTAAAAAAGCAATAGCTAAAATTGAAGCTCTTATAGCTAATAATGCGAACCTTGAAAAACAAGAAAAGTCCAAAAAACTACTCTTGGAAGAAAAAATTGATTTAACTGCTTTTATAGTTTGGTTTGTTGAGAACTGGCCGGAGAGTTTCAGGATAATGAAGGAGGATCCAGGGTATCAGGAGAGGTTTAGGTAGGAGGTGACGAAGGGGCTGAGAGATTGAGGAGCAAAGCTTGAGGAATGAAATGACGAAATCTCGAGGATCGGGAGGTCGGAGCGAAGCGAAAATTCCGCAAAGCGGAATGAAGTGACTGAGTAACGGAGAAACTTAGAGACACAGAGCATTGAGCGATGAGTTGTGAGCGATGAGTAGTAATGTGAGTAGTGAGTAAGTGGTTAAGGGTTCAGGGTTCAGAGTTTAGAGTACAGTGACAAATCCGGAACAAACGAAAAACGCGAAACGCGAAACCCGGCACCCGGCACACGGAACAATTTAATTATAAATGCGAAACGGAAATCCTTTAAACTTGTTATTCAGAATTAAAATAGCTATATTCGTGAACTAATAATACGAATAATTGTAATGTTCAGTTCACGTGAAATAGAAAAAGATATCGTATTGGCAATATACAGAGAGAGCCGGACGGTATTCAGGTTAAATGATATTGCGATGCTCATGAACGAGTCAGATTTCCAATCGCTCAACAAAAAACTGAACTATTATGTACGCACCGGCAAATTGCATAACCCACGTAAAGGTATCTACGCTAAACCGGGGTATAACCCGGAAGAATTAGCATGCACAATTTTTACCCCATCCTATATCTCTCTGCAATATGTATTGCAAAAGACCGGCATAGTATTTCAGTATGATTCACGCATTACATCCGTCAGCTACCTGAGCAGGGTAATCGAAATTGGAAACCAGCAATTTGTTTATCGTAAAATAAAAGGAAGCACAATTGTGAACACGATGGGAATTATCAGGCAAAAGAACCATATAAATATTGCCTCTGCCGAGAGGGCATTTTTAGATTTTCTCTACCTCGAAAAGGATTACCATTTCGATAATCTGAATCCGTTAAACAAAGAACTCGTTTATGAACTTCTGCCTCTCTATCAATCAAAAGCGCTGAGGCTGGGTGTTAAAAAATTATTTCAGAATGATTGATATTAACAGGCATAAATTCTTTTTAGTTCAGATTCTAAAGGACATTTACTCTGATATTGAGCTGGCAAATTGCCTTGGTTTTAAAGGGGGTACTGCCTTGATGTTTTTTTACGGGTTACCTCGCTTTTCGGTTGATCTGGATTTCAACCTGATTAATAAGGGGAAAGAGGAAATTGTTTATAAAAAAGTACGCAAAATACTTTTAAAATACGGGACAATTTATGATGAAGCCCCAAAGTTCTATGGTCCGCTTATCGTGCTTGACTATGGAACAGGCGAGCGTAAATTAAAAGTAGAGATTTCTAACCGTATGTTTGAAAACCGGTATGAAATAAAAAATTTACTGGGGATCAATATGAAGGTAATGGTTCTGTCCGATATGTTCGCTCATAAACTTTGTGCCCTTCTCGACAGGAATTCAATAACCGGCCGCGACATATTCGATTGCTGGTTCTTTTTGAAAAATCAATCCCCGGTAAATAAAGACATTGTTGAATCCAGGATGCATATGTTCTTTACTGATTATATTCAAAAATGTATCGATCGGCTTGATTCGGTCAATGATAAAGGTTTATTACAAGGCGTGGGTGAATTGATGGATAACAAAATGAAAAAATTTGTCCGCGCAAAACTGCGTACAGAAACAATCGGATTGTTGAGGTTCTACAAAGATTTCCCGATACTGGCTTAACGGCACAGCGGCGCAGGGGCGCAGGGGCTGAAAAATGAGTGGGAGAGGGGGAGAGTGGGGGAAGGGGAGATGGGAAATGAGCGATGAGTAGTGAGCGATGAGCAATGAGTTAATGGTATTCGGTAATCAGTAATCAGTAATCAGTAATCGGTAATCGGTAATATGGTTTAAACACGAAACACGAAACGGCACAACGGCACAACGACGCAAGGGCGCTGGGGAGAAATCAGTATTCAGTAATCTCCTCCTATGCTAAAGCTTCGGAGGATAAAAAGTAATCGGTAATCAGTAATTGGTGATCAGTAATCGGTGATCAGTAATCAATAATAAGGTGATAATATGGTATATGTAAAAAGCTTTAGAGATTTGGAAGTTTATAAACTATCAAGGGAAGTTGCAGAAATAATTTTTAACATAAGTAAAGGTTTCCCGGTTGAAGAAAGATACTCTTTAACTGATCAGATAAGACGGTCGTCAAGATCTGTTGGAGCCCACATCGCTGAAGCATGGGGTAAAAGAAAGTATGAGCTTCATTTTATTTCAAAGCTTACTGATGCTGATTCAGAGCAGCTTGAAACACAACATTGGATCGATATCTCCGAAGAATGTAAGTATATAGACTCTGATACTTCTATAAGTTTATTACAAAAATGTGAATCAATCGGGAAAATGCTCCAATCAATGGTAGATAAATCATCAACTTTCTGTTCGAAATAATCTTAATGGTACAGAACCACCGATTACCGATTACTGATTACCGATTACTTGCAATACAAAGACTCTACCGATACCTTTTCTGGATCGGTTACCTGGGGGTTCTGATAACCGCATTCATCCCAATTAAAGGAAGTTTCAATAAAATTACCTTTGGACCGGAGTCATTCCGCATACGTCTCGACCATCTACTCCATTTTACTGCTTATTTCCTGATCTGCATTTATTACCTGGCAGGTCAGAAAAGGGGCTTCTTACTCTTCTCTGCAAATTCTCTGACAAAATTCATTCTGCTGTTATTATTTCTGGCCACTGTTACCGAACTGATCCAGCTGTGGGTGCCGGAAAGGGCTTTTAATGTGTTCGATCTGGTATCTAATGCAGGGGGTGTAATTGTTGGGGTGGGGGTGGTTGGAATGGCGCAGAGGCGCAGGGGCATAATGGCGTAACGACTTAATGGTGACTTAGGGACTGAGAGACGAAGGGACTAAGCGACGAAATTCCGCTAAGCGGAACGGAGAGACGGAGGGACGAAGGGACTGAGAGACTAAGAGAATTAGAGACCAAGTGACGAAAAGAGATGAGCAGTGAGAAATGAGCGATGAGTCAAGGACGGAGGGAGGTAAATGTGAATAGTGAGTAAGTGGTTTAGGATTCAGGATGCAGAGTTTAGAGTACAGTGGAGAAAATAAATCCGGAACAATAAACGAAAAACGTAAAACGATCCGCCTTCGCCAAGGCTACGGCGGACAAAGAAAACGCGAAACCGGAAATGAAAACATATTTGGTTATTGCGAATTAAATGGGTATATTTAGTACGAAAAATATCGTAACGAATATAATCGGAATGTAATGAAAGAGAATCCCTTCAAATTCGGAACTGTTGTTGACGGTGAATATTTTACTGACAGGGAAGATGAATTGACCAAAATAGGGTCTTATCTGAAAAGTGAAAATCATCTTATCCTTATCAGCCCGAGACGATTCGGGAAGACGAGTCTTATCAGGAAGCTTCTCAATGAGTCAAGACGCCGTTATGTTTACCTTGACATGCAACTGGTTATTTCGGAAGAAGATTTTGCATCACAACTTTTGAAAAGGATATACCGCATTTTTCCCTTGCAGAAGTTAAAAGGATACATAAAATCTTTCCGATTGATACCTTCAGTTATTCTGAATCCGGTTACAGGGGAAGTTGAAATTACATTCAAACCCGGATCTAAAGACCTGGCGCCACTTGAAGATGTATTGAACCTTATCGAAAAGCTGGGGAAAGAAAGTGAAAAGATCATTGTTGTACTTGATGAATTCCAGGATATTTTCAGGATCAATTCCGGCCTTGACAGGATGCTCCGTTCCGTAATACAGAATCACAGGAATATCAATTATGTCTTTATGGGTAGCAGTGAATCAATGATCAGGGATATCTTTGAAAAGAAAGATTCATCTTTTTACCGTTTTGGTTCACTGATTACGCTCGGAAAAATCCCGGAAGAGAAATTCCGGTTATTTCTTGAATACAGGTTTACAGGATTTGTTAAGGAGGCCGGACCTGTTTCAGAAGCTATTCTCAATATCTCCGGATCGCACCCGTATTATACACAGCAACTGGCTTTCACTGTCTGGGAGTTACTGAGTCGTTCGGATGATGTGTCCGGTATTGTTGAAGCTGCTGCTTATGAGATTGTTATGAGTCATGATAATGATTTTGAACTGCTGTGGAACACTCTTAACCGAACCGATATGATGGTGCTGACAGGGATGTCGGCCGGTAATATCTCTCCGTTGACTGACGAGTTCAGCAGGCTGTATGGTACAGGTGCAGCCAGTACGGTGTTCAGCACTCTTCAGCGGCTGGTGAAAAAAGGGATGATTATTAAGGAAGGATCGGTATATTCTATTGATGATCCTTTCTTCAGCAGGTGGATTCAGTACCGACGGAGGGTATAACGGGGTAAAGGCGTAATGGTGCAGAGGTGATCAGGGGACTTAGGGACTTAGAGACTAAGAGATTAAGGAGCGAATGGGCAGAGAAAGGTGGGTGGAGAAATGAGCGATGAGTTGTGAGCGATGAGTAGTAATGTGAGTAGTGAGTAAGTGGTTAAGGGTTCAGAGTTTAGAGTACAGTGATAAATCCGGAACAAACGAAAAACGAAAAACGCGAAACGTGAAACGCGAAACCGAATACCTTTATCTCATCGGAAATCAGAATCAATCCACGATTTTTATTTGATTGTGAATTGTTATATATTTGTACTTTAAAATATCATGATAATATAAAATATCATATCAAAATATCATGTATATTCGAAAGCAAAACTTCATTGGGTCAGGCAGGGAGTCTGTTTTTTTCTGGGGGGCAAGACAGACAGGGAAGAGCACTTTATTAAAGAAATTGTATCCCGGGTCCCTTTATTTTGATTTGTTATTATCATCTGAATATGAGCGATTTCTGAGGAATAAATCTCTTTTGAGAGAGATACTCGCTGATGCCGGTTTATCCGGACCGGTAATAATTGATGAAATTCAGAGGATTCCTTCGTTATTGAATGAAGTCCACTGGCTGATAGTCAACAGGAACATACAATTCATTCTCTGCGGATCAAGTCCGAGAAAGATATTGCGTTCAGGAGGAAACCTGTTAGGGGGAAGAGCAATCAGATACGAATTGTATCCGCTGGTTTCATCTGAAATACCAGATTTTGACCTGCTGAAAGCTTTAAAGAATGGATTATTACCACGACATTACCTTGCGGCAAATCCTGATAAATTATTATCGGGCTATATAGGAAGTTATCTGCGTGATGAGATAGTTACAGAAGCCAGGATCAGAAATATAACATCATTTTCCAGGTTTCTGGAAGCGGCAGCATTTTCAAACGGCGAAATGGTAAATTATTCAAACATAGCAGCAGATTGCGGCATCAGCTCACCAACAGTTAAAGAATATTTTCATATTCTCGAAGATACCATGACCGGCAGATTTCTGAATTCTTATCAGAAAAAACCAAAACGGAGAGTTATCACTGCTCCCAGATTCTATTTTTTTGACGTGGGGATTGCCGGGTATTTATTAAAAAGGGGGAGGGTGGAAATTGGAAGCGAAGCTTTCGGAAAGGCTTTTGAACATTTTATTTACCATGAAATATTTTCTTATAGTCATTATTCCGATAAAAATTTCCCACTTTTCTACTGGCGCACTGCATCACAGATAGAGGTTGACTTTATCCTGGGAGACCATGAGGTTGCTGTTGAAGTTAAATCAACCGGCATGGTTAATCCGCGTCATCTTAAAGGATTAAAAAGCTTTGCTGAAGAATACAAAGTGAAAAAACTGATAATTGTAAGCACGGATCCTTATCCAAGGGATATTCAGGGGATCTCTGTTTTGCCGTGGAAATTATTCCTTGAAATGTTGTGGGGGGGGGAGATTATATGAGGGACTAAGGGACTAAGGGACTGAGGGACTGAGGGACTGAGGGACTGAGAGACTGAGGGACAGAGAGACTAAGAGACGAAGGAACTATAAGATAATTTATTTAGTGCTAAATATTTTAAATCGCTGCAATATGAAAATCAGGACACACAAGGACCTTGAGGTCTATCAATTAGCATTTAATGCTGCAATGAAGATTTTTGAGATTTCAAAAGGTTTTCCTAAAGAGGAGACGTACTCATTGACTGATCAGATTCGCAGGTCGTCGAGATCGGTCTGTTCAAATCAGGCTGAGGCATTTAGAAAAAGGAGATACCCTAAAGCTTTTATTTCAAGATTATCAGACTCTGAGAGCGAGGCCGCAGAAACACAATGTTGGCTCGACTTTTCCTTAAATTGCTCATATATGACAGAAAAAGATCATAATGAACTTTATGAAACCTATGATAATATAATCGGAAAACTCGTTAATATGTCTCTTCATCCTGAAAATTGGTCATGGTAATGTCTCTTCGTCTCTTCGTCTCTTCGTCTCTCAGTCTCTCTTCCGCTTCGCGGAACTTCGTCGCGGAGTTTATCCCGCATGGCGGGGCTCCTTGAGTCCCTCAGTATAATCTTTAAAGAATGGATTTCACCTTAACAACATACTCTGCCGGCTGACAGAGACCCTGCAAAAACAGGATTTTTTATTGTAAAATACATATAATTGTCATTGACAATGTCAAAATAGTTTATATATTTGCATCTATAGTGATAAATAATATGGATTATCTGATATTACAACAGGTTATTGCTGATCAAAAAATGCTGGCAGCCCGGAGAAGCAGAGGAATTAAACGCCTGATAGATACCGGTAAACATTTGAAATCAAAGCAGATCTCTGTAATTTCGGGTATCAGACGTTCTGGCAAATCAACGCTACTTTTGCAACTGGCGGACCAGTATCCTGATTTTCACTATATAACCTTTGATGATGAGCGATTAATAAATTTCCAGATTTCTGATTTCAATACCCTGTTGATTGAGCTGAACAAATACCATTCTTCCCAAACCATTTTGATAGATGAAGTTCGAAATATAACAGGATGGGAACGATTTGTGAGACGATTACATGACGAGCAATATAAAGTCTTTATCTCGGGGAGTAACTCAAAATTATTGAGTTCCGAGCTGGCCACTCACTTAACCGGCAGGTACATAAAAACAGAATTATTCCCGTTTTCATTTCCCGAATATCTTCAATTTAAACAAATTGATTATAAAAAGAAAACAACTGAAAACCTGGGGAAATTGTCAGGAGCTTTCGACGGATACTTGTCAAATGGCGGATTCCCTGAATTTTTATTTAGTAATGACTCCGAATTCCTGCACAGAATATACGAAGATGTAATTTACCGCGATCTTATTGTCAGGTTTGGGATTAAAAATGTTAAGGGTTTTAAAAACCTTGTACAGTACCTGTTTACCAACTTTACAAGAGAAACAAATTATAATTCATTAGCCGGAATTCTGGGTTTTAATAGTACAACAAGTGTACGTGATTATGTCTCTTTTCTCTCAGAGAGTTATCTGGTATTCGAACTCTATCGGTACGATTACTCTCTTAAAAAACAATACCAGTCAAATAAAAAGATTTACGTAATAGATAATGGTCTGAGAAACGCCGTGTCCTTCAGAACCAGTCAGGATAATGGAAGAATGCTTGAGAACCTTGTATTTATAGAACTTAAGAGAAGAGGATTGGAATGCTGGTTCTACAAAACCAAAAACAATCTGGAGGTGGATTTCATCTGGTTCCTGAAGGAACCACAACTTGCCCAGGTATGTTATGATCTCACCAATCCTGTTACTTACAAACGTGAAACCAATGCCCTGGAAACAGCAATGAAAGAACTATCAGTCAAAAGTTCGGTTATTCTTTCATACAATGAAAGAAAAGAAATAAAAACCCCTGCAGGGGTAATTAGAATTATTCCTGTACCTGATTGGTTAACAGGACTTTATTTCTGAATGTTTTTAATATTGATTATTCATGTTTGATTTTACCCTTACATCATATCGCTCACTGACTGGTTCATTAATTCAACAAGGATTTACTTTTCAGACATTTGAAGAGTTTATTACAAAACCGGCAAAGAGGGTTATTGTTCTGAGAAATGATGTTGACAAATTACCGGGAAATTCATTGATTTTTGCAAAAATACAGCATGAGCTTGGCTTAAGAGGTACCTATTATTTCCGTGTAGTGAAGGAGAGTTGGGATGAAGGGATTATAAAGCAGATTGCTGGGATGGGGCATGAGGTGGGGTATCACTATGAAGATTTAGGCGCAACGGCGCAACGGCTCAAAGGCACAACGGATAAAGAAGAAATAGTAAAGATTGCGATTGAAAACTTCAGTAAAAATCTGAAGAGATTAAGAGAGCTTGCACCCGTTAAGACGATCTGCATGCATGGGAGTCCGATGAGCAGGTGGGATAGCAGGTTGTTGTGGGAGTATTATGATTACAGGGATTATGGAATAATCGGGGAACCGTATTTTGACGTCGATTTTTCTAGTATGTTATACCTGACAGATACAGGGAGGTCCTGGAGAGGGGGTTCTGTAAGTGTTAGGGATAAAGGATTAGGGATTAGGGACAAGGGATTAGGGGAAGAAGTTTATAAAGACTGGAAAGTAAAGCCGATGTCCGGAAGTCTAATGAATATGACACCTGAATCGATTAATTTTCAAAATAGATATAAATTCATGTCAACTTCGGAAATAATCAGGGCAGCAAAGGGTGGGAGATTGCCTGGGGGAATGATGATTACTTTTCATCCACAAAGATGGACGGATAAGCCGATTCCATGGTTGAAAGAACTTATCTGGCAGAATGTGAAGAATGAGGGGAAGTATTTTCTTGTCAGGATGAGGGATAAGGAACTAGGGATTAGGTACGAGGGATTAGGTACGAGGAATTAGGGGATAGGGTTAAAAATCAGTTAAATAGGAAGGAATATGGCACTGCAGACACATAAAGATCTTAAAGTATGGCAGGAGAGTAGGAAACTTGTCAAAGAGATTTATTCTTTAACGTCAAGGTTTCCAAAGGATGAAATTTATTCACTAACTGCTCAAATCAAGAGAGCCGCTATTTCGATCCCATCGAATATTGCAGAAGGGGCTGCAAGAGATTCCAATAAAGAATACATCCATTTTTTATACATTTCCCTTGGGTCTGTCGCGGAACTTGACACTCAATTAATCATTGCCAGGGATCAGAGTTTTATAAATGAAAAAGAATTTAATGAAATATCCGAAAAACTTGACAGCATTGGCAAAATGCTATCAGGTTTAATTAAATATCGTCAATCGAAGCCATAACTCACACATTATCAGAAGCGTATATTTAAATTTTCTAATCCCTAATCCCCAATCCCTTAAAACTTAAATAGCAGAAAATCTGATCACTTTTACTAAACTCTCTAAACACAAGAAGGTTGCAACTCAAAAAAACATGCAACCTTTTTTTCTATCTACTGGTCTTGATTTTAGCTGAAATCCACCTTCGCTAAAGCTTCGGCGGACAAAGTCAGCATCATTTTTTTATTATGACTAAAACAACCTGACATGACAACGTCAATTACTTCTGAAATCAGAAAAATTATCAATATGAAAGCAAGAAGGTTATTTGTCCTGTTTTCACTTACTATTTTATCATTAGGAAGTACATTAGCGCAACCAAACTGGGTACCCGGGACGCCAAATGTAGGAACAGTTGGTCCGACAACAATTCCTGTAAATTATGGCATTAATCAACGAGGTACGGTTTATATATTCGTCTTGAATTACAATAATCCAAATCCACAAACCCCTAATACAGTAAGGAGTCAAGCAATAAATCCTACTGCTCCTGGTATTGTTTTTAATGCAGTGCTTCCTGTAAGTGCCGGGCAAGCCAATACTATTCTTCAGGTTGTTGCAGGTTCGTTAGCTGTAAGTACTTATCATACTATTTATATCGTGGCAGCTAATGCCAGCGGTGTTCTTCAGGCTACATCTGTCAGATTAAATGCCACAACACTTCCATGTCCCAAAATTCAGCTTTTCACCTTTTTCGGCAACCTGGGTGAATGTGTTAATCTCGGTGCACAGGGCACTTATCAGGTAGCACCACTCGGTGTGTTACCTACCGGTGTACTTAAAGGTACTACATGGACAGTGGATTGGGGTGATGGATCACCCGTGTGGACATATACATCAACTGCTGATAATGATCTTCCTCCAACTCAGATACATAATTTCTCAACAACAACAGATTGTGCATATCAAGGAACCTGGACTGTTAAAAATCCATGCAATGAATTTTTAGCAAATACAGGCATATTTGTTGTTCATGGCCGGGATATTCCTGCAGATGGTGACGGATTGCTGCAAATGGAAGAGATCATTACACATACCCCTGATATTTATTACGTTTGTGAAGGAAAGCAGTATAATATAACCCTTGCTGACATAAGTACATGGAACTGCCAGAATCCGAATGTGCCTCCTCCTCTTAATCCTGCTGATTATGATAATGACAAACCACGGACCATTCAATTCATTTATGGCGAAACACCGACAGGAGTTGTAATGAACACTATCACTGGCAATGTACTTATTGCAGGAACTAATGTCGCAAACGCAGCAAACGGTTATGAAGGTCCGGTAATAACACCAATAAATCCTCCAAATCCGAATACTCAAACCGATGTAATTACTATTCCTGCCACCAGTGTGGCCGGACAAAGATTTTATGTTTATATAAAAAACTGGAATAAATGTAATCCCTATACGGGAAATCCTGCTGTTAATTACGAATATGAGGATTTTATTATTGAGATTATTGATGCTCCTCCTGCACCAATAGTTACATCACCCAAAAACTATTGTGTCGGAAGTGTGCCGGCCACAATATCGGCAACACCAAATATCCCGGGTAACACAATAAAATGGTACGCCGATGCAGGTCTGACCACACTTCTATACACTGGAACAACTTATACGCATGGTAAGACTACTACAGGAACCTACAACTATTGGGTTACTGAAACAGGCGGCAACACATGCGAAGGTCCGCCTGCCCAAATAACAATGAATATTTATAACGTAATTGCTAATAATACAGTTGCAGCAGCTCAATCGATCTGCTACGGTGCAACACCTGCTAATTTAACAGGTACGCTTCCAACCGGAGGTAATGGTTCATACGCTTATCTCTGGGAAAGAAGCACTACCTCTGCAGTTGCCGGATTTTCAGCTGCACCAGGTGCAAATACAAACCGAAATTATAATGTACCCGGAGCGCATACAGTTACAACATGGTATCGTCGTGTCGTTACATCCGGATCATGCACTCATACCAGTACTGCAATACAAATAACTGTCTATGGTCAGCTAAATGGAGGCGTAATAGCAAGTAACCAGTCGATCTGTTATAATACAGATCCTGCAGCATTTACCAATACAACAAGTCCATCAGGAGGAACAGGTCTGACTTATCAATGGCAGTGGAGTCCTGCAGGAATGGGTACATGGCTTTCAATTGTTGGTGCGAACGGACTAACATTTAATGACGCTACCCTCTTAACAGCTAACAGGGATTACAGGAGGGGTATAATTTCCGGTGGAGGATGCGGTACAGCCTATTCAAATATATTAACTGTAACAGTATACGCCCCTCTTACACCCGGAACTATAGGAAATGCACAATCAATATGCTATAATACTGCTCCGGCACAGCTTAGACAATTAACTGCTCCAACAGGAGGGCCAGGAGGGTATACTTATCGCTGGCAAGACTCGCCGGATAATGTCACGTTTACCAGTATCACCGGAGCCACTGGTACTACCTATAATCCTCCGGCCCTTACAGCTAATACATATTACCGGTTAAGAGTCAGAAGTGGGAGCTGCGCAGACGTCTATACTCCATCGATACTTATCACTGTTAATCCTTTACCAACACCGGTTGTTTCGGGAAATACCAGTGCGTGTCTGGGAAATACATTGGTTTATTCCACTCCCCTGGTTGCCGGCCATACGTACAGCTGGGCGGTTTCAAACGGCACTATTTCAGGTTCATCAACAAACAATACGGTATCAATCATTTGGAATATCGCTTCAGGTGCAGGCTGGGTGAGAGTTACTGAAACTATAACTGCAACCGGGTGTACATATACAACACCTAATTATAATGTTACAGTCTTCCCTGCAGCACCGGGGGCTGCAGGAGCAATTATCGGCCCTGCAAATGTTTGTTATGCACAGACAGGAGTCAATTATTCCATTGCAGCAGTACTTAATGCTACAAATTATGTGTGGACAGTACCAGCCGGTGTGACGTTAGTTTCCGGGCAGGGCACTACAGCAATAGTAGTTGATTTTGCTGCAGGAGCTGCATCCCCAAGGACTATATCTGTATATCCCGAGAACGGCTGTGGTGCAGGAGGTACTTCATCTATCAATGTCAATATTTATGACCAATTAACTGCCGGAACAATTGGAACTGCACAGTCGATATGTTACAATACAACTCCTGCTGCACTTACAGAACTTACAGCACCCACGGGAGGTCCGGGTGGTTATACATATCAATGGCAAAGTTCTCCAGATAACAGCACATGGACAAGCATCGGTGGGGCAACAGCATTCGGTTATACTCCTCCTGCTCTTACTGCCAGTACATATTACAGGCGTCAGGTAACAAGCGGGACCTGCGGAACTGTCAGCTCTGCTTCTGTTCTTATAACAGTTTATGGCAACCTTACCCCTGGTACAATCGGAACAGCTCAATCAATATGTTATAATGCAACTCCTGCGGCTCTGACTGAGCTTACAGCACCAACCGGTGGCCCAGGCGGATATACCTACCAGTGGCAAAGCTCACCCGATAACAGCACCTGGACAAGTATTGGCGGAGCAACAGGCGTCGGCTACGCTCCTCCTGCTCTTACCAACAGTACGTATTACAGGCGTCAGGTAACTAGTGGTACCTGCGGAACAGTCAGCTCTGCTTCTGTTCTTATAACAGTTTATGGTAACTTCACACCAGGAACGATCGGAACAGCACAATCTGTTTGTTATAATGCAACTCCTGCAGCTCTGACTGAGCTTACAGCACCAACCGGTGGTCCGGGAGGTTACGCATACCAGTGGCAAAGCTCCCCGGATAACAGTACATGGACAAGCATTGGTGGGGCAACATCAGTAGGCTACGCTCCTCCTGCTCTTACCACCAGTACATATTACAGGCGTCAGGTAACTAGTGGTACCTGCGGAACAGTCAGCTCTGCTTCTGTCCTTATAACAGTTTCCGGTAATCTTACACCAGGAACGATCGGAACTGCCCAATCAATATGCTACAATGCTACACCAGCAGCCTTAACTGAACTTACAGCACCTACAGGTGGCCCTGGTGGCTATACATATCAGTGGCAAAGTTCACCGGATAATTCAACATGGACAAGCATTGGCGGAGCAACAGCTATAGGCTATGCACCACCAGCCCTGACATCAAGTACATATTACAGACGACAGGTAACAAGTGGTTCCTGTGGTACAGTTAATTCCACATCTATCCTTATCACCGTTTACGGAAATCTAACTCCAGGCACTATAGGTTCAAATCAATCTATTTGTTATAATACTGCTCCTGCAGCATTTACCAACATTGCCAGCCCAACCGGCGGAACAGGACTGACTTATCAATGGCAAAAAAGCCCTGCAGGAATGGGTACCTGGTCTGATATTTCCGGTGCAACCGGACTTGCTTATACTGAAACAGCGCTGTTGACTGCCAGCACCGATTACAGAAGAGTTACAACTTCTGCATCCGGCTGCGGTACTGTTTACTCCAATACAATAACCATTACGGTAAAACAGTTACCACAGATTACTGCAGGTCAGAATCCGACTGTTTGTTCAGGTAATGCCCTTAATTACCAGATACTTTTAAATAATTTTACTAACCCCGGAGATAATGTGATCTTCACCTGGCCCGCTCCGACACTAAGTGCAGGTATTACCGGAGGAAGTGCAAGACCGGTTGCATCTGCTGCTAATATTACAGATACATTTATCAACACTTCAGGCGGTATCGGTACCGCTACTTATATAGTTACACCATACAAAGATGGCTGTACCGGTCCTAATGTCAATGTCGTTATAAATGTTGGCTCTGAACCTGTTCTAGATCCGGGTCTTAATAAATTTGTATGCAGCAATACTCCAACAGGTCTTCTTCTCAAAGAAGCTGCCGGAAGTGTTGTGCCAACGCACTATAATATTATAAGTATTACAGTAGCCGGAGGTCTTACACCTGATGGTGCAAATGCTGTAATACCTAATGCAACAGCTCCGGCTGCGTACCTCAGCGCTGACAAATTTACTAATCTTACGGGTGTTGACAAAACAGTTACATATCGTGTACAGCCTGTATTGGCTCCCGACTGTTTCGGTGATCCGGTTGATGTTGTGGTTACTATTCGTCCTGAACCGGTAATAGTACCGGGCCAGACAAAAACAATATGTAGCGGTATAGCAACAGGGAAAGAGATATTTCTTGTTCCTGCAAACACTCCTGCCGGAACACTCTTTAGCTGGAATGCACCGGCACTTTCAGACATGTCAGCCCAGGGAACTGCCGGGGTTAATGTGGCTGCTGATCCTGCAGGAACATTACATATTAATGATGTTATTGTCAATTATTCACCTGCTCCGATAACGGCAATATATATAGTTACCCCGGTAAGTCAGTTTACCTGTTCCGGTCAGCCTATAACTATTATCATCACTATAAATCCCGAGCCGTTACCACAAACAATCTCTGGTCGTGATAAGCTTTGTGTAAACGACAAAAATGTAGTCTATAATGTCAATCCAGTCGGTGGATCTACTTTCACATGGAGTGTCGATCCGGCAATCGGAACAAAAACTTTCGACTTTAATACTAACGCAATCATTATTGATGCTGCTGCTGTACCAGGATCAGGTAATATCACCGTTTTTGAAATCAATGCTTACACCTGTCCGGGAGACGTTGAAACTTTTCCTGTTCAGGTATATACCCAGGCAGCCCCGGAAAATATAACAGGTTCTACATCGGTATGTGCCAACAGCACGCATATTTACAGTGTTACTAACCGTGCCGGTTCTGTTTATAGCTGGAGTGTCCCGGGAGGTGCAGCAATTATTGGAGATCCTTCAACGAGTTCGATTACAGTAGTATTTGGTAATGTCGGAGGTACAATAGTTGTACGTGAGACAAATGTTGCAGGTTGTATAACCGATCACAATCCACTTGCAGTAACAGTTATTCCTTTACCAACAGCCACAATAAGTAACGGAGGCACTATATGCGAAGGCGATTCAAGAAACCTCACGGTTGACTTTACCGGTACTGGACCTTACACCTTTACCTATGCATTGAACGGTGTACCTCAGGCACCTGTAAATACGGCAGCTGATCCATATTCATTAAATGTTACCCTGGCAGGTACATATACAATAGTAAATGTTACGGATGCCAATTGTACCAATATCGGTTCAGGCTCAGCAACAGTTACCTATTTCCCGAAACCAACCGGTATAATAAGCGGAACTACAGAACATTGCAGAGGTAACAATACTACCCTGACCATGATATTTACCAGTCTGACACCGTTTACTTTCACTTATACAGACGGTACAACACCGGTTACTGTGACAAACCATCCAACAAATGTCTATACGGTTTCAGTATCGCCGCTGGTCACTACGACCTATACCCTTTCTTCCCTTACAGATGGCAACAGCTGTCTGGGAGCAGTATCAGGATCTGCAGTTATTACAGTTAATATACCACCGGTTCTTACTCTGGTTGGAACAAATCTTACCTGTTACAATGATAATACCGGCGCTGTTGCCCTTTCTGTAACAGGAAACAACCCATATGGTTATGCGTGGACTGGTCCTGACGGATATACCGCAAATACAGAGGATATTTCAGGTTTGAAAGCAGGTTTGTACAGCGTAACTGTTACTGATACAAAAGGCTGTATATCAACAGGCTCGGTAACTCTTACACAACCTGCAGTTCTTGCAGCAACACTTGCAAGCACAAATATCTTTTGCTTCGGATCGGCTGAGGGTACTATAACCATATCGGCTCCTTCAGGAGGATCAGGAACTTATGAATATACTATCGACGGAGGTACCACATGGGGCGGATCAGGATCCTTTACCGGACTTAACCCGGGTACCTATAATGTTAAAATACGTGATGCAGCCAGCCCGGTATGTGTTATTACCCTTGATGCAACAAGAGTGCTGACAGGTCCGGCTGTGCTTGATGCTGATTTTGTTAAGACGGATGTCAGCTGTTTCGGCGCAAACAACGGATCCATAATAATATCCAATCCTTCAGGAGGATTCGGAACATACGGATACTCTATTAACGGTGGGACTACCTGGCAGGGTTCGGGCAACTTCCCCAATCTTGCCCCAGGCACCTACGAAGTGCGGATCAGAGACGCTGCTCATATCACCTGCGTTGTAATACTTGATCCTGCAGTAGTGATAGCCCAGCCAACGGTACTTTCGGCCACGGTTAACAGCACTAATATAACCTGTTTCGGCAGCAGCGACGGCACTATAACCATTTCGGGTGCTGCAGGCGGACACGGAACATACGAGTACAGCATCAATGGGGGCGGCTCATGGCAGGCTTCCGGAAGCTATAGTTCTCTTACTCCGGGAACCTATAACGTCCAGATACGCGATGCCGCTTACACCAGCTGTTACATTATACTTAATAATGCACTGGTTATCACCCAGCCAGCTGTTCTTAAAGCTACGATTACCACAACAATGATTACCTGCAACGGAGCCAGTGATGGCATAATCAACATCACAGGACCGTCAGGAGGATACGGAACATATGAATATACGATAAACGGCGGGACTTCATGGCAGGCATCAGGCCTCTTCAACGGGCTTGCACCGGGAAGCTATGATGTACGGATAAGGGATGCAGCAAACTCTTCATGTGAGGTTGTACTGAACAATGGGGTTGATATTACCGAACCTGCAGCTCTTGATGCCATGGTAATTGATACTGATATTACCTGTTTTGGAGCTAATAATGGTACAATTACAGTAACCAACCCGGCAGGAGGTTACGGAACATATGAATACAGTAATAACGGAGGAGCAACCTGGCAGTCATCCAATACATTTACAGGACTTGCACCAAATACTTATGATGTGCGGATAAGAGATAAGGTTCAGACAGCATGTACAAAAATACTTGATCCTGCAGTCGTTATCTCACAACCTGCTGTTCTTAATGCAACAGTTGCATCCACTAACGTTACCTGCAACGGAGCAAACGACGGAACAATTACAATATCTTCTCCTACAGGCGGTTATGGAACTTATTCGTACAGCATTAACGGAGGAGCTTCATGGCAGGGCTCCGGTAACTTTATCAATCTCTCACCCGGAACATATAATATTAGGATAAGAGATGCAGTTAACACTGCTTGTGTAGTTGCACTCAACCCACCGGTTGTCATTACAGAACCGCCGGTTCTTTCAGCAACAGTTGCCAAAACAAATATTACATGCTTCGGTGCTGCGGATGGTACAATAATTATTAGCGGCGCAGCCGGCGGTTATGGCAGCTATGAATACACAATAAACGGTGGAGCAACATGGCAGGCTTCGAACAGCTTTACTGCTCTTACACCAGGATTCTATAACGTGAAGATCAGGGATGCTACAAATCCTGCATGCATCATAACACTTAACGGATCGTTGAACATTACACAACCGGCAGTACTTAATGCCACTGTTGCAAGGACCAATGTAACCTGCAACGGGTCAAGTAACGGAACGATAACCATAACCAATCCAACAGGAGGTTATGGCACGTATGAATACAGCATCAATGGCGGTGGCACATGGCAGGCAACAGGAAGCTATACAGCCCTTGCGGTCGGCAGCTATGATGTACAGATTCGTGATGCAGCCAATATAGCATGTGTGATAGTGCTTAACCCTGCACTCGCGATCACCCAGCCTGCAATACTTGCAGCCACGGTAACATCAACTGATGTAAACTGTTTCGGAGCTAATGATGGCGTCATAACAATCACGGGAGCTTCGGGTGGCTATGGAACATACGAATACACTATCAATGGAGGCACAACCTGGAGTGGTTTTGGCAACTTCACCAACCTTGCACCTAGTACCTATGATGTAAGGATAAGAGATGCAGCTAATCCATTATGCATAATAACTCTTAATGCAGCTCTTGTAATAACACAACCAGCAGTGCTTTCAGCCACAGTATCCAAAACCAATATCTCGTGTTATGGTGGTACTGATGGAACAATAACCATAACCAATCCTCTTGGAGGCTATGGTACATATGAATACAGCATCAATGGCGGCGGTTCATGGCAGGCATCAGGGAGCTTTACTGCCCTTGGTCCTGGAAGCTATAATGTCCGCATACGTGATGCAGCCCATACAAGTTGTGTGGTAGTGCTTAATCCTGCACTTCAGATCACCCAGCCTACCGTGATTAATGCAGCAGTAACGCCAACTATGGTAACCTGCAACGGCGCCGGTGATGGGATCATCAACATCACATCACCGACAGGCGGATCCGGGACTTATGAATATAGTGTGAACGGAGGTACTTCATGGCAGGCATCAGGAAGCTTTACAGCTCTTGCACCAGGAAGTTATGATGTACGGATAAGGGATGCAGCTAATACGGCATGTGTGATAGTACTTAACAGTTCGCTTACTATCACCGAGCCTGCAGTGATGAGTGCGAATGTGGCATCAGCCAATGTAACATGC
>JALHSP010000105.1 GCA_022865305.1 Bacteroidales bacterium | reverse complement strand
GTCGGGCTTTGCGCGATGGAGTTGCATGTAGTATTTATCAATAATTTGAAAAGCAGGTCGAAGTTACAGAGTATTCAACCAGAAACTCATACTTCTTCTATTTTATAACGTATCCGGATTAACTGCGCTTGACCCTAACGGTCAGGCAATAAAACAAGTAAACGTTGCTAAACGAGTGAAGGCCGGGGAGCAGTGTCCCAGAATCGGGGTATTATATCTCTGAGGCCGGAATGAGCGAAGCATGGCGCATTTTTTGCCGCCATGGACAATTATTCTTTAACATTACGCGTGTCGCGGTACAAAGCTGATAGAAAGTGGTTTATTAGTTTAATTGCTGTTATTTTATTAACAGCACTGGAGACACTTTGATTTATCACCTTGCAGTAGCTTTCTTGCGAGCAGGAACGTAATGCAAAAAATGTGACAAGTTTATTTGTTTTATTGTCCTTGTTGTACGTAGCGCTTGTTATTTTATTTATAGGAATTTCAATTTTTAATCTGTCAGCAGGGATTGTCATGGGAGCACAAATCCTGTTTATCTTTTGATGGGATCTGGGAATTTTTCTTGTAATAGTCATATCATCGAAGCCAGAAAATGTCATTTTTTGTTCTTTTTTCATAACAGGGCATAGTTATCCCATGAAAGGCATTAAGCGACTTTCTGAAAGAATGTTGCGTGCGGGTCAGGGATAAGTCCGAGTCTGAAGTATTTATAAGTTCCGTTATTTGATTGAGCAATTGAATGAGAATATGTTTTGATGACATTACATTTTTGGCAAACGAGGGGATCCTGCCCTGTTTCAGACTGTTGCAACGATTGCCAGTTTATTGGTGTATCTTCAATTTCACTGAAATATTCTCTTGGGATGTGTCCGCGATTTGAGTAAATTCCATAATACCTCACCAGTCTGAATCTGGGCAGGGGGACGTGCTGCAATAGTAGGGGGAAAAAGTCGCGATAGTTAAGCACCAGTTCCTTTTCGATGGGACGTCCATTAAAGTCTTTGTTCTTGTTGTCTTTGTATTTGAAAGCAATTATTTCTCCCTCCATTTGGGTTATCTTATATTCACTCAGACATGCTCTCTTTGAATATCTTCCGATATACCTGATCACGGCAGTTGGTGTATCCATAGGGTCCTCAAAACGGATATTCCAATGTTTTTCATTGATCCCGGTTATAAATCGCTTGAACTGTGGCAGATCTTTAAAATTATGATCCAGAAGACCCGAGTCGAAGAGATCGATCAGCCGGCGCTCGTAAATGCCCCTGAATTTGTTTTTTATGAAATCGTAACTTATATGCTTCCCTTTGATCCGCTGCAGAGATCCATTCTTATTAATTCCGCCCCAGGAAAGGATCATATGAATATGAGTGTGGTACTCCTTCTTTTCTCCATAGGTATGCAGGACAGAGATTATACCAGGCCGAATGTCATATTTATACTCCATCCAGTCTTTGAGGGTCTCTGCCGATGCTTGCATGTGCATGCTAAGCAGGATGAATTCGTTTCTTTTGATAAGCCAGTTAAGCTGGTGAGGTATGGTAAAGATCACGTGCCTGTGAGGGATATTGAGCATGTTTCTTTTTATTTTCTCAGCCCAGCGGACCGTATCACCCCAACTGCAGGTAGGGCAGAAACGGTTTTTACAGTTGTGATATACCTCGGTTGTCTCTCCACACTCAGGACAAGTATAAATGTCTACTCCAAGAGCTGCTGTCCGGCATGAACGGATTGCCTGAACAGCCTTGTATTGTTCGGGATGGATAAAGTGTTTTGGCGACTCGCAGTAGATGTCCCACCATAAGTCAAAAAAGTTAGCAAGGCGATATTTTTTCTCACCAAACCAATTGTGTTTTTCTTTTGTATGAATAGCACATTCACACATGCAGCTTTATTTTCTTTCTAAAGACCAGCTTGTCATCTGCGATTGACCCAGCTCGGTAAGGAGATCTTTGTCAACCGCTCCACACTTTGGACAAACGGTTTTATTTTCCCATACTAATTTAAGATTTTTATCTGTTGTGGGAGTTCCAACATCACAAATATATACATACTTACAAACGCTGCATTTAAGATTGACAAACCTGGCTTTCGAATTTTTGGGTTAGTACTAAGTCTCGGTGTACGCATCGCGTTACGTACAACGTTTGGCGGTATGTGTTGTTGCCGACAGCTTCGGGCGGTGGCGGGGTTTTTGCAGGGCCGTTAAACCGACTGGAGCTATCTTTTATTACAAATTTCTATTAAAGGGCAAAAACCATGACACCGCTGCGAGGGCCGG
>JALHSP010000104.1 GCA_022865305.1 Bacteroidales bacterium | reverse complement strand
TCATACAACTTGAAAAGAATATTTTTCTATGCAATAAAGGATGCCCGCGTTTCGAGTGACAAATCCTGCCTGCATGATTGGCGGGCGCAAAAAACATTCACCCGCTAAACAGTCGGCAACAACACATACCGCCGAACGTTAGGCATAATGCGGAGTTGCGATAGCTTTAGCTTAAGATTTAGAAATACTTTTAAATAATTGATTGAATTGGTTGCAACTTATGTTTAACTTTGATATAAACTGCTGTGACTTCATATTTCAATTAAAAAATTCAAAACAATTTCATCATGATTGACCATTACGAATCGGGGAGAACTCTTATTGAATCCTTAATTAAAGAATTCAAAGAGATTAATATATCCAGGTTTAATGAATCAGACACTAGATTTCGCTTTATTGATAGAATTTTAATTGATTGCTTGGGCTGGTCCCCTAAGGACATCAATACAGAAGATTTTCAAAATCCAGATTTTGCTGATTATAAATTAAATCTTTTCCGTCCAATAGCCGTTTGGGAAGCAAAAAGGACTGGTAACTATTTTGAACTACCTGTTGGATTTAAAAATTTAATTTGTCCTATAAAAACAATCTGTAAAGATAATCCGAACATAGCTTATGCATTAAAACAAGTTAGTAAATACTGTCATGAACGAGGTATTCAAATCGGTGTAGTCACAAATGGTTGGCAATTTATTGGTTTTATTGCAAATAGGAATGATTCTATTCCTCCACTTGAAGGAGATGCTTTTGTGGTCCCATCTCTGGACAAATTTCTAGATAACTACAAGGAAGTCTGGAATGCTTTATCTAAAACTGGTTTCGAGGAACAATTTCTAGTCAAGAAATTATTGGGTGACAAGATCCATCAACTACCACCTAAACTTTCTTCAACTATTTTGGATTACCCCGGAGTAAAAAATCGCAATCCATTTCAAACTGATATGGAAATTATAAGTGATCTTGTTCTTGAAGATGTTATTAAAGAAAAAACAATTGAAAAAGACTTTTTAAAAGATTGCTACTGTAAAAGCGGAGCTCTATCCCAGTTTTCATTACTTAGCAAAGAAATACTATCAACAAGATATCATTACCTGTTTGATACAAATGATAAAAAGGCCATCCTTGAACAAGTTGCAAGTAAAAAAGGATTATCAGGAGAACTTTTAGAACTTTTTGCAAATAGCTTTAGCAAGAGACCAATATTGCTGATTGGTGATGTTGGCGTTGGGAAGTCGATCTTTATTGATCACCTTTTAGTTATTGACGCTGCAACTATTTTTGAGAAATGCTTAACTTTTAAAATAGACCTTGGATCTAAAGCAATTATAACAATTGATATAAGAAATGCAATTATTAAAATTATTAAAGATCAGCTTAAAGAGAACTATGGGAATGATATCGAAAATGATGATTTTGTTAGGCATTGTTATTATGTTGATTTAGAAAATTTTAAAAAGAACGTTAGAGTTAAACGTTTATACGAAATAGATTATGAAAAGGCTTTAGAAAAGGAGATTGAGTATTTGACTTCATTAGTCGACGATTCAGTTACACATCTTAAACGTTCATTAGAGTACATAAGCAAAAACCAAAAAAAACAGATTATTGTATTTATTGATAATTGTGACCAACGAAATGACCAAGATCAAGAAACTGCATTTTTAATAGCACAAGAGTTTGCAACAGATTGGCCGGTTATTGCTTTTATTTGTCTACGACCAGAAACATTCCACAGAACAAAAAAAATCTCGGGTGCTCTTAGTGGATATCATACAAAAGCATTTACTATTTCCCCCCCAAGAATTGATGAAGTAATTCAAAAGAGGTTATCATTTGCTCAACGAATAGCAAATGGTGAAATTACCCTTTCAAAACTGAAAATGCGTACCAATTTTAGTAAACTTCATGATTTAATTCAAACTTTTAGAAATTCCTTAGAAGAAAATCCAGATCTTTTTAGGTTCATTGAAAACGTCTCAAATGGCAACGTAAGGAAGGCAATTGAATTAATAAAGAAGTTTTTTGGAAGCGGACATGTGGACACTGAAAAAATTATTAAAATCTATGAAGCTTCAGGAGACTACTTAATTCCATTGCATGAACTCCTTAGGTCTGTTATTTTTGGTGACAATATTTATTTTCGATCTGATAACACTGATATAGTTAATCTGTTTGATGTAAGAACTTACGATCCGAAGGAACATTTTATTGTGCCTCTTCTTCTAGGACTATTACATGACAACACTCAAAATAATAGAAATCAGGGATTTGTTTCTATAAATGATCTTTATTCATACCTTCAAAGTCAGGGTTTCAATGTAGATCAAATTGATTCCACTTTAAATTTCATGTATTCAAAAGGATTATTTGAAACATCTCAAAAGGGTAACAAATTAGAGACTGACTCAGGTATTTTAATGATAAGAGCCACTACATTGGGAATTTACCACATCTGCTACATGACAAATTGCTTTACATACGTAGACGCAATTATTATTGACACCCCTATTTTTGATAAAAGTTATGATTCTAAAATATTAGATACCCCAGAAATAAAGGAAAGGTTAGATAGAGCTCAATATTTCAAGGAATATCTGGACAGTGAATGGACAAAAGCAGGATTTTCTGTTAATTATTATAATTGGGAAAAACAATCACTTGAACTATTTACTGATATTAACAGAATAAGGGCAAGATTTAAATAAGCACTATGCCTAACACGGACAATATGGGTAAGTTGTTTGTCACACTTTTTGCTTTTGCTCCTGCACTCAAGACAAATTTGTAATGGTTGTTGTACCCGGACACGCGCATCAGCCCGCAATTAAAATCCTGCACCGTGATAAATTTCTGGCTCCGAGACAGTTTGTACCGCGACACTGCGCCAGTGCCCGCTACCAACTTTGTAACCGGGGATAAATTCGCGGCTCCGATAAAACTTGTACCGCGACACGCGTAATGCTCAATAAAATTTGTACCATGACGGCAAAAAGTGCGCCATACCCTCCTTGCACCGTGACAGCTTTGTGGCTAAAGTATCAGGACCCTGCCCGGTGCTTGCGTCGGGTAACACAACCTCCCCATATTGCCGGGCCGTTAGGGTCAAGCGCAGTTAATCCGGATACGTTATAAAATAGAAGAAGTATGAGTTTCTGGTTGAATACTCTG
>JALHSP010000103.1 GCA_022865305.1 Bacteroidales bacterium | reverse complement strand
GTGAGACCTCCAGCCTCTGGACTGGCTCGTTGCCCATCGAAAATGACAGAATACCTCGACTATCATCATGTTTACAGTTACGTTGTTGCTTCAAAGAACTTTTTCACTCCTCGTACCCTGCAACAACTCAGGACACACGGCAGCACCTAACACGGACAATAAAGGTAAGTTGTTTGTCACGGTTTTTGAACATCCTACTTTCTTATAACATGACCCTCATATCGCTCAACCCTGACAACGCACCAGTGCTCACAATTAAGTTTCTGTACCATGACAAATTCCTGGCTTCGTTAGCAATTTGTACCGCGACACTGCGCCAATGCATTTTTCAAACTTTATCTACCGGGATAAATACTCGGCCACTTAGAAACCTTGTACCGCGATCACACTAGCACTCAATAAAATTTGTACTATGACGGCAAAAAGCACGCCATACCTGTCTTGCCACCGGGACAACTCCTCGGCTAAAGTACCAGGACCGGTGGCCGGATGGCTACGCCAGGTAACACAACCTCCCTTTATTGCCGGGCCGTTATGCGTCATGGGTGACTACTCCTGAAATATATCTATATAAACTGAGTAGACATGAGTTGAATAGCTGTTTAATAAAGAGTTACAGTAAAACTTTAAAATTACGAAATGCTTCTGTTGGTTTAATTTGACTTTATGTACTTTAGGCATGAATTTTGCAATCGATTATAAATATTTGCGACTTGAATATTGATTAAACATTTATTTCCTTAATCAATTTTTTATCATGAAAGCAGTTTTGCATCTAGTAGTATATGGATTAATTTTTTTAACAGCATATAGCTGTGAAAACAAAGATCTAGATAATTACGTAGAAGGTTATATAACTGGAACTTTCCTATGTGATAGAGTAGTAAATGGACAAGCTGCTGATTCTGTTAGAGGTTTTTGCATTTTGCTTAAAAACAGAGAAAATTCTATAACTACATATTTTGCGATGGATCTTTATGCCTTTAGTTTACCCAATGGTTTATTTACATTTCCTCCAGAAATACTAAATTACACGTACGATGGATCTGATTGTGGACCAAAATTTTTCCCTGACAGCTTAATTTCAAAGTATAAATTTATTTTTAAATATAGAGCTGCTGATAAAAATGAAATTATTGAATTTCTATGTGGCCCATGTTTTCAGATGGAAACAACTTTTCCATGGAGACATTTTAAACAAATTACAATTGAAGGGTATAGAATAAATCAGCATTAAGTATCTCTTAAATATAATATGCATTATTCCTCTTAGAATCTCTTATTCCAAGGACTTAAGCGTTATTGATCAAACTTTAAATGAATTACATTAACCAATATTCAATAATTCTTTGTGGTTCTAAATGAATATCTCTTTAACCTCCCTTATACATAATTAGGCAGCAGCTTCTAATTCAGCTAGTTGCTTTTTGAGGAACATTATCCTTTTCTGATTGTTCTTTTTTTGCTGTTGTTCAAATAATTCAATGTTAAACGGTTGTTTATTTGTGACCATGTGGT
>JALHSP010000102.1 GCA_022865305.1 Bacteroidales bacterium | reverse complement strand
TTTTGGAAAAGGTCACTAAGATGGGTGCCAGAATTATAGAATGTATCGGGCAAATCATGATCAATGTTTTTCCCGGGAAAGAATACCAGTTTAAAAAAATGGAGGTAGAATATTAAAATCTACTTTATCAGCAAACCTTAATTAACTCAGTTATACCAACTTTTACAAATAGAAAATCCATCCATCCAATTACATAGGAATCTGGATGAATGGATGAAACAAAGCGCGATGCCTTAAAGACAGAGTCCTGGTCCAAAACATTGAAAGAGTGCCGGTTTTTACTTACACCAATCAGGATTAGCTATGTTCTGGATTCTTATTCTTAACTTAAATTTTCTTTATATAATCGTTCCGTTAAAAATATCTCCAAATTTATTACCGGGACTTGAGCCTTCTCCATTGCCTGTCGTAAAATATAAATGTCCCGAGATCATATTTGACCTCAGTCCTTGGTAAAAATTCTACACTAAGCTGCGTAATTATAAACCCTCCGTTTCTATATTGTTTATCACCAAATAATATCCATGTATCAGGAGGAAATCTAACGGCAGTACCGATCCCAAGAAAATTAGGAAGATGCTCGGGGGCCATTGGTCCATACTCACCTGGCATTGTCTTTTTCCATATACTATAAGTTGCTCCTGATTGATGGGGCTGTGAGATTAAATTCTTTCCCTTTGGAATGATTGTATTGCCTTTGTCGTCATAAACAGCTCCGACTGCCGGATCCAATCCGCCGGCGTTATCAAAATATATAACATTTCCGGTTGGCTTACCAGGTCCGCTCTTACTTTTCGAATATTCGAGTTTATCACCACTGTACAGTACTAAATACCAAATGGTAGATGTACTATCCCCCTTAATTAAACAATGTGTACCGGCAGATACTTTGGACAGATAATTCATGATTCCTGATTTTGCTGAAAAATTATCAGGTGCAACAGGTCCCAGATCGGACGCATCTATCTTTCTTACCGAAGCTCCTTCTGATATTGCTGTAGCTATTTCAGATTTTACCGTAGTTCCTTTTTTTACTGCAGGTTTTGCAGAAATAAGCATCTGATGCGCCCATCCTACCTGTCCACCGGGTAATTTGATTTTATACCATTCCCCTGATTTCCCGACCTGTGTAACCTCTTGCCTGACAGTTACTTTTCCTATTATTTTTGCTGTTGTACTCGGTGCTGAGCGCAGATTACCATTTTTCACAATATTTAAGGTTTGTGCATTAGAAACCTCAATGTGAAAAAATAGAAGAATAATCCCCGCTAAAAGCGTGCAAAATATCCTTTTTAACATAGCATACCTCCCTTTTTTGTTTGGAATTATTAGTTGAATTACACGTTTAAATACTATATACCCAAAATATCTTCTGCTGCCAATATAGATATACGATCAAATTTAAAGTATATTATATAGAATGTCAATAATAAGTATTAGAAGAATAATATTTCTTTCTTCATTTCGTTCGCGTTCTAATCCTGAACACATTCCCTCCACATCTGTATTAAAATTAAAATTAAATTGACTTTGGTTTAATATTGGTGTAACTTTTATCAATTAAAAGAATTATTCATACAGATAATAGCACAAATGTCTCTTTTACCGGCCGATTTCGGTATATAAAGTAAAAAACTTATCGCTTTGTATTAACATTAATTTACCTCTTATCCTGAATAATTACACTAATAATTATCCAGGTACTCAAAACAGAGAATTTAATTTTGAGTAATTTTGTATATGATGCCTGCATATCAACTTAAATAACTGTATGTATGAAATTTATCAGGAAAATTATGAATGTATTATTGGTACTGTTAATTATAGTGGTGGTTGGATTTATTGGATTAATAGTGTATGCACTTATTACTGACTATAAACCAGAAGAAAAAGTTACCATTACTGTTAATGAATACCCTTCAGTAATAAGCAATTCAGCTGAGCTGTCATTGCTTACCTGGAACATCGGATACTGCGGCCTGGATAAGGAAATGGATTTCTTTTATGACGGAGGCAAAAAGGTTTTTACTCCCAAAGAGAATTGTGTAAAGAACCTTACATCCATATTAAGTTTTCTGAAAAGCGATGAAAGCATCAATTTTATTTTACTTCAGGAAGTTGACAAGAAAAGCAAGAGAAGCTATAAAATTGATGAATACACGACCATTGCCGAGAACCTGAAAACCTATTCCGGAAATTTTGCTACAAATTACGATGTTTTTTTTGTTCCGGTACCTCTATTATCCCCGATGGGGAAAGTCATCTCAGGAATATCAACATTCAGCAAATACAAACCTTCTTCTTCGGTAAGGTATGCTTCCCCCGGTCAATATGGATTTCCAAAACAGCTATTTATGCTCGACAGATGTTTCCTGGTAAACCGCTATCCTTTAACGAACGGGAAAGAGTTATTAATAATAAACGCTCACAATGAAGCTTTTGATCCGGGAGAAATCCGCAAAGCTCAGATGGAGTATTTAAAGAGCTTCGTTATTAATGAATATAAGAATGGCAATTACATAATTGCAGGCGGTGACTGGAATCATTGTCCTCCAGACTTTGTTCCTGAATTTTCAAGAAATAAGATAAATGTCGAACAAATGATTATTTCTCCTGATTATTTGCCTCCCGACTGGAAATGGATTTACGATAATAAAATTCCTTCAAACAGAACAGTAATAGCCCCTTATGACCCTTTAATCACCACAACCACTGTAATTGACTTTTTCCTGCTTTCGCCGAATGTTGAATCTGTCATGGTGAAAGGTATTGATCTGGATTTTGAGAACTCAGATCATAATCCGGTGATAATTAAAACGAAATTAAAGTAAACATTATGCGCCTCTGCGCCGTGCCGTTGGTGCTCAGTCGCTGAAGCTTTGGAGCTTAAGCGTACGCGTAAGCAGTTCCAATATTTCAAGATCTGGCATTTAGTTTTAATTAACGATTAGCTTCTTTATAATAATTCCGGCTTCTGTATAGAGTTTTAATAAATAAATCCCTTTGCCAAAATTGCGAATATCTGCATAAGTTTCGTAGCCCGGAGATGTTATCAGGAAATGTTCCTTCCCGGGAATATTTATAATTGACATTTTGTATATGATTGCAGGACATTTAATAAATACTTTTTCATGAACAGGATTAGGAAAAATAATAAGCCCATTTGTATCCGGTGGTTTAATTAAGGTTGATAAAGCATATTCAAAAGCTCCCAGGTCAATCAATCCTGAAATATTCTTTAATTCCTGTTGCTGATGTTTAACATATTCAAAATTAACAGTATAATTTACAGGTACGTCTGTTCCTTTATTAATACATTCTGATTCCTGAAGCAAATGGTAGTCTTGCGCCCCCTCATTTATAAACCCTGGTGCAGTACCTGTTATATTGTTCCCCATATTACTGACCGAACCTGATAATTCACCGTGACTTCTGACCCAGTTTTCTTTCATCCAGTTATTTTGAATGTTCAAAACTCCGTAACTATCAAGCATTGCAAGTCCGTCGCCAGGTGCTGAAACATATAAAATGTTGTTAAAACAATTTGCAGTTTCAGAATTTGTACTAAGTCTGAACAGGGTTGTATTACCACTTCTGGCAGAGACGACTGTGTTATTGAAAAAGTATAGTGTGCCCTTTCTGTAAGTTGATTCATCGCCGCTGTCTCCTCCATAATGACATATCTGGTTGTTTCCTGCACCATCAGGTTCGATTAATATATTCCCGTAAACATAGGTAGAGCGATATTGGGATAAACCCGTAATTTCTGGTTTATCACTATCCACAAGGTCCAACTGCCGGTTTCCGCTTTCAATCCAGTTATAGCGGATAATTGTTCCGGCCGATCTGTCTTTCAAATTATTCCCCGATGCGCCTGATAATAAGGGACCAAAGTGATTATATTGAAAAACAATTCCCTGTGATTCTGTGTAACAATTATGCTCATAGATGCTTGATATATTACCATTGTCATACAAATAACAATTCTCAATGATTATGTTTTTGGAACCACTCGCTGCGAAAAAACCATTACCACAATTTGTGAGTGTACAGTTTTTAATAACAATATTTTCACCTTTCTCCAGATATACAGCTGCAGCATTCGAACTATAAGACACAACACCGCTACGTCCGGTAAATGAATAAGTACTTCGCCCGTTCCTTATTTCAAGATTTTCAAGATTAATATAACATGGCATACCGTCAGCAGGATTATTCGAACCGCCAATTTTAATAACACTACGTTCTTCTCCCCAATAATTCAACTGGCTGCGTGTTGTTGCATCCTGTCCGTCAATTACCGGCAACTGCCCTGATGAGTTAGGTATGCCAATTACAGTAATCCACTTATCTGGCTGGCCTGCACAGTTAATCACCCATTTTTCTTTATAAGGGGCACTTCGCCAATATATTTTTACTGAATCACCTGCTGCAAGATTTTCCCATGGAACAGCCCCGATAGATGTATAACTCTGGCCATCACCTACCTTGTATGTAGTCTGTGAATTGGACTGACCAGGAATAAAACTTACTACTACCAGTATTAATAAATTGAATACTCCATATCTCATATTCTTCCTCTGTTAGATTTGACGAACTTAAAGATAATGACCCACATTGATTTAAATAATTAATGAAGATCACTAATTATTTTAGAATATTCAATCTAGAAAAAAAACAAGGCAGGTCAAATAAAAATCCATTTATCCCTTATTTTCATAATTGAGGATGGATGGATTTTTAAGAGATAAATCCTAAAGGTTATTTTGTCTCTTTTATACTGGCAATAAGGTTTTCACCGACAAGCTTAAATTTCGAAGTTTCTGCAGGCGGGACCACATAAATAGAGGTTCCCGGTTCAAGACCCTGTTCAACGATCACATTCTTATCGTTAAATGGGCCAAGCACTACAATCTGTTTTGTCTTATTCCTTTTATATACGAACGGGATACTGTCTGTTCCTGCCTGTACACATTCAAGCGGGATAAAAACAACATCATTAAAAGAGTTAATAATTATTTTATTCCACGTAGTCATTGAAGGTCTAAGGTCAGTTTCAGAACCATTGACCTTAATCAGCACTTCGAACATTTTAGCATCCGAATTCTCAAACTGTTCACCGATATTGGCCACACTCATCACAGTACCGGCAATTGCTTTACCGGGTAAAGCATCTATAGAAATACTTACTTTCTGACCATTTTTGACTTTATTTACATCAATTTCGCTGACATAGGTCTTGGAGATCATTGATGTAAGATCAGGCAGGGTCGCAATTACAAGATCAAAAGCATTGACTGTTGACCCCGTTTTTCTTTTAGCCCCGCTCCATTCTTCCTTATAAATAACTATACCGGGAGAAGGCGCCTTTATTGTAAACTTTGCCAGGAACTCCTGGAGATTATTAACAAGAGTAGTTCCATCGGCAAGGAGCTGTTTCTGGCGGGTAATATCCCTCAGGGCTTGAGCACGCCTCAGAGAATAACTCTTTCTTAACTGCTCCAGGGCCCTTTGCGCTTTATTCAGACTTATCTCTGCCTGACGTATGGTCGCCGGAGGTTCATATTTTGACTGTTCGAGGGTAATTAATGCCTCTTCTACCACAAATACCTGGTTCCTGATTTCATCCCTCAGATTAGTAAGGGTAACCGCAGTATCCAGTATTCTCATCTCCAGGTCTGCCTGGAGTGTTGTAAGCTCTTCAATGGCATCTTTCAGTGTGTTGTCATAGCTAGTCCTGTCGAGCTGTGCAATATAATCACCTTCCTTCACCATAGTACCTTCAGGTACAAGGTCCTGAATCTTAAGATCTGCTGCACGCATGTGCCCACCCCTGGATTGAAACCCCTGTCCACCGCCACCCGGACCATGATCCTGACCGGAAGTTTCTTCGATTGAAGGGCCTTTGATATCAATTGATCTTTCGGCATATAATTCACCGGCATTTGTTACAGTTATTTCAAAATTCCCTTTTTTAGCCTCTGTATAAGTACTGACATTGTCACGTTTTGATGTTAATTTGTTGAATAAAAACAATGCTATAAATGCAACAACAATTACAATCCCACTAATAATAAATGTTCTTTTCATATTCTACAGATTATTTTCAAGTCTATCTACATTCTATAGACCATTTTAAAACTAATTTATTCCGTCAAACTCAAAAAATTTCATCTTTGAAAGTACTAATAATATTAATATAGATCAACTATTTTCCTGCAATCATATAATTCTGCTTCATGGAATGCAACGATCCGGCAGATTTTAATAAACTGGAGACTATCTAAAGATTGAAAATGCTGGCAAAACCGGTACTTTTCTCCGGCATTCTTCTGAATTAATCCTGAAACAAAAATCTGAAATATTTTGAAATCCCATACCCTGAGAACCGGGGCCGAATAAAATTATTAATTTACAGTGGTGGTATAAAATTTTAAAGACTGTTTTTCAATTCCTTGTTAACCTGGGCATTAAAATACATCAGCCCGTTGATTTCAGTCATATCATTCACTTTAAAACCGTATAATGAAAAGAGCTTTAAGATATCTTTTTTGTTCATATTCCGCTCTGTCTTTGAATTTAGAAAATTGACAACCATATTGAATATTTTTACAGGCGGATAGAACGGGAAAATATTACCATTTCTGACTTTGCTCTCAGTAAAGCATCCGATGAAATCAGCTTTTGGGGGTAAAACATTATAAACAGTATCCAGAAAACTGCCTAAATTTTTTATCTGATTTAACCTGACAATATTTACCAGTACCCTTACATCAGCTAAATCGTAGGATTCGAAGTAATAATGGTGCTTTGGAGAGAGAACAATCATATTGCTGACACGAATCAGATTAAGAAACTGAAGATAATTGTAAAAATCTTCACCGCCTTCGGCAATCAGGTCTACAATTTCCGGATTGGATCTGCTTAAACCGGCAGAGAGGTCTATGATGTCAGCTTCAGTATCGCTGAATCTATTTTTAATTACATCAGTTTTATTATTGACTGAAATATTTTCCACAATTCAATATTTAAATTACAGGATGAAATTAGTATTTATGATCAACTTAGACAATCGCAAAATGTCCATTTATTGGGGTAATGGAACGTTTTCCAACTTTCATTATCCAAGCAATTATGATATAGATTTACAGTAATAACTGATTAATAAAAGAAATTCGGTGATTCGTCAAAAAATAGCACAAATTGATGGATAAACTGAAGATTATTAATGGATTAGAGTAATAATGATATATGTATTAAGGTGATATTCTGCGTATTAGAGTATAATTAAGGTCTGATAATTGAGTCTGTTGATGGAGGCACGAAAAGAATTGTATTCAGGAATAATATTGTCCATACTACATTTAATGTTGAAGGAGCAGTACAGATAATAAAAGTGCCATCATATAACAATGCTTTAGTTGATGAAGCCCCTCTTTCCTCTCAACCCTGGGACAGTATAAGCAAAACAGGCGGGGTCTTATCTGTAATTGTGGGAAATACCCTTTCCCTTAATGTGGACATAGATGTTTCCGGTAAAGGTTTTATTGGAGGATCCGCGGTTCAGGGTTTGGGGATCTGTGTTGGCACGAACTCCCCCAGGTATGATAAATACGCATTCCATCGTGATTCTTTGAATTCAGGTTTTAAAGGAGAAGGTCCTGTCACAAGAGGCTGGCTTGACCTCTTTGCTTTCCCATGTATTTTTCCAAAATATGCAAAGGGCAAAGGAGCCAACTTTACTGGTGGTGGCGGAGGAAACGGAAGGTTTTCCGGAGGCGGTGGCGGTCTTATAACTACAAGTAATATCACCACTCCGGGAAATGTTACAAAAACAATTACATTTGGATTGGTCGGTACGAGATCAGGTGTAGCAACAGGAGGTAATGGTACTGCAGGTGAAAACCTCACATCTTTTGTACCAGTTCTTAACGGATTCCTCTTTAACTCAATCCGCTCATCAGTTACCGGTAACCAGGTTGATTCAATATATTCAAATAAAATTCCAAAACCAATTACCGGAACATCACCTGTCGGAGGATCCGGGACATATACATATTTATGGCAGAAAAGTTATAACCTGTCTGTCCCTTCGATTGATATAGCAGGTTCAAATACAATTACATTATTCCTGTCTCACAACTTCCGGCAGGCTTGTATCATGTACAGGCTATTCTTGACAGGATTGGTTTTTATTCAGGCAGACTGGTTGTATTAAGATAAATCCAGGTTCCATCTGAATAAGGTTTATTTCTTATCAAGGATGACTTCAGATGATTTGTAAGAATAGACCGGTAATTTCCTTGTGCCCGGTTCATTCACTTTAAGTGATTTGAATGTTGCTACGTGGACATCATCCAGCACAACAGCGGTCCTGTAGTCTTTTTTCACACATATCAGTGTGATATTTTCGCATGTTATACCTTTTGCATGCCGGATATACAATCCCCAGGCCGGGAGCTCCTTAAACATCGAAAATTCAGGATAGCTGGCCGCCATTTCAGGTACCTTGTCCAGTTCATCCAGACCAACTCTGGCAAATGCAGCATTCCCTCCTCCCGGATAATGTATCTCAATATTCTTCAGCGATATATTTTCGATCAACGCGTCAGGCATGCCTGTAATGGAGGCAGGGGAAATATTCCGAGGCATATCTTCAACCGGGCCCTCATAATTATACCCTGCATCAGGTTTTGTGGATGAGACTTCGGCGTAGACATTTGATATACTGATATTGTTCATTTTCCCTTTTTTACCAGCTCTCCTCTCTCCTATCCGCAGGAAAAAAACATTACCTGTATTGATCGACTTAAGGCTGTCCACAATTATGTTTTCAACAATACCGCCGTCCACGGCAGCAAAAGTGACAGCAGACCGGTAGGTGTCAAACACAAGGTTATTGATGATTTTAATATTTCGGAATCCGCCGTTTGAAGCAGTACCGAACTTGATTCCATTGGCACTTGTACGTACAGTGTTGTTGTGAATAAAAACATTCTGGCAAATAAAATCAGGGGAATGAGATTTCAGACAGATGCCGTCATCGGCAGCATCAAAATATGAATTGGTAATGCTTACACTGTCGCAGTCAACTATATCAATACCATCATTATTCCAGTATGATTTACTGTCAACCATAATACCGTCAATAATAACGTTTTTACACTGATCGTACTGCTGGTTCCAGCTACCGGGATCTTTCAGAGTGATACCCTGTATAATTATATTTCTGCACCCCCTGAAATAAATATTCTGAGGGCGGATGGTTTCGCGGGGACGATCGTACCTCAATGGATCATCTACGACACCCTTATGGATCAGGTCAACTAAATTGTTGGCCACCATAAATCCCTGCCCGTCAATAACCCCTTTCCCGGTTATACCGATGTTCTTCTGGTCGTGTGCAAAGATCAGGGCTGTCCAGCCTGTCATGAATTCATAGTCAAGAGGATTAACAGACCCAACAAGGATAGCTCCTTCCTCCATCTGTATAGTCACATTGGATTTAAGATGGATTGTCCCTGTAAGATATCGCCCGACATAAAATACGAGTCTGCCACCTCCCTTTTCACTTATAACATCAATTGCTTTCTGAATTGAGGTCGTATTTAAAGTGGTCCCGTTTGATTTAATGCCAAACATTGATGCATTATAATCCTTTGCCCTGAGAGGCATTGAGGATAGTATCAGGAACAGCAGTAAGATAACTTTTGAAATTTTCATATTTTATCAGTATAAAGTAACGGGGCCGATTAATCCCATAGACTGTAATGGCTGGATTTTATTTTTCTCATTGGTCCAGTATTGGGCAACAGGATTATCAGTCAGCGATTTTATATAATTTCCCATAGAAGTCACAACCTTTATTTCAATAGTGTTGATACCTTTTGTAAGATTATCACCGATGGAATAAATTCTGCGTCCGTACCATTTAACACCGCAATCTTTTCCGTTCACCTTTAACTCCGATAAACCATATACTTTTCCAAGATTCAATACCGCATTTTGCGGATTATCCATTTTAATGGTATTACGATAAATAACCGTCCCTGAGAAATTAACAAAATCAGGCATATCTTTGAGATCCTGCAAGGTCTTAATCTGAACAGTTTTAACGGAACCATCACGGCAGTGCCGGAATTCTGCGCTCCATCCTGTTTCGATAGTTGTAGCTAAAGGGCTTCCTCCCGGCAATGGATTCCAGTCCGGACCATCTTTCTGTATGGTAAATACAAACAACATTGATTCCGCAGGCCCAATATCAAGGTTTAAGCTGTTGTCCTTTGCCATGGAGATCCTGAATCTCTTTCCGTCTTCAGGATACCAGATCCAGCCATATCTTCTGGCGGTAAGTGCCTTTGAAAAAGTGATTTTCGTCTGATGTGAATTATGTATATGAGAATTGATAATATACAGGATCTCTGAACCGTCATCAGCCTGAGAACGTGTTTGCATCACATAAGGATCAGGCTTCTCTATTTTTATATATGGTTCAATATTATATTGTTTCTGCACTCCCTTATACCAGCTGATAAAATCTTTCTCAGGCTTTTCCAGTAAAATAAACCGGTCGGGAACAGCTTTCATTTTGTCAACAAAATCCAGGACTTCTTTATCCTTTTCTTTATGATTTTTCCAGCCTAAAGATTTACCTGGGAAAGATTCAATACAGAATATCCGGCCGCCGGTTTTAACAAATTCATATAGTTGCCTTGCAGTATTTGTCTCAAGGCTTTCTACCCGGATAAGGAAAAGAGTATGATATTTCCGGTTACCATAAACCATACATCCATCTTTCATTTCCGCATCGCGGATAATTCTTTGCGATACATAATCGCAGCCACTGCCATTTTTATTTATGGCTTCCCAAACAAATGTCATGTATTCAACATGCGTAATTGATGGAAATGGCTCCATTTGTGCACCGATAAGACTCCACATATCCTCGACAGGTGGCAGTATGGCAATGTCTGTGTACATTGTGACATGCTGAAAGAGTGCAGAAAGTCGTCCTTTATACTCATTATATAAATGGAAATATGGCCACCATGTGTTGTTTTCATTGTAGTACCCGCCGTATCTTATCCATCCGGGATATGGGGCTTCCGGCGGAGAATAATTAAAACCGTGAAAAACTGAATGAGTGACGCCGGTTATCGCACTCTGATCACCACCGATTTTCAGGTTCTCAAAAGTTGTATTGAATACAGTATAGGTATCTGTCATCTCTTCACAGCTCACCAACCGCTTTCCTTTCAGGTTAGCCGCGGAAGAGACATATTTATTAATCATGGTATAAGCTCTCCCGCGACGGTAATCATCTTCTGGCATTTCCTCACCAACCTTATGCTTAAGCCAGTTCATAGTCCACGATTCGCATTCAGGAATATCATATTCAAAGCTGCTCTCAAGCGGGAAAAAACTGCGTCCGTAAGCCTGTGCCCTCGATTTTACATTCAGATCCCGACACCAGTCAACATAAGTTCTTATAAATCGTTCCCCGAGAAGCTCCGCTTTGGTAAGCTCAAAATCATACCGCATCCGCTGTATCATTTCCTCAAATTCAGGTGAAGTAGGAACTCCGTATTTAAAATCGGTAATGTTTCCCATTGCTCCTGTTTTGAACAGGATAAACGGGAGGTAAGGGAACAGATCGTAACCACGCCTTTTCTTAAATTCATCCATCATGTCGGACGACCAGTTGGCACCTTCCAGTTCCATACTATCTGTAAAAAGAGCACGTATATAGTCTGACAGCGGTCCGATCTTCTTTTCAATGGTATCAGACATATGATGCAGATACTTATTTACAGAAGCTTTATTGAAGTGATTCAATACCGGACCCGTGGCTCCGGGGGCTCCGTTGATCACTTGCATGAATCCCTCAATTTTTACAAGACCATACAGAGCATATTTTCCTCCGGGAACAGTAATTTTAAATGATTTATTAATGGCCTGCCCGGACAAATCAATTATTTGATCCATTCCCGTAAGGGGATCTGGGACAAGATAGAGTGAGAGTAATTCCATCCTTCGCCCGGGGAAAGGTGAGCTTACAGCCGGATCAGCTTCTTTAAATATCTCATAATCCGATATTTCGTATTCGAGAGGCCCGGTCAGTTTTTTCACTCCTATGACAGCTATCTGAGACCTTTCCTCACCTTCGAGGTATTCAGCCCCAAACGGCCATCCTGAGCCAACTATCAGATCACAGGTCATCCCAGATGTTTTTGCCTCATCAAAAGCGATCTTCAACATGTCGATCCATTCATCGCTTAACCACTTCAGAGATGGTTTTCCGAGGTCGTCACCATCAGATCGTACCGGAAATTCAACAGGATTTATTTCCACACCACCGATACCGGATTCTTTTAACAGGCGCAATTCCCTGACAATCTCACCAGCTTCAACCTTATTGCCGTTCCACCACCACCTGACATACGGGTGGTAACTCTGATCCGGATTCCTGAAAAGTCCATACAAATCAGGGGATGTCTGAAGGTTACCGTCTGATATTGCTGATCCTGATGCGACCCGGATCCTGCCTGTAACAAAATACCCTGTTGCAAGAACACCACTTTTTGATAAAAAGGTTCGTCTGTCCATTAAATTCAAGAAAACCTAAATTTAAGGAATTAAGCCTCATAAAGGGAATATAACGGAAAGGAAATTATTATAACAATGGAAAATTTCGTACTGATTTTTCTGCAGCCTAACCGAAAAAATAGCTATACTTATATGTAAATCCATTTTCGCGCAACCACCTTCTTAAAGCTTTGGCGATCTTTCTTTTTTTCAGTAATACAGTACCGATCTCCTGTGCTGAAATACGATAATATGCTTTCATAGCAGTTTCTTTATGGCCACCTCAGTTGTTACAAATCGTAATAGCAAAACTTTCTCAGATAATCATTTATAGAAGTTCCAAGAACATCTTTCTTGTTTATTCTTCCATTGGAATTAAGGTACTGCTTTAATGTCCATGCACCGCCAAGATGAGCTGCAGCAATCATTCCTGATTTTGTTATTACGGTACCTTTAATTGTATCTCCTATAAAATGATCATAACCTCTTAATAAATGCAGGTTGACCTTTATCAGGAGTTTTAAAGCATCCTTTTGCGCTTCCCTGGGAAAAATGTTCGGATCTGCCTTAAATTTTTTAAGTGTTACCTTTTTATATCCAAGATAACGTAGTGTTGATTCAGCAAACTGATATTCACCGAAACAGCCAATCCTGTTAACAGATAACCAGTTATTTCCTGACTCCCTGCGACCGAGATCGTTGACAAATCTTGAGTATTCCAGCTCATGGTGCCACTTTTCCGCATATTCGGTTAAATATCGGAGTTTAGATATTTTCGATCTGAAATCTATCGCAGGAGCAGTACAGACATGAGAAAAAAGAATGAGAATGAAGGTAATAATTATTATTCTCATGGTTATAAGGTTTAGAAATTTTATCTACCGCATTAGTGTTATTTATCAAAGCAAAAGTAGAGCTTATAGTAATATCCGTCAAGCGTCAAAAGTCCAATTACAGACGAAATGAGCTATAGCTGCTTTTTTTAATCTCAGAAATACTGACGTACAATTACTGAAATAAACAATTTCATAAACGAACTGGAAGGATTCGTCAAAAAGTATGATTATTTTATGACAATAAACCGGGATTCGGATTGATAATATATCAGGATAAAATGTAAAACAATGATAATCTGGGTAAAACAAAACTTAACAAATTATAATCATCATTATTTCATTAAAATCATATTTTGACCAATGGATGATTGATTTTGATTAAATTCCTGATGAAACACCTATAAAACAGTCTTCTTGCAATATTTGATTATCAGTTTCCATAAAAAAATATATTATAGTGATTGAAAATCAATTATCTGCCCCAACCCTAAAGAGAGTAATTGTTCCGACTATTTTTCCAGCAATTCTCTTAATTTTATTTTAGCCAGATAAATAGAAGTCTTTCCTTCATGGCTTGAATAATAGGAAACCCAGAGGTTATTTTTGTAAGGCAGAAGACCTGGATAACTGGTATCGCCTCCACTTGGAAGTTCTATTGTTTTTTCAACATCCCTATAAAACTAACTGTGGAATGTACTTAACTGCCTGGCATTTCAGGCAGGTAGCGGTTATAAAAACTAATAATTCATTCAGCCGGATTTGATTTAATATGAGGTAAGGTAAATGTAAAGATTGTTCCCACATCCGGTTTGGAGTCAACATGTATTTCACCACCCATCAATTCTATATATGCTTTACATATTGACAATCCCAACCCGGTCCCGGAATATTTTCGCGATACTGCACTGTCGACCTGATAGAACCTGTCAAATATCTTTTCCTGATGTTCGGGAGAAATTCCGATACCTGTATCCTTAACGAAAAACTCCAGTAAATTATCTTTCAGGTTATATCCGAAATCGATCCTTCCCTCCTTGGTAAATTTAAACGCATTATTTATGAGATTTGAAATAATCTGAACAAGTTTTGTTTTGTCCGTTAAAATACCGGCCTCCTTATCGTGAAGCGGGGTTTTAAGACTTAATGTGACATTATGCAGCTTTTCTTTATAGCTGAATTGTTCGCTTAATTCTCTTAATATTGAATTAAGATTTACCACTTTCATACTGATATTAACCTGCCCGCTTTCAATACTTGCCAAATCAACAATATCATTAATAATTGAAAGCAGCTGATTCCCGCTCTGTATAATAATTTCAGTAAACTGCTGACTGTCAGTTTTCGAGATGTCAGGCTCATTAAGAAGGGTTGAAAATCCTATAATTGCATTCATGGGTGTCCGGATCTCATGGGATACATTATGCAGGAAAGCAGTCTTCAGCCTGTCGCTTTCTTCAGCTTTTTCCTTGGAAGCAATAAGTTCAGCTTCTGACTTTTTTCGTTCTGTAATATCACGGAAACTCCAGACTCTTCCAACACTCTTGCCCCCAATCTTTTGCGGTTGTGAATAGCGATCAAAAAACCGGCCGTCAATGAATTCAAGCATATCATAAGTAATTGCTGCAGGATCGTTGTACAGATTCCTGACCTGCTCAACGAACTGATCCGGATATTTTAACTGATCAAGAACAAATTGTATCGCTGCATTATCGTCCTTCAGTTTTAGTATTTCTTCAGGGATGCGCCACATCTCAGCAAACTTCTGATTGTACTGTACAATTTTAGCCTGGTTATCAACAACAAGAATTCCGTCGGCAGTGGATTCGAGTGTTGCCTTTATCAGTGAAAATGATTTCTCGAGTTCTGACTCTGTTGTTTTCCTCGAAGTGATATCCTCAACCATTGCAATGAAGAACTGCACTTCACCCTCATTATTACGTATAATACTGATAGTAGTTGATCCCCAGATGACAGATTCATCTCGCCTGATATATCTTTTTTCTGTATGATAAATAGGTATCTCTCCGGCTATAAGCCGAAGAACTGAAAGCTCGTCGTTGCTAATATAATCTGGATGAGTAAAGCTTCTGAAAGTTAATCCAATAAGCTCTTCTTCTGTAAATCCCATCATTTTACAGAACGATGAATTCGCACTCAGGATACCTAAATCTTTTCCGGTCATTGCCATGCCGAAGGGACTCTCTTCAAATATTTTTCTGAATTTCTCTTCACTTTCCCTGAGAATCTCTTCAGCATGCTTCCTTTCGGTGATATCACGGCCTATTGACTGATAATACTTTACACCTTCAATATCAACTCTTCGTGCACTGATCTCAATGGGGAAGGTGGAGCCATTTTTTCGTATATCAATTACTTCAAATATTGCAAAACCGTTTTCATCGAGCATTTTTTTATATTCATCAACCCTGGAAAGAGATTCAGTAGCAGTCAATTTAGTGACATCCTGACCAATAAGGTCTTGTCGTTCATACTGGTAAGTCTCGACAGCCCTGTCATTTGCTTCCACGATCACAAAATCTTTATCTACCAGCAAAATAATATCATTTGCATTTTTTAAAATATAGTCGAAATGTTTGACCAGGGCAAGTCGTTCAAGTTCTGCTTCATATTTTCCACGGTAAAACCTTACCTGATGATTCCACCAGATGAATAACAGAATAGATCCTGTTGTAAGAATAAAAAGTACAATTATGATTATTAACAACCTGACCTGGTCATACAGGTTAGAAAGAACCTCGACGCGATCGACCTTGGCAACCATGTACCATAGCGATCCAGGAACTTTTTTCATTGCAGCAACGACCGGTATTCCCCGGTAATCAATCCCATCTGTCGTTCCGTTTATGCCCTGTAAAGCCATTGCTGCCGGCAATCTGTCAGTGTTTACAGGTTTCCTTAAAATGAGCTCCGTATTTTCCAGATGCCGTAGTTCATTCAGGTAAATTATTTCATCTCCTTCACGCCGAAAAAGAAGAGATTCAGCAGTTTTACTTGGTACAGGCCACGATTGAATAAGAGGATAAAGAACTTCTTTTGGATCTATTCTGAGAAGAAGCAGTCCGAAAACTGCTGTGTCATTGGGTTCATAGCTTCGCAGGGGTACTAACAGATCAAGATGTACAAAACTTACTTTTCCTGTTTTGTGAAGGTCGGTAAGAACTACCTTCCCGTCATTGATTATACCTGGCAATAAAGGTTTCAGATATTCACCTATTATTGTATCGCTGTCATTTGAAGAAAGCCTTACCTTGCTCTTTGAGTCAAGTAGCAGGACGTTTTTATAATCATAGTTATTAACAAGCGATTCGAGACTCCTGCGAAGGTCCGTTCGCAATGATTTCCTGCTATCGTTTTCAATGAATTCGGAGAATTGTCTTATAAGAGGGGCATTATTACCCAGAAAAGTACCGTCTGCAATACGCTCGCGGCGCCACTGGGAGATCTGTCTTACTTTCAGATCAGCAATTGCTGAAAGTTCAAGCTGACTATTTTTCAGTGAATTCCTCTTCTGGGAATTATAGTAAAAAGAACCGATTAAAAGGGTACTAACGGAAATGACAAAAAAGAGAACGATCAATGACCAGGGCGCAGCCGGTTTTTGACTTTTTGAATTCATTATTGTTCCTCTTTTATGTTATTTTGTAATACCCCGCTTGTATAAATCAGACACAGTAAAAATAATACTTTCCTGCAAATAATTAATAGTAAAGGAAATGTGATGAAGAAAGTTATTTCTTTTTTATTATAACTGATGCTACAATTGAAGAAAGCAGAATTGTGATGATTACAGCCAGAGATAAAAGGATCGGGATATCAAAACCGAAATAGGAAGCAAACATTTTCAATCCGACAAATGTAAGGACAAAAGCAAGCCCGATTTTAAGATAACGGAAATATCCCATGATGCCTGCAACAGCAAAATAAAGCGACCTTAATCCAAGGATTGCAAATATGTTTGAGGTATAGACGATGAATCTGTCCTGACTTATGGCAAGAACTGCCGGGATACTGTCGACGGCAAATATAAGGTCGGATGACTCAATAACAAGAAGAACCAGGAAAAGCGGTGTCGCATATATCCGCTTGTTTTGCCTAGTAAATAAGCGGCTGCCATGTAACTCATCCGTTACAGGCAAAAATTTTCTGAAAAAATTTACAACCGGATTTTTTTCCGGATCAACCGATATCTCTTTTTGAGTCAGCATCTTAATTCCCGTAAATACCAGAAATCCTCCGAAAATGATCACGATCCAGTGAAACTTGCTGATCAGGGCTACTCCGGTAAAAATAAATATGCCTCTCATTACCAGTGCACCGATAATCCCCCAGAATAATATCTTGTGCTGGTACTCATCCTTTACAGCAAAATATGAGAATATAAGTATAAAAACAAAGATATTATCGACACTAAGGGAGTATTCTATCACATAACCGGTGAAAAATTCAAGGGCTTTTATCTTACCAAATTCAAAGAATACAAACAGGTTAAAAAGGAGAGCAACTGTTACCCATACCCCAACCCATATAGCAGCTTCTTTTAAAGGTATTTTATGTGCTTTTTTATTTAAAATACCAAGATCAAGGGAAAGAATCAGGAATATTAAAACATGAAATCCGATCCAGAAATAAATGCCAACTCCCATAATTTTCAGGTTTGCCCTCAAACTTATAAAAAAAATGCCTGTTTTACCTGTTTAAGTATTCTTTTTGCATCTTCAACTAAGGTCTTTCTTTCTGGTACAACAAAAAAACAGTCCGTATTTAATTCAAAAAACTTTTTAACTTTACGACCCATAAACAAAAATTATTGAATTCTGTAAATGAAAAAATTATTCAACTACGTGTTAATCATAACACTATTAACATTAAACTCTTATACTCTTTCTGCCCAGAAAAAGTCCCGGGCCGCTGACTTCATAACTTCCTCAGACCTTGAAAGCTATGTTTCATTTCTTGCCTCACCCCTTCTTAAAGGAAGGATGAACGGGGAACCTGAGCTTGAAATTGCACAGCAATATATTGCATCGCAGGCTAAAATATTAGGATTGAAACCTGCAAACGGTAACAGCTATTTTCAACCCTATACCATTGTTGATAAGAAATTTGATCCTGAAAAAACAATGATCCAGGTAATATCAAAGGGAAATGACACGGCGACAATTAAAAAACCTGTTTATCAATGGATGCCGACAGGCCCTTCTGATTTAATTCTTGACGGGGAAGTCATATTTGCAGGCTATGGCATAAAAGCAGATAAATATGCTTATAATGACCTGGAAGGTCTTACTACGGAAGGTAAAATATTATTGGTAATGTCCAGGGCTCCAACCTCTGAGGATGGACAGAAATTCCTTTTTGAAGGGACTCAATGGGCATCGTTCATGAGCTATACGTCCAAGCTTTCCACTCTTTTATTCACAAGGGCGAAGGCAATTCTTTTTGTGATGGATCCGAAATCAGGTTACCTGTCTATCGAGGAGCAGTTTCGCGGATTATCAGGTGAATTGAGCTCCAGCAAGAACCTGAAAGGTGAAAAAATTCAGACTTTTGATTTACCGGGTATGCCCAGGATAATGTTTATTCACCGTACAGTCGCTGATGAGTTGTTAAAGGGGACAGGATTATCTCTCAGTGACCTTCAAAAACAGATTGACAAAGAACTCAAACCTCATTCTTTCCCGATCGCTGATAAACATTTAAAAATCACCGAAGTTACTTTTTCTGAAGAAAAGACCTTGCATAATGTGGCTGCATATATAGAGGGCAGCGATCCGCTCCTCAAAAGTGAAGTTATTGTTTTGTCTGGACATTTTGATCATATCGGAGGATCCGGAGACAGAATAAACCCTGGCGCCGATGATGATGCTTCCGGCTGTGCAGCCCTTTTATCAATGGCTGAAGCTTTCCAGAATCTCGAGAAGAAGCCATTGAGGTCAATATTGTTTCTTTGGGTTTCAGGTGAAGAAATAGGATTATTTGGTTCAAAATCATATACGGACAATCCATTGTTCCCTCTGGAAAAAACTGTTGTCGATCTGAATATGGATATGATAGGAAGAGTTAAGGGAATTGGGGATACTACAGCTGCTACTCCAATGACCGGCCCGGAGAAAGTATTCGTAATTGCCGACTACCAAAGTAAAGAATTAATGGCAATTGCTGAAGAGGCTGATAAAAGCAGCGTACTCGATTTTGATTACAGCCTCAGCGGCAGGAATCATCCCCTTCAGCTATTTAACAGAAGCGACCATTATAATTTTGCCAGTAAAGATATACCGGTTTTATTCTTCACCTGCGGTCTGCATACTGATTATCATAAACCGGGAGATGTTATTGAAAAAATTGATTTTAAAAAAATGGAGCTGATCACCAGGACAGTCTTCCGGATAGGCTTATCAGTTGCAAATAAGAAAACAAAGTTAATTGTCGATAACCCGTTCAGCAAATGGTAAACAAACCGTTAAGCCGTAAGAAATTCCTCAGAACAACCATAGCAGGGATTGCAGGTATCGGACTGATTTCAAGGTCCTTAAAAGCAACGCACACCAGCTCTCCGATACTGAGAAACATAGGAAACACCGGGATAATGGTAACTCCGGTCTGCTTCGGGGCATCACGCACTAATGAAGAGTCCCTGATTAAATATGCGATTGAAAAAGGGATCAACTTCATTGATACAGGCCGTTCATACTCAAACGGAAATAATGAGCGCATTGTTGGCCAAGCCATCAGCGGGATCAGAAAAAATATAGTTATCCAGTCCAAGATGAGGCTTGATGAAGATGAATTGCCTTCAAGGGGTAAAGGACTTAAAGGTGCCGGAGAGATAAGGTCAGCTCTCACTTCAAAGCTCGATGCCAGTCTTAAAGCTCTCAACACGGATTATATTGACATAATGCTGTATCATGACGCTTCTGATGAGAGTCTTTTGTTCCATCAGGAAACTCTTAAGTTTTTCTCAGAGATGAAACAAACCGGAGCTATCAGAGCACATGGCTTCTCAACACATAACGATCGTATGAATCTTCCCGCAAGAAACAATACAGAAAAATTTTATGATGTCATTATGCTGCCATTCAATCATAAAAGTTCATTTATCCATTCTGTAACCGGCAGGTACTCTGAATGGGATCAGGAAAAGCTCGTCAGGATTCTTCAGGAAGCGCAGGAAAAAGGTATCGGCGTTATAGCCATGAAAACATGTTCCGGAGGCAAATATTCCGCCGCTGCCGGTCAGGAGCCGAACTTTAAAGATGCTGTGAACTGGGTGCTTCAGCATAAATTCATCTGTTCAGCTGCCATAGCAATGGCAAGCTTTGAACAGGTTGACGAACATGTTCCCCTGATTCAATAATTTCAGGGGATATCTGCTACTGGGAAGAAATTTTTTACAGGTACCTTATATTTCTTATCTATATCCGGTATTCCATTTCCGTTTGTATCTTTCATTGAAGTAAAATATTCTATAAGGGCGAGCCACTCTTTCCCTTCCTGCAATCCCTCTTTATTTTCATCAAAATCCATTATAGAGGATTTCATATCTGAAATCGGATTTCCTGCTGCATCTTTAGGAATTACGTTAATCAGTCCGAAACTCATTTTTTTGATTATACCTATAAATTCAAGTATATAGGAATTGGCAGCTATGGAATAAAGATCCTTGTTTTTCTTTGAGAAGTCAACATTTTTAACACTGCCATCAGAATGAATAATTTCAATAGTCCTGATTTTTCTCAGCATCCCTTTATCAGGATTATACCCGACTTTAAATCCTGAATAATAACAATAGTTTGCAGGAGTTGATTTATAAGTAACCTGAAGTATCTCAAGAACGCTTTTAAGCTCTTTTCCCGTCACAAATACCTGGGCTAAAGGATACCCGGGCACATTATCTTTTCCTGCACCCATTGACATTACCTTGAAGATGTCAGAAGCTGTTTGAAAACCCGGGACAATGCTGTCGAGAATGACCCCGACAGCTACGAGACTGACATCAGTTCCTGATTTTACATGGTTGTTGACATAGCTATGGATAGCATCTGCCACCAGCGGCCCCAGGTTACTATTCTTTATATCTCCCATTTCATCACATCCGAGGAGGAAATCTGTTTCAACAACTTTCCTGTCATAATCCATTCCAAGCGGCTTAAGTATTTCTTCATTAATTATTCGTTTCTGATCTTCAATAAGCCGGTTTACAGACGGGTCTCCTGCTATCCTGTCATCCACAGGTAAAAGTGAATAGCCGTCATAATTTACACTAACATTATCACAGGTAAGGGACAATTTGCCTACATATCGTCCGTAGTCACCGGCATGGATAACCGGAATGCCATTCACGAGGATTGGTTTTGCCAGTTTTGTATGTGTATGGCCACTTATAATAACATCAATACCTTTGACCTTCTTTGCAAGCCAGACATCTTCACCAGCCAAATTCCCATTCTTATCATAAGAAACACCCGAATGTGAAAGACAAATAATAATATCACACTTCTCATCCCGGAGTTCTTTTACCATTTTCCTTGCTACCGGGATCTGTTTTGCAAAAGTTACAGGAGGAGCGTATGCTGCATTATCGTCCGCTACTTTACCAAGTAAGGAGAATATACCGATTTTCAGTCCATCTTTGTTTAAAACAGTTTTTGTTCCAATTACTCCGTCAGAGAAAAGCTTTTCGAGTGCATCATCCCCTTCATCCACCTTATCGAACACGGCATTACTCATAAGAAGCTGTGGAATCTCCCCTTTGCCGACAGAGGAATTGATTATATCCGCAAGCTTCCCCGGACCATAATCAAATTCATGATTGCCAATACACGCAACATCATAACCTGCGGACTTCATTAAGGAAAGCTGAAATCCGGTTTTTGTTTCTATCCCCTGGAAAAGTGTTCCCATCAGGAAATCTCCGGCATCAACGACTAAAGTAACACCCTGATTTTTGTCTTTTTCACTCTTAATGATGGTGGCAATCCTGGCAAATCCACCGACAGTTTTGTCATCATTTATAGTAAGCGGTGAGTATGCCGATTCAGGTGCATAGCCCGTCAGCCTTGAATGCATGTCATTTGTATGAAGTATTACGATTTTCTTTCCTGATTGCGCTGCAACCGGGTTCAGCACTATTATAGCAATGGCAGCTATTATAGCTTTTTTCATAAAAGTATGATTTGAGAAAATAAATATACGAAAATTAAACGACCTCGGCCACTATGAATGTGCTTCCGCCTATAAATATCAGATCGGTTTCAGAAGCATTTGACCTTGCAGCTTTAAGTGCCTTATTCATATCTGGATAGCTGTTGCCCTTAAGATTATATTCCAACGCTTTGGATTGAAGTATCTTTTCATCAAGAGCCCTGGGGACCGATGCTCTGGTAAAATAATATTCCGCATCAACCGGGAAAAGCGGCAGTATTGAGCTGATATCCTTGTCACTTACAAACCCTATGATCATATGCAATCCTGTTTTTGGTATCCCGGCAATCTGCCTGATCACATACTCCAGACCTTCTTTATTATGACCGGTATCACAAACGGTCAGAGGATTATGATTTAAAATCTGCCAGCGGCCTTTAAGATCTGTGTTCAGAATTACTTTACGTATTCCATCTATGATATTTTTCTCTGACAGGTTCAGAACGCCGGCCAGGCTTTTAAAAACCTGAAAAACTGTTTGCAGATTCTTCAACTGGTAATCCCCTCCCAGCGGGGTCACACCTGAAATTTTCCTTTGACCGGACTGATCAGCAATTAAAAATTGCCTTTCGCCGGTCATACTATTCAGCTCTTCCAAAGAACCGGCAAAATTTCTGTCTGCAAATGAGATCTCAGAGCCCGCAGCCGAAGCTGCCAGAACAAAAATATTCTCTGTCTCAGGTTGTGTTTCACCAATTACAACCGGAACATTCTTTTTAATTATTCCCGCCTTCTCAACTGAAACTTTTTCCAGACTATTTCCCAGAAGATCCATATGATCATGCCCGATATTTGTAATTACAGAAAGAACGGGATTAATGATATTTGTCGAGTCGAGCCTTCCTCCCAGTCCTGTCTCAATAACAGCCACATCGACACCTTTCAGGGCAAAATAATCAAATGCCATGGCAACTGCCATTTCAAAGAATGAGGGTTTTATTGAATTAATAATATCAATATGCCTTTCAACGAATTCTTTTACTTCCTTTTTTGTTATCATCTTCCCGTTTACCCTGATTCTTTCCCTGAAATCCTTAAGATGAGGCGATGTATATAATCCTGTTATGAAACCTGCTTCCCGGAGAACTGATGCAATCATGTGTGATACTGATCCTTTGCCGTTTGTGCCAGCTACATGAATTGTCCTGTATTTCAAATGAGGATGACTGAAATAATCATCAAGCGCAAGAGAATTATCAAGATTGTTTTTATATGCTGCTTTACCAATCCTATGGTAGGCAGGGAGTTGGGAATAAAGGAACTGTATTGTCTGAGAATAAGTCATAATAGTTGGTGCAAGGTGCAAGGTGTAGGGTGCAAGGTGTAACTCCAAACTGTGTATACTCCAGGCACTTTAGGCACTTTAGTCACTACAAATTAACATACTTTCAACATTGCTACCAATTAATATTATATTTTAGTTATTTTTGCTAGTCGGAAAAAGCATACTAATCTCTATGCTATTTTGTTGATTATAAATAACTTGATCATGAAAAAGAAACATAATAAAAAACTCTTCATAATTGATACAAACGTCCTTCTCCATGATTATAAGTGCATTTACAATTTCGAAGAAAATGATGTTATTATACCGATAGTAGTTCTTGAGGAACTTGATAAGTTCAAAAGAGGCAATGATCTGATAAATTTTCACGCAAGGGAATTTACGAGGGAACTTGACAAATTATCGGGAGACATGCTTCTGACAGCCAATATCCCCCTGGGAGAAAATCTTGGCAACATGCACATTGAGACCGGCAGGGATTTTTCAGAGAAAGTCAGCCAGTCATTCCCGGAAAGAACCGCTGATCACAGGATACTGGCAATAGCAGAATATGTATGCAATTCCAATAAGGATAAGACAGTTGTTCTGATCACAAAGGATATTAACCTCCGTATGAAGGCCAAATCGCTGGGCATCATAGCCCAGGATTACGAAAACGATAAGGTAGCAAATATAGATGATCTGTATAAAGGCATTAAAGTCATCGAAGGTATTGACCAGGGATTAATCAGCAAACTATATGAGCTTCCTGAAGGAGTAAACTCGGAAGAATTCAAACTTGATCCGGAATTAAAGGGGCATCAGTTTTATATTATGAAAAATAACGGGGCGAGTGCCCTTGCTCATTTTAACCCGGTCAATAAGCTTCTGAACAGGGTAATTAAACAGACCACTTATGGCATCGATCCGCGCAATGCTGAACAGACATTTGCACTTGAGGTACTGTTGAATCCTGAAATTCAGCTTGTTTCACTAACAGGAAAGGCAGGCACGGGTAAAACCCTGCTTGCTCTTGCAGCTGCCCTTGCTCAGCATAAAAGGTATAAACAGATATTTCTTGCCCGTCCTATCGTTCCGCTTGCAAACCGTGATCTCGGATTTCTTCCAGGTGATGTCAAAGAAAAAATAGAACCGTATATGCAGCCTCTGTATGATAATCTCACAGTTATCAAACATAAGTTCAGCCATCAGAGTCCGGAATTCATCCGCATCAATGATATGATGAAAGAAGAGAAACTGGTTATCACCCCGCTGACATATATAAGGGGACGCAGCCTTTCAAGCATTTTTTTCATTGTCGATGAAGCTCAAAACCTGACTCCACACGAGATAAAAACTATCATCACCCGTGCCGGTGAGGGGACAAAAATGGTATTTACCGGGGATATTGAACAAATTGATTCACCATATCTCGACACAGCATCAAATGGTTTGAGTTATCTGTCAGACAAAATGAAGAATCAGGAAATCTTTGCCCATGTGAACCTTATAAAGGGTGAGAGAAGTTTCCTTGCAGAACTGGCAAGCAAATTATTGTGAAAACCACCAAACAGGAATAATTCTAAATTATAACAATAACTAATCCCTCAAAACAACTGACCATGAAAATTAACTTATACCGGGTATTTATTCTTCTGGCAATATTTCTGACAGGAATTTCAGCGGCTTCATCAGCCCAATCCGGATCGAAGAAGAAAAAGGCTCCCAAGGCCCCAAAAACGGAAAAAATTCAGCTATTCAACGGTAAAGATCTGAACAACTGGGTTTTCCAGCTCAGAGATCCGTCCGCCGATCCTTTAAAAGTTTTTACAGTACAAAACGGTGTGATTCATATTACAGGAGATCCTTTTGGATATATGAGGACAAAAGACTCATTTTCTGATTATCGTCTCCATGTCGAATGGCGCTGGCCTGCTGAGGCAACAAACAGCGGTGTTTTTATTCATACCCAGTTACCGGATACTATCTGGCCAAAAAGCATTGAATGTCAGTTGCAGGCTGGTAATGCCGGGGATTTTATCTGTATGAATGGCTCCGATATGAATGAACGCGCCGACAAATCGAAGAGATCCGTTAAGAAACTTGCAGCTTCTTCGGAAAAACCATCAGGAGAATGGAATATATTGGAGGTTGTCTGCAAAACCAATAACATAGAAGTATTTGTCAACGGCACTCTTCAGAACAAAGGGACCAGTGTTTCGGTAAGCAAAGGGCATATTTGTCTGCAAAGCGAGGGTAAAGACATCGAATTCAGAAATGTCTTTCTTACAAGGCTTAAAAAATAGGTTTGCGGAACACAGGCATGAACACGCTGAAAAGAAAAAAGGTAGCTTTTCATACTCTTGGCTGCAAACTTAATTTTGCCGAAACATCAACTATATCGAGGTCATTCCCTGAAGATCAGTTTGAAAAGGTTCAGGCCGGTAAAAAAGCCGACATATATATAATTAATACCTGCTCTGTCACTGATGCCGCTGATAAGAAATGCCGGCAGGCTATAAGGAAATTTATAAATCAGTCACCAGATGCCTTTATTGCCGTTGTAGGATGTTATCCTCAACTTAAACCACATGAAATTTCATCAATCCCTGGTGTAGATCTGGTGCTCGGGACTAAAGAAAAATTTGATATTGCCGGATATCTTTCCGTCCTTGAAAAGAGAAAAAAAGCAGAAATTCACTCCTCCGAACTCTCCTCTACCGGGAGGTTTATCCCTTCCTTTTCCTTTGGTGACAGAACCCGGTCATTTCTGAAAATACAGGATGGATGTGACTATGGCTGCGCTTACTGTACTGTTCCTCTGGCAAGAGGACGTAGCAAAAGTCCTGAAATAAAATCCCTGATCGCCGATGCAGAAAGGATTGCCGGCAAAGGTGTAAAGGAGATTGTCCTTACAGGAGTAAATATCGGCGATTTTGGAAAACCGGCCGGAGAATCATTTGCCGCGCTTCTGAAACAACTGGTAAAAGTACCGGGAATTGAACGGTTCAGGATATCATCCATCGAACCTAACCTGCTGACCGATGAGATTATCGAAATGACCGCTCTGAATATAAAAATACTTCCTCATTTTCACATTCCCATGCAAAGCGGAAACAACAAGATCCTTGGACTTATGGGAAGAAGATATACCCTGGATCTGTTAGCAGACAGGGTAAAAACTATAAAAAAAATGTTGCCACTTGCCGGTATTGGTGCAGATATAATAGTTGGTTTCCCCGGAGAATCTGTTTCCGATTTTGACGAGACTTACAGTTTCGTGGAAGACCTTCCTCTCTCCTATCTTCATGTTTTCCCATTCTCAGCCCGGCCAGGAACGGTTGCTGAAGATATGCCAGGTAAAGTCAGCCATGAGGAGAAAGAAAGGAGAAGCAAAAAGCTTATTTCATTATCTGAATTGAAAAAGCTTGAATTCAATACCCTGAATACCGGTCAGACTGCAGAAGTTCTTTTTGAAAAAATCCGGAGCAGCGGGATGATAACAGGTTTTACAGGAAATTATATCAGGGTGGAATATCAATGGCAGGCTACACTTTCAGGACAAATAATAAAAGTAAGGATGAAGGGCATTTCACCTTCAGGTAAAATGAGTGTGGAATTAATCGACTGAACCATGGTTAACTATAAAAACATTTGCAGTGAAATTGAAGCTGCTGTTCATCAAACTGCCAGGTTTGTTCTGAAAGAATCCGAGGGATTTGACATCAGTCGTACAGAAACCAAAGGATTGCATGATTTTGTCAGCTATGTTGACAAAGGATCCGAAAAAATGCTGGTCGATAAATTGAGTATTATACTTCCCGAAGCAGGATTTATTACCGAAGAAGGCACATCGGCAAAAAAAGGATTGAAATATTGCTGGGTTATTGATCCGCTGGATGGAACAACTAATTTTTTACATGGTATCCATCCCTATGCCATAAGTGTCGCTTTAATGGAACATAATGAGATTGTTGCCGGTGTTGTATATGAAGTTGGCGGGAATGAGACTTTTATTGCCTGGAAAGGTGGCGGGGCATGGCTCAATAACCAGCCGGTTCATGTTTCACCTGCTGCTCTCCTGTCAGACAGTCTTATAGCAACCGGCTTTCCGTATTATGATTTTTCCCGGCTTAATAATTTCATGGACAGCCTTACACATTTCTGCAAAACCACCCATGGAATTAGGAGACTGGGATCTGCTGCTATCGATCTGGCATATGTGGCATGCGGCAGATTTGAGGCTTTTTATGAATATGGGCTCAATCCATGGGATGTCGCTGCAGGCATTCTTCTGGTGAGGGAAGCCGGCGGCCGTGTCAGCGACTTTTCAGGGAATGAGAAGAATATTTCCGGTGACGAAATCGTTGCAGCCAATAGCCTGGTTTTCCCTGAATTTCTGGAAAATGTACGTACTTTTATGCATAATTAGATCATTTACCAAAAATGGGAGCTATCGGATACTATCTTTTTTATGGGATAACCTGGATTATAACACTTCTTCCGCTAAAGATCCTGTACCTCATTTCCGATCTCCTTTTTCTGATTCTTTATTATTTCCCCTCGTACCGCAGAAAAGTGGTGGCTACAAACCTGCGGAATTCCTTCCCTGAAAAAAATGCCGGTGACCTGGCTGTTATTGAAAAGAAATTCTATCGGCACCTTGCCGACCTGATGATTGAAACACTTAAACTTACTCATCTGAGTCTTTCACATTTAACTGCCAGTGTAAAATTCACAAATCCCGAACTCATAAACAGGCTCTTCAGCGAAGGCCGGGATATTGTCGTTGTGGCCGGCCACTATAATAACTGGGAATGGACAATTTGTTTTCCCTCCTACACAAAATATCAGGCATTCTTGATTTACAAGCCTCTGCAAAATAAACGTTTCGACCGGTTTATGAACGGTTTAAGGTCTAAAACCGGAGCACACCTCACTCCCATGTCGAAAATCGTAAGGGAAATTATAATCAGCAGGCAAAACAACGTAAGGTCGATATTTGCATTTATTGCAGATCAGACTCCACCAAAAAGAGATATCCAATTCTGGATGAATTTTTTAAACCAGGAGACCCCGGTTTATCTTGGTGCAGAAAAAATTGCTGCAAAATATGATATGGCAGTGGTCTTTATCAATATTCAAAAGATTAAAAGAGGTTATTATAGTTTAACCTGCGAGCTGCTTTTTGAGCATACAGCAGACTTGCCGGAAAATCTGATCACTGAAACACATGTAAGACGGCTCGAAGAGATTATCAGAGAAAAACCCGAATACTGGCTCTGGAGCCATCGCAGGTGGAAGCATAAAAGAGAAGAGACAAATGATTAAAACGGCAATAGTAATATTAAACTGGAACGGGATTGGTTTTCTGAAAAAGTTCCTCGGTAATGTTATAAGGTACTCTGCAGATAAGGAGACTGTTGTTTGTGTTGCAGATAATGGCTCGACTGACGGATCATGTGAATGGCTTGCTGAAAATCATAAGGAAGTAAAACTGATCCGGTTTGAAAAGAATCACGGATTTGCCGGTGGATACTCTCTTGCCCTGAAACAACTTGAAGCCAGGTATTTTGTCCTTCTTAATTCAGATATCGAAGTAACAGATGGCTGGCTGACTCCTTTAATAAATTTCATGGATAATAATCCGGATGTTGCATCGTGCCAGCCAAAAATCCTGTCCTACAACAGGCGGGACCACTTTGAGTATGCCGGTGCTGCCGGCGGTTTCATTGACAAGTTCGGATATCCATTATGCAGAGGACGTATTATTAATTATGTTGAAAAGGATAATGGACAGTATGACACTCAGACTGATATTTTCTGGTCAACTGGTGCCTGCATGGTTGTGAGGGCTGATGCATGGGTGAAATGTAACGGTTTTGATCCTGATTTCTTTGCCCACATGGAGGAAATTGATCTGTGCTGGCGGTTCCATAATGCAGGATATCGTGTCAGTTTTGTACCGGGATCAGCAGTTTATCATGTAGGCGGGGGGACTCTTTCATACAGCTCACCATTCAAGACATACTTAAATTTCCGCAACAGCCTTTTCATATTATATAAGAACCTGCCTGCAGATAAGCTACGTTCTGTTTTGTTTAAAAGAAAAATACTCGATGGTGCAGCTGCAATGTTCTTCCTGTTCAAGGGGCAACTTAGAAGTGTCAGATCGGTCTGGCAAGCCCACATTGATTTTTACATAAAGATCCCTCAGCTTAAAGAAAAGAGAGCAATGATCGAGAAACAGTTCGGGAATAAGCCTGCAGCTCTGGTTTTGAACAAGTGCATCGTTTTTGAGTTATATATTAAAAAACACAAAACATTCACAAGCCTGAAAACGAATATCTGATTAAAATGAAAAGTCATCAATGGGTAGTATTTCTCTCTATTGTTCTCACAATTTATTCATTAACAAATGTATACATTTTTCTTAAAGGGTATAATATAATTCCTGATTCCCGAAAATTAAGTGTAATTTATACACTTATTTTTATAGCTCTCGCATTAACCTTTATTGCAGGTAAAATTCTTGAATCAAGACACTCTTCTGTTTTTTCTGATATCCTTAATATTATCGGGGGATTCTGGATGGGTTTTATGCTTTATGCTTTCATGTTCCTTCTTCTTTCTGATATCATGCTGCTCCTTTTCAGGATTTCCGGTATCGTAAGCAGTCCGAATGTATTACTTTACAGGAAGTGGGCATTTCTCATTACATCATTCCTTTCTGTTGTATTAATTACCGGTGGGTTTATAAATGCAATCATGCCTGTAATAAAAAAATATAATATAACGATAGATAAACCGGCAGGTGATATTAAAACATTGCGTATTGCCGCTATATCTGATATACATCTCGGAAGTATTATCCGGAAAAGAAGCATGAAAAACCTTTCGGGCATGCTTGAAAAGATTAAACCGGACATTATTCTGCTTCTTGGAGATATAGTTGACGGAGAACTGGGACCGGTTCTGAGGGGGGATCTTCTTAAATATTTTACACGACCTCAGAAAGAGGATGCACTTTATGCAATAACCGGGAATCATGAATTCATTGGAGGCGCGGATCGTACCATCCCATATATAGAAAGTAAAGGTATCAGAGTTCTTAAAGATGAAGTGGTAACGCTGCAGGGCGGAATTCAGCTTATAGGCAGGCTTGACAGGGATTCATTCCGGTTTTATGCAAAAGAACGGTTATCACTCGAAGAACTGATGAAAAATATTGATCCTTCGAAGCCGGTTATTCTTCTCGACCATCAGCCTTTCAGACTCGATGAATCAGAAATAAATGGCATTGACCTTCAGCTGTCAGGACATACACACAATGGTCAGTTGTGGCCTCTTAATTATTTAATCCGAAGGGTTTTTGAATTAAGCCACGGCTACCTGAAGAAAGGAAATACACAAATAATTGTTTCTTCCGGTTTTGGAATATGGGGGCCCAGAATCAGATCATGCAGCAGGTCGGAGGTACTCCTTCTTAATATTGAGTTCAGAGGAAATTAATCCGCTGCCGGAAGATTAACTAGAGAAGATCAAAAACTTTTTCAAGAGTCATTCCCCGTGATCCCTTTATAAGAATAAAATTCCCTTTGACCGGCTCAGCTTTGAGAAAATCTTTAAGCTTGTTTATGTTGGCAAATGACCTGAACTTAAATCCTGCAGATACTTTCTTAAAATTGTCACCAACAAGAATAACATCTTTAATATTATGCTGTTGAAGGAACTTCAATACCTTAATATGTTCTTCTTCGGTTTTTTCACCAAGTTCCAGCATATCTCCAAGAATACACATCTTTTTTTCAGCCTTGATCCCTGCAAATGATTCAATAACCAGGCACATGCTGGATGGATTGGCATTATATGAATCACAGATAAGTGTATTGTTTTTTGAAACTTTTATCTGCGACCTGTTATTCCCGGGCTGATACTTTTCAATTGCATCGACTATATCTTCCATTTCAACACCAAGAAACAACCCTGTTGCAATAGCTGCCCTGACATTTTCTATATTGTAACTTCCAAACAGGTTTGTCGAAATTTTATATGACTTATGATGGTAAGTTGCTGCCAGATTAAGCTTCATATCTGATGATTCCGGTTCAACAACAAGCATAATACCGGTCGGGTCAGAGAATGGAACAGCCCTGTTAACTAATTTATATATTTTTTCAGTCAGAATAGGATCCTTGTCATTATAAAGAGCAACCCCATTGACTTTCCTGAGGTACTCATAAAGCTCAGTTTTAGATTTAATTACTCCATCCAGTGTTCCATAGCCTTCAATATGAGATGTACCTATATTGGTAATGATTCCGTAATCAGGTTTAGAGATCAGGCAGAGGGTACGGATCTCACCGATATGACTTGCCCCCATTTCAATTATCATCATTTCAGTGTCTGCAGTAGCAGAAAGAAGTGTAAGCGGAACGCCTATCTGATTGTTAAGATTTCCCCTGGTATGATGAACCTTATATTTTTTGGTCAAAACGGTAGATACAAGTTCTTTTGTAGTTGTTTTTCCGTTTGTTCCGGTGATCGCAATTACAGAAGCTTTTATCTCTTTCCTGTGATAAGTAGCGAGAGCCTGCAGTTCAAAAAGACAATCGTCAACAAGGATTGTTTTATCAGTCTCAAAAGCCGGATCATCAATTACCGCCCATGAAGCACCTTTTTCGATGGCTTCAGCAGCAAATTTATTACCGTTATAATTTTCACCCCAGAGAGCGAAAAATATCTGATTCTTTTCAATTGTACGGGAATCGGTAGATATTCCTGATGATTTTGTGAATAATGTGTATAGTTCCTCTGTCTTCATATTTCCAAAAAAATGCCTCATTATGGTCGCATAATGAGGCTTATTTCACATAGTGTATTGTCTTTTAGAATCCTGCAGGGCTTCCTACCCTGATCATAGCACATCTGAAACCAAGGTCATCGCGACAGCTTTCCTGATCGAGGAATCTCCTGGTTGAAGGATTAAGCCAGTATACCCTGTCTCTCCATGATCCGCCTTTATATACCCTGGCGTTATCGTTAATAAGGGTATAATAATCGGGATTTCCGCTGGAAGCGTTAAGATCCTGAGCATACATCCTGAGTGAACCCTTCTTATTGTCGTCGATCTTCCAGCTACCTCCTACAACAATTGATGACTGAAGATCGCCGTCCCTGTAGTTCCTGTAATCACCTTTCTGATAATTGTACCTGGTGGCTACATCTGCATCTTTTACAGTATCTACATACAGTTTCCCCAGACTACTTTTACCTACTACTCTTCCTTCCGCATCACGACGGAGGTCGGTATAGACATTGCCCCTGAAGGGATTGAAACCGTCAACATCTTCAGATGTAAGAGGACGATAGACATCCTGTACCCATTCATTGACATTGCCAGCCATGCAGTAGAGGCCATAATCGTTTGGCCAGTATGATTTAACGTCGCCTGTAATACTGGCGTTATCATTAAGGCTGCCGGCAACACCCATCAAATCTCCCCTGCCACGTACAAAGTTAGCCATCATTTCACCCCGGCTTCTGCGTTCTGCATTTCTGACATTATGCCCGTCCCATGGGAATATTCTTCTTTCATAGACCAATTCTTCAAAGGTATTACCCCTGAGAGCATATGCTGCAAATTCCCATTCAGCTTCAGTTGGCAAACGATATGAAGGAAGCAGTACTCCATCCTCAAAACTGGTCCTACGCTCAGTCTGGTTGGGATTCAGACTTTCACGCAACTGGTTGACAACACCCTCATATTGTCCTGCAAGATAGGCTTCAGTGTTGAAGTTATTCTGATTTTTCTGCTCAGGGTCATATTTTAGTTCTCCCTCATCAATCAGAAGTTGTTCGTTTACCCTGTCACTTCTCCAGAGACAATAGTCGTTTGCTTTAAGCCAGCTAACGCCAACAACAGGGTAATTGTTATAGGACGGATGGCGAAAATAATACTGGACATAGGGATCATTAAATCCCATCGGACTCCTCCAAACCAGTGTATCAGGTAACGATCTTCTGTACACTTCGGGATAATCCGTATAAACACGACGTATCCAGAACAGGTATTCACGGTAATCAACGTTCTTTACTTCCGTTTCATCCATATAAAATGATGATACAGTGACAGTTCTAGGCCTGTTATTCCAGTCAAACATAACGTCCTGCTGTACCTGCCCCATGGTAAACCGTCCACCTTCAATAAGTACAAGGCCGGGGCCTGTTTTCTGATCGGCTCCAACAGTAACTTCAAATCCACCGTTATCAGGACTATTATATTCCCAGCCTGTAGCGGAAGAAACATTCTGATCGCTTTTCTTTCCACCTTTACAGGATACGAGAATAATTGCTACAAATAATACTATCGGCAAGACTCTGAATTTGTACATAACTCCTTTATTTTTATAGCTTTTAAGAAAATTCAAATATAATAAATTTTATAAAAACATAATTTTTGTCACCAAATATAACTACAAATTAGGGAAATTTATTGTCTTGATTGTTTTTCTTTTTTCAACATTGAATAAACTAATGGCAATTCCAGTGTGATGCAGAAGTGATGCCGGCATCATTCTGTTTCCCGATTTTAAGTTAAAACGATAATTGTAAAAAGCAGTTATTCCCCCGAATTCAAGGGAAAATCCTGTCTGAATATCAATATTCTGACTGTTGTCAGCAGATATTAATGTATTTACTGACAGATAATTGGTCTCAAAGACTACCCCTGCCCCGGATGATAAATAACCTTTTTGCAATCCAAGTATTCCTACAGGTCTGATCTTCAGATACTTTTCTTTGCTGAGGTCCAGATCACCGGAAATATGCAGAAGTAGTTTCCGTTTAAGTTTCTCATCAGCAAAACCTGTTTCAGAAAGATCAGGCTCTGCGAGATGACTTACAGAAAAGCCACCTATTATTCTGCCAGTAATAAAAAGGAATCCTGTACCAATATCAAAGACTGTTTTTCCCGAGGCATCAAGGGATTCTCCCGGAGGAAAAACTACTCCACCCAGTGGATCAATCTGATCAGGCAGAACAGCATTATCAAAATCATACCCCCGATGATAAAATGAAGCAGAGAGTCCCGCATTAATGAAAAAATTCCTGCCTGCCTGTAAAAAATAGGCGTATGAAAAGCCGCCCCTCATATCGTTGATAATACCTCCCAGATAATTATCAGATAAATAAAAACCTGCTCCTCCGTGCAGAGATGAGAAATATCCGTCATATGATAGAAAAACTGAATGAAGATTGTAATTATTTCCCGGGTAAAGATTCATATAAGATAACCTCAGGATACCATCTCCCTCGCTTCCGGTAACTGCTGGATTGTTAATCATAATCATCTGATAACCCGGGCTATAACTGGTTTCCTGACCGGAAGCAGAATAAGTAATGATCATCACCGGTAAAAGGTATTTAATAATCTGCTTTATCATCTTAAATATTGCTGCAATATCAACGTAATGATTACGTTATTATTTTAACCCTGACCTGATTACAAAAGAACAAAATTTATTAGCAAACAAAAAACACATTCCTATCTTTGCCCGGAATAATGATCAGATTAATAAAAATATTGCCTCTGTTTCTTATCCTGTTTCAAAATAGTCTTTACGCTCAGGGGGCTCAGGATAGCTATTCATCTACATCGGTACTTTCTGCAGGAGTCTGGTTCAAAATGGCAGTCACCGCTGACGGTATTTACAGAATAGACTATTCCAGACTAAAGCAGCTTGGGCTGACTAATCCTGCCAATCCACAGATTTTTTGCAATAACACCGGTCAGTTGTCATATTATAATGATGCACCAAAACCGGATGATCTGGAAGAGGTATCAATATTAACGGTAACAGGCACCGATGGAATCTTTAATGAGGGAGATTATCTTTTGTTTTACGGCCAGGGAACCGGAAGATGGAAATACAGTAAGACTACCGGTGAATATGATTTCACAAGGCATAACTATTCCGATACTGCATTCTATTTTATCACTTCAGGAGTAACTCAGGGGAAGAAAATCGCTGCTGCTGATGTTCCTTCCGGATTACCTGACTATTTTTCCTCAGAATCAGATGTTCTTTACATCCATGAAAAGGAAACTGAGAATTTGATCAAATCGGGCAGAGAATGGTATCAACCTGTATCAGTTATAAGTGGAATTACAATTAATCATGGAATTACTGACCTTTTGACCACAGAAAATGTAAAATTTAAAATTCGGGTGCTTGCAAGAGCTTCTGTTCCTACTGTGTTCAGGTTTTATGAGGGAGAAACAGTACTTAAGAGTATACAGGTACAGGGAGTTAACATGCTTAACTATACCGGCATATATGCGGAAATAACTGATTCCATCGGATCATCTTTTCCACAATCTTCGTCTCCCTCATATGAAATAAGGTTCTTTAATAATGGCGAACAAAACGCCAAAGGATGGGTTGATTTTATCGAACTGGAAGGAAGAAGAAGAAACACTTTTTCCGGAATAACCACTCGATATTCTGATTCAAGATCCGTCGGCACCGCACGAATTACAGAGTTTTCAATTTTCAACCAGGGTGTAAATCCGGTTATCTGGGATATAACAGATCCATTCAATATAAAAAAAGTAGAATACAGCAAGGTCGGTGACAATATTAAATTCAGAGCTTCAACAGATTCACTTAAAACATATATTGCCTTTGCTGCAGATGATGCACTTGTTCCATTCATTAAACCGAAGCCCATGCCTAACCAGAACCTTCATGGCACTGATCAGGATGACATGATTGTTGTTACTCATCCTCTTTTCAGAAATTATGCTGAAAAAGTGGCAGAGATCCACCTTGCCAATAGCGGGCTTATTTCACTCGTAGTAACCCCGGAAGAGATCTATAATGAATTTTCAGGGGGCATCCCGGATATTGTTGCGATCAGGAATTTTGTCAGGATGAAATATCAAAAACAGACAGGCACCTCACATCCTCTCAGATATCTTCTTCTTTTCGGGGACGGATCATATGAAAATAAAACTCTGCCGCCAAAAAATCCTAATTTTATTCCTACATATCAATCGCAAAACTCGAATATAGTAGTCTCCTCATTTACATCTGACGATTTCTTTGGTCTGCTTGAAGACGGGGAAGGAGAATCGGAAGGGACTGAAGATATCGGGATCGGACGGTTGCCAGTTTCAGATACTGTTCAGGCTGGAATTATTGTTTCAAAAATTGCCCGATATATTGATCCTTTGAACACAGGAGAGTGGAAAAATGTAATCTGCATAACAGCCGATGATGAAGATGGCAATACGCATATATCTGATGCTGAAGGGCTTGCCACAATTCTCAAAGACAGTGTCCCTGCTTTTAATATTGACAAGATTTATCTTGATGCTTTCAGACAGGTAACTACAGTCAATGGACAGTCATATCCGGATGTCACAGAAGAAATAAACAATAAGATTAATGCCGGATGTCTTATTTTTAACTATGTGGGGCACGGTAACGAGAGTGGACTTGCCCATGAAAGAGTGGTCAGGACAGAAAATATTAATTCATGGAAAAACGACGCACGATTACCTCTTTTCATTACCGCAACCTGTGAATTCAGCCGTTTCGACGATATCGATATAAACATAATCACAAGGGAAATGACAGGGAAAACATCAGCCGGCGAGATGGTGCTCCTGAACAGTAATGGCGGCGGTATTGCCCTGATGTCAACAACACGCGTTGTTTATTCAGCTCCGAATTACTTCCTCAATAAAAACATCTACGATTTTGCATTTGACCTTGACAGTACAGGTGATCCTCTGAGGCTGGGAGATATTATCAGGCTTGCAAAGAATAAATCCGGAAACGGCCCCAATAAAAGGAACTTTTCATTACTGGGCGATCCGGCATTAAGGCTTGCTTATCCCTGGCATGGCAGGGTAGTTACAGATTCGATAAATAGCATTCCGGTTACAGGCAATATTGACAGTCTTAAAGCACTCTCTCTGGTTACTGTGGCAGGTCATATTGAAGATACCAGAGGAATGATATTAAACTCGTTCAACGGAGTAGTCTCACCACTTGTTTTTGATAAGGCTGCAACCATAAAAACTCTGGCAAATGATGGTGGTCAGACATTTGAATTCGATCTGAGTAATAATATTCTCTTCAGTGGAAAGACGATGGCTTCTAGCGGGAAATTCAGATTTACTTTCATTGTACCACGGGACATAAATTATTCTTATGGTAAAGGGAAAATCAGCTACTATGCCAGTAATGCAAATGAGGATATGAATGGTTGCTTCTCGGGAATAATTGTTGGAGGATTTGCCAGCACAACCTCAGCGGATACTGTCGGTCCTGATATCCGGCTTTTCATGAACGACACTCTTTTCAGAAATGGCGGAATTACAAATAATAATCCCCGGATGCTGGCAATCCTTGAAGATGAAGGTGGTATAAATACGACAGGTTCAGGAATAGGGCATGACCTTACGGCATACCTTGACGGAGAGTTTAATAAATCATTTGTCCTCAACAATTATTTTGAAAATGATTTTGATAATTACATGAAAGGGAAAATTTTCTATGACCTCACAGATATGAGTGCAGGTAGTCATACTCTTACAATAAAAGCCTGGGATAATTACAATAATTCTTCTGTAAAATCAATCCTGTTCCTTGTTGAAACAGGAGAAAAATTTATCCTGAAGAATCTGTTGAATTTTCCCAATCCGTTCATGAACGAAACAAAAATCAGTGCTGAGCATAACAGACCTGACAAAGAGATGGAAGTTGTGATCAACATTTATGACATGAGTGGCAGGATAATAAGGATCATAAGGTTTTCGGAATTATCTACCGGGTATCAGCTTGCACCTGTCATATGGGATGGTAACGATGAAGGAGGAAAGAGAGTTGGAAGAGGTATTTATCCTTACAGTGTTACAGTTAAAACAGGTAATGGAGAAATGGCCAGAACTGCGGGCAGGATGATTATTTTGTAATATCAGGACAATAACATCGAAGAAAAATTGTTTTATATTTACATTTTGCAGACTGATGAGAATGAATATGAAAAACAAAGCACTGGCAATTATTTTATTTTCAACCGCTTTTACGGTTAGCCCAAAGCTATTATCTCAGCAAAGCTCAGGGGAACTTAATGCAATTCAGACTGTTGTTCCTTTTCTCACCATTGCTCCCGACTCGAGGGCTGGTGCTATGGGCGATGCCGGGGTAGCTACATCACCTGATCTTTATAGTATGCACTGGAATCCTGCAAAATTTGCATTTATCGATGGTAAGGCAGGTGCAGCGATCTCATATTCACCATGGCTCAGGAATCTGGTTCCCGATATCAATATTGCTTACGCATCGGGATATTACAGACTCGATAAGAAACAGGTCTTAAGTACTAGTCTTATTTATTCATCTCTTGGAGATGTACCGTTCACAGATGATTTCGGAAATCTGGAAAGGACCTTCAAACCCAATGAATGGTCTTGCGATTTAGGGTATTCAAGGTTATTTACTGAAAATCTGTCGGGTGGCATCGCTTTCCGGTTTATCTATTCAAATCTTACCGGAGGATCGTATTCAGGAGGCGAAGCTACAAAAGCCGGAATCTCCTTTGCTGCCGATATTTCATCATATTATCAGAAGGATATAACTTTGTTTAAAAAGAATGCTTTGCTGGCTTTCGGAGTGAACTTCTCGAACATCGGATCGAAAATGAGCTATTCCGATTCCCAGACATCCGATTTCATTCCGATGAATATGCGGCTGGGAACGGCGTGCACAGTTAATCCTGATAACTTCAATAAAATCACACTGACAATCGATCTTAATAAGCTTCTTGTTCCGACACCCCCGATATATGATATTACCAACCCCGACAGTATTATTGATGGAAAAGACCCCAATGTTGCGGTTCCGGTTGCATTTTTCCAATCATTTTATGATGCTCCCGGAGGATTCATGGAGGAGCTTCGCGAAATAACTTTCTCATTCGGAGCCGAATATTGGTACAATGATCAGTTTGCGATCCGTGCCGGTTATTTCCATGAGAATGAAACCAAAGGCAACCGTAAATATTTTACGGCCGGAGCCGGTTTCAGGTTGCGCGGGTTTACTGTCGACTTCTCATATCTGATGCCAATTGTCCAGAATCATCCACTTGCCAGAACATTGCGTTTTTCCCTGGCATTTGATATAAATGCTTTAAGGAATGCCAACAGATCACGTGGATGAGCATCAGGATAGGTCAGGGGATTGATTTTCACCGACTTGAAAAAGGTTTGAAATTGTGGCTCGGAGGTATCCTGATACCTTCGGAAAAAGGTTGCGTTGCACACTCCGACGGAGATGTGCTTTTACACGCAATATGCGATGCCATGCTTGGAGCGGCCGGACTTAATGATATAGGATTTTATTTCCCTGATACCAGCCCTGAATTTAAGGATATTGACAGCAAAATTCTTCTGAAAAAAACATTTAATCTTGTTAAGAATACAGGTTTCAGGGTAGTAAATATTGACAGCACCGTATGTCTTGAGAAACCAAAAATATCCCCCCATATACCCGGGATGAAATCAGTTATTTCTTCCATTATTGAGACAACGACGGATGATGTTTCAATCAAAGCTACCACTACTGAAAAGATGGGCTTTATCGGCAGAGAGGAAGGTATTATCGCAATAGCTGTTGCTCTTATTTCAGAATAGAAAACACCCCCCTGCCCCCCTGAAGGGGGGATTATAAGACTTCGTCAATTAATTTATCATCAGCGATATACGGAATTGTCACTTTTAAACCAGGCGTTCTTTTCATTTCTCGTTCGAGAGTGAAAAGAGCTCCTTTGCTTCGGGCCCAGCTTCTTCGTGCAATACCGTTGTTAACATCCCAGTGAAGCATCATCATGAGCTTGTTTTCAGTCGTTTTTTTCCCATCCAGCAACATTCCGAATCCTCCGCTGATCACTTCACCCCAGCCTACTCCGCCTCCGTTATGCAATGATACCCAGGTTGCACCCCGGAAAGAATCCCCGATGACATTTTGAACCGCCATATCAGCTGTAAATTTCGAACCATCATAAATATTTGAAGTCTCCCTGAACGGAGAATCGGTACCTGATACATCGTGGTGATCCCTGCCGATCACAACCGGAGCCGATATTTTTCCATTGGCTACAGCCTTGTTGAAAGCAGATGCTATTGCAATTCTTCCTTCTGCATCTGCATACAGGATTCTTGCCTGAGAGCCAACCACAAGCCTGTTCTTTTCTGCTTCCTGGATCCAGTGAATATTATCCGCCATCTGTTGCCTGATCTGCTCAGGTGAATGTTTCATCAGTTTCTTCAAAGTTCCGACCGCAATTGCATCAGTTTTTTCCAGATCGGCAGGATCATTCGAGCAACACACCCACCGGAATGGACCAAATCCATAATCAAAGCATACTGGACCCATAATATCCTGTACATAAGATGGATATCTGAATTCACCGCCTGGTTTAAGGATGTCGGCACCGGCGCGTGAAGCCTCCAGAAGGAAAGCATTCCCATAATCAAAAAAATAAGTACCCCTGGCGGTATGCCTGTTAATGGCATTTACCTGACGAACAAGAGATTTCTTAACATATTCTTTGAATTTTCCGGGATCTTCGGAAATCATCCGGTTCGCATCCTTAAAACTCAGTCCGGCAGGATAATAACCTCCTGCCCATGGATTATGCAGGGATGTCTGATCTGAACCCAGGTCGATCCTGATATTCTCATCTGCAAACCTTTCCCAGATATCCACAATATTCCCATGGTATGCGACCGATACTACTTCTTTCTTCTCTGTTGCCTCTTTTACACGCCTGATAAGCTTACCCATGTCAGTGATCACCTCATCTACCCAGCCCTGTGATTGACGTATCTGAATAGCCTTTGGATTCACTTCAGCGATCACAGAAATGACTCCTGCAATACTTGCAGCTTTAGGCTGAGCACCAGACATACCTGCGAGGCCCGAGGAAATAAAAAGTTTACAATCCGGACTTTTCCCCCCGCGCCTACTTATTATTCTGCAAGCGTTAAGTATGGTAATTGTCGTACCGTGGACTATGCCCTGTGGTCCGATGTACATATAAGAACCTGCAGTCATCTGGCCATATTGCGAAACGCCAAGGGCATTGAACTTCTCCCAGTGATCCTGCGAGGAGTAATTGGGGATTACCATACCATTTGTAACTACCAGCCTGGGTGCATCACGATGCGATGGAAACAATCCAAGGGGATGTCCTGAATAAACAACAAGAGTCTGATTATCCGTCATCTCCGATAAATATTTCATAGTCAGCAGATATTGTGCCCAGTTCTGAAACACAGCACCATTACCACCATATGTTATCAGCTCATGAGGGTGCTGGGCAACTGACAGGTCAAGATTATTGGAAATCATAAGCATGATAGCTGCAGCACTCTTCGAATGATGAGGAAACTCATCAATATGACGCGCTTTTATCTCATAATCAGGTCTGAATCGGTACATATATATCCTTCCATATTCAGCCAGTTCCCGTGTAAATTCCCCGGCCAGGACAGCATGAAATTTTTTGGGAAAATACCGGAGAGCATTTTTCAGCGCCAGTTTCTTTTCTGCAGTATTCAGGATATCTTTCCGCTTCGGAGCATGATTGATTGAATGATCATAAGGCTTAGGGTGTGGCAGTGCGGAAGGAATACCTTCAATTATATGTTTTTTGAATTCGGAGGCAGTCATTGATTCAGTACTTAATAATATAGGCAAAGGTATAGATTTTTGGATGATGATTATTAATGCATTCTCCTGTACTCATCCCACTGCCCCCTTCTCTGCTTTGCAAAGAAGGGGGTGCAAATTATTGTATACCATATAATTCCCCCTCTTTGCGCAAGCAGAGAGGGGGAATACAAGGGGGTGAGTACATAGCTCTTACAAACAAAAAAGCCGGTCACTTCCTGACCGGCTTTTTACCCTGTTTATTTAATGCACTTAAATTTTAGTTTCTTTTATAATTTCGTCATCAACCAGAATACGGCCGCAGTACTCGCAAACAATGATCTTTTTTCTCGATTTTATATCCAGTTGTCTCTGTGGCGGGATCTGATTAAAACAACCTCCGCAGGCATCACGCTGAACAGGAACGACAGCCAAACCATTTCGTGCATTTGAACGGATCCTCTTGTAAGCTGTAAGAAGCCTTTCCTCTATAATAGCCTGGACCTTATCCAGTTTCTTGTATAAACCCTCCTCCTCTTTTTGTGTATCAGAAATAATCTCATCAAGTTCCGATTTCTTATTATCAAGATCTGACTGCCGGTCTGACAGAGTTATTTCAGATTCAGAAATAACCAGCTTTTTTTCCTCAATCTGGACATTGAACTCCTTAATCTTTTTATTGAATAATTCAATTTCAAGATTCTGATATTCTATTTCTTTTGAAAGGGAGTCGAATTCCCTGTTATTTCTTACATTTTTTTGTTGTTCTTCATATTTTTTGATCAGTGCTTCAGCCTCAGTTATCTCATTATTTTTCTTCTGAACCGACTTTTCAAGAGCAACAACCTCTTCCCTGTGATTATTCAGTCTTGTTTCAAGTCCGGCTATATCATCTTCAAGATCCTGAACTTCCAAAGGCAGTTCACCTCTCAGAGTTTTGATTTTATCTATTTCAGAATCAACTAATTGAAGATTATAGAGCGCTCTTAATCTGTCTTCTACAGAAATCTCAGTATCATGTGATTTTGTTTTTTCCATCTTAAAAATAATTTATCGGATTTGTATTTACTTCTGAAAACCGGAGTGCAAATTTAGGGAATTTTTTAATAATAAGATCGTATAAAATCTCTGCAGAGAATTTTTCGCTTTCATAATGGCCTATATCAGCAATCAGTATTTTGTTCCCGGCTTCAAAGTAACTATGATATCTGATATCTGCTGTGATAAACGCATCCGCTCCCGAATCGATAGCATCAGGGAGCAATGCTGCACCGGATCCGCCACAGACTGCAACCTTAACAATCTTATTCCTTTTTGGGCTTGAGAATCTGATCCCATTTGCAGAAAATACCGAAGAAATGAATTTCAGAAAATCGTTATCTGCCATGGGTTCTGATAGTTTACCGGTACAACCCATTCCGGTATTAATATTCTCATTTTCAAGAGAGTAAATATCATAGGCAACCTCTTCATATGGATGTGCCTTAAGCATTGCATTTATCACCCTGCTTTTAAGATGAGAAAACAGTATGGTTTCAAGCCTGAATTCTTTTTCAAAATGGATTTTACCTTTTTCTCCAACAAACGGATTTGTGTTTTCATTACCTCTGAAACTTCCCGTACCGGGTGTCATGAAGCTGCAAAAATCATAATTGCCGAGAACACCTGCTCCTGCTGCAAAAACAGCATCTCTGACTTTTTCCAGATGAGATTCCGGCACATATGTCACTAACTTCAGAAGGCGATTTTTGAGTGGTACCAGAACTTTAATATCCTGAAGGTTAAGCTTTTCAGCCATTTTCCTGCTAACTCCATTACTGATAACATCCAGGTTTGTATGGGCAGAATATATGGCAATTTCCTGTTTAATTGCTTTTAAAAGGATTCTTTCAGAAAAGGAAACTCCGGTTATTCTCTTTATTCCGTTGAAGATCACCGGATGATGGGAAACAATGATATCACAACCATTATAACCGGCCTCATCAAGGACCGCCTCAGTAACATCCAGCGTAATTAATGCTGAACTGATTTCCTTTTCTGGCAAGCCTATCTGCAATCCAGAGTTGTCATATCCTTCCTGGAATGATAAGGGAATTGCTGAATCGAGAAATGAACAAAGCTCTTTTAATTTCATATTGATTTTCTCCTCTGTGGTGTTTAAAAAGCCCACCACCTCCCCCCTGACTTAAAATGTCAGGGGTACTCCTCCTCTCAAGAGGAGGAGAAAGTTAAGGGTTTTATTAAATGTTATCTCTTATATCCAGAAGCATAGACTTAATTTTCTGGAGCGATTCGTTGATTTCAAATTTATAATCTGTTTCTTCCCATTTACCGGAAAGTTTCTTTTTCACACCTGAGAGAGTCATACCTTCCTTCTTAAGCAAGTGATGGATAATCTTCAGGTTCTTAATGTCCGATGGTGTAAACATCCTGTTTCCCTTTTTGTTCTTCATGGGTTTAAGGATATCGAATTCATTTTCCCAGAAACGTACTGTTGAGACCGGGACATCAAGCATTTCAGCTGCTTCACCTATAGAATAATAAAGCTTTTCGATCATTTTTTCCCTGTAAGGCATATGTCAATTATTTATAAGAGATGTCACCATTATCTGAAATTGTTATTACTGCATCCGGAAAGTCAAGAGCCATGAGATCCTTTATTTTAGCTATAACCCGCCGGTTTGGATCTATTCTGACCCCTCCTTCCCACCTCTGGTAGACCGGTATAATTCTACCCGATAAAAATCTGCCTGAAGTATCTGTGTTTACCTTAATAATCGGAGCAATTCCATTAGGTCCTGAGAGGTTAAATCTTCCGTAGGTACAAAAGTTTCCAAGGCTGTAACTTATAAACCGTTCATTATAAACTTCAACAGCACGTGTAACGTGCGGACCATGGCCAAAAACCACATCAGCTCCGTTATCAATCATACAATGCGCAAAACTATGGACATTACCCCGGATTTCTCCGTGAAAAATCTCATCTGCTTTTGGAACACGCTGAAAATCCGCGCCTTCTGCCCCTCCGTGAAATGAAACAATAACAATATCGCAAGTATCGGAAAGATATTTAACAATTTCTGCTGCTTTTATAGTATCATTGATGCTTACCGTCCCGGCATTAGGAGCAAAAGCGCAAAATCCATACAATAATGTATCTTTTTTAACAATTGCCCATGGATATTCGGTCAGTCCCCCATAGCTGATACCGGATGAATCGAGCAATTGCATTGTACGGCTTCTTGCCGGTAAACCGAAATCACCAAAATGGTTATTGGCAAGGCTTAAAATATCAAATCCTGCTGCTGCCAAAGCGACAACATATTTTTCCGGCATTCTGAACAGGTAGCAAATTGTTGTGTCCCTGCATTTTTTAACAGCTTCTCCCTCATCAAGGAAAGCGCCTTCGAGATTACCAAAAGTAATATCCGATTCGGATAGTGTGTCAATGAGAGTTTCAATAAGAAGCAGGGGATTGTCGTGAGGAGGAAGATATCGCCTGGAAGGGAAAGAAGTGCCAAACATGATATCTCCCACCCCGGTTATCACAATTTTCCTCTGCACCGCAGAAGTGTCAGGTAATGAGTCAGAACATGTCAGATAGGGATCAGGTGAAACAGCAACAGACAAAAAATTTACAAATAAAAGTAATGTTGCAGTTAGACCAGATGATATCTTCATAGTAAAGTAAAGGGAAGCTTAATCAAAAGACTGACCGGTTTTTGAAGCAATTTCAATCATTCTTTCATATTCTTCGGGGGAAAGATCATTGAAATAGTAATTTACCGGATCAACGTTCACCCCATTTAGTTTGATCTCATAATGAAGATGCGGCGCAACAGAGCTCCCGGTGTTGCCCACAAATCCGATTACATCACCTCTCTGCACTTTCTGTCCGACCCTTACATTGAATCTGTCGAGATGAGCATAAATTGAGGTATAACCGTAACTATGATTGATAATAATATGGTTACCCAATCCTCTTTGAGATGACTGAACAGCCGCAACCACACCATCCCCTGTTACATAAATTTCAGTCCCTGATGGTGCCGTAAAATCCATCCCGGCATGGAACTTTGTAATTTTATATATCGGATGAATTCTCAAACCGAAACCTGATGCAGTTCGCGTCAGGTCCTTATTTGATATTGGAAGAATAGCAGGGATTGACCTTAACATCTCTTCTTTAGCTTTTGCAAGTAATATCAAGTCGTCGAAGGATTTCGACTGCAGATAAACCTTCTTTCTTAACCTGTCAAGATTCTTAGCTGTTTCGATAACTATACTTGAATTATCATATCCTTCCAGTTCCTTATACCGGTTAACTCCGCCAACTCCGCCTTCACGCAGAGTTGCCGGAATAGGTTCCGCTTCAAAAATAGTTCTGTAAAGGTTATCATCTGTTTCCTGAAGCTGACCTATTACTTTTTCAAGACCAGCCATTTCTCTGTGGATCAGGTCATACTGGATGGTTAATTGCTCAATTTCACGTTTAAGAGCTTTTTCCTTTGGGGAATCAATGAAGATTGCAAATATCAGGTAATAGATAAAAGCGACGATAAGCGATCCGACAAAATAAGCCAGTGATCTCAGAAGTACTGCTCTGAATCCAAGACGGATCTTGTCAAAGCTCAGCGATTCGGGATTAAATTTATATCTGATATTTGCCATTATGCAGCAAAGATAATCATTTCATAAAAATAATAAACAGCAGGAGAATGATAGATAACGGGGCTAATAGTATTATGGAAATAACAAGAGATAGCCTACCTGAATTTTGTTTTTGAGCTGAGTGTCTGGATCATCTCAAAATATTCATCTTCAGTAAGATCATCACTAAAATAATACAGGGGATTTTCATGGCGGCCATACAGGTCAATCTGGTAATGCAGGTGGGGTCCCAAGGATGATCCTGAGCTTCCGCTCAGTCCGACAAGATCACCGCGTTTTATGTCCGTCCCCTTTGACACTTTAATGCTGCTTAAATGACCGTATGTAGTCTGGAAACCATACCCATGGTCAATAACTACATAATTGCCAAAGCCTCCGTCATTCCATCCTGCTGCAATAACTTTGCCCGAACCTGTAGCAAACACCTCAGTACCATAAGGTGTACTGAAATCCTGACCGTGATGCCATCGTGATGTTCCAAAAATCGGATGTATCTCGCGGAATGTCAATCCATCACCACGCCTGAAAATAACATTCACAGGGCTTATCCTTGGGAGGTACTCCATTTCCCGTATCCATTCGTTTGCTTTCTCCCCGATGGTATTGAATGATTCTTCCTGAACCTTTACCATGTTTCTGATCTCTTCGACCCTTATCCTGTATGATTTCATCAGATCAGAATTGATATAACCATTCAGATCACGGAATCTTTCAATACCTCCGAATCCGGGATTCCTGAAAGATTCAGGAATAATTTCCATATTTAAGACAGGCCGGTACCGGGAATCATCTGAGAGCTTCAGGCTGTTGATAATAATCATTGAATTATCAAACTGCCTTCCCGTAAGAGAAAACTGAAGCTTCATATTTTCAACCTCCTGCTGCAGCTTCATTTCTTTAGGTGAGCCAAAAATATTTTCAAATACAGTACCGTAGATAAATGATATTAAAATTGTTCCTGAAAGCCAGAAAAACAGATGTAAAAACTTCCTTCGCCAGGGTAGTTTTATCACCTTATATTGTAGATCATTCAGATCAAGAATATATTTTCCCTTTCGCATCCGCCAAGCTCAGATTTCGAATTTTTATTTTGGCAATCGACAAATCTAAATCAAATAAATTAATTTTACAAACCTATTTTAAGTTATATTTACATAATACAATGATATTTAGATGAAGTCACAGGAGCTGAGACAGGTTTTTCTTGAGTTTTTCCGGTCAAAAGGTCATGAAATTGTCTCATCCGCACCTATGGTCATAAAGGATGATCCTTCCCTTATGTTTACCAATGCCGGGATGAATCAATTCAAAGATATTTTTCTTGGCTTTAAGCAGCCGAAAAATATCAGAATCGCAAACTCACAGAAATGTCTCAGGGTTTCCGGCAAACATAATGATCTTGAGGAAGTTGGCCACGACACTTATCACCACACGATGTTTGAGATGCTTGGTAACTGGTCGTTCGGGGATTATTTTAAAAAGGAGGCCATTGAATGGGCATGGGAACTGCTTGTCGATAAGCTTAGAATACCAGAAGACCGGCTATATGCCACTGTTTTCAAAGGAAACCAGGAAGATAATGTTCCGCCCGATACTGAATCATTTAAATACTGGGAAAATTGCTTCCGTGATTCTTCTAACCGTATCCTTGAGGGATCAAAAAAGGACAACTTCTGGGAAATGGGCGAAACCGGCCCATGCGGACCCTGTTCTGAGATTCATGTGGACATACGCGATGATGGAGAGAGGAAGAAGGTTCCCGGATATAAACTTATTAATAAAGGCCATCCCGGAGTAATCGAAATCTGGAATCTGGTATTTATTCAGTATAACCGTAAATCAGACGGATCCCTGGAACTACTTCCATCGAAACATGTTGATACAGGTATGGGATTCGAACGTTTATGCATGGTAATACAGGGTAAAAAATCAAATTATGATACAGATATCTTTCAGTCAGTTATAAGCAAAATATCATCAGTTACAGGGAAAGAATATGGAGTCAACGAAAAATGGGACGTTGCCTTACGTGTAATTGCTGACCACCTTAGGGCAGTTGCATTTTCAGTTGCCGATGGCCAGTTGCCATCTAACAACAAAGCAGGATATGTAATAAGAAGAATCCTCCGGAGAGCAGTCAGATATGGTTACAACAACCTCGGTATTGAGGAACCTTTTATGTATCGGCTGGTACCTGTTCTTTCTGCCGTAATGGGCAACCAGTATCCAGAATTACGAATATCCGAGAGCCAGATATCAAAGATTATTTTCGAAGAAGAAACTGCATTCCTGAAAACTCTTGGAAAAGGTCTGAAAATGATCGCGAAAATGATCCGCGATCTTAAAAAAGAAAGAAAAAATTTATTACCAGGCAAAATTGCTTTTGAGTTATATGATACATTTGGCTTTCCAGTTGATCTTACGCAACTTATCCTTAAAGAGAATGATATGCAACTTGATGTTGACGGTTTTGAAAATGAGATGAAAACCCAGAAGGACAGATCGCGTGAAGATGCCTCGGTAGATGCAGCAGACTGGATAGTTCTGCGTGATACTAAGGAAACTGAATTCACAGGTTATGAAAAGACGACTGATGAAATTATAATCACAAAATACAGGATTGTGAAATCGAAAGGAAAAGAGAGTTGCCAGATGGTCTTTAACAAGACTCCTTTTTATGCTGAATCCGGAGGACAGGTGGGTGATACAGGACAAATATCATCAAAAAATGAAAAAATCCTGATCACAGATACTATTAAAGAAAATAATCAGATAATCCATATTGCAGGGAAGGCCCCTGCCGATCCCATGGCTGTTTTCACAGCCGCCGTTGATCTTGAGAAAAGATTACTGACGGCTAACAATCATACTGCCACTCATCTTATTCATTTTGCATTACGCTCAGTTCTTGGAAAACATGTGGAACAGAAAGGCTCATTAGTCACGCCTGACCGTCTGAGGTTTGATTTCAGCCATTTCACCAGACTGAGCAGGGAAGAAATAAATAAGGTTGAAGAGATTGCAAATCTCCTTGTCAGAGAGAATCATATGCAAAAAGTCAGTGACAATATACCTTTGAAGAAAGCTCATTCTATGGGTGCCATGGCGCTCTTCGGTGAAAAATACGGGGAGACAGTCAGGGTAGTGGAATTTGGAAAATCAGTTGAGCTCTGTGGCGGTACACATGTTAGCTCTACAGTCAGAATAGGTATAATAAAGATAATCTCTGAAGGTGGTATAGCAGCAGGAATAAGAAGAATAGAAGCAGTAACCGGCTCTAAGGCATTTGAATATATCAATGATAAGTTAACAGTTTATGATGAGATAGCCACTCTTCTTAAGAGTACCGGAAATGTTAAAGAGAGTGTGGAAAAACTGATCGCCGAAAATATATCCCTGAAAAAAATCATCGAAAAATATCAGGCATTGTCAGCTTCCTCAATGCTTAAAAACCTTGAAGAAAAAGCAATCATAATAAATGACATAAGATTTATCTCAGGCAAAATTGAGGCTGATTCTGCCGACACCCTCAGAACCATTGCATTTGAGGCCAGGAAAACATCAGACAATACAGTTCTTGTCGTTGGATCTTCTATAAACGGTAAAGCTAATATCGTTGTCATGGTCAGCGACACACTTGTAAAAGAAAAGAATTTAAGTGCCGTGACAATTATAAAAGAAATTGCAGGTGAAATAGACGGAGGTGGCGGAGGTCAGCCATTCCTGGCTACTGCCGGGGGCAAGAAACCCGAAGGGATAACAAGGGCTATCGAAAGAGCAGCGAACTATATCCGGAAGATGTAGGCGTTTCGCGATAATGGAAAACCGCAAAATTCCTTCTTTAATGTTGAGAATTTATTGATCACGCCGTAATTTTTTTAATTTTGAGACTTCAATTATTAGAATGAGAAGTTTCAAAACTTACATTCCCGGTGCAATATTTGCATGGACTCTCGCGGTAATGGTTTCCTGCACACCAGGTTCATGCTTCGAGAAGACAGATGCTTTATTAACAGCTTCATTTTATCGTAATGATGCCGGGAAACTTCAGCCACCAGATAGTCTGACACTCTTCGGGCTTAAAATGGATACTAACAAAATATATAATAAAACTTTAAATGTGCAGCCTGCATTACTGCCCCTGAACGCTGATACCACAAGTTGCAGCTTTGTCATCAGGATAAACGGGATTACAGATACAATGACCTTCTGGTATAGCAGCTATCCGCATCTTGTATCAATGGAGTGTGGTTATACTTTTTATCATCAGCTTGTTGATAAACCTTCAGTTACAGATAACATTATTGATAGTGTTAACATCGGAAACCGTAATATTACTACTCTGGATGTGGAAAACATACGCATATATTATTAGTTTTCTGATTGTCCTTGTCAATACCCAAATCAGGGCTCAGGAACAGCCTGATGACAGCGTAATTATCCCGCTTAAGATAAAGGCCGGAATTGAGGTTTCCGGCCCAGTTATTTATTTTACAGATAAAAATATTTTAAGCACTGAGGGTTATATTTCTGTCGACCTGAATGAAAAACTGGCCGTTTATGCAGGTGTCGGATATTCAGACTTTAAATACTCACAATATAACTACAGTTATCTGAATAAGGGGATTTTTATAAAAGCCGGTGTTGATTTCAATATGCTGAAACCCGAAATTTCAATGGGAAAATACTGGGCAGGTATTGGTTTGCGATATGGATTGAGTACTTTCATTGCAGAAACCCCGTCATTCTGGTATAAAAATTACTGGGGTACTGTTTTATCTTCACTTGGTACTTCAACCAGATTGGGTCATTTTCTGGAGGTTTCTCCTGGTGTCAGGGTTGAACTCTTCAGGAATTTCAGCATTGGATGGTCAGTAAGTCTGAGGAGACTGATTTACAGCGGGACCAGCAAAGACCTGCGTCCAATATATTTTCCGGGTTATGGAAGCGGCGCGAAACCTTTCAGCACAGGTATCAGCTACTTCATGGTTTTTAACATCCCATTTAAAAAAATAAAGGTCGAAATAAAAAAAGAGATACCGGAAGAAACTGAAGAAACTACAGAAACAGAGGATCAGATTTCTATCCAAGGTAAATAAAGAGGAGAAAGGAGATCACTAGACCTTATAACTGAACGACTGCACGACAGTAAAACATTCAGATCTTCTTTTTACTGAAAATATACAACCCCACAAACGTCAGGAATCCGTTCAATAGAAGCAATTCGAATCCGAATTTATATCCGTTGAACAGCTGAACAGAATATTTACTAAGGAAAAAACATATCACCGGGGAAAGAATTGCAATGAACGGGGTCAGCCTGTCATCAGCCTTTCTTTTTGTAAAAAGCCCGAAAGAGTAAAGGCCCAGCAGAGGTCCGTAGGTGTAACCGGCTATGGTGAAAAGCTTGTCGATCACTGCTCTGTCAGTCAAAGTCCTGAATATCAATATGCTGATAAAAAACACAAGTGCAATTGAAAGATGAGCCGCATACCTGATCCGTGTAGCAGTTTTTTCTGAAATTCCTTTCCGTTGGTTGATCCTCAGGAAGTCGATGCTGATGGAGGTTGTAAGCGAGGTCAGTGCTCCATCAGCGCTTGGGAAAGCAGCTGAAATAAGTCCGATAAGAAATACAACGCCCGCCATCGGCCCGAGATAATTCAGTGCAATAGTTGGAAAAAGATCATCTGTGGATGTAACATTCACTCCTTTGCTTTGAGCAAAGAGAAGCAGGAAGGCTCCGAGGATCAGAAATAACAGATTTACAAAAACCAGGATTCCGCTGAAGGTGAACATATTCTTCTGCGCTTCTTTCAGGTTTTTGCAGCTCAGGTTTTTCTGCATCATTTCCTGGTCGAGTCCTGTCATGGTAATGGTAATAAATATTCCGGAGAAAAACTGCTTTATAAAAAACCTCTCGTGATGCCAGTCGGTAATGAACATCCTGGAGACAGAGCTGTCACTGATATCGGAAACCATCTTAAGAAAAGGCACGTTCATATTCCTGCTGATATAAATTACCGAGAGTACCACAGCCAGGAGCATGAAAGTGGTTTGCAGGGTATCAGTCCAGACAATTGTCCTGATCCCCCCTTTTAAAGTATAAAGGATAATAAATATCAGGAACACAAGGGTGTTGATCCAGAAAGGAATATTCCAGGCATCAAATACAAAAATTTGTAATACATTAATTACCAAAAACATCCGTAATGAGGCTCCCAGGGTCCTTGATATAATAAAGAAGCCTGCACCTGTTTTGTACGACCAGAAGCCATAACGCTGGTCAAGATAAGTATATATAGATGTGAGCTTCAATCTGTAGTATAATGGTAATAAAACGAGTGCAATTACGAAATAGCCAAAAAGGTATCCAAGAACAACAACCATATAGCTGAATTGGGTATCTTTTACCCAGCCCGGAACCGACATAAATGTAACTCCGGAAAGTGAGGCCCCGATCATACCATACGCAACAACAAACCATGGTGAGATCCTGTTCCCGATAAAAAAAGACTGGCTGTCAGCTTTTCTGGTCGTAAACCAGGTAACCACAAACAGTAACACGGTGTAAACAAGGAATATTACCAGGATGAGGGATGGAGACATGCAAGCATAAATTAATTTGCAAGAATAACAAAAAGAATGAAAGGTAAAAAATCTTAAGGCGTTTAAATAGTAAGCAATAATTGAATTAATTTTGTCTAAAATCTTCCGTTATGAGTTTTACCGAATTTCCTTCCAGGCTCCTGGAAAATGCAGTAAATGAATTTGCTTCTCTTCCGGGTATCGGAAGGAAAACAGCTTTCAGGCTGGTAATGAACCTGTTAAAAAGAGATTCTGAAGAGGTTAAAAGATTCGGTGAGAGTATTATCAGGCTTCATAGTGAGATACATTATTGCAAGGTCTGCAATAATATTTCCGATACTGAAATCTGCAGTATCTGCAGTGATGCGAAGAGAGAGAGAGCTGTAATCTGTGTTGTTGAAAACATTACAGATGTGATAGCCATTGAGAATACCCGGCAGTTTAAAGGCTTGTATCACGTACTCGGAGGTATAATTTCACCTATTGACGGAATTGGTCCTTCAGACCTGAAAATCGATAGTCTGGAGGAAAAAGTCAAAGAAGGTGGAATAACTGAGATAATTCTTGCCCTGAGCACCACCATGGAAGGGGACACAACAAATTTTTATCTTTACAAAAGACTCAGCAAATACAATATTATTATTACAACCCTTGCACGAGGTGTAGCAATTGGCGATGAGCTGGAATATACTGATGAAATAACATTAGGCCGGGCAATAAATAACAGAAATCCATATCAGCAATGCTAAAATCGGTTGAAAAAATCCTGTCAAACGCAGGAAAGAGCATGAAGCGATCCGCGATCAGGGAAATCCTTGCACGCTATCTGGAGAAAGGTCTTCTGGAAAAAAATCTGAAGAAAACCATTGACCTCTACAGGGGAAGACGCACTCATATGATAAATTGCTTCAGAAAATATATGCCTGGAAATGTTACCTGGACGGAACCGCAGGGCGGTTTATTCCTTTTTGTGACTCTTCCCGCAAATCTGGATACAGACATAATTTTTAAAAAAGCTGTTGAACAGAATGTTGCTTTTGTATCAGGATCAACATTTTTCTGCAATGATTCCGGCAGGAATACAATGAGTCTTAATTTTTCATTTTCAAATACCGGGGAAATTGAAGAAGGGGTTAAACGGCTTTCTCAGGTAATAAATGATGAATTAACAGGCAAATAGCAATATTATGGAATTGTCTGTAATTATTGTAAGTTATAATGTAAGGCATTTTCTTGAACAATGTCTGCTTTCGGTAAAAAAAGCTTCAGAAAATATTGATTGTGAAATATTTGTTGTTGACAACAATTCAGCTGACGGTTCGTGTGCCATGGTCAGTCGTGAGTTCCCCAAGGTAAAACTTATAATAAACCATGTCAATAAAGGATTTTCTGCAGCGAATAACCAGGCGATAGTGCTGGCAAAAGGAAGATACATACTCCTTCTGAATCCGGATACAATTGTAGAGGAAGATACTTTCTCGGGGTGTATCGGATTCATGGATAATCACCCCGATGCAGGAGCCCTGGGAGTAAAAATGATAGATGGCAAAGGAAGAGTTCTTCCTGAATCGAAAAGATCTCTTCCGACACCTAAAACTGCATTTTTCAAGATATTCGGATTCTCCTTCCTTTTCCCTAAATCAAGGATCTTCAACAGATATTATCTTGGTCATCTCGACAGCCAGGTAACCACAAAAGCTGATATCATTTCAGGGGCATTCATGTTTCTTCGCCGGGAAGCTGTTCAGAAAACAGGATTTCTTGACGAGGATTTTTTTATGTATGGTGAAGATATTGATTTCAGCTACAGATTAATGAAGGCTGGTTTTAATAATTATTACTTTCCTGAAAGAAAAATTATTCATTACAAAGGGGAAAGTACAAAAAAAGAAAACCTGAATGTCCTGGTTTACTTTTACAAAGCAATGTTAATATTTGTCAGGAAGCATTTTGGAAATAGTAGCTATAAATCGTTCATTTTTCTCATTCAGTTAGCAATATTTTTCAGAGCAGGCTTATCTCTGCTTAAACGTTTCCTGCGAAGAATATTTCTCCCTCTGACAGATGCAGCTCTGATTTATTTTATCTATCAGTTAATAATTCCTTTATGGGCTTCATACAGGTTCGGAGGCGGATACAAATATCCCGGGACGTTTACAGAGATTATTGTACCGTTTTATACATTAACAATGGTGTTGGCTATAACACTGGCTTCCGGTTACAGCATTCCTGCAAAAATATCCGGGGCAGCAAAAGGTGTTATTGCCGGTACCCTTATTATTCTTGTGATATATGCTCTTCTTCCTCTAGAACTCAGGTTTTCGAGAGCGATTATCATTATTGCAGGGGCGCTCTCACTACTGGTCATTCCTTTATGTCGTGCACTCATATCCCTGACTAATTGGGAAATTGCAGAAAATCCTTTTTTAAGAGTAATTAGAACGGCAATTGCAGCCTCTGCTGAAAGCTATTCTAAAGTCAGAAAACTGATATCTGAGACAGGGGTCAGGAACATAGTATGTGGAAGAATCAGTATCAACAAGGAGGATATTCAGGAAGAGGTGCTGGGAAACATTAAACAGATCAGGGAGGTGATAAAAGTGAACAGGATAAAAGAGGTAATATTCACAACAAGCGAGCTAAGTGCCTCACAGATAATCGATTCAATGCATCTTATCTCTGATTGTAATGTACGGATAAGAATAGCTCCCGAAGGTGAAAAGTATATTTTGGGCAGCAAATACATCAGGCCTGATGAAGGCATAATACAGTTTGACAGGCCTTCTTTCAGAGAAAAAATCCTGGAAAAAATCAAAGACTGGTTCAATAATTTATTCAAATGATTATTTTAGTTTCTTTCAGGAAAATGAAACATTTTTCCCTTCTGATTGTTAGTAATTTAAGTTTAAGATTTTAAATGAATACCTCCGTCCCGATCCCGCTTTGCAGGAGAATAAGGAGACGATTATTTATAAACAGATTTTTTACAAAAACAATTCATGGCAAGGATTAATATTTTGCTTCCAGCAATGGGAGAAGGAATTATTGAGGCAACAATAAATAAATGGCTAATTGCTGAAGGTTCTTCTGTAAAGGAAGATGATCCGCTTGTTGAAGTAGCAACAGATAAGGTTGATTCAGAAGTCCCTGCACCTGCAGCCGGAATTGTAACTTCTCTGAGTGCCAGGGAAGGTTCTGTAGTAAAGGTTGGAGAGGTTATTGCTGTAATGGAAACCGATGATGAATCCAAACCTGAAGATCCGGAAAAAGTTGAAAAAGAAGTAGAAAGGATACGGGAGACCATTGATGCTGCCAGGCAGGAAAAGAAAGCTGTGGAGATACTATCACATGATCTGAAAAGCCGGACACCTTCCGGGAAGTTTATTTCACCTCTTGTCAGAAGTATAGCGGCAAAAGAATCGATCAGCTATTCTGAACTTGATAAGATCAGCGGATCGGGCATGGATGGCAGGATCACCAGGGATGACATCTTAAAACATATTGAATCAAGGAGGAAGGGAGATGAAGCAGCAAAGTCTGCAGGGGTTTCTGAGGGTCAAAAGAAAGCCTATTCCGGTAATGACGAGATTATTGAAATGGACAGGGTTCGCCGGCTTATCGCTGATCATATGGTGATGTCAAAAAGAACATCACCTCATGTAACTTCATTCATTGATGCTGATGTGACACGCCTTGTAAACTGGAGAAATTCAGTTAAAGACAAATTCCAGGCAACTGAAGGTCAAAAGCTTACACTAACACCCATTTTTATAGATGCTGCTGCCAGAGCATTATATGATTTCCCGATGATTAATATTTCAGTTGAAGGGAATAACATTATTAAAAAGAAAAATATCAATATTGGAATGGCAACCGCTCTTCCCGAAGGCAACCTGATTGTTCCTGTAATAAAAAATGCGAATGAAAAAAATCTTACCGGACTTGCCAGAAGTGTAAATGATCTGGCAGAAAGAGCCAGAAATAATAAACTTAAACCTGATGAAATTACGGGGGGGACTTTCACTGTTACGAACTTCGGTACTTATAATAACCTTGCAGGAACACCTATAATTAACCAGCCTCAGGCAGCAATTCTCGGGATCGGGGCAGTGCGCAAGAAACCTGCAGTGATTGAAACACCCGATGGAGATGTCATTGCTATCCGCCAAATAATGATTTTATCCTTAAGTTATGATCACAGGGTAATTGATGGTGCTCTTGCAGGAAGATTCCTGAACAGGATTAAAGAAATACTCGAAAACTATTCTTCTGATCTGGTTTAATACAAATCAGGTCAGTAACTGGGTAGCCTGACATTTTATCAACTGAAATTCAGGTCTAGCAAATTCTTAAAAATAGTTAATAAAAGAGGAGCTGTAATTTTTCCTTATTTCTAATATTCTTCTATATTAGTACCTTTAAGAATTGAGATAGAAAGATATAAACCTTTGTACTACAATAACACAACCCAGTGACTGTATTATTTTAGGATAAGGTTATATTATATGTTATTTATATCTGCTTAAACATGAGGAAAAGGGTTGTTCTGTTCATAATACTACTGTCGTTTTTAATCAATAATGATTTAATTCCACAGTCGAAAAGCGAAATAAAAAATATTTTCTATGATGCAGAAAGCTGGATATTGTTTGAGGACTATAAAGAGGCCTTGCCAAAATACCAGAAACTGCTGGAATCTTATCCTGGAAACTCAAACTTCCTGTACAGGATCGGGCAATGTTATGTAAATACCCCTGGCGAAAAGGAAAAAGCAATAAGTTATCTTGAAGAAGCAGTAAAAAATATTAATCCGAAGTACCAGGACGGTAAATTCAGGGAAACCGGTGCCCCTTACGATGCCCTTTACTTTCTTGCCAACGCATACAGAATCAATGATCAGCTGGATAAAGCCCTTGAAGCCTACAACCTCTTTAAAAAGAATCTCATTCCTGAAATATATGATTCAATTATTATCAACCAGCAGATCCAATCCTGCTTTACTGCAAAGAAGCTAATGGAGACGCCGGTATATGTCAAAGAGATAAATATTGGCAAAAACATAAATGAAACTAACTCTGAGTTCAATCCGGTGATTTCTGATGACGAGAAAATGCTGGTTTTTTCGAAAAGTGAAGCTTTTTACGATGCAATCCTTTATTCCACACGAACAAACGGAAACTGGTCCGTTCCAATAAATATGAATGAACTTCTGAAAGTTGACAGAGATTTCTATCCGACATCAATCTCCAGGGATGGCATAACCCTTTACCTTTACAGCACTGTTGATTATGATGGAATAATTTATACAGCTAAATTCGAAAATGGTAGCTGGTCTCCTATCGTCAAACTAAACGACAATATAAACACAAAGTTCTGGGAATCTCATGCAACCATCTCACATGATAATAAAAAACTCTACTTTACAAGTAACCGTAAAGGATCTCTTGGCGGGCTTGATATTTATGTTTCTTCCAGGGACAGTACAGGTGACTGGGGACCCGCTGTTAATCTGGGTCCTGTGATAAATACCCCTTATAATGAAGAATCTCCATCCCTCAGTAAAGATGACAGAACACTATTCTTCAGTTCGAGAGGTCATTATAATATGGGGGGATATGATATATTTTATTCCAATCTGCTTGATAATGGCGAATGGTCCGTTCCTGTCAACGTTGGCTATCCCTTTAATACCACCGATGATGATGTGTTTTTCAAGCCTTTGAATGAAGGGTATGAGGGTTATTTAGCCAGATACAGTCCCAATGGTTATGGAAAACAGGATATATTCAGGATTGAGGTCTTCTCAGATGACCACCCGAGAATTTTTTTTGTGAAAGGGCTTGCCAGGGGAGCTGATCTTCTCAGCAAGGTTAAAGTCAGCGCTTCAAATGTTAAGAATCCCGATCGGGCATATGTTGTTTATACCAATCCTGAAACCGGCAAATTTGAGTTTCAGACACCTCACGGAAATTACGAATTTACTTACGAAGCCGACGGCAGTGAAAAAACAAGAAAGAACATTAACATGCCAATAACGAATCCTTCTGATACTTTTAATGTCCCTGATATAATACTAGCCAAAACCGACTTTACGGCAGATCTTGAAGTTGAAGGTGAAAAGAATATTACCGTATCTTCAGGAGATGCAATTTTCATCCCTCTAAAAGTTGAACCAAGATCAACCCTCCTTTCGGAACACTGGGTTGTTGATACACTGGTTACAACTGAACAGGTTGCGATCACCGGTTTAACATATAACTTTAAAGTTGAACCTCATGTTGGTGAAAATAAGATTTCTTTTAAACTGACCGACAGGTTCAGTAATACAGCAACAGCAGACGTTTTAATTACAAGAATATTACCTTCAATAGAACCTGCTGTCATCCAGCCTGAATACAGGAAAGTTATTGCTGCAGAAAAGCCGGTTATAGCTGATAAGCCGGTTAAACCTGATACCACAATATCTGTAAGTGATATTAAAAAAGTACCTGAAGTACCTGAAGTACCTGAGGTGCCTGAAGTACCTGTGCCCGGTAAGGAAAGTAGACTGTGGTACCTGTGGTTATTACTCGGAGCAGGTCTTATCTTTTTCTTAATAATTTTCCTGAGAAGAAAGAAGAATAAAAAAGAGCAGCATTAAAAGAATGACCGGGACAAGCCCGTCATCTTAGTAAAATATTATATGAGATAATTCACAGTGTTGGCAAATTTTTAATAAATTTGTTAGACAAAACAATTAGCTATGAGCAAAAAAGCCATCTGTGTGATTTTTACACTCATTTTATCATTTTCATTGTTAGCACAGGAGATACAGACCCTTCAGGAAATATTTCTTGAAGCAGAATATTTCTTCATGAGAGAAGATTATTCAGATGCCCTTCCGTATTACCTGCAAATTTATGAGAAGGTTCCTGATAATTCGAATATCGCATATCGCATTGGTCTCTGCTATCTCAATATTGACGGGGAAAAAAATCTTTCAATAGACTACCTTGAATCTGCATCCAAAAACATATCTGCCAAACACATAGAAGGTACAATCACCCAGAGCTCCGCACCCTACGATGCCTTATATGATCTTGGGAAAGCTTACAGGGTTAACTACCAGTTCGATAAGGCAAAAGATGCTTTCAGCAGATATTCTAAAACCCTGCTTCCTGATGACCGGGAAAATATTGATTTTGTAAATCAGGAATTAAAATCGTGCGATATTGCAAAGGATTTTATTACCAGGCCTGTTGCATATACTGAGGAAAGCATGGGGCCGCTTTTTAATGACGAAAAGGCAAATTTCAATCCCGTAATATCAGCTGACGGAAAATCATTTGCTTTCATGGTCTCTCTTAAATTCTATGATGCGATTATGTTATCAAAACTTGTAAGTGGCAAATGGACTGCCCCTGTCAATATAACACCGGAATTACTATCTGACGGCGATCTATATATTTCATGTATTTCTGCTGATGGGAAATTACTGTTCCTTTCAAAGGATGATAATTATAACAGTGATATTTACTCCAGCACTTTTGACGGCGTGAGATGGACAGAAAGCGTCAGGTTAAATAAGAATATTAATACAAAATACTGGGAATCGCACGGATTTATTTCGGAAGACGGTAAAAGTATGATTTTTGCTTCTGACAGGCCTGGCGGATTTGGAGGTCTGGATCTCTATTTTTCCAATAAAGTGAAAGGAGACTGGGGACCTGCAGTTAATCTTGGTCTTGAAATTAATACACCTTTTAATGAAGATCGGCCATTCCTGATTAACAATGGGAAAACCTTATTTTTCAGCTCCCAGGGTCACCAGAATATGGGAGGATATGATCTTTTCAGATCTGATCTCCAGTCAAATAATCTCTGGAGTAAACCTGAAAATCTCGGATATCCCCTTAACACCCCGGATGATAATATTTTCTTCATGCCTGTGGGGAATGGCAAATCGGGTTACTATTCCATATTTAAAGAGTCAGGAGGTGCAGGGAAAGAGGACATTTACAAGATAACCTTCAAATAGGACCAACCGGATTACTATACTATTTAATTGACAGAATAAAGAATTAAATTTGTTAAAATGAATAATTTCAGAGCCAAAATACTCTTCCTCAAGCTGCAGCTATTGACTCTGGTAATTTTTTCCGGTGCTGCTTCAGCCCAATCTTCCAAGGAGTTAAAAGAAATATTTGAACAGGCGGAATCGCACTACCTGTACGAAGAATATGACCTGGCAAATGAGCTTTATCTTCTTCTGGAAACTCCGGGAAACCTGAATATTAAATACAAAATCGGAACATGCTATCTTAATATACCCGATGAGAAAGATAAGGCAATACCATATCTTGAAGCAGCAGTCAGGAATGCCAGCTATGATTCAAAACCGGGTTCATTAAAAGAAAAGAGAGCGCCCCTGGATGCCTATTTCTTCCTGGCAAAAGCCTATATGATAAATAATGATCTTGAAAAAGCTGTCCATACTTTCCAGACTTTCAGCAGTCTGGCAAAAGAGACTGAAGACAAAGGCGGAATGGTAAACCTTGAATATATCGATCAGGCGATTCAGTCCTGCAGAAATGCATTTAAGTTCAAGGAAAATCCTGTAATGGTCAGCAAAAAAAACCTTGGAAATGATTTTAACCAGGGCTCGATGAATGAAAATCCTGCTGTCAGCTTTGATGGCAAAACAATAGTATTTACAGAACGCCGGGGTTTTGTCAATGTAATTTTATTTTCAAAAAAGATCAGAGGAGAATGGCAGACTCCGGTTGAAATTACTTCACAGCTCAATGCCGGGGAAGACTGCTCTTCCTGCTCTCTTAACAATGACGGAACTGAACTTTTCCTTTACAAGAACGACAACTATGACGGCAATATCTATTCTTCGAAATATGTCAGTGATAAGTGGACACCAATTGTTAAGCTGAACAGGAATATCAACACCAAGTTTTATGAATCTCATGCTTCAGTTTCAGCTGACGGGAAAAAACTTTATTTCACAAGCAACAGGGAGGGAGGACAGGGTGGATTGGATATTTACGTTTCAGAGAAAGATGCTTCAGGAGACTGGGATGTCCCTGTCAACCTCGGGGCAACAATCAACACTTTGTACAATGAGGATAATCCATTTATAATCCGGGATGATTCAGTCCTGTATTTCTGTTCAGAGGGTCATAATTCAATGGGGGGATATGATAATTTCAAAAGCCGGAGAGTTGGGACTGTATGGAGAACTCCGCAAAATCTCGGATTCCCTATTAATTCCACTGATGATGATAAATTTTTTCAGCCATCCGACAACGGGAAGAATGCCTTTTACTCTTTAAAAACCAGTTACAAGAAGAAAGATATTTTCTATCTTGGCCTGGGAGGAATAGATGTAAACCAGATATATGAAATAACCGGGAAATTCCTGTTAGATGATACATTACTGGCGGCTGATAAAAATTACAATATTCGTATCCTGAACAGAATATCAGGAGAAACCCTCTACAAAGCTTCTCCAGACAAATCATCAGGTTCATACAGTATAAATGTCGCTCCTGGTGTCTTTAAAATAATCTATTCAGGTGATGGATATTTTTTCCGGATTATTGATACGGCAATTATTGCGGATAATCCGGAACTGGTTGTCACCCTCGATGTCACCCTGTATAGAGATTCTTCATTTATTAAAAAATATGATAAAATTAATCTTGATGACATACCAGTTGTTGCTGCTATTGACTCAAGTATCCTTATAAAAAACATGAATGTGGAGGATGTAAGTGAAAATGATGTGGCTGAACCAGAAGTACTTTATTATACCGTGCAGGTAATGGCCCTTTATAATCCCGTTGATATAAGTTATTTTAAGTACATTACTAATATTAGGGTGATGTATAATGATAAGGATAAGTTCTTCAGATATACAACCGGGCAGTTTACTACCCGTGAAGAAGCATATGCCTTGAAAAATGAATTGCTCAGAAAGGGGTATCCAGACGACATCTGGGTTAAAAAAGTATTAAAATAATGAAAAGTTTTATTTCAAAAATTTTAGTTGTTTCCCTGTTGATCAGTTGCAGTAATTTACTGAAATCGCAGGAAGTGGCTTTAAAGGACCTTACAAGATCTATTCAGGCCGCTGATGTTGTATTTTATTATGACAACGATTATGAGAAGGCTGCTTCATTATATGAGCCTATTCTGAAAGCCTTACCTGAAAACTCTAACATTCAGGCAAAGCTTGGAATATGCTATTTAAAAATTGATGGCAAGAAAGCTGACGCTCTTAAGTTACTTAAGTCAGCCTCCACTAATGTCGCAAGCGCAAAAAAGGAGTATGAGGAAACAGGGGATAAAGCACCTCTGGATACCTACCTCTATCTTGCTGAAGCATATCACCTCAACGACAGCCTCGAAAAAGCGCTTTCACTCTTCTATGATCTGAAGAAAAAACTCGGGGAAAGCGAAGAAGATGTCCTTCGCGGGGAATATATCGATCTGCAGATAAGAGACTGCAGATATGCAATGGAATTGAAAAAGAAACCACTGACTGTCCTTTGGGATTTTTTCACTCCCTGGTTGAGTGACTATCCGGGAGCATGCAATCCTGCCCTTGCAAAAAATGATTCGGTATTTATTTTTACACAAAAAACTGAAGGTAAAACAAGGATATTATGCTCCTACAAAAAAGGCAAGTGGGAAGTTCCTGTTGATATTACCAGACAACTTGGGGATTACGACAGGCTTTATTCAAACTCAGTTACAGGGAACGGAAGATTCCTGGTTCTTTACATGGATGATGGCGGTGATGGAAATCTTTATTTCAGCGAGAGAAAGGATACTACCTGGTCGAGAATAAGTACTATGGGAAGACCTGTTAATTCAATTTACTGGGAGTCACATGGTTTTATTACTCCTGACGGCAGAAGCATATATTTCTCAAGCAACAGACCCGGGGGTGAAGGGGAACTCGATATCTGGGTATCAGAAAAAACTGCTGAAGGTACCTGGGATGACCCGGTTAACCTTGGAAATATAATCAATACTCCCTACAACGAAGACACTCCATTCTTTGATCCTGCTAACAATGCCCTGTTGTTCAGCTCTGTAGGTCATATCAGCATGGGCAGGTATGACCTGTTCAGATCAGTCAAAAGAGGTAGTGAATGGACAAATCCGGCTGGAATGCCTTTTGCATTTAATACTACAGCCGAAAATACTTTCTTTATTTTAAATAATAATGCTCCGGGTTTTGTCACAAGTGTGTACGATGAAAAGATTAAATCAAGGAATATATATGCAATAGTGGCTATTGATCCGGCTGATGAGATAACCACAACAGATGGGATTGTCACACTCCAGGATGGAATGAATGTTGATCCGGATCAGGCACAAATAAATCTCCGGGAGGTCAAGAAGGGAACTATTCTGCAGACAATACCGGTCAGCGAGAACGGATCATTTAAATTTAAAATTAAACCAGGTGATTATCAGCTTTTTGTCAGCCATACAGGATACAAAACTGATACTATAAATCTGAATCTCCCCTTGTATTTCTTAAGTCATTATATGACTGTTAAATCAACTTTGATCCCTGAAAAGGTTATGACAGGTGAATTCCTGTCAATTAAAAACATCCTGTTTGCTTTTGATAGCTATGCGCTTGATGCAGAGGCCAGATCGAGTCTGGAAACACTTAAATCAATTCTCCGCAACTATCCTGAGCTTACCATTGAGGTTGCTGGTTATACCGATTCGAAAGGTAGTACGGAATATAACAATAAACTTGCCGACAAACGGGCACAGGCAATTATAGATTATGTTGTATCGTCAGGGATTTCAGCTGACAGGTTTGTCAAGAAAGCATTCGGAGAATCCAATTTTGCTGCTGTAAATACAAACCGTGACGGCTCAGATAATCCGGAAGGAAGAAAATACAACAGGAGAGCCACCCTGGGAATTGTTGATCCTCAAACCGGGATTGTAATCAGGCATGATACTTATACACCTGAACACCTAAGGTATGCCTCCTCTGTAAGGTACAGTATTGTATTGAAAAAAACACAGGAGAAATTATCTTCAGGATATTTCAGCAACCTGATGCTGAACGGTCTTCTTTTTGTAAGAACTATTGAAACAGATGCCGGGACGCTTTATACTCTTGGAGTATTTTATAACAAACCGGATGCTGAAAAATATCTGGATTATGTAAAATCAAGAGGATTCAAAGATGCATATATTGTTAACCACTATGATCTCAACAGCGGATCGCTTTCTCCCGGAGTATCTGGTTCAGGAGTAGCCGAATATCCCGGAACCAAAGCTTACACAATACAGCTGAAAGCAGCCAGATCACATGAAGACATGAATGTCTTTAAGAGCATTGAAGGGGTTAAGGAAATTTCAGGCAAGGATGGCTATTACAGGTATATGACCGGTGAATATACTTCGCTTTCAAAAGCAAAGGAATCTCTGAAACGCTTTCAGGATGCAGGGTTTAAAGACGCCTTTATAAGGGAAGCAGACCTGCAGGGTAACAGATAGCACCAGACAAACTATAAATGAAATACGAAAAGATTAAGCTCAGGGCTCTTGAGCCTGAAGATCTGGGATTGCTTTATGAGTGGGAAAATAATGATTCATATTGGTTAATAAGCAATACTGTAACCCCTTTTTCAAAATATACTCTTAAACGGTACCTTGAGAATTCCCATAAGAATATCTATGAAACAGGACAGCTCCGTCTCATGATAGATATTGTTCCAGACAAGGTAACCATTGGAACAATTGACATCTTTGATTTCGATCCGTTTCATAAGAGGGCAGGGTTGGGAATACTGATCGCGGATGAGAACAACAGGAGAAAAGGATATGCTACCATGTCGCTCAAGTGCCTTATTGACTATTGCTTTTCAACACTTCAGCTGCATCAGCTTTATTGTAATATTCTTTCAAATAACTGCGAGAGCATCGATCTCTTTAAAAAACAGGGATTTGTACAATCAGGTATAAAAAAAGACTGGGTAAAAACACCCGACGGTTACCTGGATGAACATATGTTTCAACTGATTAATAATTGATTTAAAACTCTTTCTTTAAGCCTGTTGCCAATAGACCGCACGCTGCTGAAATATCGGCTCCGCGTGATCTGCGTACTGAAGCAGATATCCCTGAAATAACCAGGTTGTGCTTAAAATACAGCATTCTCTCATTTGAAGATGAGGTATGCGGATCATCTTTCCCGGGATGATATGGCAGCAGATTCACCCTTATTTTTGAACCTCCAAGCATTGCCTTAAGTTCATCAAGGTGCATGTTGGTGTCATTTACATTTTCTATCATGACATATGCAATGCTGAATCTTCTTTTCTTTCTCACAGGATAATTCTTCAAAAGATCAATTATCTCATGGACTGGATATTTCTTTTCAACTGGTATTACCCTGATTCTCTCATCAGCAAACGGAGAAAAAAGACTAATTGCAAGGTTACATTCTGTTTGCTCCAGAAATGATTTTATACTACGAGTTATTCCGACCGTTGAAACTGTAATATTCCTTGAACTGATCGCCATTCCCCATTCAGCAGTGATTATCCTGCATGCTTTCAGGACATTTTCCAGGTTATCCATTGGTTCTCCCATCCCCATGAAAACCACATGGGTTACCTTACTGGCATCAGGGATGCTGATTATCTGATTGACAATTTCTCCTGCAGAAAGATTTCCATAAAATCCGTATTTCCCGGTAACACAAAAAGGGCAACCCATCCTGCAACCTGATTGAGTGGAAACACAAACTGTATTTCTTTTTTTATCCGGAATGTAAACTGTTTCAAACTGTTTCTCCTCATCGTTTCTGAAGAGATATTTTATGGTATTATCGGTTGAGACTTCAGAGTGAACAGGTAAAAAAATCCCCGCAGATGTAACCGAAGTGAGTATTTTATGAAGTTGACGGGGAATACCATGGAATTGTGAAATATCAGTGATTCTCTTCCTGTAAATGTTCTTCGCAATCAATGCAGCATGAAACAAATTAAAACCATATGTACTGATCAGCTGGTAAATATCATCCAGTGTTTTTCCGTTAAGGGTCTCTTTGATCATATTCAGAAGATATGAGCAAAATTAATCCGATATTCTATATCTTAGTGACTAATTTGATGTTCTTTCCTTTATGTTCCTTTGTAATTTAAATATCAATTTGTTTTTTTGCTTTAAATAGAAAATTTTGAATTTCTAACCAGAATATTATGAACCGGATTTTAATATTAATTATTAACAGTATTCTACTTGTTTCATGCATAAATACAGGGCAGGGAAATAAGAAAGATAAAAAAGGTACAGATATGTCAATGGATAGTACAAAACAATACGGATATAACAGGGATTTCCTGAAAAAACACACTGATATTATCGAGCTGAAAAAAGATAAATCTGCAATCGTTCTTATTCCGGAGTGGCAGGGCAGAGTGATGACCAGCACGGCGGAAGGGGATCAGGGCTTCAGCTTTGGCTGGATCAACCGTGAGCTTATCTCATCGGGAAAGATTCTCCCTCATATTAATGCATTTGGCGGAGAAGAGCGATTATGGCTTGGTCCTGAAGGTGGTCAGTTTTCAATATTTTTCAGCAAGGGATCATCTTTTACCTATAATGACTGGCAAACACCGACGTATCTTGACACTGCTCCGTTTGATATCGTTAACCTGACCGACTCTTCAGCATTGTTTGCCTTTGATATTGAAACTGAAAACTACAGCGGTACACCATTAAAATTCAGGCTTGAAAGGGAGGTCTCTCTCCTGCCTGAGAACAAACTAACCGAACTAATTGGGATTGATGTAAGAGGCTTAAACAGTGTCGCTTACAGGTCGGACAATAAAATCATTAATAAAGGTGAAAATGAATGGCATAAAGAGACAGGGCTTCTGTCTATCTGGATGCTGGGGATGTTCAATCCCTCTCCTGCTGTAGTTGTTGTAATACCATTTAAAGCAGGTGATAAAGATATAATGGGACCTCCCGTAAATGATAATTATTTTGGCAAGATTCCGGATGACCGTCTTAAAGTAGCTGATAATCATATATTTTTCAGAGCCGATGGGAAAAGCAGGGGGAAAATAGGTATTCCGCCGTTAAGGGCAACCGGAACAATGGGAAGCTTTGATTCGGAGAATAACATACTTACAATACTTATCTGCAAACTGCCAGAAGGGAAAGCCGAATATGTAAATTCCTCCTGGGAGATCCAGGAAAATCCTTTTTCCGGAGATGCTCTTAATTCCTATAACGATGGTCCGCTCGAAGACGGCACCCAGATGGGACCATTTTATGAACTTGAGACTTCATCGCCTGCTGCTGCCCTTAAACCCGGAGAAAGTCTCTGTCATACCCAGTATACAATCCATCTGACCGGTGATCTGAAGGAACTTGACAGGGTTTTACGGAAGGTTCTTGGGGTGAGCCTCGAAGAGATTAAAGGTGCATTTTAATTGTTTATATTTACAGCCCGAGGTAGGGTATTTTGGAGAGATGGTCCCGCCAGAGCGGGATAGACGCCGTGATCAAATGCGGCTTAAGTATTTTTGGAGAGATGGCAGAGTGGTCGAATGCGGCGGTCTCGAAAACCGTTGTCCCGCAATCGCGGGACCGGGGGTTCGAATCCCCCTCTCTCCGCAAAGTTGAAAGCAAATAAAAGCAACGTCCTGTAAAATGATTGATTTACAGGACGTTTTTATTTTACCACAGTGCAACCTAATGCAGAAAAAAGCATCTCCCCGGTGTCTTATTCGGTGGACATGAATTTTTAAATCCCAACTCCACCGAATGAATCATAATGCATTGATTTGCTGTGATATGCAGTTATAATATTCTTAATAACATCATATCTTTGTATCGAATTTTTTAACTTAAACCGATGGAGATGAAAACAGAAAAATCAACTTTCAGAATCTTATTCTATTTAAAAAGAACTAAAACCTTGAATAACGGTGAGTTAACTATTTTTATGAGAATCACTGTTGACGGTGAAAGAGCTGAGATTTCAACACATCAAAGCGTTGAATCCCACCTATGGAATCAGGAAAAAGGAATTGTTAAAGGTGTGTCCATCTCATCAAAACAGATGAATGATTACCTTGAGCACCTTAAACTAAAGGTGTACCGGTATAAAAAAGAACTTGAAAGTGATGACCAAGAGGTAACTGCAAGGACCTTGGGTGATTTATTGCAGGGTAAAAATTCAAGACAAAAAGGACTTGTGGAATTATTCCTGGAACACAATAAAAGCTGCAGAGAGCTGGTTGGGAAAGACATAGCTCCTGCTACTATGACCCGGTATGAAACAACCTTGATGCACGTAAATAACTTTAACCAAACAAAATACCGGCAACAGGACCTGCCTTTGCAAAGTGTAAATCATGAGTTTCTTAATAATTTTGAACACTATTTAAAGACTGTTCGTAATTGTGGACACAATACAACGGTTAAATACATCCGAAATTTAAGAAAGATCATTCGTATGGCTCTTTCCAACAATTGGCTCAAAAAAGATCCGTTCAGGAACATTACTTACCGTCTTAAGGAGGTTAACAGAGCTTACCTGACAGATCCGGAATTAAAATTACTTATCAATAAAGAATTTTCGAACGAACTTCTGAGACGGGTCAAGGATATATTCCTTTTCAGTTGTTTTACCGGGCTAGCTTTCTCGGATGTCAAGAGCCTGACCAGAGAAAATATAACAATAGATATAAATAACCAGAAATGGCTGAGAACAAAAAGAAAAAAGACAGGCAATACAAGTGAAATACCTTTATTGAATGTACCCACTGCCATAATAAAAAAATATGAGAATGATCCGATATGTTTACTGGAGCAAAAACTGCTACCAGTTGGTGCAATCAAAAAATGAATGCGTATCTCAAGGAAATTGCTGATTTGTGTGATATCAACAAAAATCTTTCAACACATACTGCCCGGCATACCTTTGCAACAACCGTAACCCTGACTCATGGAGTTTCAATGGAGGCTGTTTCAAAAATGCTTGGCCACTCCAGTATTTCTACTACAAAACAATATGCTAGGATTTTAGATACACTTATAATAGATGAAATGAAAAAGGTTCGGCAGCTTTATCAAATTCCAGCATCTAGGGTACCTCACTAAAAATGATATTTCTCAAGACTGATAGCAAATAATTACAAATCCAATTCACGGCAACATAAATTAGTTTCAATTAAGGAATACCCTCCACGATTCAATCCGTTATGATCTACAGAAAGAGAGACACGAACCTAATCTCCATTTCGATGATTATGAATTACTTGCAGTGCCTGATTATACTGGAACACCTTTTGATTCACCAGATTCAAATCTATAATCCAAGAAACTTTAATAACAAAGAGATAAGAAATGACCAAAATATCAAAACTGCTTCAAAAGTGAATTTCTTTGGGTGAATGGTCGAACAATCAATTCCTGGTGGCACCACAGAATTTAAGTAATAATAGAGCTGAAAGTGTTAATTATTAATGCTTTCAGTTATTTATTTTGTAATTTTTGCACGACCATTGCACAACTAACGACAAATCTCATTAAAAAAGAAGCCAGCACCTCAAATCCAAAATGAAACACATTAGATTAGGTTATATTAAAAGAGATGCTGGCTCTGCTATAGTCCTTTTGACCCCATTTGTCCCCCAGCCAAATTCGATTTATAAAAGAGCGATAGCATTTCAAATTTAAACAAAAGATTAAAAAGTCGCAAAACTTGTTTAGAATTAGTTGATCCTTATTAATTTCAATTTTTGTATGTTTCGTAGCGTTGGATATTTACCGGGACCAAAATAAAAGTCCAGGAAAACCAGCGAAAAATTAAGTTTTGTATTTCTTCTTTCTTTAATCTCATCCATTTCTTCATATTGTATGCTGCGGCAGCCAGTAATGTATTGATCTGGTCTCCTAATGTGCCACTGAGGTAATTTCTCAGCATCCTGTGATCGTGTTTCAGGTGTGATATCAGTCCCTCTATTCCTGCTCTCGATCGACATCTCTCTTCCCGTTTCTTCTTCAGGTAGTAGCTCTCCCTCTTTAGCATCTTTGGCATTACTATGTCTATAGAAAGTATGCCTCCCTTGACTTTATAGCCACGGTCAACTATCGCTTTTTTGATTTTGCCTCCTGTTAACTCTTTTACCTGTTCCAACTGAGGTCCTAATGTATGACCATCATATGCGTTTCCTTCTACTGCCATCGCACCAACAATGATCCCGGATTTCCTGGTGTAAGCAAACGAGCTTTTGTTTCCAAACTCATACTGCTTATGCTCTTTCCCTTTCGATATGCAAAGTACTTCCGGTTCATGTATGCTGTAAATCTTGTTCGAGTCACCTCTCTGTTGTGTCAGTACCCTGTATAATACATCAAATTCCTTCATGTATGACTTTGGTATCGGATTAAGCTGCTTTACAAGGTCATGATAGATCTTAAATGCAATCCTGTGAAGCCTTGTCTGGGCTTTCCTGAGCTTCTTTATCTCCCTGCCATATCGAAAAAAACTGTAGCGAACTTATTTACTTCTTCACCTTTTTTTTCGCCGTTTTTGGTTTAGCTGTCTTCACTTTTTTAACGGGTGCTGCTTTTTTTGTTGCTTTTTTTGTTTTTTTCATAATACTGAAGATTAAAGGTTATACAAAACTTTCTTTTCTATTTATCAAAGATAAACTTTGTATAAGCCAAAGTCAATTTTATTTTAAATCGTGTGGAACTGCTTATTGGATTACGTTAAGCCTTGGTTCAATAATAAATTATTTTTGAATGAATCAGAAATTTACTTTTAAGTGTTATGCTTAGGCTTTTTTATTATCGAAAGTTGCATGATCCTTTTATTTTTGGCTAAGATATTTCTCAATGACATCATAAATTTTCTCTTTTCTTAATTCCTGTCCTTTTGAAATGATGATACCATCCGGATCAATAAGATATAAAGCCGGATACCCAGTAATTCTATATGATTCCTGTATAGGACTATTTGGTGCTGGGATCATTGGCCATTTTATCATATTTTGTGAAACAAATCTTTCAACTTTGTTTTTAGGGTCATCAGCGATCCCAAGTATTTCAAATTTATCACCGTTATATTTTTTATACAGATCCCTGTAGCAATTCCGGATATCATTAATACAAGGCGGGCAGCTTGTAGACCAGAAATCAAGCAGGATGTATTTGCCCTTAAAATCCTTAGGGAACATAACCGTATCACCTTTCAACGTAACTGCCTTGAATGGTATGGCAGGCATATTTATCTGTGTACTTCCTTTCTCCAATGCATTCGTATCCAGATTAAAAGTGATAATCCTGCCGTCATCACTGCAACTGACCTGATAGTAAAGATCGCTCAGGTGGGCATACTGATTATATCCAAATACTTGTTTTTTGTCATGAATACTGTCCGATATCTCAAAAACGATATCGTCAATAACATCATCTGCGTATTTTATTCCGGTTCCATATGTTGGATATGCAACCAGATTGTATTGCACCGAATCAAAATCAAAAGAGGTCATTACACGTTCACAAAATCTCATCAACAGTACATCGGTTTTTTTATAACCGTAAAACGCAATCCAGGTCGAATCCGGTTGAATCTTTCCATTGACAAACTTTTCAAACAAAACTTTATGAGGTTGATTAAGGGGAATCTTTTCGGTCATAATAAATAATGGTTCATCGCTCAGATCATAATTATTATTGGAATCAAACAAGTAGTATTTGTGTCCCTTTTTTGAGATACCTGTAACGATAATAACAAATGTTTTTACTTTATCTGCGGAACACAGGACAGTATCGTTTACATCTTTTCTCAGGAAATTCAGACAATCATTTTTGTTTATTAAACCAGCCTTATAAGCTTGAAATACAGCCTGAACATAATCAACAGGCAATAAATATTTCTTAATGTTACTCAATGAATCAGGGATACCTTCAGGCTTTGGATAAAGAACAGCACGGGGATTATTACCGGTAAAGGGGCCTATTAACAGATGGAAAGAACTATCGATTTTGCTTTCCATTTTGTTTGCTTCAACTTCGAAATATTTTGGCAACTCCGGAGGATTTATTTTCGGATGAATACAACCTAATACTATTGATATTAGTAAACAGACGATTAAGCAGTTTAGGTTTTTCATATAACGATTAATTATTATTTAAGTATATATATCCATAACTAAGTTAAGCTTAGGCAGTTTTTTATTTGAATATACATCATCTTGAATTGGGTGATAGCTTAAGCATAACTTAAATATATGCCTATTTTGGCATATATTTGGGTCACATTTTCAAAGAAATGAATCAAGTGTGGTAAGAGAATTGCCCTACTTTATACATAGATGGCAATAAGTATTTGTTCAAAGATATAAAGTAAAAAGTTTTATGAAACATGACCTTAAGATCATTTGTAATATTGATAGCCATCATTTTCCTTTTTCTCTCATCTGTTGATCAGGAACTTAATGACAAAGCAATGAAAGATCAAAACCGGTCTACATCCTCCGGTGTTACATTTTTTCTCTGCGGTGATGTGATGACCGGAAGAGGTCTCGATCAAGTTTTTCCGAATTCTGTCGATCCCAGGATTTACGAGTCTTATGTGAAGGATGCCAGGGATTATGTCCGCCTGGCAGAGAAAGAAAATGGCCCGATCGATGAGCCGGTATCTTATTCCTATATATGGGGTGATGCAATTGAAGTATGGGAACAAATAGAACCTGCTTTTAAAATCATCAACCTCGAAACCAGCATCACTTCTCATGAGCTACCCTGGCATGGAAAAGGTATTAATTATCGCATGCATCCGAAGAACATACAAGTTCTAACTAGTGCCGGGATTGACTTCTGTTCCCTGGCCAACAACCACATCCTGGACTGGGGCCGCGAAGGACTTCTCGAAACCCTCCAAACCCTGAAAGATGCTGACATCGCTTATGCCGGGGCAGGCCTTGATTTGAGTGAAGCTCGCAGACCTGCTCAATTAAAAATGATGCAATCTAAAGTGATTATTTTTGCTTTTGGATCCATAACAAGTGGGATTCTGAAAAGTTGGGCAGCTACTTCCAAAAGTTCCGGATTGAATTTGCTTCCTGACCAGGATGATGAAGCTCTCAACATAATCAGCAAACAGGTAAAATCCATAATGCAACCCGGAGATATTGTGGTATTTTCGGTACACTGGGGAAGCAACTTGGGATATGACATTCCTAACTATCAGCGCAACTTTGCTCACTGGCTGATTGATAATTGCGGTGTAGATATTGTCCATGGTCATTCTTCGCATCACCCACGAGGCATCGAGGTGTATAAGGACAAGCTGATCCTCTATGGAGCCGGGGATTTTATCAACGATTACGAAGGTATCAGCGGTTATGATCAATACCGCGACGACCTCACCCTGATGTATTTTCCCAGTATAGATCCTTCAAACGGTACCCTGGTCTCCATGTTAATGGTACCTATGCAGATCAAAAATTTCCGCCTTAACCATGCATCTGTTTCTGATGCCGGATGGCTACGTAATATATTGAACCGGGAGGGAAGAAAGCTGGGTTCCAGCGTAACCCTCAATAAGGATCATTACTTTTCCTTGCATTGGGATTAATTTAAGGAAACAAGTCAGGCTCCATCTGCTAAGCCAATTCCCATCCATAAAAGGTTTTAATTCTTTAACCATTAATCTGGTAAGATTGTTTTATTTAAATTAGTAATTGATGGGGAAAGAACTTATTTATTAACCAATTAAACCTTAGAACTATGAATGAAGTTATTTTGATAAATATACAAAAAGACTTTTTACCTGGATGACCATTAGCTGTACCAAAAGGTGATGAAATTATTTCTTTTGTTAACGAATTACAACATTTTTTTGATCACCTATGTCACTTGTAATAATCAAAAACAATACTAGAGGTATTAATACCGGCATAAATGCCACTCATTTTTTTCAAGATCATGTTTAATGATGTATTGCTTTCCACAGGTTGTATCAACCTTAAAGTAATTTGAAATAGGCCATTCAGGATTACAGTCACCCTGGTACCAACGGTCTAGTATCTCTTGTATTTCAAATCTATTATTATTCCAGTAAAAGCATTTTGGATATTCATCTGCTTTATAACCGGAATAGCATTCTACTTTTATTGGGATTAATTCGATCATCCTTTATACCATAAACAATTTTATAATAAATGAACTATGTTTATCGTCAGACAAATCTGGACTGAATCTGATAAAAAAAGGTTTTGTTTAATATAAATTTTCTCAATTTATAAGCATGATATTATCATTTGAATGCCCGCTTTCAACAGGTTAAGTGAAGAATAAGGTTGGTATGCGGGTCGTTGATATGTTTTATTGCTTCAGGAGTAGTCATAATGATCAGTTTCACACATTTGCGAACGGCGATATCAAAAACTTCATCCATTACCGGGAGGCTCGAACTATGGCCCGTGCCGACAATGAGACGCTTACATTTCCATGGAATATACTCATCCGGTGACAGTGGTGTATGCCCGAATCTGTTGCTATATTTTTTCGATTCTGCTTTTTTCCTTTTTTTAATCGAACCGTTATCTATAATCACATCTTTCACGTAGGTTTCCTCGTCAATGGTAATCGATCCAAATGAAAGATTTTTTACTTTCATAAAACACCTCCTTCCTCTTTTTTCTCAGGTGATTGAGATTAAGATTTAATTGTATTTTGACTATGATAACCAGTAAAATCGCAGTTGAATTATAACATCATTTATTAATAAAAAAGTGCTGTGTTATGTGAAAGTTTTAATTACTTAGCAGCTTATGGTTTTTCTGCTGTAGCGCTTTTAATCGTTAGTACTAAATCCACCATTATAATCAATAATGCAAATGAACCAAGAATGGCCGGGATAATATATATTTTTTCATATACCAATCCGCCAAACCAGTATCCAAAAACTGGAGAACCCAACCAGGCACCAATCCATCCAAAGATTACTTTTGAAACAAATGAAACAATCCCTGGCCTTATATAGAATTTAAGCACATAATGCAGTACTGCTGAGACTACAATACTGATTACCAGTAAAATTAAAAAACTAACAAAATTCATTCCAATCATAGTGATCCCCTCCCTTTTAAGTTTAACGTTAAATTATAACACAGCACTATTTTAAAAACTAAATGCACGTCATCCCGAATTACTTAGGACAACTTATTGATTAGTAAATTTAGTCAAATAAAATGCTGAATGCAAGTCGTAAATGCAACTTATTGATTAGCAAGTTAATTAAAGTTGATTGGGAACGAGACAGTCTGCCTGTGAGAAAAGATCTGTCAGGTCAGCAATCAGGCTCTTGTATATGTCAGATTAAATTCAGGAACAGATAGAAACAGCCTATTTACTTTCTTTATACTCCTTTAGCAAAGATTGGAAGATCTCCTTTACTGATGATATTTTAGTCGCTCTGAAAGCATTGCTTCCGGCAAAAGCAAAACCATTTTCAAAATTCCCCTTAAGTGCATTTATAAGTGCAATGGCAATACAATAAGGGCTTTTTGTAATATCGCATGTTTTGATACACTTAAACGGACATTTTTTAGGTTGCTTCTTACCTGCTTTTACTCTTGTGAGGAAATTGCTAAGGATGGCTCGCCCAGGCATGCCAACAGGGCTTTTTATTATTTCAATGTCCTTTTCACTTGCATCTATATAAGTCTGCTTAAAGGCCGGTGAAGCGTCACATTCCTCAGTTGTCACAAACCTTGTTGCCATCTGAACACCGGCAGCTCCAAGCTCAAGAATGTTATGAATATCCTCTCCAGTATAGATCCCCCCTGCAGCAATAAGCGGTATAGTTTTATTGTATTTTTCTTCAAAAGGCTTAAGTTCATTAACGATTTCCGGAACAAGCTTTTCAAGTGCATAATCATTATCCCCGATTTGTTCCTCCTTAAAGCCCAGATGACCGCCTGCCTTCGGTCCTTCAACAATAACAGCATCGGGCAGATAATCGTAATTTGTCTTCCATTTCTCGCAGATTATCTTAGCTGCCCTGGCAGATGAGACAATAGGTACGAGCTTTGTAATACTGTCTTTCTTTAAATAGGATGGCAAATCAAGTGGAAGTCCTGCACCTGCCATAATGATGTCTACCTTTTCGGAGATGGAAGTCTTTATCATATCCGCAAAATTTGTCATGGCAACCATAACGTTAACGCCAATGACACCAAGCGTTTTCTCCCTTGCTTTGCGTATCTCCTCCTTAAGTCCGATAATACTTGCCTCAAGAAAGTTTTCAGAAAAATCTCTGTATAAAAGTCCGAGCCCGGCACTTGAAATTACCCCTACCCCGCCTTCGTTAGCCACTGCTGCGGCAAGACCTGAAAGCGATACGCCAACGCCCATCCCCCCCTGAATGACCGGAACAGTAATTGACAGACTCCCGATTTTTAATGCCTTCATTTATTCTTTTAAAACATTTTGCAAATTTAAGTCATTATACAGGCTGACAGCTTAAAAAGAGATAATTAATATAAATGATGATGGAAATTCTCTTTAGTTAACACTTGCCGGCATTTCCAAAGATTACATAAAGTAATGACAAATAGTAGAAAAAAAGCGGCCGTTTTTAGAAGTTCTGATGGAACAAGTTATTTGATACCTTTAAAACTAATGCCATTCATTGATTGTCCATACTATTTGATGCCTTCAATTTTATCAACACTGAAGATCTCACTAATAACATTACTATACTTTTCGTACAACACGTTTCTTTTTAATTTAATATGTGAAACCATCCGTCCGCATCGATTGCTTCTTCAGTAAGTTTGGGCTCCTTATAATAACCAAGCATCAGATTAGGACCCTTAGAAAGAATTTCTCCGTCTTCTGCAATCCTTACCTGTATATCCTTCATTATTGGACCAACTGTTCCAAACATAACCTCCATTGTAGTTAGATTATTTAAAGAGATTACAGGAGAAGTCTCGGTTAGTCCATATCCTTCCAAAACATAAATCCGGGCAGCCCAGAAAATGCGGGCAAGTCTGGGTTGTAAGGCTGCACCTCCAGATGCAATAATCTTTATATTCCCTCCCAGGGCTTCTCTCCATTTATTAAAGATGAGTTTGTTTGCGAGGGGCAACTGCATCTCATAGAACCTTCCGTTTTTCCCATTTAACTCATAACGAAGTCTAAGATTCACGGCCCAAAAGAATATTATTTTCTTAAGTCCCTTAAGTTCTTTCCCCTTGCTGATAATTTTGTCGAATATTCGTTCCAGTAAACGGGGTACAGCGACGATTACTTCAGGTTTAATTTTTTCATACATGGTTTTGTCTGAAACAAATACAAGTTTAGGTTCAGCATGGCCAAGGATATATTCATACTCCTCGCTGCTAATGGTTGGATAAATAGGAACACTTATTGCACCAATCTGACTTATTCCAAAATCGGTAAAATTCCATTCAGGCCGGTTATTTGAAATGATGGCGACCTTATCCCCCTTTTTTTATTCCCATTGAAAGAAGAGCGTAACTAACCCAGTTACAATTATCAATGTACTCTTGTGCTGAATACCGTTTCCAGTTACCATTTTCCTTCCCTGCTATTACATCTTTTTTATCAGCATACAGTTTTTGCATCCTGGTTAGAAGGTCAAAAGTTCTTGTTGGCTCCATATGTATTTGTATTAGTTAGAGAAAAGAACCAATATACTATATTATCAATTTTAAAAACCAGAATGGCTGGCAACTAAGGTAAAATTGATACTTCAGGCTTTTGAGAAAACAAGCACCCCATTTTGCCCACCAAAACCGAAAGAGTTAGAAATCGCAGCTCCGATTTTCACAGCCCGGGCTTGATTGGGTATTACGTCCAGATCACATTCCGGATCTTTTAATTCAAAATTAATGGTTGGAGGTAAAATCCCATGATGAACTGCCAGCACTGTAGCAGCTGCTTCAATTGCACCTGCTGCACCAAGCGTATGACCAATCATTGATTTGTTCGAACTTACAGGGATATTCCTGTATCCAAAAGCCTTTTGAATCGCCAGTGTTTCCGTTTTATCATTCACCCTGGTCGAAGTTCCATGGGCATTAATATACCCTATATCTTCCAGATCAAGACCTGCATCTTTAACAGCAAGCTGCATGGCCGCAGCTGCCCATGTGCCATTTGGTTCAGGAGCAGCAATCCTATACGCATCTGAGGTCATGCCGAATCCACTTAACAATGCCAGAGGTTTTGCTCCCCTCTTTTCAGCATGTTCCAATGTTTCCAGAACCAGAACACAGGCACCTTCACCCATCACAAATCCATCCCGATTCAGATCGAAGGGACGGCTGGCAATTTCAGGCTTTTCATTGAAAGTTGAAAGGACTCCCATGCTCGCGTAAGCATCAAGAACCAAAGGTGTCATGGTGGATTCTGCTCCACCGGCCAGGATCACATCTGCCATGCCTACCCTGAGCAGTCCAAGTGCAATTCCAATCGAATGTGTGCCGGTTGTACAAGCAGCAGAGACTCCCAGGTTTGGCCCATGAATTCCCAGAACAATTGCTGCATTACAAACCGGCATATTGGGAATAACCCTGGGCACGGTTAAAGGATTGACCGAGCCCGGTCCCATTTTCAAAAACCGGATATACTGATCTTCAAGGTGTGTAGTATCTCCGGCGGCCGATCCAATGACACATCCAATTCTGTCCCTGTCTTCATTATTCAGATCCAGACCGGAATCCCTCACTGCCTCAATTGCTGCACTGGAAGCCAGTTGGGATACCCTGGCCATTTTACGCGATTCTTTACGATCAAAATAATCCTCCGGTTTATATGATATTACCTCAGAACCGATCTGGCTTTTGTGGGCATGAGGATCGAAAGCCTGAATTCTTTTAATTCCCGATTTGCCTGTTATCAGTGAATTCCAGAAATCAGCACGATTACAACCAATGGAGGTAAATACTCCAATACCAGTGACTACAACTGCTTTGTTTTTATCCATGACAGCTATGGGTTCTTAGTGAAATAGAATGAAGTTACGAGCTAAAGGTACAAAAGCCGGACAATCTGACCACATTTGGCCTATTTGATTACAATTAACATACACAAGTTAAAAACAAGTAATTACCTCAAGTCAAGGATGGTCAGTTTTACTCTGGTCAAAGGTGGTTAAGGACACTGGTTTTTTCACTATTTCTATAATGCCAGACTTACTTATTTATCGTTTTTACATTCGCATTTTTTGGTTACGATAAACAGAGCTATGGCCAGCAGCAGGAAGCTGTTTGCTGCCTGGAAAAAATTCACAGCATGATTAAAACCCAAAATGCCTTTTCCTATTAAAAGAGAAATACATGCAAGTAAGATAATAACAGCTGCAATTGCAGCAGAAATCCATGCTATCCAGTTAAGTGCTTTCATAAGAATATAGTTTTGGTTGTCTGTATAATAATAAAATTATGCATTAAGAAAGGTATGACTTATTAGGATACAAGTCAATAATTTCATAAAACTAATAGCAGATTGTGTCATTTTGTGATCAATCTTAAGAATGAACTTTCTACTTAAAATCAAAGACCACCATTGGTGGCCTTTGTACTTCTTCAATTCGTACATTCCATGAGGAACTGGTTGATGAGCATATCGACTTGGTTATCTTTTCGCGGCAAATCTATGCTAATTTACAATATAAAAATTTAAAATTCAATAGCCTGTGGAAAAGCCGGACAAATTGACCACCCTGCGCCGGTTTAAATTGACCAATACATAACTTAAAAAAAAGTGCTTAACTCCGGCCGGGAATAGTCACTTTACTCCGGCCAAAGATGGTAAAGGCCACTGGTTTTTCCAATCCATGTCTGTATCTATTCTGCGGGTAAGATAATTCGTCGATGCATGGCGTTTTGAAAGAACAGCTTTCCAAAGGTTTTCACAGACACAATACAGAAATGTCTTGAATTTACAGGTCAATTCAAATTCATAATTATCAATCTTCTCAAGCATTATTATTAACCCATCCTAAAAATATCCTTAGCATCTTCCACGGAGCCTCCCAATTGACTGACCATAAGACGTATCATCGGAAGGTACTTGTCAAAATGGTATCGTACCACATAACCCTGCCGGTCTCTCAGACACTCAATAATTTCTTTATCAGAATATTCCCTCATAATAACCGACAGTTTATTGTAATGAACTCACCATAAATTATAAATGCACAGAATTTATTAATAATAAATTTTTCGTGACAATATTTTTAAGAAGGTACTCTCTCACATAAAATATTATGAATCCGGGTAACAAATCATAGCCAGTTCATATAAAACCCTTGTTTTGTTTTTACCATTTAATTGGATAATAATTGAATGGACAAATTAGTGTTAATATTTACTCACATATTAACAACGTGTCTTTCGATAATAATGCTCTCAGGCTTTTCTTTCGGGCAGGGAATAATTATTAAGTCAGGAACCAAAGTAATTGAGCGCAGTGGCAATATGATCCTTTCTCGTAATTGGGTAAATAACGGAACGTTTACTGATACAGGAGGTACTGTTACATTTGCCGGAACTACCCAGAGTCTGGGTGGATCTTCAACGGCAACTTTTAACAATATTACTGTTTCCTCAGGTAGTACAACTAAAATTTTAACTGCCGGTCAAAAACTAGCAGGAATTCTGTTAGGCAACGGGACATTAAACGTTGATGGATACTTGACACTTATTTCAACAGCATCAAGCACAGCGCTTATTAACGGTGCAGGTACGGGCCAGGTCTCCGGAAATGTTACCATGGAACGTTATCTTCCCTCAGGATTTGGGTATGAGTATTTCAGTTCTCCATTTCAGGCAGCTACTATTAATGAGTTTGGGGATGATATTGATCTTTCAGCATCATTTACCACATTTTACCAGTACGATGAAAGTCGAACTTCTTTGGGGTGGGTTAATTATAAATCAACAACCAATGTACTTAGTCCGATGGCAGGTTATGCGGTTAATTTTGGTTCAGTTAATATTCCAAATACCGTTGATGTTACAAGTATAGTAAACAACGGAAATCTTTCAGATACACTTTATAATAATAACAAAGCCTATACAAAGGGATTTAATCTTATTGGAGATGCATATCCTTCACCAATAGATTGGTATTCTTCTTCGGGATGGACAAAAATTAATATTGATGATGCTTTTTATTATTTTAAAACCAGCGCTTCTGACCAATATGGTGGTAATTATAGCACTTTTATGAAAGGTATTTCAAGTGATGGAATAGCATCAAATATTATTCCCACAATGCAGGGTTTCTTTGTACACGTAAAGGATGGTACTTATCCTGTAACTGGAATATTACGAATGAATAATAATGTAAGGGTAACAAATCAATCTCAGTCTTTCCTAAAAGGCGAAAAGGGTATATCACTTCTTAGGTTTACAGCAAGTTTTTCGAATAACCTGAGTTCACCCGATTATTTAGTTGTTTATTTCGATCCAAAAGCAACCAGTGAATTTGATGGTCAACTGGATGCCCTTAAACTCATGAATACTGACTTGAGTGTTCCTAATGTGTATGTAGTGACACCTAACGATAGGAAAATTTCAATCAAAGCATTACCTTATGCCACAGACACTACTTATAGTGTACCACTTGGCTTAAAAATTAATATAGCTGGTGATGTTATTTTCAAGATTCGTGATATTGAAGGAACTTTTTCGGAAATGAGAATTTCACTTATTGATAAGGTGACTAGTACAGAACAAGACCTGCTCAATAATCAGGAATATAAGATTTCTCTTAGTGTTGGAGAATATAAAAACAGGTTCTTTCTCAATCTGTCAAACAGTATTACAGATATTCCGGATAATTTTCCCGGACCTGATCTTTTCAGCATTTACTACTCTCAAGGTGTTCTGAAAGCAAAGATCAATAATCTTCAAGGTGCAGAAGGTGCAGATGGCTCTATAATGATATACAATCTTTTAGGGCAAACTCTATTTATACATAAAATTTATGAAGAAGGTTATCATGAGTTTAATATATATTTAAAAGATGGAATATATATTGCCAATTTTATTTCAGGAAAAAATAAGATCGCAAAAAAAATATTAATAAAGAACCAGTGAAATCAGTTAGGAATGCTTGTCTATAGTACAGAAGGGTCGGTGCCGGACGGTTTTTACTATTGGAACGGCAGCATGTGGATATGCTTTAGTGTTTCTGAAATTCCTTTAACCAAATCAGCCACAGACACTTTATTAAAAACCGAAACGTTTGTACTGGCCGCCGGTGATATAACACTTACCTTACCTACGGTGACAAGCGCAGATAATGGTTTGGCAATTACCGTGAAGAATGCATTAACATTACCGATAATGTGATAAAACAAAACCTGACCTGTAAGATATTTTCCCTGGCAGTGATTTTATCATTTTCGGTATTGTCAGTAATTGCCGCAGACCGCTATTCTGTGGCAACCGGGGACTGGAATGTCACCTCTACATGGTCGGCAACTTCCGGAGGAGCAGGCGGAGCAAGCATTCCGGTTGCCGGTGATAATGTCATTATTGAAGGAGGATATTCTATAACTGTCGATGCTGCATCGGCTTGTAACAATATAACTATAGCCACTGGTTCAACCCTGATAATCGGAGGATTTAATTTCACTGTGAACGGAACAACAGCATTAAACGGAACAATCAATAATACCAACACAGCAGGAACAAAAACGTTTACCGGACTTGTGACCATTAATGCCGGGGGTATCTGGAACAATAACACTGTTAATGTACCAATTACTTTTAGAGGAGGTATTACAAACAATGGAACTTTTGATGCTGGTACAGGTACTTATACTTTTAACACAAATAATCAGGCATTAACAGGAGCATTTTCAATACCAAATGTAACAGTTACCGGCATTACCCTTACCAATAATGGCACCTTGACAGTTAGCACAGCGCTTGGAGGATCCGGAGGATTAACACAGAGTGTGAATGCTACTCTTAATATCGGAGGAAATTCTGCAATTACAACTTTGACAGCTTTGAATAGTGGGAATACAGTTAATTTCGCAGGTGCAGCCCAATTGGTTAATGTAAGTTCGTATTATAATCTTACTATTTCAGGGAGTGGTAATAAAACAATGTCTGGGAATATTACCATGGGTGGAACTCTTACACTTACTACCGGTACTTTTACTGTTGGAGCAAATACACTCACATTAAACGGACCAACCATTGCGGGAACACCTGCAAATTTAATTACAACCGCAGCATCCAGTCTTGTTTTTGGCGGGTCTTCTGCCGGAGGTTTTATTCCGGGCAGTGTTACAAATTTGAATAATCTTACATTAAATAATGCAAATGGTGTTACAATGAATAGTAACATTACACTTGCAGCCGGTGGAGTTATGACTCTTACAAGCGGTATTGTACAAGCCGGAACAAATACTCTGAAAATTACTAACACAAATCCTGCGACAGCTATTGTCTGGACTCCGGGCTCTTTTGTAAATGTTACTACCGGAGCTGTGGAAAGAACATTAACGGCAAATTTGGTTGGAACAGGTAATAATTATTTGTTTCCGATCGGAGAAGGGGGAGTATTTAAAGCTATTAACCTCAGAGATGTAAATACAGGTACCACCGGCCCTGTTCTAAGTGCGTCAGTAAGTGCAGCAGGCGCCTTAACAGGTGACGGTATAACTATTGGTCCTGTAGATCCACGCTATTGGTCACTTATAAACTTAAACAGCGGAAACCTGACAAGCGCAAGGGTTGAGTTGTATGAAAGCGGTCTTGATCTGTCAAAAACTATTGGTATGTCATCGGCTGTCGCAGGAAATTATGCAGCAATCGGCGGTTCCAGCATTTCATCTTCAATAATATCACCATCTGTACTTAATCCTGGTCCTTATTTCTGTACAGGAACAGTATTATCTAAATATTATTATTCCTACCAGACAGGTGACTGGAACACACCTTCTACATGGACATCAGACCCCAGTGGTACCCTGCAGGTAGGTAATACTGTACCCGGGATAAATGATAAGGTTGTAATTCTTACAGGTCGTACAGTTTTTCTTTCCAGCGACATTTTTTCCTCTGGACTGGATATTACAATTGACGAGGGTGGTTTTCTGGACCAGACAGACAGAAGGTTTACCAATACTCTTACAGCCCTTCGCGGACAGGGAACCATAAAGCTTGCTTCAGTAAATTTTCCTGCAACTGTAGTCAACACGTTCATTGATGCCGGTGGAGGAACAACCGAATATTATAATGCCGGAAATTTTACCATATCAGTCACCCAAACGGCATATAATAACTTAACTATCAACACCTCCGGCTTTGTTGCAACCCAATTAATCAACCTTACATTAAATGGGAATTTATATATAAAAAGCGGAACATTTCAGATCAATGACAACATCTCTTCAACAAAATTAACTCTCACTGTCAATGGAAATGTTACAGTTGATAACAGCGCCTTCATTGCCGTTGGGAATGGTGTAACGAATACTGCAATCGGCGGGACCGGAGGAACGGCTCCATTTCTTAATTATTACCTTAATTTTCATACTGTCATCATTAAAGGTGATTTCACAAATAATGGTACTGTTAAGTTCACAAATCTTCCATATCCGATTTATAATGCCTTTCCACCAACTACACCGGATGCCACATCTGGAGCCGCCTCGGTATATTTCCAGGGAGCCAGCGATAATATATTAAATTGTAACGGGATTACAAATTTCTATAATCTGATTCTTGATAAAGGAATTGATCAGACCTTTAAATTGACTATTAATTCGACCGACTATTCAAACTTCAGATTGTATGGAGCAAATATTTTGGCAACTGATGGAGCTGAAACAAGTAATCCAAATCTTAGAAAAGCATTATGGATCCGCAATGGTACGCTTATTTTAAAAGGATTTATAATTATACCTTCTCTGTCTGAAGGGATTGCCGGTACTTCCGATTACTATATTCCTTCAAACGGAGCTTTGATAGTTGACGGGGGTGATGTAGTTGTGCTGTCGAGTGCTGATGATTACAGGGAAATAAATACCGCATATACAGTCGCAGCCCCTGACAATGCAACAATAGGTGTTACAAGCGGTGGGGTCAGTGCTCTTGATATATTTGGCAAACTTCAGATAAACAATGGATACTTATCAACACGTGAGTCAGGAGGAATAATCACTTCTTCCGTTGCCTCAGGACAATTCGTAATTAATGATGGAATAATTGACGCTAAACAATTCTTATCTTCAACAGGATCAGCATCATACACCCAGACAGGAGGATTGCTAATTCTTCGCGGTCGTTTCCAGCGCACCCCGGTTGCCTATACAACCGTTGCTGACTTAACAGATATTTCATCTGCTACTTTAAATACAACAAGGTCAATAAATGGTACAAATCCTGCATTTGGAACCTTTAATCTTGAAAATACAGGCAATATTTATACAGTATCAGGAGGAACCATACAAATTTACGATGTTACCGGAACTGGTGCTGGAGAGCAGGAGGCATTCGATGTTAAATCATCTGCTGCAAATATTAACGTGACGGGAGGTACCCTCGAAATAATTCCAGTTACAGGCTCAGGTTTAGCAGATGCCGTAAACTATTCACTATTTATAAATGCCCCGGTAGGAAATCTGGTCATTAACCGCTCAAGCAGTACTTCTGTCGTAAGGATCAGTACTCCGATGGTTGTTCAAAATGACTTTAGCCTTACTTCCGGTGATTTTTTAGCGAATAATTTCAACCTGACGATCGGTGGTGATTTCACCATAGAAAACGGGACCACATATACTGCCGGTACTAATTTGACAACTTTAAATGGCACTGCTGATCAGATATTTACAATAAATCTTGCAGTGCCTCTTTCACTATTCACATTCACCATCGACAAGCCAGCAGGAGTAAGCGTTAATCTTGCAGGTTCACAAAATACACTAACTGTCACAGATAACTTCAGGTTGGTTTTAGGAACAATGAATGTTAGTGATAAAACAATAAATGTTGCCCGGGATGTTTACAACTCAGGTGTTCAGAGTGGTTCCGGGAAGATTGTATTAAACGGAATCTTAACCCAAAGCATAGATGGGAATGGTATTTTTGAGAATGTTGAGTTAAATAATAACAATGCTGCAGCAGCACCGGTTTCTCTGGCAGCCAATATGACAATTGATGGCGTTATCACGTTTTCGCAGGACAAAATATTCAATATTGGCACATATAATTTAAAACTTAATTCGCTGGCATCCATTGTAAATGGAAGTACAACACGGTATATTCAGACAGCAGGTAATGCGGGTGATGGCGGTCTTACAAAAGCATATTTATCCCCGGCAGCTTTTACATTCCCGGTGGGAGCCCCGACAATCACTCCTGCCAGACCTGTAAAATATACTCCCGCAACAATTGGATTTAATACACCACCAGCAGTTTATGGGTCAATAACAATTATTCCTGTCGGTTATGAACATCCGAGTACCACAACTAACGGTCAGAGCCTTACTTATTTTTGGCGTGTAACATCATCAGGTTTCTCCGGCATTGCTGCAAACTCGGTCACTCATTCATTTACATACGACCAGAGTGATGTAGTTGGCACAGAAAGCAATTATATACCCGCGCAATATACCAGAAATGATTTTACATGGAGACCCGGAACAAACACTAATCCACCGATTGATATTGCAAACAACCTTATAACGGACTGGACCACTCCGACCAACAGTACAAATTTTCTGGATGCGGATTATACTGCCGGAGATGCTTCATTCGGAACACCCCTTACATTTTACAGCATAGCAAGTTCTGCCTGGAATTTAAATACAACATGGTCATATACTTCCGGAGGACCGGCAGCGCCAGCCGGAGCAGTCGAGGGAGTTAATTTTCCCGGTCCGAACAGCATAGTTATTATTGAAAACAATCGCACTGTCAACTTAACCGCTAATCACAGTTGTGCCAGCCTGCAGATTCAGTCTGGCTCTACTCTTGACATCTATACATGGACAGGAAGTATATTTAGCATGGTTCTGAGCCAACCTTCAGGTAATAATGGCCTTTTCAGGCTGACAACAACTGTTGGTTCACCAAAAGTATTCTCTTTTCCGGCGAATAGTGACTTTTCTGACTTTAACAATAACCACGGGACCACAGAGTTTTATGATATTGACGGAGCAACCGGTGCAGAATATATTCTGCCTCCCAGCGTAACTACTTATGGAAATCTCATTCTGAGAGCCAAGGGAGGCGATAATCTTATTCTGCCCAATAACAGCTATACAACCATAAAAGGAGATTTAACAGTAACCGGGGATAATCCCGATGCCTGGGTAACAATGAGCTGGCTGACTGCCGGCGTTTACTCTCCTGTGGTTGAGAAAACGGTACATGTCACCGGGAACATGTATATCAACAACGGCACATTCCTGTTCCTCGATGATCAGGCTCCTCAGCACCTGATTGTAGATGGCAATGTTACAATTGCACCTGGAGCTGCTTTTGATACATATAATGGTTACCCGGTTAATAACGGGACAAACCCCCGCCTGAATAGTTTTGAGATAGGAGGCAGCTTAATCAATAACAGTAACAGTAATCCCAGCGCCAGGTTTATCAGTGGGAATAATTATGTCAATCTGACTTTTTCAGGTAGCACGAATGCTTCAATTACCAGTGGCATTGGAGCAGTACCAATCACAATTTTCAATAAAGTAACAGTAAACAAAGGCACCTCCCAGGTTACAACGCTTACCTGTAATATAGCCGGAACACTGACAACCCCTACCAATGACTGGCTTACCTTAATAAACGGAACTTTTATTTATAACAGAACCGGGAATCTGACAATATCACAGGGCACGGATTTTACCATTCCTGAAACTGCGGGGCTGACCATTAACACTCCCTCAAACGTCCTGATTGCAAATAATGCTGCAAATAATGAAACCTTTTATCTTAATGGCAGACTGACCATATTGAACGGAGGTGGAAATGTTTATATTGGCCCGATTGGAAATACAGCGAATAACGCAGATATTGAGTATTCCGGCAACGGAGCATCTGCTATTGAGGTTCAGGGAGGAAATCTTTTTGTTACCGGACAGATACGCAGACCACTCCCTACCACCAATGGAATATTAAGCTATAAACAAAGCGGAGGTAATGTCATTATTTACGGAAACAACTCAAGTTTAACAAAAGCCAAACTTGAAGTATTAAATGATGCCAGTGAGTTTACAATGTCGGGAGGTACACTTACAATAGTCCGTGGTGGAGGAACTACTTTTGGGGATTTGTATCTGAGGCCGGCTGTCTCCTCTGTAACCGGAGGTACTATAATCTTCACACAATCACCTGTTGCGGGACCTGTCATTGACGCAATTCAGACATATCTGGCGGATGCCAATATTCCTCTGAATAATCTTACAATAACAGGCAAAACTGCCGGAACTCAACGAGATGCATCACTGACTCTGATGGTAAGTCAGCTGGTTTTGAATGGATCCTTAACAATAAGTAATAACAGGAGTACATTAAATTCCAACAGTTTAAATATCTCCCTCAAGGGAGACCTGAATAACAGTGGTACCTATATTTATGGTACCAATGTGACAACCTTTAACGGTGGTGCTCAATCTGTTACCGGTTCAACTGTAACAAATTTCTACAACTTAGAGGTATTGTCTTTGACCTCACTTACTGTAAACATTAGCTTTGCCGTCAACCGGAACCTGACCATTCATTCCGGTAACCTCGTTCTGAATACGAACAAAGTAACTTTATCCGGGAACCTGGTTAATAATGGCTCCTATACTGACAATAATACCACAGGTGGAATCGTCCTATCCGGTACCTTACAGCAGCAGATATCAGGGACGGGCTCATTCGGAAGGTTTGAACTCAACAACGCTGCCGGAGCTAAACTGATTAACGATATAACTCTTCAGAATAACCTTGTGCTTACACAGGGAGTTCTTGAAATAAATAAATTCCTGCTGACCCTCAGCCAGAACAGTTTAATCGACGGAGCTCCGTTTGGTATTACAAAAATGATTAAATCTGATGGAGTAACCAGTAATCTGGGGGTGAGAAAATTCTTTACCGCTGCACCACAGTCATTTACATTCCCGGTCGGAGTCTTCGGGAAATATACACCTGCAATTTACACAATATCTGCAAGTGCCACAGTGGGTTATATTAAGGTTAATCCTATAAACAGTAATCATTCCAGCGTAACCGATCCTTCGAATGTGCTTAATTACTATTGGCAGATTGAGAGTTCAGGTATTTCAGGATTTGATGCAAATGTTTTATTGCAATACATGCCAGGTGATGTTTATGGTGTGGAAAGTGATTATGTGGCAGCTAAACTGGTACAACCGGGTAATTACTGGTACGAAGCCCCTTACGGTCCTGCAACAGATAATGTTGATGAAACCAATCACCAGATTACCTTTATACACACAGGAAGCAGCAATCTTAACGGGGATTATACTGCCGGAGACAATACAGCAATCCCTGGTGAAGTTCCTGCATATCAGTCAAATAAAGACGGGGAATGGTCAGATGTGACAATCTGGACACCGGTCGGGTCTTCACCTCCCTGTCCGTCAGGCGGTCCAACCGGAGCTTTCGTTATTATAGACCATGTTGTAACAATAGATGTTAACAGGATTTCTTCATTTTCCACAACGATCAACAACCGGTTGAGAGTCGTTTCCCCGACATTCGGTCATAGCTTTGGTGTTGTATCCGGTGACGGAACTATTTACCTTGAAAGCGGTAACCTGCCGGCGGGTAATTATACCAGCTTTACAAATTGTTCAGGTAACGGTACAATTGAATATGGCGGAATCGGGACTTATTCAATTACAATTATTGCAACACTGTTCAACAGCCTGCCTAATATGTTCTTTACCGGAACAGGTATAAGAATTCTTCCGAATAAGGAATTAACCATATGTAAACGACTTGTTATTGACGGACCTACACTCGACAACAGTGTAAATAACCGGAAGCTGATAATTCATGGATCGATGGAGCGTTATAATACCGGTGCCTTCATTAGCGGTACCGGTTCATCACCGGCTTCAACTGTTTCTTTTGCAGGTACGTCTGTTCAAATCCTTGGTGGGCTGACAGGTGACTTTGCCGGAGCTAATAAATTTAATAATCTTGAGATTAATGACCTGGCAGGATTAAACATCGGTGCAAACGGATTGATTGAAGTTAATAATGAGTTGCTGCTGACAAACGGTATTATCAGCACTAGTTCTACGAGCAGGCTGATTCTCCTGAGTACTTCTTCGGCAGCGGTTATTCCTGAAGGAGGAAATTCCACTTCTTTTGTAAATGGCCCTCTGATCAAGAAAATAAATAGGGGCGGCACTTTCCTTTATCCGGTAGGCAAAGGAACTACAAAGGGCCATAACTTTACCCTCACATACTCAGAAGGAAGTACTTTGCCCTGGACTGTAGAATTTTTCACTCCAAATCCAACTTCAGCCTCATTGACACCTCCGTTGGTTGTATCTAACACACAAGAATATTGGAGTGTATCAACTAATACCGGATCTAAAGCAAAAATTAAAATTGCCTGGGACCCTAATAGTGATCTGACACCTCTGATGACTGAAAATGGTATGGTTGATATGCGGGTTGCAGAATATATCGCCGGTTTATGGAATGAGAATGAGTCAACTGCCTCGGGAGATAATAATAACGGAGAAGTTGGAACTACTAAAAAGATAGACATCTCCACTACGCCCAGGGACTTCACAACAGCAAGTGTTACTGCAACAAATGCAAGGGCTTCATTTTCTTCAACCGCACCTGTATGCGGAGCGGCCGGCAATCCTGTCAGCTTCACATCGTTCAATCCCATTAATCTGAATTATACCCTTGATTATACGATTAATGGTGCTCCCCAGCCAACCATAAATGTAACCTCATTGCCATATACGCTGCCAACTCCGGTCCCGGGAGCCTACAAATTAACAGGCTTCACTTTTAATAACGGAGCTAATATTGGGGTGGTTGATGGCACTATAGTAAATGCATATGCAAATCCCACAACTTCAAATGCAGGCTTAGATCAATCACTTTGCGGCGTCTCCGGAACTATTCTCGCAGGTAATGATCCTGTTCCTTATTCGGGATTATGGACAATAGTTAGTGGTGCCGGGGGTACATTTGTTAATAGTACACAATATAACACTGTTTTTACAGGTGTTCTTGGTGAAACCTATACATTACGCTGGACGATAAGTAATGCTTCCTGTACATCATCAGACGATGTAGTTATAACATTCCCTGTTGTGGCTTCAATGCCTTCAAATTTCACGTCTGCTCCCACACAGGTTTGCCAGGGTTCCGGCGGGTATATTTATACAGTCCCGAATGTTTCCGGAAATAACTATAACTGGTCTTATTCCGGAACTGGTCATACAATAAACGGAACAGGTAATTCAGTAACTGTCGATTTCAACACAAGTGCTACAAGCGGTACCTTAAGTGTGACAGCAACAAATGCATGTGGAACAAGTGCAGCCAGAACAGTGGACATTACTGTTACTGCATTGCCTGTTGCAACCTTTAGCTATACAGGTACACCCTATTGCCCAAATGCGGCAAATCCATTCCCGGCATTCAGCGGCGGGGGTGTTGCAGGGACATTCTCATCCACAGCCGGCCTGGTCTTTGTAAGCACTGCAACAGGTCAGGTAGATCTGGCCGCCAGCACCCCGGGAAGTTATACAGTAACAAACACAATTGCTGCCTCAGGCGGTTGTGGCGAAGTAACAGCAACCAGTCCAATTACCATTATTTCTGAACTGACCTGGACCGGAGAGGTGAGCAGCGACTGGAATGTTTCCGGGAACTGGACCTGCGGATTCATACCTGATCTGGCAACTTCTGTTCAGATACTCAATGTATCCAATAAGCCTGTACTGAGCAGCGGAACAGTTGGTGCTGTTAATAATTTAATAATCGATAATGGCACTTCTCTGACTATCAGTGGTAATACATTAAAGATCTCCGGAACTATCACAAATAACGGAACATTTACCGCTGCAACAGGGACAATTGAATTTAACGGAACGGCAGCTCAATTAATAGGAGCTGATGTTTTTGCGGGTAATACGATTAAGGATTTGACTGTTAATAATGCTGCAGGGGTTACACTTCAGGGCCCGCTTAATATCACGGGCATTGCATCAGTGCAAAGTGGAAACCTCACATCAGGCGGTTATTTAACTCTTTTGTCAACGGCAGCACAAACAGCGCTTATCATTTGTGCCGGAGGTGGATCAGTATCAGGAAATGTAACTATGCAGCGGTATCTGCCTTCAGGTTTCGGGTATAAATATTTCAGCTCTCCGTTCCAGGCGGCAACTGTAAGTGAGTTTGGTGATGACATTAACCTTGGAGCTTCTTTTCCCTCATTTTACAGGTATGATGAAAGCCGTACATCTTCAGGATGGGTTAGTTATACAACCACTACCAACATTCTTAATCCATTGCAGGGATATGCTGCAAATTTTGGATCAGGAAGCGCTCCAAACACAGCGGATATAACCGGAGTGGTAAATAACGGCCTCCTTTCAGTTGCGCTATACAATCATAATTATACTTATACCAGGGGCTTTAATCTTGTCGGGAATCCTTACCCATCGCCCATCGACTGGGATGCAACTTCAGGATGGACAAAAACAAATATTGATGATGCACTCTATTACTTTAAAGCAAGTACTGATGATCAGTATGGAGGAACTTACAGCAGCTATGTAGATGGAGTGTCTGGCGACCCTGGAGTGGCAACGAACATTATTCCTTCAATGCAGGGATTCTTCATACATATCAAAGATGGGGCTTACCCGGTGACCGGGACTCTGTCACTCGACAACAGTGTAAGGATAACAGATCTTACACATTCGTTTGTAAAATCCGGGAAAGCTGAGTCCAAACCACTACTCCGCCTTTCAGCAAGTTTTTCTGATGACACGGCTTCAACAGATCCTGTTGTAATATATTTTGATGAAAAAGCTGAAATAACATTTGACGGTAGACTGGATGCCCTTAAGCTGATGAATACCGATCTTAAAGTCCCGAACCTGTATGCCATCGGTTCAAACGGAACCAGACTCTCCATTGATGCTTTGCCTTTGTCTTTAATGACAGGCTGCACTGTTCCTCTTGGTATTAAAACGAACAGATCCGGCAATATTATTTTCAGAATCTCATCAATTAGCAGCCTGTTATCCGTTACAGGAATATACCTCTCTGATCTGGTAACAAGTACAAATCAGGACCTGCTTGCTGGCAGGGAATATAACATCTTCCTTGCTGCAGGAGACTATTCTGACAGGTTTTTTCTGTACATTAATTCAATACCAACAGAAATTGCCAGTGTCAGATCCGATGATAATCTGTTCAGGACATACTATTCCAGGGGAATGTTAATGTCTGATATTAATCTCGGCAGGATGAATAATGGTACCCTGGTTATTACCAACCTGACCGGACAGGCTGTTTTTATAAGGAAAATATTTGATTCAGGACATTACGAATTTAATCCGGCTGTAAAACCCGGTCTTTATATAATCACACTTACTATGGGAAATCAAAGGATTTCAAGAAAGTTATTTATTGAGGAATGACGGGGTATAAACAACATACTGTTTGCATCCGGAAGCGGTATATGCTGACGGCAACTGCAGTTCTTTCTTTGTTTGCAGCATCAACGACGCTGAAAGCCTAGGAATGTCTCGTCCTGAAAAAAGTTGACATTGTTTATACTCTGTTTCTTTATATTTATTTCCTGTTGGAATGTTAATAACTTATTTTGAGGTTATCAATATTTCAATAGGAGTATGCTGCATATTTTCCTTCTGGAGTTTTGAAGTTTATTGATGAATGTAATCTTCTTGTATTGTAAAGATTTACAGCCTCTTTTGTCGTTTTAACAGCAATTTCTTTGGATATAAATTTTATGCCAAGATCATATTCTTCTTTTAGGATCCCATTGACTCTTTCAGCAACAGCATTCTCATAACAATCTCCCTTTGCAGCCATACTTATCTCCATTTTATTGTTCTTCAGTATTTTGATGTATTCTTTGCAACAATATTGTATTCCACAATCAGAATGGTGTATTATCCCTATGGGAGACTTAATCATAGACAGAGTTCTTCTCAACGTTCTTTTACATCCCTCTGCTAGAAAAGCCAGTGGCCTTGACCATAGTTGGCCGGATAAAATTGACCACCAAAAGCCGGAGTTAAGTGCTTGTTGTTTAGTTATGTATATCAATAGTAATCTGACCGGCCAAATGTGGTCAATACGCCCGGCTTTTGCAAACGAGCGTTATTTAAAGAAATTCGGGAGAGGCATGAGAGGTGCCTGAATCGGTGGAGTTGAATTTTTACAGGACGTTACAATTTGATATTCAAGAAGTAGGAGAAGTGGGTTCAAGAGCCCCTCTCTCCGCAAGGTACCCTAAAAGGGGCTCATGAGCGCAGCGAATAACCCCCAGTTAACCGACCTCTCTACAGCAATATCCCAGCCAGTGAAGCAGAGATGTACGATGCCATCGTACCACATATCATAGCTTTAAATCCAAGTCTGGCAAGATCAGCTTTACGACTAGGTACCATAGTTCCAATGCCGCCAAGCTGAATGGCTATAGAGCTGAAATTTGCGAAACCACACAAAGCAAAGCTTGCTATAACAACCGATTTAGCACTTAAAACACCCTGCTGAATCATCGGTGACAGGTCGGTGTATGCAACAAACTCATTTATAACCATTTTAGTACCCATAAGGGAACCAACCTCAAATGATTCTGATACAGGTACACCCATTACAATAGCGAAAAGTGAAAAGAAAGCACCGAAAACGTCTTTGAGACGGAGGTTTTGAACATCAAGACCGATTGCATTAAGGGACACTCCTGTCCAGGCAAGAAAGTGACCAAAATATCCAAGCAGGGCATCCACAAGGGCGACGAGGGCGATTACCCCGATGAGCATTGCAATTACATTGATTGAGATCTTCATCCCGTCGGATGCACCGTGTGAGATTGCATCCATAATATTTGTTTGCTCTTTTTTTACCTCAAGGGTTACCTTACCTTTGGTCTCAGATACCTGAGTTTCAGGGAAGACGATCTTGGAGATGACTAATGCTCCTGGTGCAGCCATCAGGCTTGCTGCAAGAAGGTATGAAGCAGGTACTCCCATAGAAATATACACAGCCATAACTCCTCCCGCAATACATGCCATGCTTCCGGTCATTGAAGCCAGCAGCTCCGACATTGTCATTCCTGACAGATATGGCCGTATCATGATCTGTGCCTCGACCTGTCCGACAAATGCACTGGCAACATTGGAAAGGGCTTCGCTGCCGCTTACTCTCATTGCCCAGTGAACGAACCGGGCAAGAACGGCAACAATCCTCTGCATCAGTCCTACGTGATAGGCCATTGCTACAAGAACACAGACAAAAATTATAGTTGGTATAAGTATGAAAAGGAAAATTCCACTTGAAACAATTTCCGCAGGAAGTATCTGTGGCACTTTTGTAAGGTCGCCGAAAACAAATAATCCTCCTTCCTGCGAAAAGTCAAGAAGCTTATTTATAGCTTTTCCCAGCCAGTAAAAGATATCCTGTCCGATTGGTACTTTAAGAATAAAGATTGCCAGCGCAAGCTGCAGCCCAAGGCCGGTAATAACAAGCCGGTAGTTTATAGCTTTACGGTTGTTCGACCATAAAAATGCCAATCCCAGAATTATCAGAATTCCTATAACGCCAGTGAATCGTGCCATGCAAGATTAAATTAGTTCTCAGTAAGATTCAAACCTACATTTTTTTTTAATATGCAGGTATGGTTACATGGAAAGAATTTTTCTTATCTGTAAACCGCTACCTGACCATTATAAGGGATGGCTCTGTAGATGATTTTAGCGTCGGCTCTGGCGAGCCGGATTTTAATATACGGATGGTATTCCGGAACTTTGAGGGTAAATACTCTTGTCATTGAACTCACAGTATTGCGGATCCTGTCCCACAGGTCGAATCCGAAACGGCGAATACCGTCGCCGAACCTTACTTTTTCATCCTGATAAACATAAACCTTTACTCCGTTCTGCATTTCCAGTATAAAATTTACAGGTTCAAAATCAGCAGTATCCGGGATTATATCAGGCTGGTATTCAGAGGTATCCTTGGGAGCCATTTTTATCATCAACGGCTCCTTTTTAATAGATGTAAAGTCTTTTGCTATAACCAGTGGTGTGGAAAGCATTGTTAAAATGGTATATTCATCTCCTTTCTTAAGGATTTTACTGATATTTATCTTTTTTATATCAGTTGAATGGACAACCACTCCACTGATTTCAAGATTAACCGAGCTATCGGCAAGATTGATTGTCAGGTAGATGGAATCAGTTTCTGCCATTGCAATCTTTGACTGAAGAAATGCTTTTTCCTTCAGTAATTTAAGGTATGAAGAATCAGAAAGTATCCTTTCATCAATTGTATTTTTTTCATCCTGTTTGAAACCATATTCAGAATCAAATGCTTTCAGTTTTCTGACAGGACCCAATAATGACATGACACTATAGTAAATAATAAAAACTGCCAGGATAATCGACAAAACAATAAAACCTTGTTTTTTATAAAATGGTTTATCTGTTACTTCATTTCCCATTGCAAGTTTTCATTACTTCATCTCAGAAAATATAAACTTTAGAGCCGATACTTAACGTATTAAAAATAGCTTTAAGATCATCATCATTCAGTCTGACACATCCATGAGTAACAGGCATGCCGATGAAACGCTTGTAAATGGTCCCGTGTATCAGGTAGCCCTCACCCAGACTCATGGCATAATCGCCTAAAACTCCATATTCATATCTCGAAGGATCATCTTTGGGCGGTATTGGCAATCCCTCTTCAACAAATGCCCAGTCTGGCCTGGTCCAGATTGGATCGATTGTCTTTCCCTGTATCAAGAATTTTCCTTTTGGCGTTTTAAAAATCCAGCTTCTCCCCTCCTCTGTCTGTAACAATTTATAGCTCCCTGAACTGCAGAATCCTTCTCTGATCTGCTTTTTATTCCTGTAAAGGTGAAACAGGTTATCAGTAGTGTTGATCACAAGATAGGATTGTCCTGAAGTATAGGCATTGTACTTTCTTGAAAGACGCTGAACATCCCTGTTCATCAGTGAAATCAGCTTCTTATAAGCTGCATCCCTTTTCAATTCTGCAGAATTAGTAACTGTTGTTTTGTCTCCGGATGGAATTTCCTGTATAAATGGAATCAAGTAGAGGAAAATGCAAAAAATAAAAATTGTAATGAGGGAGGCAATCAGCCAGAAAGTGACTTTTTTCCCGGTCGTTTTTTCAGTTTCAGGCTGTAACTTCTTATCTATTTCTTTATTATTTCTCATACCGGATAAATCATCGGTTCAGAACATGCTGAAGATTGTACATTGATCCTACTATTGTAACAGGAGTGCCTATTTCTATTATCTTAAAAACAGTATCCATTTCTCTGTCTGTCAATGCAATACATCCCTCGGTCCAGTCAACCCCTTTGCCCCCGTTACCATGTATTTCGATCATACCTCCGATTTTTGCAGACACTGGAAGAATACCTTTTGCAATATCTGATATGAATTTTGCCGTATCCTCATTATTCGGATAGTCGAGAAGAAGGGCTTTATAGTATTTAGTACTGTCACTTTTGAATTTCCTGATTATTTTATACATACCCTCCGGGGTTGCCTTATCGCCACTTACTCTTTTATCTCCCACCCAGTTTCTGCCAAGTTCAGCATTATACTGGTACTTCTTAATGCCGTTAAAATAGATAACACACTTACGCGAGAATTTATCGATAATAATTGAATAACCGGAATCTTGTCTGGATTCAGCTATGGTCTGATTTATCCATTTTCTCCATTCCGGATACGATTTAAAGTAGCTTTTAAGATTTGATGAAGCATTCTCAAATGAAGTTGTTAAAAGGGTTTCAGCGTCAGTCATTTTTCTGTCTGCCTGTAAATATTGCCTGTTATTAAAAGCGATTTCGGATTCCTTCAGCAACATCTTTCCTTTGGATATGCGATTCCTCACCTCATAAGCAAGCGGGTAACTCGTAAATAGTTCATTTATTTCAGTAATAAGAACATTAAGTGCCCCGATCTTCTGTTTCAGCCTGGTTTCCAGTTCTGAGAGGGTGTTTTTAGAGTCCTCTGCTGCAAGTTCTGCCTTATCTGAGGATAGTCCAGCGTAAAATGATACTTTATTATAATCCCTGGAATAAATGAATCTCATATTTTCACTTCTCCAGTTTGTCATTGCTGAGTCATAGTATTCTATTGCTTCAGTAAAAAGCGTCGTTGAATACGTATCAGCCCCTTCTTTACGGGCATTTGAAAGAGTTTTCCTGGCATGCTCCATTTTACTGACCGGAGGAGAAGGAACAGGATAAAACAGTAAAAATCCCACAAGAGTTATTAAGCCTGCAATTGCAGATATGATCAGTATATGCCTGGGGACTTCACCCTTAAAAAAACCTTTAGTCACCTTAAAAAAATCCCCGGGTTTTCCCCCGGGGATTTTTAATATAAAAGCAATTAAGTAGAATTAAAACTTTATCCTGGCTTTTGTTAAAGCGTCTTTAATCTCTGTATTGAGACCATCAGCTTTTTCCTTAGCAGCTTTAATTTTGTTAAGTGCATCCATGAATGCGCCTTTGTCGAACAAACCCTGAGCTTCAACAACTGAATTATCAACGGTTGCCAGTTCAGATTTGATCTGTTCTATAACAGCTGCACCTTCTTTGCCTTTTGGAAGTTTCGGAAAAAGTTTGGTGTTCTGTTCAATAACAGCTTTAATATCAGTAAGTAAAGTTTCAGCTTCTTTCTTGACTTCATCTTTCTTTGCACCTACATTAGCTGCGACCTGATTTGCGAGAGCTAAAGTACTATCAAGTTTAACTTTTTCATCGCTGAAATTTTTGAACAGCTTTGATTTCTTAGCTTCAATATTAGCCAAAACAGCATTCAGTGAATCCTGTACTTGTGCAAATTCTGCAGGCAAATAAACATTAGCCTCAGCAGCTTTAGCAGCTTCAATTGCTGCATTAGTAGCATCAATCTGAGCCTGTGGAGCTTTACCACAGCTAGCAAGGAAAGCAACCATTGCGACAGCTGCTAATCCCAATAAAACTTTGTTTTTCATTTTTTTAACCTTTTAAATACTTTGTTTATTTTACAACTTCCGATTGTATATCGTAGACTTTTTTTGTTTAAAAATCGGTGCAAATATACTATTTTTAAATAACATAACAAAAAAAAATCAAATATTCTTTATTTAAAAGTCATAAAAAGTTACTGAAAGGTTTTAACAAAATATCATCTTGATCGAGATCATTCCTGCTTCCTGAAATATTTTAAAAGTCCTGCAGATAAGAATATTCCAATAATGCAGAATTAAAATATAGTTCTTTATAAAAGTAAAAATGAGACTGAATTACCCTCTGATGAATTTGGTCCTATAAAAAGCTCAAATTCGCCAGGATCGAATGTAAAGCTCATATCCTTATGATAATACGAAAGATCGGCAGGCGAAATAGTAAATGCCACATTAACAGTATTACCCTTTTCGATCATGACTTTCCTGAAACCTTTCAGTTCTTTTACCGGACGTGTTACATCACCAACCAGGTCACGCACATATAGTTGTACTATTTCTTCACCATCCCTGTCACCTGTATTTGTTATTTCAACTGAAACAATGATCTGATCATCTTTCTGAAATTCGGTTTTATTCAGAGTAATTCCTGAATACTTAAAAGATGTATAGCTCAATCCGTATCCGAACGGATAAAGTGGGGTGTTCGGGCTGTCAAGATAATTTGATTTGTATTTTTCGTAAGGATTCTGCGGATTTATTGGCCTGCCTGTATTTTTTGAATTATAAAATATGGGGACCTGCCCTGCATTCCGCGGGAATGTCATCGTCAGCTTTCCTGAAGGATTCACATCTCCGAAAAGCACATCTGCTATCCCGTTTCCGGCTTGTGTTCCACCGAACCATGTTTCAAGGATTGCCGGAGCCAACTTGTCAAGTTCCGGTATTGCAAGAGGTCTGCCATTAAATAAGACAACTGCAACCGGTTTTCCCGTTTTGATAATAGCTTCAGCAAGCCTGAGCTGAACACCTGGCAGGGAAATATCAGTACGGCTGGATGCCTCCCCGCTCATCATGCTGCTTTCACCGAGTGCAAGTATAACATAATCAGATCTCCGGGCCAGTGATACAGCCTGATCAATCCCCTCAGTATTTTCATCATTGACATTGCACCCTTTGGCTGTTAATATATTAACAGAACCACCAACTCTGTTTCTTATTCCTTCAAGAAGTGAAACACATTTTTCCCACTGTCCGGCTGCTGACCAGAAGCCCAGCATATCTGGCTTTGAATCTGCCAGGGGACCAATTACAGCAATTGATCTTATATTTTCCGGAACAGGAAGAATTTTGTTTTCATTTTTAAGCAATACGCATGATTTGGCAACAAATTCCCTGGCAAATGCAAGAAACTCCGGTGTCATTATCTCCTCTGTCTCCCGTTTCTTGTCGCAATTTTTATACGGATCATCAAATAATCCCAGTTTATATTTTGCTATGAGAATTCTTTTAACTGCGTTGTCAAGAGTCTCTTCCGTGACTTTTCCGGATTTCACAAGATCAGAGAGTTGACTGATAAAAGCGCTGCCCTGCATATCCATATCAACACCTGCATTAATTGAAATTGATGCTGCCTCTGAAAGGTCTCTGGCAACACCATGATTAATGAGCTCGTTGATTGAACTGTAATCAGTTACAATAAATCCTTTGAATTTCCAGTCATTACGAAGAAGATCAGTAAGTAACCACTTATTCGAAGTGGAGGGTACTCCTGCAATTTCGTTGAAAGAAGTCATCACTGAAGCTACTCCGGCATCAACTGCTGCCTTATATGGAGGCAGATACCACTCATAAAGAGATCTTTCAGACATATCAACAGTATGATAATCACGGCCTCCCTGTGGCGCACCATATGCCGCAAAGTGTTTTACACAGGCAAGAACGGATCTCTTATCTGAAAGATCAAGCCCCTGAAAACCTCTAACTCTTGCAGCAGCAATCAGACCCGCCAGCCATGTATCCTCACCTGCTCCCTCCATCACCCTGCCCCATCTTGGATCGCGTGCAAGATCAACCATAGGTGCAAAAGTCCAGTTAAGTCCTTCAGCAGTAGCTTCAGTAGCCGCAATTCGTTCAGCTTTTTCTATCGCAGCAGTATCCCATGATGAAGCCTGTCCCAGAGGGATGGGAAATATTGTCCTGTGGCCATGAATTACATCATAGCCAAATAATAATGGTATATGCAACCGGGTCTCCTCCACAGCGAATCTCTGAAGTTCTCGTACATAATCCACAGTATAAGCATTAAAAATATTTCCAGCCTTACCCTGCTTTATAAGATCGATGTAATCCTTTCGCATTGAGGGTCCGGTTGTAGACCAGTCGCTGGTAAAGAGAGAAACCTGACCAATTTTCTCATCGAGAGTCATAAGCTTAAGAATGGAATCCGCTTTATTTTCATAAATACTTATGTCGCTCAGCGATTGTTCTTTACAACCTGTTAAAAGCAGAAATGCGCCAAGCAAAAGTGCCGTAAATTTCTTAATCCTTATCATCTGATCAATTTTAAATTAATATTTCAAATTAAGATTTTAATTATCCTGGCTGGTAAAAAACCCAAGCTTATTTAATCCTTCATTAATTTCAGGACATGGCATGAAAAGATTCCAGAGTAATCCTGTTCTGTAATTTTCTATCATTACTACTGCCGGTCCCTGATCAATTGCCAGATAACGTTCAGGATACCAGTTGTTTTGTTCGCAGAAGGCGTCATAAAAACCATATTTCCCCCATATTTTGTCGCCCAGGTCATAATAAAAGTGTTTAATGGCATTTAACGATTGCTCAGGGGTATATGGGATTGATGAAATAGCAGCTGTAGGAGATATTACTCCCAGATCGTTATTCATGCCCGGAGCATGTGCTGCATACCCGTTTACAGAATAGCTTGCTGTAAGCCCCCAGCAATTTTCAGAGTATCCTTTGTATTTCATCGGATTTTCAACACACCATTTATAATTAATAAGTGTTTGATTTACACTTAATTTCCAGTAGTCAGCATATTTATCAGAAAGACCTCCGGGGTTCAGCCCGAGGTAAGAATAATGTGACCAGAATAGAGGTCCTCCATATTCCTCGGCATAATTATGTTTCAGGATGAGAGGCAATCCATATTTCAAATGGTTTGAAATAATTTCACCATCCCGTGCCCATCCTTTATGATATGCCTGAGCATCAACAGGCTAGGTTGGAGACGATGCTGCAAGGACATAGAGAATAAGACATTCATTATAACCTTGTACAGGAAAATTCATTTCCCAGCCTAAATCCGGTGACCAGTGCCAGTAAATTACATTTTCTCTTTCTTTTGTAAACCAGCTCCATTCGACCTCTTTCCAGAGTTTATCTATGTCTGCTGCAAGCTCTTTTTCGTTTTCATTGCCATCTTTAAAGTACTGCCTTACGGAAAGCAGTCCCTGAATAAGGTATGCAGTTTCAACAATATCAGCACCATTGTCTTTTGGAGAAAATGGTTTTACTTTTCCCGTCTCACCATATATCCAATGCGGCCATGCACCATGGAAACGTTCGCGAGCCATACCTGAAACCGGTTCGGCTCCATCCCAGAAATATTCAAAGGTATGATGCTGTACCAGAGATAAAAGAGAATCGTCACTGATTGAATTTGCAAATGGCCCGGAGCTTAATTTATTGTCCTTATTATTACACGAGAATGCTGGTATAAGTACCAGAGTAATTAATATAAATATATATATCATTTAGCTGTTTGAATAAATTCAGGATAAACGCTCCTCTATACAAATATAGTCCAAAATATTTGAGATTTTATTTAACACAAAGGGGAGTTTCGTTATTTTTCATGCCATCCTCCATCTCCTTCTCTAATAGCTTCTTAACCCTTCCCCTATCCCCTTCCCTTAAACAATAAGGGAAGGGGTTGGGGGATGGGTTTAGTGACATAAGCGAAAGAGCCTGTCCCTCCCTTGCTCCGCCGTCTTCGTCTGCTGTACGTCGACTTCGACGACCGAAGGCCGAAGCGGCTACCATCGGCCGCCAAATGCTTGTCGCTTACGCTCCAAAGCTTCAGCGACGGAGCGCCGACGGCACGGCGCGAAGGCGAAGGACAGCGGGAGGTTAGGGGATGGGGTTTGCAGTATTAAGTATTTTGTTCAGATTTAATTTTATTATTTTCCAGATTTTGTTTAACTTGAATTTGAATTATGAAAGGTTGTCAGTATGCATTATATCAACATGTTTTGTAATGCGTCGATGTTATATGCTTATGTGACTGACGGGACGGAGTTTTAATTGCACCTGAATATTCGATCATTGATTATCTATATTTTGCTCGCTGCATAATATGAAAGGTGTAACACGGTACTGGTTGAGACGCAGTTATGCCACACATATTTTAGAGTCGGGTACTGATTTGAGGTATATACAGGAGTTATTAGGGCACAAGAGCAGCAGAACGACATAGATATATACCCAAGCAAGTACACGAAGTTTACAGATAATAAAGTCGCCATATGAAAATCTCTTTTAAGCCTTATTTAGTACTTATGAATGTAAAACCTGACATTCTTCGGGGTTATCCACCATATTTGGTTGATTATCCCTGAAAAAATTAGGGTTATAAAGGAGTTAGCGCTAAGCGATTAACTTCATTTACAGATATTTACAGTATATTTTATACTTAACGTTGTTCTAAAATGACTGGAAAATCAAAATATCCGGATAACTTATTGACGCTTTTGAACTTTTTATGGTTTTAATCCTTCGCA